>JBIOJO010000005.1:0-89103 GCA_044450965.1 Elusimicrobiota bacterium | reverse complement strand
GGCGTGGGAGCCGGGGCGGGCGCTTTATGGTCCCGGTCCTTATCCTTATCCTTGTCGCCGCCTCCGCGGCGACGGTCGCCGTCGTCTTTGTCGCGCTTCCCGAATTTCACCGCGTCGCCGCGGCCGCCCGCGGCGGCCGGTTGCGAAACACCGGCCAGGATGGAAAGACAACCGGCCAACAGCCATGCGTTGCGTTTCATCGAACCCCTCCGTCCGTCCCCAAACATATAGCAGGGGGAGCGGCGGGGTTCAATCAAACTTTCGGGGAACTTCCGGTGAACGCCGCCCTACTTGGCGGTCAATTCCCCGGCCAACGCGTTCATCCCGTAAATAGTCCGCATGGCTTCCAGGATCCCGGCCGAGTGCACGGCGACGGCGCGGTTGCGCGCGTTGTCGTACGCGTAGCGTCCGACCAGGGACTGGATGTTGCCGTCGAAGATCAGTCCCACGTACTCCCCCTTCGCGTTGACCACAGGAGAGCCCGAGTTGCCGCCGATGATGTCGTTGGTGGTGACGAAGTTGACCTTCGCCGCCAGGTTCAGCCTCCCGCGCGCGGCCTTCACGCGCGGCGCCAGATCGTAGGGAGATTTCTCGCCATGGCCCAGGGCCCGGTCGTACAATCCGTAGTACGTCGTGAACGGCGCGACCAGCGTCGTGCCGGCCTCGTAGCCGGCCACTTTCCCGTACGAGAGCCGCAGCGTGAACGTCGCGTCGGGATAGGTCGACTTTCCGTAGACGGCGAAACGCGCCTTCGCGATCCGGTTGCCCTCGGCCACCAGCACGCTCTCGATCTCGTCCTCGCGCCACTTGCGCTGCGCGCGGTAGAGCGGGTCCAGCCCGCGCGCCCAGACGATCAGCGCGTCGGTCGACGCGGAGACGGCCTTTTCGCCGCCCTCAATCAGCCTGCGGCGGACCGCCGGATCGAAGAGACGGCTTCCCGAGACCAGCCGCTTCGCCGCGGCCGCGGGCTTGAGCCCTCCCAGCGCCTTTCGGACGAACTCGTCGTTGGGTCCCAGCTTCTCGAGGGAGTCCTGAAGGGCGCGCGCCAGGAGGAACTCCTCCATGTCGGGGTACGTCGGCGCCGGGGAGAACAGGCGGAAGCGCAGGGATTCCAGGTTGGAATCCCGGAACTCCTCCCACCGCCTGTCGTTGGGCTTGGCGACCTCGGCCACGTAGCGGACGATGTGGGCGGCCAGCGAGGCGATCTTCGTCGGCTCGAAGCGGCGGTACGTCGTCTGCAGGCGGCGCGCGTTCTCCTTCTTCTGGGCGGCGGCGATCTTGTCCCAGGAGGACTTGGCGGCGCGCACGGAGGGGTCCTTCGAATCGGCGACGGAGCGCCGGAGCGCGTTCTCGGCGGCCTTCTTCGCCTTGATCAGCGCAGGATCCAGCAGCCCTTCGTGTTCGCCGGTGACGGCCTTGATCGCGTTCTCCACGCCGAAGATGCGGTCCTTCGAGCGCCGCATCTGCTCGACGCCGCGCGCGGCGTAGTCCTGGTAGTCCCGGCGCCGCTCGCGCGCGACGTCCAGGTACAAGGGCAGGCCGCCGTCGCGCTCGGATTCCAACTGCGCCGTGGTCATCAGGCGGTCGGTGTGGCCGGGGTGGCCGGTCACGAAGGTCAGCTCCCCTTCGGCGGCGCCGTCCTTGGACCAGCGGAGCCAGCGCTCCGCGCGCACGGGCTTGCCGTTCTCATACACGCGGAAGAACGCGAAGTCCAGCGCGAAGCGCGGGTAGGTGAAATTGTCCGGGTCGCCGCCGTAGAACGCCGCCTGGATTTCCGGCGCCATGACCAGCCGGGTGTCGGTGTATTTCTTGTAGCGGTACAGCCAGTACTCCCCGCCCTGGTAGAGCGTCACCACGTCGGAGCGCAGGCCGGTTTTGTCCATGGACTCCTTGGCGATGCGCGAGATCTCGCCCTTGCGCTGCTCGTTCTGGAGCTTCTCCGGCGCGGCGGCGTCCACCGCCTTGAGCACGCGGGACGTGACGTTTTCCATGGAGACCAGCACGTTGATCTCCAGATCCGGGCACTTGATCTCCTGCGCGCGCGCGCGGGCGAAGAAGCCGTTCTTCACGTAATCCTTCGCCGCCGTGGACATCTTCTGGAGCTGCCCCAGCGCCACGTGATGGTTCGTCAGCACCAGCCCGTCCTTCGACACGAACGCGCCCGAGCCTCCGTCGTTGAAGCGCACCGACGCCTTCTGCAGATGCTCCACCCAGTCCCGCGTCGGCGCGAAGCCGTAGTTGTCCTTGAGAAGCTTCAGAGGGAGATTGTCGAACGTCCACATGCCCTCGTCCGTCTGAACGGGGGGAGCGGACGCGGCGCGGGAGGATTTGGGCTTGCGGGCGGTCGAGGGAGAGGGCATGGCAACGCCTCCTTGAGAATTGAAGGAGGTCATTCTACCAAACCCGGGCGGCTACCGCAGGCTGGCGACGGCGACCATCACGTCGGAGGGGCCGGTCAGGGAGGCCAAGGTCTGCGGCGTGCCGTTGAACACGTCCAGGTCCACTTCTCCCGGGATGCCGGCCACCTGGCCGTGCCAGCCGTACTGCCACATCGCCCAGGACGAGCCGTCCGGCATGGCCGGGGCCGCGTGCGAGGTGTCGGCGATCCAAAGCTTGTACGAGTCGCTCTCGCCCGCGAAGTAGAGGTTGTAGATGTTGTAGTTGACGTACAGTATCGGGCGATGCCCGTAGACGGCCTGGACCTTCGCGACGAAGGCGGCCAGGTCCGCCCGGAACGCGTCCTTGGCCGGCATGGTCTTGCAGTCTCCGGACTGCTCCAGGTCGATGGTCATGGGCAGGGCGTCGGCGTCCGGCGGCACCACGGAGACGAAGTTGGCCGCCTGCTCGTCGCCGCCCTTGCAGAAATTGTAGAAGTGGTAAGCGCCCTTGAGCAGTCCGGCGTTCGTGGCGCCCGCCCAGTTGGCCGCGAACTTGTCGTCCACGCCGTCGCCGCCCTCCGTGGCCTTGATGTAGATGAACGACAGGCCGTCCAGCTTCACCAGGTCCCAAGCGATATCGCCCTGGTAATGCGAGATGTCCACGCCCCGCACCTTGTACGCGGACGGGTCCGGCGCGACGCTCAGCACACCGTCCGGAGACAGCGACTCGATGGAGACGGAACGGTCCGAGCCCATCACGTGCCGGCGCGGTTCGGCCTGCGCGGCTTGAGCCGGGCGCAGCGACGTCGTTTTCAACTGCGCGGTCGCGGCGCGGATGCCGGCCAAACTCTCCTGGAGGCCGGCGACGCCCGCGAACTCCTGCGCGGACGCGGCGGAGGACAGGAAGATCGCGCCGAGGAGAGCCGCCGGTCCCGACCAAGATCGCTTGCTCATAGCGATAGCTTAATCGAAAGGCCCGGCCGATCCTGGGCCTTATGGGCCTAGAGTAAATGGGCCTAAAGGCCTAGGCGCCGCCGATGCGCTTGACCTTGTACCCGTCGGCGAGAAGAAACTTCTCGATCTTCTCGCGGTGGTCGCCCTGGAACTCGAAGCTCCCGTCCTTGAGCGTCCCGCCGCAGCCCAGATGCTTCTTGAGCTTCGACAGCATCTGGTCCTTGAGCGTCGGATGCATGACCAGCCGCTCCACTCGCGTCACGCCCGAGCCTTTCGCGCCGCGGTGAAAGGAGAGGCGCACGGGTTCGGGCTGACGCGGCGTTCCGGGCTTGCCCCAGTCGGGATCGGTGGAGTAGACGGGACGGTCGGTCACGCGGGCTCCGCGAAGAAGCTCCGGATCATCGGAACGACCCTCTCGGGCGCGTCTTCCTGCGGCGCGTGGCCGCAGCGCTCCATAAATTCGAAGCGCGCGCGGGGGAGCGCCCGGAACAGACGCTCGCCGCCGACGCGGCCCACCATCCGGTCGGAATCGCCGACCAGGACTAAGGTCGATTGCCGCAGGCCCGCGTAGCTGTCGATCCGGCTCTGGAAGTCCGGAGGGATGGCGTGGCGGACGAACTCCGCCACGGCGCGCCGGCCGGCGGCGCTCTTGAGCGGCTCCAGGTACTCGCCGATCAGTTCCTCGGTCACCTTGCTCTGGTCCACGAAGGTCGACTTCGCGATGTAGCGCAAGGTCGTCTCGCCCAGCATCCACTCGTAAATCCGCCCGACGACGGGCCAGCTCAACGGCCACAGCATCTTCGGGCGGTGTTCGGGAAAAGCCGGCGTGCCGAGCAGGGCCATGCGCTCCACCCGGTGCCCGGAGTCCATGGCCAGCCACAGCGTGATCACGCCGCCCATCGAGTTGCCCGCGAAGCGCGCCTTCGGGATGTCCAGCTGGTCCATGAAGGCCACCACCCAGTCGTGCAGCCCCGCGATCGAGTAGTCGAAGTCCCGAGGCTTGTCGGCGCGGCCGAAACCGGGGAGGTCGGGAGCGAAGACCTCGTAATGCTTCGCCAATTCCGGAAGCGCGAAGCGCCAGGAATACGACGACGCGCCCAGCCCGTGAAGAAGGATCACGGGCTCGCCTTTTCCGGCGCGGTGGAGCCGGGTTTTGATTCCCGCGACCTCGAGCGTTTCCGCCCGCACGCCGGGAATGTCGGAGTGGGCCATCGTCTCATCATAACTTCCTGGGCCGCCGCGCGCCAGGGCCGCCCCCGCCCCGGTCCGGGAGGACAAAGGTCCCAGGGCGGCGGGACCGGGGGGCCCTCCCTCGCCGCGAGAACCACCGTTACCCTTATTGCGTGAGACGATCACGCGTATTATCGGCCCTGATTCCACCTTTGCTCTGGGCCGCGCCCGGCTGGGCCGCGCTGGCGCACCTCGAGCCCATCGCCTCGGCTCCGGCGCCGGTCTCGGCCCCCGCCCTCTCGGCGCTCTCGCCGCTATCGTCCCCTTCCCCGCTCTCCTCCGTCCTCACCGCGCTGGCCCCCATGCTGGCGCCGGCGCCCGCCGCGCCGATGCCGCTGGCTCCCGTCGCGCTGACGGCGCCGGCCGCGGCCAACTCCCGGCCGCCGGTCGAGGTCACGCGCGACGCGGACGGCCGCCCCAGCGCCGTCTACGTCTTGAAGACCGGCGCGGCGCGCATCGAAAAGGCGCCCGAGGAATCCGGCCGACTCTTCGACGCGGCGCCCGCGGCGCCGGACTTCGAAGCGCTGACGCCGGTGCGCGCGCCCCGGGCGCCGGCCGCGTGGACGCCGCGCTCCCTCCTGCTCAAGCCCGTCGCCGCGGCGGTCAACGCCTGGAACATCTCCCGACACGAAATCCGCTTGAAGAACCTGGGGCCGGGCGAGCGCGTGACCGGCGAGGAGCGGAGCCTTCGCGAAAGCCTGGGCGGCATCCACCGCGCGCTTTCCGACGGCCGCTTCCAAGACGCGCTGCAGACGATCGCGGAGCACTTCCAGACCGGCCGCGCCGCGGGCTGGTACCGGGAAAACCCCCAATTCTCGGGCTACCGCGCGCAGGCCTTCGCGTACCTGCGCTTCGCGGAGGCGACGGTCAAGACCGCCTACGAGCGCGCCGACCGCCGCGGCCTGGATTTGACTCTCGTCTCCGAGGCGGACGCCGCGTCGCGCGCGGGCGCCGTTCTGGGCCACGCCTGGCGCGGAACCCCCATCCAGGAGAAGGACTCCTCCCTCTGCGCCCAGAACGCGTTCTACAACGCGATCACCGCGTCGGTCGGGTTCGTCCGTCCCGCGAGCGTGGCCGACTTCGTCGCCGCCTCGCGAGCCGCGCTGAACCGCGCCTCACAGATCCGGCCCGGCGTCTCACCGCAGTCCGCCGCCGCGCTGGAGCGGGAATTCGGCATCAACTTCGGCCGCCGCGACGTGGGTCAGGGGATGGACGCCGATTCGCTCCGGGAATGGGCCTCCGTGCTGGGCATGAAGCTGGCCGCGCGCGGCCCGCCCCGCGACGTCGCCGGCTGGAGCGCCCTGATCGGCCCCGGCCGGGAAGTGCTGCTGTCCCTGCGAATATTCCACCGCCGCTTCCCCCACGACGCCGACGAACGGGCCCTGCGCGGCCACGACTACCGGACGCTTCACCACGAAGTCTACCTGCTGGGCGCCTTCGACAGCCCGTCGCGCGGCGAGCGCCTGTTCATGGTCCAGGACTCCGGCTCCGGCACGACCTTGCTGGCCACCGCCGCGGAGCTGAGCGCCATGACGCAATCCGTCGAGATTCTCCGAACGGCCGGCCCCGTCGCCCTCCCTCCGGGCCGCTGACAAAGCGGCGCCCTCCGCGCGGCCGCACGGAGGGCGCTTCACTTCGTCATCGCGACGGCGAACCGCGCCAACACGGTCGCGCGCCGCAGGTCCGGCTTAGGCCGCGCCGGAGTCGGGACCAACGCGCGGCACGCGGCCAGGGCCACGTCGAACGCGGACACCGATTTCTGGCGCCGATGCTTTCTCGTCATGCGTCTCACCCCCTTTTCCTCGCGGAAAACGAAGGGGAGGGCGGGCGCCCACTCCGCAAGCCGCCTGACGGCGACGGGCAGCGCGACGCCGGTCAAAGCGCGCGCCTTCGGACCTCCCCTAAAAAACGAAGAACCCCGGGCTTTTGGCCCGGGGTCCCCCGTCATGAGCGCGGCAAAGCGCTTAGACGGGGGCCTCCAGGCCGGAGGACGGACCCGTGGGTCCGCTCCAAGCCGCGAATAAATTCGATTGGTTTATTTTCATGCGCTGTTCCGGAAAATAGAGAAGCCACGCGAGGGCTTTTCGCGCCCAAACCGTGACCACTTGAAGTATAGCCGGAAGCCTTGTTTTGTCAAGGGGCGCGGACTTATCCACGCATTTCACAATTCGACTGGCCCCGGGGCCAGTTCAGCCGTGGGCGCCTTAATCGTCGAGCGTGGTCGGGGAGGTCAGGACTTGGTAGGCATGGACGGCGGCGCGGTCGGTGAGGATGGTCAGCGCGGCGGGAACGGAATCAGCGGGGTCTCCGGACGAGCCTTCGCCGGATTCGTCGAAGCGTTTGAAAACCTCCCCGGTGGAGCCGTAGCTCATCTTGACCGAGACCGTCCCCCGCGCCAAGAACCAGGTCAGGTTCTCGATGGGCAATGGCCGCGCCGCCCCCGAAATCTCGATGAGCACGTCCGGAGCCTGCCCCGACTCGACGGCCTTCAAGCCGTAATGCTCCAGTGCGTCGACCATGCGCGACCGCAGGCGCCCGGCCGACGCGCCCGCGCCCGTCACCGAGACGGTCAGCGCCGACACCGCCCTCCGCGCGCGCGTCAGGACCTCGTGCGCGTCCTCCGCGGCGGGAATCCCCTTCCCGTCGGGATTCAGGATCCGGTAGTCCTCGTTCAGACGCCGCCGGATCTTGGCGCCGCTCTGAAGCTTGAGCGCGGCGCGCATCGCGGCGAATTTTCCCTCCGCCTTATCCAGGTCGGCGGAGTTCGCCTCGAAATCCCGGTCGATCTCGGCGATCCTGTCTCCCAGAGTCGTCAAGGCGTGCGCGCGGTTCAGCGCGGCCAGAGCGTGGACGGCGCCGGACTCGTCCGTCCAGTATTGGACGGCCTCGACGTTTTCCATGAACTTGGCCGTGGAGGTGCGCACGTCGTTACTGACGTACTGCGATTCGCTGGAACCCGCGGCGTCGGTGGAGGCGCTCTCGTTGATGATGCTCTTCGCCGTCAGCTCCACGCCGAAGACCTTCGCGATCTCAGCCCGCGCCCGGTCCCCCGCCTTCTCTTGCGTCGGCCCCTCTCCGATGCCGAGGATGTAAGCGCTCTTGGGATATGACGAGCTGTCTCCCGACAGCCAGTCCGGCTTGGCCGGCGCGGCGAGGAGCGCCGCCGGCAGAAGCAGGAGCGCGAACCCTCGAAGCGGACTCTTCATCGTTTTAATCGACGCGGGCGCAGTTCTTCGAGAGGACGGCCAGGGACACCTCGAAGCGCGCGGCCAGGTCGAAATGGCCGCGGTCGTGCTCCTGGTGGACGTGCTTGATCTTGAGCTTCTTGAGCGCGTCGGAGAAGCGGCGCGCGCCCAGCTGGAGATAGAACTCATCGCGGGTTCCCGCGTCGAACCACAGGGTCTTCAGGCGGCGAAGTTCCCCCGCGTGCTTGGCGCAGGCGTGGACCGGATCGTGAGCCTCCCAGCGCTTCCAGACGGCGGCGATCTTCTCCCCCGTGCGGACGTCGACGGGGAAGTCGAAGCCCAGCTGGCTTTTCGGGTTCGGCGAGTAGCAGGCGGCCATCGCGACGGCGTTGATCGCCGCGTGGTCGAAGGCGGACTTGTCGCGCGCGGCGCGGAACTCCGCGACGAAGCGCGCGACCGAGCCGCCGTATTTCTGAAGCGCGGCGCAGACCTTCGGGAAATCCGTGCCGTAGCACGCGTCGAAGCCCAGGTCCGCGGAGTGCGCGGCCACGTGGCCGAACACCTCGGGATGGCGCATGCCGAGCATCAGCGCGCCGTAGCCGCCGGAGGACGAGCCGAACAGCGCGCGGCCCTCGGGTCCGCGCACCGCGGCGAACTTGTCCTCGATGAAGCTGACCAGTTCGACGGCGACGTGGTCCGCGTAGCGTCCCGTCGCGCTCGAGTTCAGGTACTGAGAGCCGCCGTAGGCCGTGAATCCGTCGGGGATGATCAGAATCGCCTCGCGCGCCTTGCCTTCGGCGATCAGCCGGTCGAAGCGGTCGACGATGTTCTCCTTCCACGGGTTGTAGTTGACCGCGCCGCGGCCCGTGCCCGTGAATCCCGGCAGGTAGAAGAAGACGGGGTAGCGGCGGCCCCGCTTGGAGCCGTAGGACGGCGGCAGATAGACGGGGACCTCGCGGCGGCGCGGGTCGCCCAACGGGTTGTCCTTGAGCACGATGCTGGAGATCGTCTCGATCTGAAGCTTCCCGTTCATGCTCCGCTCCGCTTCGCATGACTTCCTTTCATAAACGTCCTCTCCGTGAGGGCCCGGCGCAGGGCGCCGCCGTTGGCGGCCAGCGCCGAACGAGCCTCCGCCGCCGAAAGATTCTGCCGCGCCATCAGCACCGCGGTCTTCACGCTGCCGCCCGACGCGCGGAACAAGGAGCGGGCGCGGGCGGGCATCACGCGGCCCAGGTCGGCCACGATGCGCTCGCCGCGCAGACGCAGCTTGCGGGAGGTGGGCTTCAAGTCCACCATCCAGTGGTCGTAGACCTTGCCGATCTTGATCATCGCGCCGGTGGTCAGGATGTTCAGCGCCAGCTTGGCGGCGGTGCCGGACTTCAGGCGCGTGGAGCCGGTGACGACCTCGGGCCCCACGTCGGGAGCGATCACGATGTCGGCGCGCACGCCGTGGGGGCGTCCGTTGGAGGTGACCAGCAAGGTCGTGGCCCCCCGGCGTTTCGCCTCGTCCAACGCCGCGCGCACGAACGGGGTCACGCCGCTGGCGGCCACGCCCACCACGCTGTCGCCGCGACGGACCTTCGCGGCCGCGCGCCGGCCCAGCGCGGGATCGTCCTCGGCGCCTTCCTTCGCGCGGAAGACGGAGCGCTTGCCGCCGGCGATCTCGGCGCGGACCTGGCGGCGGTCGGTGTTGAAGGTGGGCGGGCATTCCGCGGCCTCCAGCACGGCCAGGCGCCCGCTGGTCCCCGCGCCCAGAACCAGCACGGAGCCGCCGGAGGCCAAGGTCTTCGCCAGAGCGTCCACGCCCAGCGCCAGCGGACGGGCGACCTTGGCCAGCGCCAGAGGGACCAGACGGTCCTCCGCGTTGATCAGGCGCACGATCTCCAAGGTGGAGCGGCGGTCGATGTTCCGCGTGCGGGGATTCGCCTGCTCCGTGGGAAGCCGCGCGTAGACTCCCGCCGAAAGCAGGGCCATCCTACTGGACGTCGCCGCCGGGCGCCGTCGTCGCGGCCGGGGTGTTCTCGGGATCGGGCTGGTCGGCGTCGTCGGCCGGAGCAGGAGACGGCGCCGCGGCCGTGCTTCCCGTCACGGCGTCCGTGGAGACGACGGGGGCGACCGGAGCGATGGGATTGGCGATCCACGCCAGCACGCGCTCGGCCAGATCCTTGTTCGCCTTGAACAGGCGGATTCCGCGCTCCTGCGGCACGACGATCAAGGTGGTGTTCCGCTCGCCGACCGAGTTCTTCGCGAACGCGTACAGCAGCGGCGTTTCCCGCGACGAGCGCTTGTCGGCATCGGAGTGGATCAGCAGGATGGGCGTGCTCCGGCCCTTGAAGGCGCGGACCGCGTTGACGATGGGGATCTCCTGCCACGCCAACCCCGGGGACAGAACGATCACGAACGGAACCTTCGCGTGGACCGCCGCGTACTTCACGGCGATGCTTCCCCCCACCTCCGCGCCCATCACCGCGATCGTCTCCTCGGGCACGCCGGCGCCGGTCAGCGAGGCTACCGCGGCCTCCACGTCGCGCGTCATGTCCTCGTAGTCGTTCGCGTTCTTCAGCGCGCGCAGCTTCTTGTACGTGATCGTCTCGCCCGAGGGAGTGACGCGGCTCTCGCCGTGGCCGCGAAGGTCCACGGCCGCGTAGCCGTAGCCGGCCTTCGCCAGGACCCGCGCGAACGAGCGCCAGTCCTCCTTTCGCTGACCGGTCCCATGGAGCAGGATCACCGTCGGCTTGCCTTCCTGGGCCTTCTCCCAGACCGCGTGCAGGGTCCACCCGTCCACGGCGCGCAGCTCCATCGTCGTTCCGGGAAGGAGCGGCGCGCGCGCCGGGGCGGGCGCGGGAGCGGGCGCGGCGGCCGCGGTGAGAGCGGCCGCAAGAAGTACCGCGAAAGTCATGGCCTTAAGGAACGAGCTCTTCTTTCTTGAACCACAGCGCGACTTCGCGCGCCGCGTCCGTCGGATCGGACGAGGCGTGGATCACGTTCTCGAACTGCTTGGTGACGCTGTTCATGCGTCCGAAGGAGCCGCGGATGGTGCCGGGAGCGGCGGCCTCCGGGTTCGTCGCGCCGGCGACGGCGCGCACGGCCTTGATCGCGTTCTCGCCGCGATAAACCAGCGCGAGAATGCGGGAGTCCTTGATCCCGTGGTAGCCGCCGCGGATGTACTTGATCAGGTCCTCGAAGAAGGGCTTGTCGGAGAGGGAGGCGTAGTGCTCGCGCGCCAGCTTGTCGGTCACGCAGATCATCTTCGCGCCGACCATCTCGAGGCCGGTGGCGTCGAGGCGGTCGATGGTGATGCCGGTCAGCTTGCGGAACGCGCCGTCCGGCTTGATGAGGATCAGGGTCTGTTCGATTGCCATAGTGGCGCCATTGTAGCGCATACGCCTCTATTTAGGAAAGGGCGGGGGTAAAATGCCGGTTAAAAAGGGGCCCCGCGCTTGCGCCGCGACGGACACAGGATCATACTGAGGCATGGCTCCCCTCACCCCGCTGCCGGTCCGCCGCGTGGCGGTGTACGAACTGATGAACCTCACCCGCCTGCAGAGCGCCCTGGTGATCACCGGCGACGACGAGCATGCCGTGCTCGACCGCCTGAACCGGGCCCTCCCGGTGGAATTAAGCCTCTGGAACCCGGAAAGAGACGACATCTCCGTCCAGCTTCTCAGCCCGCGGCTCAACGAGGACATGACCGAGGAATTCGTGAAGACCTACCTCGAGAACATGAGCCGCCGCACCTGGCGCTTCCACGTCTGGCGCCCGTAGGCGCTCAGCGCTTCGCGGCGGGCAAGGCGCGTTCCAGCTGGCCGGCCAGGAAGCCGGCGATGAAGTCCGCGTCGAAGGGCCATGCGTACTCCACCAGGACTCCGGGATGGTTCTTCTTCGCTTCGATCACGATGCCCGGAATCTCGCACTCCGCGTGGATTCCGCCGCGCGTGAACATGGTGGAGATCAGGCTGATGCGGGTGCAGCCGTCCTTGACCAAAGACTCGATCGCGTCCTCGACGGACGGCGCGCAGAACTCGTTGTAGGCCGTGACCAGCTTGCGGCCGCCCAGCTTGGGAGCCAGCGCCGCGGCGATCTGCTCGACGCCGTACTTGTAGGCGTCGTTATCGGGGGTGCGCGGCCACTCGCGGACGATCTTGTCCAGCTCCGCCTCGCGCGGGGACATCTTCGTCTCCCGCCGGGCCTGGCGCTCGCCCTCCAGCCGCTTCAATTCGCCCACCATCGGCTTCGGCGTGTCCGTCGCCGTACCGCCGTGCCCGATCAGAATCACAGCTTCTTTAGCCATAAGACCATTCTACCACACGCCGTTCCAACGAGGTAGAATCAGACCGTCCATGATTCGCCTGACGCTCGCCGTCCTAGCCGCCTTCTCCGCCGCGGCGCCCGTCGCCGCGCCGCGCGGCGGCGATCTGAACGCCGAGGTCTCCGCGATCGTGGACCTTTTCTACGGCCACGATTTCGAGCGCGCGGCGCCGGCCGCCGCGGCGCTGGAGGCCCGCCATCCGGGACACCCGGCCGGCCCGCTGTTCCGCGCCGTCGTTGAGTACCAGCGCTGGACCGCCGGAGGCCTGACCGACCAGAACGCCTGGAAAGCCGTCGACGCCGACCTGACGCGCGCCGTCGCCGAGGCGAAGGCGATGGAAAAGACGTCCCCCGCCGAGTCGAACTACTACCTGGGCGCGGCCCTGGGATTCCGCGCGCGCGGCCTGGCCGCCCAGCGCCGCTTCGTCTCCGCCGTCTCCGACGCGTCGTCGTCCCTGAAGCACCTGAAGGCGGCGCTGGCCCTGGACCCGACTTTGATCGACGCCAAGCTGGGCCTGGGCATGTACCACTACTTCGCGGCGCGCATGCCCGCCCCCGCGAAGCCGTTCGCCCGCCTGCTCGTCGGCGAGGGCGGCGACCGCGCCCGGGGACTGAGCGAGCTCTGGTCGGTGGCCAACTCCAGCGGCATCGCCCGGATGGAGGCGCGCGCGGTGCTGTCCATGATCTTGTCGAAGGACGACGAGGCCGACTGGGCCGGGGCCGACAAGCTGCTGGCCGAGCTCATGGCGCGCTACCCGCGCAACCCGGTGTACCGTCTTCGCCGCGCGTTCGTCGCCGAGCGCCGCGGCGCGTGGGACCAGGCCGCCGCCCTGGCCGATCCGGACGGGACGTGGGTTTCGGCCGTCAACCCGGGCCTGCGCGAGCGGACCCGCGCCTGGTCGCAGTACCGCGCGGCGGAGGCGCGGCTCCTGCAGGGCCGCTACGACGAGGCCGCCAAACGCCTGGCCGCCCTGGACGAACGCCGCGCCCCGAAAGGCCTGGGCGACTGGATCCGCCTGCGCCGGGCGAACCTGGACGACGCGCGCGGACGCCGGGCCGCCGCGAAATCCGTCTACGGCGCCATCACGGAAAAGGCCGCCGCGCGCTGCGCGAACGGTTTCCTATCCAAACCCTTTCCCGACGGCCCGCGCGACGTCGCGCCGTACTTCTCCGGTTACTGAACCGGGGATTCGGCTAGCAACTTGCCGATTGCGGCCTCGATCTCCGCGCCGCGCCCCGGCGGGAAGCCCGACCAGCGGGCGCGCACGCGCCCGTCCGCCCCGATCAGCAGGGTCGCCGGGAGGCTGCGCGCTCCGGACGCCGCCAGGGAGCGGCCTCGAGGGTCGAACGCGAGCCGGTAGGTCACGCCCCGTTCCGCCGCGGCCCGGCGCGCGGACGCGGGCTCGGAATCCTCGGAGACCCCGACGACCGAGAGACCGCGGGAACCGTATTTCTTGAAAAGGCCCTCGAACATCGGCATCGATTCCCGGCATGGATCGCACCATGTCGCCCAGAAATCGACGAGCACGACCTTGCCGCGCAGTTCCGAAAGCACGGGGAGATCCGGGGGCGCGTCCGGCCGGCGGACGAAGCCCGCGCACCCGCCCGCTCCAAGGACGGCGAAGGCAAGAAGGGCGAGCGCGCGGGTCCGCATCGTCAGAAGCTCCAGCTCGTCGAGAGGCGGTAGAATTCGCTCGCGACCAACTGATCGCCGATCACGTACTGATAAACGGGGAATGCCACGCTCGCGTCGACGCGCCAGGGGCCCGCGCCGATCTCAAGACCCGGGGACAGGAGGACCCGGCGGTAGCCGCTGTTCGGTGCGTTCGACGCCGAACCGGAGTCGCTCCAGCGGTTCGACGCGATGACCTGCGCCAGCAGGGCTATCTTCCACCCACCCGGAGCGAAGGCGTCGTAATAGACGCCCGACGCCATGCCGATTTCCGCACCGGGCCGGTACCCGGCAGCGATCAGCACGGGCTCGTTCCATTGCGCGTTCGCAAACCAGGCCCAGGCGTCGCTCAGCCGGCTCATGTGGTACGCGCCCAGGAGGAGGTCCGTGCTGCCGGTGCCGATCTGGGTATCCCGGTCGAAATTCGGATTCTCGAAGTCCCCGGTCGGAAGCTTGACGCCGAACGTGATCCCGGTGGACATGTCCGAGGAGAAGCCCGAGTATATACCGCGCACGCGGACATCGCCCGTCGAGGGATGATCGAAAGTGCCGGTGGCTCCGGTCCCATCATCCTTCGCGAAGCGGCGGCTCCAATACGGCACCTCGACCTGATAACCCCATGAGCGGTCCAGCATGTAGCGAACCCCGGCGGTGATGAAGTGCGTGCGGATGAGCTTGTCGCCGTTGTCGTCGGCGGACGCGGCCTTATTTCCGCTCCAGTTCTTGTTCTGGTTCATGAAGTCGTACTCGAGATAGGCGGTGCCACCCGCTTGGGTCGGCAGCATGCCCCCGGTCTGGACGTCGAAGACGCCGCACCCGCAGGCGCAGCTCCAGCTCACGGACGGGACGGCGACGAGCAGTGCGATCAATGCGGCGATAAAACGTTTCATGTCTTTCTCCTATGTTCGCGCGTCGGAACGGCGCGCGGTCGCGAGGCGGACCGGCCGTGCCGGTCGCGTCGTCAGGCGGCGAGGAGAATATTCGGCGGAGGGGAAGGCGGGACGCGGAAGGCGGAGGAGAACGACGGGACGTCGGAGGGCAGAGGGACGACGGCGGCGACGGATGGCAAAATCGATGGAACGGCGACGAATGCGAAATCCACGGTGGGAGCGGGAAGCGCCGCGCGGGGCGGAGCGTCGGCCCCGTGTTTGACGATCAGGCAGACGCGGCAGGGGTGCTGCCCGTCGAAGGTGGTCTTCAGGGCCTGGGAGACCGTGTTCCGCCCGGAACGGGCCGCGACCATGCCCGCCCACGCCGCGCCCTGGACGACCAGCCAATGCGCGCCGGACCCGTACAGCAGGGCGGCGGCCAGGAGGATGCGCACGAAAGACTTCGCGCGGAGGGTCATCGCGGAGATTCTAGCGCATTTGCCGATTTGGTACTATTCCCTCCATGGCGCGGATACTGGTCGTCGACGACGAGCGGGATGTGGCGACGATGCTCAAGTTCATGCTTGAGAAGGACGGTCACGTCGTGTCCACGGCCCACAACGGCCTGGAGGCGCTCGGGGTCATGGGCATCGAGCCCGCCGACGCGTCGAAGACCGTTCCCGACCTGGCGATCCTGGACGTGATGATGCCGGAGCTGGACGGCTACGCTGTCTGCGCGCGCATGTACGAGGACCCCCGAATGAAGACCGTCCCGGTGCTGATGCTGACCGCCAAAGGCGGCATGCGCGAGCTGAACCATCACACCTCGCCGAACGTGGCCGCGCACGTGGACAAGCCATTCGACCCGCGCGCGCTGCGCGAGCTGGTCGCGGGCCTGATGGGCGGGCACCACTGATGGCCTCCATCCTGGTCGTCGACGACGAGCCCGAGATCGTCACCTTGCTCAGCTTCGTGCTGGAGCAGGACGGACACACCGTGGGCTCCGCCGGGCACGGCGTGGAAGCCCTCGAGAAACTGGGCGTGGAGCCCGCGAAGCACGAGCTCCCCCTCCCCGACCTGATCGTCCTGGACATCATGATGCCCATCATGGACGGCTACCAGCTCAACCAGCGCCTGCAGGTGGAGGCGCGCACCCAAGGCATCCCGATTTTGGTTTTGACGGCGAAGGGCCAGAAGATGCGCGACCTGTTCGAGATGGCCCCCAACGTCGCCGCGTACGTGCAGAAGCCGTTCGACCCGAAGATGCTCCGCGAATTGATCTCCGGAATTTTGACGTCGAGGAAGCAAGCCAATGGCTGATCCCGTGTCCAATCCGACTCCGGCCGCCGAAGGCCGCGGCCTCGAGGAGATCATCGCCCTCAAGAAGGCCAAGATCGCCGACATGCGCGCCCGCGGCGTCAACCCCTACCCCGCCCGAACCATGCGCCAGCACGACTGCGCGCTGGTCGCGACCATGGGCGCCGCGCTGAGCGAGACCGTCACGCACACTCCCGAGAAGCTGTCCATCGCCGGACGCCTGGTGGAGCTGCGCGACATGGGCAAGTCCATCTTCGGGCGTCTGGTCGACCACACCGGCCGCGCGCAGGTGTATTTCAAGAAGGATGCCCTCAGTGAAGAGGCCTTCACCGTCATCAAGCGCGACTCGGCCGTCGGGGACTACCTGGCCGTGACCGGCTCCGTGTTCCGCACGAAGACCGGCGAGCTCACGATCGCCGCCGATTCCGTGACGATGCTCGCCAAGGCCCTGCGCCCCCTACCCGAAAAATGGCACGGCCTGACCGACACCGACACGCGCTATCGTCAGCGCCATTTGGATCTCATCTCCACGCCGGAATCGCGCGAGGTGTTCATCAAGCGCGCCAAGATCGTCACCACCATCCGTCGCGTGCTGGACTCCCGCGGCTACGTGGAAGTGGAGACCCCGGTCCTGCTGGGCCAAGCCGGCGGCGCGTCGGCGCGCCCGTTCGACACGCACCACAACGCGCTGGACCAGGACATGGTCCTGCGCATCGCGCTGGAGCTCTATCTCAAGAAGCTGGCCATCGGCGGCCTGGACCGCGTGTATGAGATCGGCCGCGTGTTCCGCAACGAGGGCATCGACACGCGCCACAACCCCGAGTTCACCATGCTGGAGGCCTACGAGGCCTACTCGGATTACGAGGGAATGGCGGCGTTGTTCGAAACGCTCTTGGCCGAGTGCGCCGAGGCCTGCGGCGTAACGGAAGTGGAGTGGCGCGGGCAGAAGATCAACCTGAAGCCTCCGTTCCGCCGCCTCTACCTGCCCGAGATCTGGAAGGAGCGCACCGGCGAGCCCATCGACATGGTGCTGGACGGCAAGTCCTTCAACCGCGCGGGCCTGCTGAAGCTGTCCGAGAAGCTGGGCCTCCACGCGGGCGAGAAGACGCCCAGCGCCAAGATCTTCGACCGCATCGTCGAGTCCAAGATCGAGGACCTGCTCCAGCAGCCGACCTTCCTGTTCGACCATCCCACGGCGATCACGCCGCTGGCCAAGCTCAAGGATCCGAAGAACGAGTCCATCGTGGAGCGCTTCGAGTGCTTCGCCGCCGGCCAGGAGATGTGCAACGCCTACACCGAGCTCAACGACCCGCAGGACCAGCGCGACCGCCTGGCCGAGCAGATGCGCCAGAGCGCCGCGGGCGACGCGGAAGCGGACCTTCTCGACGAGGACTTCGTGCAGGCCATGGAGGCCGGCATGCCCCCCATGGGCGGCATCGGCGTGGGCATCGACCGCATCACCATGCTCCTCACCGGCCGCGACTCCATCCGCGACGTGATTTTGTTCCCCACGCTGAAGCACGAGACGGCCAAGTGAGCGACAAGCCCGCCTGTCCCCAGTGCGAGATGGACGACGTCCTAGCGGCGTCCGATCACTGGGAATGCGCCACCTGCGGTCATGAATGGCCGCGCGAGGCCGAAGTCGAAGCCGCCGGCCCGCGCGTGGTCAAGGACTCCAACGGCAACGTCCTGGCCGACGGCGACGTGGTCATGCTGATCAAGGACCTGCCGCTGAAGGGTTCGTCGCAGACGCTGAAGAGCGGCACCAAGTCCAAGCCCATCCGCCTGGTGGACGGCGACCACGAGATCACGTGCAAAATGGACGGGACCACCGTTTTTCTCAAAGCCGTCTTCGTCAAGAAAGCCTGAGGTCCGCCGCGCCAACATGAGCCTCGAACTCTTCATCGCCCTCCGCTACCTCAAGGCCAAGCGCAAAGGCCTGTTCGGCGTCGTCACCACCTCCATCGGCGTGGCCGGCGTCACCGTGGGCGTGGCGGCCTTGATCACCACCATGTCGGTGATGAACGGCTTCCAGTCCGACATCCAGCGCAAGATCGTGGGCGCGCAGGCGCACGTGTCCATCTACGGCGCGCAGTCCGCGGCGGACCTGGCGCGCATCGACGCCACGGCCAAGGCCGACCCGGACGTGGCCGCCACGGCCCCGTTCGTCCTGGGCCAGGCCATCCTCACCAGCCACAACCGCTCCATCGGCGTCCTGCTCAAGGGCTTGGACCCGGCGCGCGAGTTCACGGTCAACGACCTGGCCAAGAAGCTGGTCGGCGGGACCTGGGACGGCATCGGCGGCGACGCGAAACGGCCCGGCATCGTCCTGGGCGCGGAGCTAGCCGACCGCATGGGCGCGGAGGTCGGCGGCGAGGTGGTGCTGGTGTCGCCCAACAGCGTGGCCACCCCGCTGGGGCTCCTCCCCAAGATGCAGCGCTTTAAAGTGGTCGGCCTTCTGAAAACCGGCTACTACGAGTACGACAACGGCACCGCCTGGACCGAGATCTCGGCCGCGTCCAAGTTCATGGGGGCGGAAGCCGGCGCCACCGGCGTGGGCTTGCGCCTGAACGACATCGGCCGCGCCGACGCGGCCGCCCGGCGCCTGCGCGGGGCTTTGGGCTTCGTGCGCACGGTGCGGACCTACGCGCAGATGAACCAGACCTTGTTCGCCGCCCTCAAGCTCGAGAAGACCGTGATGTTCATCATCCTGACCTTGATCACCTTGGTCGCCTCCCTCAACATCGCGTCCACCCAGATCATGCGCACCGTCGAGAAGACGCGGGACATCGGCCTGCTCAAGGCCATGGGCGCGCACGCGCGGATGATCGAGAAGATATTTCTCGTCGAGGGACTGCTCATCGGCGGCTCCGGCGTGGCCGGGGGCATGGGCCTGGGCTTCTTCCTGAGCTGGGCCATCGCGACCTTTCCCATCGTCGAGCTTCCCGCCGACATCTATTACCTGTCGCGCGTCCCCGTCGACGTCCGGCCGTGGGACGTGGCGGCCGTCACGATCATGGGGCTGACCTTGACCTTGCTGGCGACCATCTATCCCGCGCGCCGCGCCGCGAAGGCCGACCCGGTGGAGGCCATCCATTATGGCTGACGCCGTCTCCATCCGCGGCGTCAAGAAATCCTACGGAACCGGCGAGACCGCGGTGCCCGTGCTGCGCGGCGTGGACCTGACCGTCGCCAAGGGCGAGTTCACGGCCATCCTGGGGCCCAGCGGGTCGGGCAAATCCACTTTGTTGAACATTTTGGGGCTGATGGACCGGCCGGACGAGGGCGAACTGCTTCTCGGCGGCGTGAACGCCGCCGATCTCGACGACGACGCGCGCGCGCGCCTGCGCAACGAAATGCTCGGGTTCGTGTTCCAGTTCGACTCCCTTCTCCCCGAGTTCACCATCCTGGAAAACATCATGATGCCCGCGCGGATCTCCCGCGCCCGCGGCATCGTGGCCGCGCCTCTGGCCGAGGCCCAGGTCCGCGCGGAGGCCTTGCTGGATTCGCTGGGAATCGCGAAACTGCGCGACCGCTTTCCCTCCCAGACCAGCGGCGGCGAGCGCCAGCGCGCCGCCATCGCCCGCGCCTTGGCGAACTCCCCGGCGGTCATTTTGGCCGACGAGCCCACGGGCAACCTGGACCGCGCCAACGGCGGCAAGGTGTTCGAGGACATGCGCCGCATGGCCCGCGAGCAGGGCGTGGCCGTGGTCCTAGTCACCCACGACGAGACCGAGGCCAAGACCGCCGACCGCGTCCTGCGCATGGACGACGGGCATTTGCGCTAAAGGCGTGGCGCCCCGCTCTCAAACCGCCGCGCTGATCGCCGCCTCCATCGGCGGCCTCCTGGTCCTCGGGACGAACCTGCTCGCCGGTCTGTCGCTGGCGATGGTCGTCTTCACTTTGTACGGCTTGGCGCCGTACGCGCTCCTGCGGTTCGCATCGGATTCGCCGTATCTGTCCGATCCGTGGACCGTCGGCGGCGCCGGAGCGGCCGCGGTCGCGGCGGAGGCCGGAATCCGCGCCGCGGTCTTCCTGTTTCCGACTCACTCGACCGCGGGCGTCGCGCTGCTCGTCTCTCCCGCCGTGATCCTGCTGATCTTCATGCCCCTCGGCGGCGCTGCGGGCCTGCTGATGAGCCGCGCCGGACGCGGAGCCCCGCGCGCCGCGATCGGCGCGCTTTTCGCCGCGGCGTTGGGCTTGACCGTCCTGGGCCTGGGGCGTCCCGATCTTTTTCCCACCGTCGTCATTCGCCGCAATGCCGTCCTCAAGGAACTGGGAGAGCCGCGCGTGGTTCTTGGCGGCGACGCGTTCCACAAGACGGTCGTCTCGACGAAATCGGCGTGGCCTCTGGCCGCGGACCTGGACGGCGTCCCGGGCGACGAGATCGCCGTGGCCGACGCGAGCGGCGCCGACCTATTCGACTCCTCGGACCTGACGGCGAAAGGACGGATCGATTTCGGCCCCGACCTCAAGTGGAGCTGGTATTCGAACCTGGCGCGGGTGGACGGGCATGTCGCCGTCGTGCAGACCGGCGGCGGGTTCTCCCAAACCGAGGTGCGCGGCACGGACGGGGCCCTTCTGTGGAATCACAGCGACGACCAGCTCCCCCCGAACGCCCTGCGCGCTTTGAACCTGCCCGGGCGCGGAGACACCGTCTTCATCGCCGCGGCGCAGCACGCCGTCGAACGCCTGGACGCGTCCGGCAAGACGGTCTGGCGGCATGAATCCAATTCCCCCCAGCTGATCGCGCTGGCCCCGCAGGCCGGGAAGACTCCAGCCTGGATCGCCACGCGCGAGTACGACAAGCCGGTGAAGGTCTGGGATCAGGACGGGAATGTTCTTGGCGAGATGACGCCCGCCAAGGGAGAAACGCCGTATTCCGTGGTGGATTGGCCCGCCGGGCGGGCGCTGGCCCTCGGGCGCGAATCGACGCTGCGTTTGGCCGGGCTGGACGGGAAAACGGCATTTGAACTCCCCTTGACCCCGATGCATCTGGCTCAAGCCGAATCCTATCTTCCCTCACCGAGGGCCAAGCCCCTACTGGCCGTACTGGCCGCCGCGCCCGAAGGCGTGAAGCGTTGGCGCCTTCTCCTTCTCGACAGCGCGGGGTCCCCGGTGTACGACGAGCTGTTCGGAGAACCCCTTCGACTTCTCAAGGCCCGCCGCGCCGACGGCGCCGAGACCTTGCTCCTCGGCGGGGCGGACGGCGTGCGGGTTCTTCGCTGATTCGCCGGAGATTTGATATTCTGTACCGTCGGGCGGAGGCAAGCTCATGAAGATCTACATCGACGGGAAGTTCTGCGAAAAGGAAGACGCGAAGATCTCCGTCTTCGACCACGGCGTCCTCTACGGCGACGGCATCTTCGAGGGCATCCGCGCCTACAACGGCCGCATCTTCCGCCTGGAAGACCACCTGCAGCGTCTGGACGAATCCGCCCGCGCCATCCTGCTGAAGTTGCCCATCCCCCTCAAGGACATCGAGAAGGCGATCATCGAGACGGTCCGCCTGAACAACCTGAAGGACGCGTACATCCGCCTGGTCGTGACGCGCGGCGTCGGCGACCTGGGGCTGGACATGCGCAAGTGCAAGAGCGGCGCGACCCTCTTCATCATCGCCGACCACATCGAGCTGTACCCCGAGGAGTTCTACGAGAAGGGCCTGACCCTCGTGACGTCCTCGATCCGGCAGAAGGGCCTGGACCAGGTGACGCCCGGCGTGAAGTCGCTGAATTATCTCGCCAATATCCTGGCCCGCGCCGAGGCGACCGCCGCCGGCGCGCAGGAAGCCATCCTGCTCAACGCCACCGGCCACGTCTCCGAGTGCTCCGGCGACAACATCTTCTTCATCAAGGACAACAAGATCTTCACGCCGCCGACCAGCGCCGGCATCCTGGTGGGCGTCACGCGCCAGGTCGTCATCGCCCTGGCCCATGAGAAGCTGGGCATCAAGGTCGTCGAGCGCAACTTCCCGCGCTACGACCTGTACTCCGCCGACGAGGTCTTCCTGACCGGCACCGGCGCCGAGGTCATCGCGGGCGTCAAGATCGACGGCCGCGTGATCGGCAAGGGCGTGGCGGGCCCGCTCACGAAGCTGCTCATCAAGCACTTCCGCGAGTACGCGAACTCGTCCGGCACGCCGGTCTACGAGACGGCCAAAGCCAAGTAAGGCCGTTTATAAAAATATTCCAGCGTTGAGAGCTGCCGATTGAAATTACTGAGCTGGAACGTTAACGGGGTTCGTGCGGCTTGGAAGAAGGGCTTCGGCGACTGGTTCAAGGCCGAGAAGGCGGACGTGGTCTGCCTGCAGGAGACCAAGGCCCAGCCCGACCAACTCACGCCCGAGATGCTCAACCCGCTGGGCTACCACGGAGAGTACCACTGGGGCGAGAAGAAGGGCTACTCCGGCGTGGCGACCTTCTCCAAGACCGCCCCGGCCAAGGTGGAGCGCGGCTTCGGCATCCCGGCCTTCGACAACGAGGGCCGCGTGCTGGTCACCAAGCACGACGACATCACGCTCTTCAACATCTATTTCCCGAACGGGAAGGCCCGCGAGGAGCGCCTGAAGTTCAAGATGGACTTCTACGAGGCGCTGCTCAAGAACGTCATTCCCCGCTACCGCAAGCGCGGCGACGACAAGATCGTCATCTGCGGCGACGTGAACACCGCGCACAAGGACATCGACCTGGCGCGGCCCAAGGAGAACCGCAAGATCTCCGGCTTCCTGCCCCAGGAGTGCGAGTGGATGGACCGCCTGATCGGCGACGGCTTCATCGACACCTTCCGCGAGTTCGAGAAGGGCCCGGAGCACTACTCCTGGTGGGACCAGCAGTCCCGCGCGCGCGACCGCAACGTCGGCTGGCGCATCGACTACTTCTTTATTTCCCAGAACCTGCGCCCGCGCCTGAAGAAGGCCTTCATCAAGCCCGAGGTGATGGGCTCCGATCACTGCCCGGTCGGCATCGAACTGGCCTAACGCCTAGTCGGCATCCGATCTTGCGGGGCGGAACCGACTCCACACGACGAAAGCGCCCAGCCCCGCCGCGACGACGCCGGCGGCCGCCAGCCCCCAATGCCCGACGTAAAATATCGGATCCCCGAAATGGGACCGGAACGCCCAACCAATGGACGTGAGCACGGAACAACGCACGACAGTCCCCAAAAAGGCCAGCGCGACGTAACCCTCGGGCGAGAAGTCCAACGCCGCCGCGACGAAGGCGGCTAGGAGCAGGGGCGTGAGGGGCAACGCAAACAGCCCGACGATCAGCGCCCCCCGGTGCCGTTCCGCGCGCGCCTCCAGGGACCTGACGCGGCGCTGCGACACGCCGAATCTCGGCCCCCAGCGCTTCACCGCCTCCCGCCCGGCGCTTCGCGCCCAAAAATAATAAGGGAACCCACCGAGCGCCATCCCCGCCGCGCCGGGCAGAATCACTTCCAGAAATAGATGCCCCGCGCTCTCCCGCAGTCCGGCCGCGCTCCGGGCGGCTTCGGCGCCCAGGATGACGAATCCGGAAGGGCTCGGGAGCGGCGCCAACGACTTGAACAAGCCCCATAGGAACGACGCCAGAGCGAGGTGCCGGGTCAGGAAATTCACCACCTAATTATTACTCCCGAACCGGCGAATAATTCGGGGTCAAACGCGGCTGAAGGGCCCCCCGGCGGGTGGGCCTTTGGCTCCTCGTCGAAAGCGCACGTCCCGCCTATCCTGAAGGGGTGAGACGGATGCTCCTCCTTTATACGCTCCTAATCGTCGCGCCGCTCCACGGCGCCGAACTGGTCCGCCCTCAGGCGCCGGTCCAACTGAGCTTCTCGTTCGTCTCTCCCGCGCCGGTGATGCCGCTGACCGCGCTAATGCCTGCGGCACCGATTGCACTCCCCACGGTCGCCGTTCTTCCCACGGCCGCCCCGGTCCTCGCCGTGCCGGTCCCAGTTCTCCCTCCCGCCGCCGTCGCCCCGCAGCCGGCGTCCGTCTCCCCGGCCGCCGAGGAAAACGAACGGACGGATGGGCGTTCACAGTTGCAAAGCTTGTCCCGGAGCGCTAACGGCGACGGGCATGCGTTCGATTCCCCGAAGCGCAAAACGAAGATGGATTACGCCGAATTCGGGCGCCAGTTGGCCGCGGCTCCCGGATTGGACATGAACGCCTTTCGGCATACCGACGCCAAGCGCCGCATTTTGGCCGCGTCGGGCTACACCCACCTCTACGGCGCCGGCGGCGTCCGCATCCCGCTGTCCCAGGCGGCCGACGTCCGCGTCGGCAACGCGTTCCTCAGCGTGAAGAAGACCTTCGACCGCCGCCCGCGCTGACCGAAAGGCCCAAGCGATTCCGGGCTCAACGACTCAGGCGCGCGCGCTCCCAAGCGGGTAAACTGAAGCCATGAAAATCATCGCCCTCCTCGCGCTCGCCCTTTTGGTTTCGATTCCCTCGCATGCCGAGGAGTTCTTCGGCCTGACCTCGGAGGACGTGCAGGGCATGATCGGACAGGTGAAGGCGGACCAGAAGCTCCAGCGCCTGCGCGAACTGGGCCACAACCCCAGCCGCCTCCCGTCGGTCGGCAAAGCCCTGGGCTTCACCAAGACCTTGACCAGCCGCCAGGACTGCATCATCGACGCCGTCCTGGCCCACATGGGCGTTTCCCAGACCCACCCTGACACCGAATGGCCGGACGTCCTGTTCGCCTCCGACGTGGACGCCGCCCGCTACCGCTCCGCCGTGAAGGGGCAGTTCCCGACGTTGAATCCGACCGACGTCGCGACGATCTATCTTCCGGACTACGACGTGATCTATCTGGCCGACTCCGCCTCGGCGTATTCGAACGGCGCGACCATCGACGACGCGCTGGCCGGCCAGTACGCGCGCTTCATCGACTACACCCAGCGCGACGTCCGCGACGGCGCCCGCCTCGACGCCGACGCCGCCGAGGCCTCGGCGTGGTACCGCGCCCAGTACGCAGGACATTCTTCCTGCGCGCGTTAAGACCGGCAATGAAGCGTGATCGTCGAATCGTGGCGCTCGCGGCGTTGGCCGCGATCGGCTTGGCCGGCGTCCTGGCCTCCCCTTGCCGCGCGGCGCTCCCGACGGCCGAGAGCGTCGTGGGAACCTTGCCCGCCGCCGCGGCGCGGACGGCCGACGGCAACGGCAGCAACACCGGAAACGCGTCCGACGTCAGCACGGCCGTTCCCGGCCAGGTCACTTTATTGGATCTCGCCAACCAATCCGGAAAGAACAAGATCGCCCTTAACCTGGTCTGGACTTTGCTCACCGGCTTCCTGGTCATGTTCATGTCCGCGGGCTTCGCGCTGGTGGAGACGGGCTTCACCCGCGCCAAGAACGCCTGCCACACCATCGGCATGAACCTGCTGATCTATCCCATCGCCGTCATCGCGTTCTACCTGGTGGGCTTCGGCTTGATGTTCGGCGGAGTGGGGCCGCTGTCGTCCTTGGGCGGCTACACGGGCTTGAACCATGAAGTCGGCGTCACGCTTTTCGGAAAGACCTTTGGATTGTTCGGCGCGCGGGGATTCGGCCTGACGGGTTCGGGCCCGGACGTCGGCCTGTTCACGCTGTTTCTTTTTCAACTCGTGTTCATGGACGCCGCCGCCACCATCCCGACCGGAGCGATGGCCGAGCGCTGGAAATTCGCTTCCTTCTTCCTGTACGGCTGGTTCGTCGCGGCGCTGATCTATCCGCTGTACGGCAACTGGGTCTGGGGTGGAGGCTGGCTCTCCGCGCTGGGAACGAACTTCCATCTCGGCCACGGGCACGTCGACTTCGCCGGCTCCTCCGTCGTGCACATGTGCGGCGGCGTGATGGCCCTCGTCGGCGCCTGGATGATCGGGCCGCGCCTGGGCAAGTACAACAAGGACGGCAGCCCCAACGTGATCCCCGGCCACAACATCCCCATGGCCGTCCTGGGCACCTTCGTGCTGGCCTTCGGCTGGTTCGGCTTCAATCCCGGCTCCACCTTGGCCGGCGGAGACCTGCGCATCGCCGTCGTCGCCGTGAACACCTTGATGGCGTCGGCCACCGGCGCCGTCGCCGCGACCTTGTGGATGTGGCTGGTGCGCAGCGGAAAGCCGGACCCGGGCATGATGTGCAACGGCATGCTGGCCGGGCTGGTGGCGATCACCGCGCCGTGCGCCTACGTCGGCGCGCCCGCGGCGGGCCTCATCGGCCTGATCGCCGGAGTGCTGGTGGTGGAGGCCGCGTTCTTCGTCGAGCGGCGCCTGCGCATCGACGACCCCGTCGGCGCCATCGCGGTCCACGGCGTCAACGGCGCGTGGGGCTGCCTCGCCCTCGGACTTTTCGCCGACGGGAGCTACGGCGACGGCCTCAACGGCGTCGCGGGCGGGGTCCGCGGCCTGCTTTACGGCGACCCGGGCCAGTTCGCCGCGGAGCTGATCGGCGTGGCCGTCGGAGTCGTCTTCATCGGCGCGTCCGTCGCGCTTCTATTCAAGCTGCTGGACCTGGCCGTCGGCAACCGCGTGGACGCGGACACCGAGATCAAGGGCTTGGACATCCCGGAGATGGGCGTCGAGGCGTATCCCGGCTTCGACACCTGGCTCACCGAATTCGGCATGGTCCAGCCCGTCGTCCTGCCGCCGTCCAAGAAGAAGGCCGCGCCCGCCGCGCGCCCGGGAAACTGAAATGAAGCTCATCATCGCCATGATCCAGCCGCACAAGCTCCCGGACGTCAAGCGCTGCCTGGACGAGGTCGAGGTCCACAAGATGACCGTCTCCAACGCCCTGGGCGCCGGGGAGCAGAAAGGCGACCCCGAGATCTACCGCGGCGTCGCCCATGAGACGAATCTGTTGAAGAAGGTCCGCGTCGAGATCGCCGTCAACGACGCCTACGTCAAGCCCACCGTGGACGCCATCATCAAGGGCGCGCGCACCGGCAGCATCGGCGACGGGAAGATCTTCATCGTGGACCTGGTGGAAGCCATCCGCATCCGCACCGGCGAGACCGGCTCCGAAGCGATCGGCTGACCGTCAGCCGACGAAGCGCGCCCACAGCGCTTCGCCGTCGAAATCCAGCGCGACCACCCGCGCGTCGCGGATGATCAGCGACAACTGGGCCGCGCGCGGCACGAAGGACGCCGACAGGTCCGTGCGCAGGAACAGCGGCCACGGCAGCGGCTTGGCCAGGACCAAGGTCCACCCCGGCTCCCCCGCGACCGTCTGCACCGAAGAGACCGGCGCCAGGGCCGCGAACGCGGCCAGCGCGGAGGCGACGGGTTCGTCGAAATTCTTCGCCGAAAAACGCCGCGCGGTCAGCGGGCGGACGGGGCCGGCTTCCGGCAGAAGCGTCTTCAGAACGTCGCCGCGGGTTCCGCGAACGGCGACCGTGACCGACGACCACTTCCCGGCCTTCGCGTCCCAGCGCGCGTCCACCCACGAGCGCGAGCGGGCCGGCTCCCCCGCGAACGCGGACTCGGGCAGCTTCAGAACGCGCGCGTAAGCGGCCCGCGCCCGCGCCAGGTCGCCGCACGGCCGCAGGGCCGCGCGCAGGGCAGAGGGATCGCCGCCGCGCACCGCGCCCTCCCATTCCCCGACCGGGAGGGCCTCGGAGACGGTCTCGGCCAATTCCTGGATTCCCCCGTAGGAGCCGCCCGGGTCGCAGGCCGCGGTCGCGACCAGGTACTCCCTCAAATGACGGCCGTTCACGCGGCCCCCGCGGCCGGCAGCGGCGTTCCGGCCGGCGCGTAGGGCGCGCGCGGCACCCGGTCCACCAAATCTCCCGGCACCTTATGGAAAAAGGTTCCGGGCAGGGCGCGCTCCGCGTAATGCTTGTCGCACTCCGCCTTCTGTTCCAGGACCAAGGCCGGCGGGAACCACTGGACCGCGTGGCGAAGCAGCCCTACCTCGCGCCACAGCCCAAAAACGAACTCGCGCCCGAACGGCGTCAAGGAACCGTGCTCGGTGACCGCCTTCATCGCGACCTCCACCTGAAACAGTCGTTTGGACACGTTGGACATCACCTCCAGGCGGACCTGGTCGGCGTACTCCTCGCGCTGGAGCGAGCGCGCCAGATAGCGGCCCACGTTGAGGAACGCGTGCGCGCCGATGACCAGACCGCGCAGGCGGCGCGCGTCGGGGCGCCACGGCGAATAATAGACCTGGCCGGACTGACCCGGAAGCAGGATCGGGTCCGCGGCGAGAAGCTGGTTGAGCTTCATGTGGCAGAACTCGTGGATGACCGTCTCGGCCTGAAGGAGGACGTCGTCCGAGTGCGACAGGCCGATGAGCCCGCGCAGGTGCGCGTAGGACGAAGACACGCTGGTGTAGTTGTTCGGATTCTGCAGGGGAACGAGCACGTGCAGGAGCTCGGTGATCTCCGCGTGCAGCAGGGGATCGCGCTCGCGCATGTCCAGGATGGCGCGGCGGATGGGGGCGGCGAACGCGCGGCGCTCGTCGGCGCTCAGCGTGGCCAGTCCGTGCATCGTCACGCCGTGGACCTGCAGCCAGCCGCGGTCGTCCACCACCACGCCGGGAACCACCTCGTCGAGCTTCCGCGCCGGGCCGCCTTCCGCGGCCCCGTCCAGGGAGAAGACCGCCTCCAGCCCGCCCCCCCCCAGGCGCAGGACGCCGCCGGCGACGGACACCGACACCGGCGCGCGCGATGCCTCGGCGAAATCCAGGGCCCAGCCGGTGTCGTAGAGCTGGAAGCTGCCGTCGGGATCGAGCACCGCGTCGCAGACGAGCTTTTTTCCGCTCATCAGCGCCAGCGCCGCGGCGAAGTGGCTCAGCAGGCCGAATTGGAGATGCCAGTCCTCCTCCGGCGCCGGCTGGGCGAAGTGGCTGCGCCACAGCGACAGCCAGTAATCGAGCGCCGGATGCTCGAGCAGGCGCTCGGCGGCCGGCCCCTTCGCGACGATCAGGAACGACGCCGCGACGGCGTAGCGCGCCTTGCGCGCCGAAGCCGGTCCCGAACGCTTCAGCCCGGCCAGCGCCGCGCGCAGCCCCGCGCGGGTCTCCTCGACGCGGCGGCGATGAACCCACCGCCACTCCGGGGAAAGACCCCCGCTCAGCACCCAGCGCGATTCGTCGAGTTTCATGTCGAAGAACGATCCACCGCAACGCAACGGCCGAATCCGCGCCTCACGGGCGGGCCCGGGCCGGAAGGTACAAGGTGACGGCCTCGTCGGCCCGGTTGAGCTCGGCTTCCAGCCCGCCCAGATCGGCGACGACGGGTGCGAACTCGCGCGAGCCGTAGCCGGCCAGCAGGTAGACCGGGTCGGCCGGGGAGCGCCCTTCGGCCAGCCGGCGGGCGACGATCGCGCGCATCTCGGGCCGCGTCGGGAAGTTGTAAAGGATCAGGGGCAGGCGCGGGTCCAGGCCGTCCATGTCCAGGGCGTCGCGCACCTCCAGGCCCAGCATGGGCTCGGCGGGGCGGCCGACGAACATCGGAATCGAGTCCGCGATCGACGTGGCGGCGACCACGCGCACGCTGTAGCCGCGCTTCCAGCACAGCTCGGCGACGCGCCGCGCGAGGCGGCCGTAGAACAGGGGGTGGCCGCGCGTGACCACTCCGACCACGCGGTTGCCGCGGAAGCCGGGCATCACGTCCGCCGCGGCCTTGAAGGCCTCCTGGTCCATGCGCCGGAAGACGATCGCGCGGAAGGGCAGGCCGAACAGACCGACGAAGTCCACCACGGAGGCGTCGGAGAGGTTGCTGTAGATGGCGTCGCAGGTCGACATGAAGCGCAGGGCGTCGACCGTGGTCTGGATCGGCTGGCGGTAGCCCAGCCCGGTCATGCGGAACTCCTTGGTCTTCGGGAGCGCCGGCTTGCGCAGGCGCGGCATCAGGCGCGCGACCTGGCGGTACAGGACCGCGCGCTCGCGCAGGTGCCCCGCGTCGGGACCGAAGTCCCGCGCGACGCGGTCGAACAGCTTCTCGGCCTCCTTCCAGCGTTTCGCGCGCGCGCGCAGATAGCCGAGAAGATAGTCGCGCTGGGCCGGAGGCAGGCCGTAGCCCGCCAGCTCCTTTTCCGCCTCCGCGTCGCGCCGCGCGAGAGCGAGCAGGCGCACGCGCTCGAAACGGAGCTGGAGGTCGGCCGGCGCCAGCTTCCGCGCCCGCCCCAGCTCGCGCAAGGCCGCGTCGATCTTGCCCTCGACGAAGAGCACCTCCGAACGCAGACGGGAGAAGCGCGCGTCGGCCGGCCGCAGGGCCTCCGCCCGCGCCAGACGCGTCAGCGCCTCGGCGTACTGCGCCTGATCGCGGTGGATGCCCGCCGCGATCACGTCGGGCTCCGGATCGCCGGGAAGGAGCTCCCGGAGGCGATCCAGATCCTCCAGCGACAGCCAGAAATAGCCGATCCGGTTGAGGGTGTCGGCGCGCGCGGCCAGCGCCCACGGCAATGTTTCCCGCGCCAGCGCGGCGTCCAGGTCGGCGCGCGAGTCGTCGAGCAGGCCGCAGCGCCCGCGCAAGGTCCCGCGCAGGGCCAGCGCCCACGCGGCGTTTCCGGAGGCGGCCACCGCGGCGTCGGCGGACGCCAGCGCCGCCGCGGAGTCTCCGCGCGCGGCGCCCAGCATCGCCGCGACCGCCGGTCCGGCGGCCCCGTCGGGACGCAGGCGGCGGTAGGCGTCCAGATCGCGCTCCGCCAGGTCGAACTCCCCGAAGCGGTAGCGGACCGCGGCCCGCGAGAGATAGACCCACGGATTGCCGGGAGAGCCGGCGGCCGCGCGGTCGAAGGCGGACAGCGCGCCGTCCAGGTCGCCGGCGCGGAGCAGGGCTTCGCCCGCCGCGGCGGGCTCCGACGACGGCGCGTCCGCGCCCGCGGATTCGCCCAGCCAGCAGGAGAGGCGGCGGCGCTCGTCGTCAGCCACGGGCGCTCGGAGGGACCAGGAGGATCGCGCCGGAGAAGCCCTTCGCCTTCAGCTTGCCGACCGGCGTCAGCACCTCGGCGTCGGAGCCGCAATGATAGACGCGCGCCTCATGCGACGCCGGGTAGCGCTCCCGCAGCCAGCCGAACAGCGCGGTCCAGCGCGCCGCCGGAGACTTCTCGCTGAAGACGATCAGCGGCAGGCGCGTCGCCGCGACGGACGCGTCGGAGAGCAGGGACTCCAGGTCGAGGCACCGAAGCCCCAGGCAGCCGTATTCTCCGCCCAGGAAGCTGACCGACCGCGCGAACGCGGAGCCGACCGGGGAGATGGAGCCGTACACCCGGTAAGGCAGGCCCGCGTCGCGCAGCGCGATTTCCGCCTCGCGCGCGAATCGGCTGTTGAATTGAGGATGCCCCCACACCGCCAGGCCCACCGGCCCTCCGGCGTTCCGCGCGGCCGCGACGATCTGCGCGGCGTTCTTGGGCCGCTTCAGGCGAATTCCTTGGGAGGCGAGCCAGCGGTAATAGCGCGGGTCCTCGACGCGGCAGAACACCTCGCGGCACTCGCCCAGAGCGATCAACGACTCCAAAGTCGTCTCCTCGGGAACGCGCATCCCCAAGCCGCAGAGCCGGACCGCTTCGCTCACCGAACGGCCGCGGGCGCCAGCAGGGCCGGGACGTAGAGCATCAGGCTGGAATGGAACTCGGAGTATTTCTTGTCCAGATCGTCGATGCGCACCGTCGCGGGCGTGGAGTCGTATTTGGGACCGAACATCCAGCACTCCAGCTCGCCGGGGTAAAAGCGCTTCAAGGAGTCGCTCACGGCGCGGATACCCGCCTTGTCCTTCACGCCGCCGTAGAAGCACAGGATCAGCGGGATGCGCGTGCTGTGCACGGTCTGCCGCTCGAAGGCGGGCAGGTCGACGGCCGAGATTCCGCCGATATCCTCGCCCAGGCAGGTCCCGGTCACCGCCAGGAAATGATCGATCGACGAGACGGAGGCCAGGCATTCGAACTCCACGCCCTCCGCCCGGCAGCGGCGCACCAGCTCCCGCGCCAGTCCGCCGAACACCAGCGGATGGCCGCGCGTGACGAAGCCCACGGTGTGGCCCTTCTCCAGCTCCTTGAACATCGCGTTGGCCCACTTCGGCTCGTCCTGCCACGCCTGGTAGGAGGCGCGGCGCACGTCGCCGCAGAACGTCGCGACCAGGTTGCGGACCTCGGGGCCGGCCACGTTGTTGAACACCAGGTCGCACCGCGAGATCGCCATCAGCACGTCGAGCGAGGCGTTGTACGGCGGGAACATGCCCAGCCCGACCATGTACAGCTTGGGCTTCTTCGTCTTCTTCATGCCGATCCTCTTCAGAAACTTCTGGTCCAGCGGGCGCGTCGCGATCCAATAATGGCGCGCGCGCAGCGACAGGTGATCGTCCTCGGGCAGCGCCCGCATCACGGCCTTGAAATCCTTCTCGCCGCAGCCGGGGCGGCGCAGGCGCGCGTCCAGGCAGGCGCGGGAGAACTTGGCTTCCAGCTTCGCGCGCGGGGAGCCGGATCGCAGCAGCCGCTTGATCAGCGCTCCGGCCTTCGCGCTCAGGCCGTAGACCACCAGCACGGTCAGCAGGGCCAGCAGGACGATCTCGTCGTCCGGGAAGTCCTTCACCGCCGTCTCCAGCTCCGCGACGGCGGCTTCCGGCGCTTCGCTCAGGGTGTACAGCTCCGCGCGCCGCAGCCGCGACGCCGGATTGCGCGGATCCAGCGCGATCGCCGCGTCCAGGTGAGCCTTCGCCTCGGGATAGTTGCGGCGCTGAAGGTGGTACTGCGCGCTCAGCAGAAACGGCGTCGGATCGTCCGGACTTAGCTTGGAGGCGGCGCCGGCGTCGACGATCGCTTCAAGGACGTAGCCCAGGTCGGAGAGCACCGCCGCGCGCGATAGAAGATTCGAATAGCTGGGGTCTTCGGCGACGGCGGCGTCGAGCAGCCGGCGCGCTTCCTCTAAATCCCCGCGCTCGCGCGCCGCCTGAGCGGCGGCGGCGGCGGTTCCGCCCGAGGATGGAAGACCTGAAGTGGCTCGTGACATGGATTCCTGACGACAATCTAACCACAATGGACGGGGTTGTCAATGATTAGGGTTCGGTCGAAACGTTGCGTCAGGGATGGCGCGGACGACGGGAGCCTACGGCTCCCGGTCCCACTGGCCGGGCGGGTCGAGGGTCCCGCCCGGCTCCGTATTTTAGGGCACCCGGAATTCAGCGCGGCTTCAGCGCCGGTTGAGCGGCGCGACGGCTCCCGGAGGCATCCTCCTCAATAAGAAGGTTCGGGGGTGCCGTCATGGACGAATCGGAAGGCCGCCGGCGCACCGCGCGCATCGAACGCGCGCTTTGGATCGTGATGGGCATTCTCGCGTTCCTGGCCAAGGACAATCCCGACCTGGTGTTCCCGCAGACCCTGTACCTGTTTCTGGCCCTGCTCGGTTCCAGCCTGGCCACAAGCCTGAGCATCCGAATGGCGCCGCGTCTTGGCTGGCTGCACGGGCTGTGCGTCGTGGCCGGCTTCGCGTCGATCGCCGGCCTGCAGGAATGGTCGGGTGGAGCGGACTCCAACCTATGGACTCTCTACCTCCTGCCCGTATTCTCGGCGGCGATCCTGCTGGAAGGCCGCGAACTGGCCTGGACCGCGACGGGCGCCTGCGTCACCAACGCCGCCGTCCATGTCTTCGGCGGCTGGGACGCTTCGACTCCGTTCGCTCTGGCATTGGAGACCGGGATTCTGGCCAGCGCGGCCGCCGCCACCTGGACTCTCGCTCGCGCCGAGCACGACGCGGCGGGGCGCGCCGTCGACCGCCGCCGGGAGATCGAACGGCTGGAGCGCGACGTCGCGCGGCGCCGCGAGCAGGAGCGCGGGCTGACCGCGATCGCCGCCGGCGGAGCCGGGGCGGCGCACGACCTGACGACGCCGCTGATGGTGATCCGCGCCTACGCCCGGATGAACCTCGAGCGCGGCTGCGAGGACCCCGTCCTGGCCAGGGATCTGACCCGGATCGAATCCGCGGCGCTGTTCTGCCAGGAACTCGTCGCCGGGCTGATGTCGCGCGCCGCCGGCCCGGCGACCGAAAGATCCCTGCGCGACGCCGCGTCCAGCGCGCTGACCATGGCCGAGCCGATCCTGAAGAACCGGAAAATAATCCTGGAGCGGGAAACGAGCGTCGCGCCGCTTCCGGTGCTCGCCTCGCCCAGCGACCTGGAACGCATCGTCATGAACCTGATCGGCAACGCCGCGAAGATACTGCCGCCCGGCGGGCGCGTGACGGTGCGCGTCGGAATTTCCCGCGACGACGCGAGCCGCGCGGAAGTCGTCGTCGAGGACGACGGTCCCGGGATTCCCGCCGGCGTCCTTCCGCGGCTATTCCAGCCCTTCGCGACCTCGCAACCGGGGGCCGGCGGAACGGGCCTGGGTCTTTTCGTCTCCCGCGCGGCCGCGCGGCGGCTGGGCGGGGATCTGACCGCGGAGAACCCTCCCGGCGGCGGGGCGCGCTTCACGCTCCGGCTTCCCTTGGCGCCGTCGGCCGCCGTCAACGGACGGACAGCAGCAGCTTGACGCCCAGGAAGACGAACAGCGCGGCCAGGCCGCCGTCGAGCGGGCGCCGCAGATTCATGTACGCGCGCGACAGACGGGCGTCGGAGAAGGCGTGCGAGAGGCCGCCGTACCAGGCGACGGACAGGACCGGAATGCCGCAGTAGACGGCGAGCTGGGCGGCGAACGGCATGCCCGGGACGTCGTAGAGACCGAGCAAGGCGGTGAAGAACAGCGCGGTCCCGGGATTGGTGGTGTTCGTCGCCACGCCCTGCGCGTAGGCCGCCCATGCCGAGCGCGGCAGGAACTTCGGCCCGCTCCCCGCCGCCGCCGTCGCGGCGCTGCGCCCCAGCTTCCAGGCGAGATAAAGGAAATAGACGCCGCCGACCGCGCGGATTGCCGCCATCACGCCGGGAGCGTTCTTCAAGAACGCCGACAGCCCCAGCGCGGCCACTCCGACCCACAACGCCGTCCCCGTCGCCACGCCCAACGCGGCAAGTCGGCCGTACCAGCGCGACCCGACCGAGGTGCGCATCACGTAGACCACCGCGGGGCCGGGGCTCATCGCGGCGAGAAGATACACGACGTAGACGGTGAGCAGTCGAACGATCATGCCGCTCGGGCTACGGCGCGGCGACGGTCAAGGTCAACCGGCTGGCGCCTTCGCCGAGCGCGGCCTCGACGCGGTCGCCGGGGACGACCGGCCCCACGCCGGAGGGCGTCCCGGTGAAGACGATATCCCCCGGCCGCAGGCCGAATTTTTCGTCCAGATATGAGATCAGCGCGGGCACCGAGAAAATCATGTCCGCCGTGGTGCCGTGCTGCCGCGTCTCGCCGTTGACGGTCAAGGTCAAGGATGCCGGAAGGTTCATCGAAACGAACGGTCCCAACGCGGCGAAGCCGGGCCGGCCCTTGGCCATGGTCCACGGAAGCCCTTTTTTCTTGAGCTCTTCCTGAATATCGCGCGCGGTGAAATCGATCCCGACCGCGGCGAGCATCGACCCATCCGCGGCGCGGGACACGACCAGCTCCACCTCATGGTCCACGCGCTTGGAGTCCGCCGGCAGGCGGAGGACGCCGCCGGAAAGAAGCACGGACGAGGCCGGCTTCAGAAAGTTCACCGGCGCGGCGGGCACCGCGTTGCCCAGCTCCTTGGCGTGCTCGGCGTAGTTGCGGCCCACGCACCAGATCGTGCCCAGCGGCGCGTCCAACCCGGGAAGGTTCATGTTCCGACCATCATACCATTCCGTATAATTGCCCTGATGGTCTGCCAATCCTGCGGTCAGCGCGAGGCGACGGTGCTCGTCCAGACCGTCCTGCACAATCACGTCAAGAAGGCGGCGCTGTGCGCGACCTGCGCCGCCGAGCTTCGCCCCGAGTCCGAGCTGGACCCGCTGATGGAAGCGCTGGCGGCCTTGTCCGCGCGCGCGCGCGCCCAGCACGGCCGCTGCCAGGGCTGCCGGACCTCGTTCGCGGACTTCCGGGAGAGCGGCCGCTTCGGTTGCCCCCAATGCTACGACCATTTCGCGGCCCAGGTTCGCGACCTCCTGCCCCGCGTTCACGCCGGCGCCTACCACCACCGCGGCAAGACCCCGGGGAGACGCTGACATGCAGCTACAGACCATGCTGCGCTTCCGCACCGGCTGGGCCGAGGCCGAAGGGCCGGAGCACGCCGTCGTTTTCTCCACCCGCGTGCGCCTGGCGCGAAACCTGCGCGCGGCCTTCCCCTCCCACCTGGGCCCGGCGGGCCTCAAGCGGATCCTGGAGCAGGTCTTCGCCGCGGCCCACGCGGCGGGCCTCAAGAACGCGGCCTACTTCAAATTCTCCGATCTGGACCACGTCGACCGCGCGTTCCTGGTGGAGCGTCACCTGGCCAGCCCGCACCTGGCCGCGCATCCGTCGCACCGGGCGGTGATCGTCGGCGAGCGCGAGTCCTTGGTGGCCATGGTCAACGAGGAGGACCACCTGCGCCTGGCCGCCTTGCTCCCGGGGCTGCAGCTGCGCGAAGCGCACGCCGCCGCCGACCGGCTGGACGACGGCCTGTCCGCCTCGCTGGACTTCGCTTTCCGCGACGACCTGGGCTATCTGACCGCCTGCCCCACGAACCTGGGAACCGGCATGCGCGCGTCCTGCCTGGTCCACCTGCCCGCCCTGATGATGACCGGAGCGGGCGGCCGCCTGATCGACGGCCTCACGCGCGCGGGCCTGATCGCCCGCGGCCTGTACGGCGAGGGCACCAAGGTGGTGGGAGACTTCTTCCAAATCTCCAACGCGACCGGCTTCGGCCGGACCGAGGGCGAGATCCTGGCCGCCCTGGAGCGCTCGGTCGCCGCCGTCGTCGCGCGCGAAAAGGAAGCCCGCGCCGCGCTGTCGGCCGGCGCCGCCAAGGTGAAGCTGGAGGACGAGATTCACCGGTCCCTGGGACTGCTGGGCGCGGCGCGGCTGCTGTCTTTCGAGGAAGGCCAGCAGCACCTCTCCCGCCTGCGACTGGGACTGGCCTTGGGCTGGAAGCTTCCCGCCGACCTCGCCTTGGTCAACGAGCTGACTCTCACCACCCAGCCCGCCCACCGCGACCTCCTCGCCCAGAAAGAGCTGTCCGCCCTGGACCGCGACGCCCTGCGCGCCTCCTTGGTCCGGCGGCGGCTCAAAGCCGGCTGACACACCCCCCAAAAAAAGAACCCCCGGGGGCCGCGAGGGCCCCCGGGGGTCTTTCTCAGCGTCCGATCAGTACGACGACCAGACGGTGCCCTTGGTGTCGGTGTGAGTGCAGTTCACGATCACGCCGCCGACGTTGGCGTCGCCGATCGTGTTGTTGAACAGCCAGCCTCCCCCGTCGGTCGGAGCGCTCAGGAGCGCGTCGACCTCCGCGGAAGCGTCCGCGTGGTAGTTCGGCGCCTTGGCGTTGGGAACCACGGTCAGGTATTTTCCTGAGACGGTCAACGCGGCCAACTGTGACGGGTACTGGCCTTCCAGGTCACCGTAGTAGATGCTGAGGGACGAGCGGATCGAGCCCAGGTTGCCCTTGGACGCGCCTTCGCCCGACTTACGGATGAGCTCCGCGAACTTCGGAATCGCGATCGCGGCGAGAATGCCGATGATCGCGACGACGATCATAAGTTCGATGAGGGTGAATCCCGACTTTTTCGCTTTCTTCATGTGCATGGCCCCCTTTGTGCCGTTATTATTTATGAATTTCAGGGTAAATAAGTCGTATGCGGCACTCCCTGACCATGTACGCGAGCGCTAATAAGACGAATTATAGCCCCCTAATGTGCCGCCGTCAATATAACACAAAGTAAACGCGGAGGTGCCTAAAATCACCTTCTTTTTTAGGCCCCTTTCGGTTGATTCAAATCAACACCGGCGTCGGGGGTTGGTGCTAAAATGGGGGCATGGTCAACATCAAACACTCCAAGCTCAAAGCCTGGGTCGATGAGATCGCCCAGATCTGCACCCCGGACGCGGTCGTATGGGTCGACGGCTCCGAGGAAGAAAAGAAGCGGATGGAAAAGCGCGGCGTCGCCCGCGGCCAGCTGATCCCCCTGGACCCCGAGAAGTTTCCCGGTTCCTACTACAGCCGCTCCAACTCCAACGACGTCGCCCGCACCGAGCACTTGACCTACATCTGCGCCAAGGACAAGGACGCGGTCGGCCCGACGAACAACTGGATGTCCCCCGAGGAAGGCTACAAGAAGGCCCGCGAAATCCTCAAGGGCTCCATGGTCGGACACACGCTGTACGTGATCCCGTTCTCGATGGGCCCGGTCGGCTCTCCGTTCTCGAAGATCGGCGTCGAGCTCACGGATTCCATCTACGTCTTCCTCAATATGCGCATCATGACGCGCATCGGCCAGTCCGTCCTCGACCAGCTCGGCACCGACGGCGAGTTCGTGAAGTGCCTGCACTCGAAGGCCGACCTGGACGTCAACAAGCGCATGATCCTGCACTTCCCCGAGGACAACACGATCTGGTCCGTGGGCTCCGCCTACGGCGGCAACGCCCTGCTGGGCAAGAAATGCCTGGCCCTGCGCATTGCCTCCTGGCAGGCGCGCAAGGAAGGCTGGCTGGCCGAGCACATGCTCATCCTGGGCGTCGAGCATCCCGACGGCAAGATCGAGTACGTGACCGCGGCCTTCCCGTCCGCCTGCGGCAAGACCAACCTGGCCATGCTGATCCCGCCCGAGGGTCTCAAGGCCAAGGGCTACAAGATCTGGACCGTGGGCGACGACATCGCCTGGCTGCGCGTCGGCCCCGACGGCCGCCTGTGGGCCTGCAACCCCGAAGCCGGCTTCTTCGGCGTGGCCCCGGGGACGAACTCCAAGTCCAACCCGAACGCGATCAAGACCATGCGCAGCAATTCGATCTTCACGAACGTGCTGCTGGGCGACGACCTGAGCGTCTGGTGGGAGGACGGCGAGGGCGCTCCGCCCGCGTCCGGCACCAACTGGGAAGGCAAGCCCTGGCGCCCCGACTTCAAGGACAAGGACGGCAAGCCCCTGCTGGGCGCGCATCCGAACAGCCGCTTCACCTCCCCGGCGGGCCAGTGCCCGTCCATCGCGAAGAACTGGGAGGACCCGAAGGGCGTGCCGATCTCGGCCATCATCTTCGGCGGGCGCCGCGAGCGCCTGGCGCCGCTGGTGTTCGAATCCCTGGACTGGAACCACGGCGTGTACCTGGGCGCGACGGTCGCGTCCGAGCGCACCGCGGCCGCCAACGGCACCGTCGGCGAGGTCCGCCGCGACCCGATGGCCATGATCCCGTTCTGCGGCTACAACATGGGCGACTACTTCGGCCATTGGCTGGAGATGGGCGCGAAGATCAAGAACCCGCCCAAGGTCTTCCACGTGAACTGGTTCCGCAAGGACGAGAAGGGCAAGTTCCTGTGGCCCGGCTACGGCGAGAACCTGCGCGTGCTGGAGTGGATTTTGGCCCGCTCCCGCGGCGAGGGCAAGGCCTCGAAGACCGCGATCGGCTACCTGCCGACGAAGGACGCCCTGGACCTGAGCGGCCTGAACCTAGCCGCCGGCGCCATGGACCAGCTGCTCGCCGTGAAGAACGACGAGTGGACCGCGGAGCTCGACGGCGTGAAGTCCTTCTTCGACAAGTTCGGGACGCATCTCCCGAAGGCGCTGTGGGACCAGTTCAACGCGCTGAAGGACCGGCTCAAGACGAAAGTCGCGGCTTAATCATCCCTGCCGCCGCGCCGACGGAAGGCCCCCGCGAGGGGGCCTTCTTATTTTGTTGAAGGAGGAGCGCGGCGCCGACGAGGCCTCGCGCGCTGGCGCATCCAACTCCCCCGTGGCCGGCCTTGTTCGGCCCTCTTTTCCAGCTCCTCGAGGGCCAACGCCGAAACCGGCAGAAGAACCAGATCGAACCCCATCGCCGCGTAGAGGCGCCGCCACGTGCTCAGTCGCGCGTCGAACCCCCCTTCCACGCGCGAAACGATGGATTGCGCGACGCCGGATTTCTGCGCCAATTCGTCCTGCGTGAAACGAAGTCGACAACGCACGAATTCAAAACCGAACTCGGGGCCCCTTGCCTTCCAATCCTTCGGCAGGGAATCCGCCGCCCTCAGAATCAGCTCGAACGGATCAGGGCCCATGGAAGCGCGCATCTCCGCAAGCGTTTTCATTGCATCAGAATCTTGACTCATCCCCCCATAGCTCCTTTGCTCTGGCCACCTTCACCGCGAAAGTGGCCAGAGCATATCGACTATGTATACGGCGCGGGAGGTCAAAAAGTTCCCGGCCCGACGACTACTCGGTCTCGAGGCGGTAACCCACGCCGGGTTCGGTCTTGAAGTGCTTGGGCCGCACCGGGTCCTTCTCGAGGCGGTGGCGAATCTGGTGGACAAGGAGGCGGACGGACTCCGGCGTGCCGTCGCCCTGGGGCCAAAGCTCCTTCATGATCTGCGGGTGGCCGACGACGCGGCCCGCGTTCCGGACCAGGATCGTCACCAGCGCGAACTGGAACGGCGTCAATTTCGCTTCTTTCCGGCCGACCCAGACCTTCCGCCGCGCGAGGTCCACCTTCAGGTCTCCGTGCTCATAAACGGGCTCGGGTTCCCGCCCCGCGCGCTCGGCGTGGCGCAGGACCACCCGGATGCGCGCCAGGAGCTCCTCGACGCCGAACGGCTTGGCCAAGTAGTCGTCGGCGCCCGCGTCCAGACCCGCGATCTTGTCGCGCTCCCGGCCGCGCGCGGACAGGACGATGACCGGAGCCGACGTCCAGCGGCGCAGCCCCTTCAGGACCTCCAATCCGTCCATGTCCGGCAAGCCCAGGTCGAGAAGCACCACGTCCGGCTTCAGCTTCACCGCGAGCTCGAGCGCGTCTTCGCCGCGGCCGGCGTCCACCACCCGGAAGCCCTGGGCCTCCAGCGCGGGCCGAAGGAAACGGACGATCGCGGCCTCGTCCTCGACGACGAGCACGGTCTTCTTGTCGCTCATGCGCCCTCCAGGGGCAGGCGGAAGCGGAACGACGCGCCGCCGCCGTCCCGGTTCAGCGCCTCGATTCGGCCGCCATGCGCCTCGACGATGGCCCGACAGATCGCCAGCCCCAGACCCGCCCCGCCGCCCGCGTTTCCTCGGTAAAACTTGTCGAAGACCTTGGTCAAGTCTCCCGGCGGAAGGCCCGGACCGCGATCGGCGACTTCGACGGCGATGACGGCGCCCTCTCGGCGCGCGGAGATATCGATGGACCCGGCGCCCGGCGCATGCAGAAGCGCGTTCTCGATCAAATTGACGAAGACCTGCTGAAGCAGCACCGCGTCGAGCGGGACGAGCGGCAGGTCCTCGGGCAGATCCGTCTTCACGGGACGGGCCCCCAGGCGCCGCGACAGGCCCTCGAGCGCGGCGCCCAAGACCTCCTCGAGCGGCAGCGGCTCCTTGTGCAGCTCCACGCCCGACTCGAGACGGGTCGTCTCGATGAGGTTGTGAACGAGCCGCGCCAGGCGCTCGGCCTCGTCGCGGATGTTTTCCACCAGCGAGCCGACGGACCTGCCCAGGTTCCCCTCCCGAAGGATCTCCGACGCCGAACCCATGATGGCGGCCAGCGGCGTCTTGAGGTCGTGCGAGACGGCGCTCAGCAGGGAGCTCCGCAGGCGCTCGGTTTCCGCGGAGAACTGGGCGCGCCGCGCGTCCTCCTGATTGCGCTCCGCTTCCAGGGCGAGCGCGATCTGGTTCGAGAACAGATCCAGAAGCAAACGGCGCTCGGGATCGAGCAGGCTCTCGGGGCGGCGCGGCTCGATGCGCAGGACGCCCACGGGCCCCGTCGAGCCCAGCAGCGGCGCGCACAGCGCGGTGGAGACGGGCAGGGTATCGGTCCCCAAGCCGGCCGGACGCGCCGAGGAGAAGACGACCGTCGCGACCGCCAGTTCCTTGTCGGCTAGCACGGGCTCGCGGCCCGACCACGCGCGCGCCGCCAGGCGGCCGTCCTCCCCGGGGACCAGCGCCGCGACCTCCGCGTCGAACACCTCGGACAGATGGCGCGTCCCCGCTTGAAGAGTCGGCTCCACCCCCCGCGTCCCCGCCAGGCGCTGGCTCAAGTCGCGCAGCGTTTCCGCGCGCTGCTCGGCGCGGCGCGCGGATTCAGCCTCGCCGCGCAGGCGTACGGCCAAGGTGCTGATCATCAGCGAGACCGTCAGCATGACGGCGAAGGTGACCAGATACTCGCTGTCGACGACCGAGAAGCTCAGGCGCGGCGGCACGAAGAAGAAGTCGAAGCACAGCACCGCGAGCACGGAGTAAAGCGCGGCGGGGCCGCGGCGGCCGCGCGCGGCGACCACGGCCGCGCCGAGAAGATACACCATGGCGAGGTTCGTCGGCGCCAAGCGCGGGTCGAGCAGCCGGCACACCCCGGTCGCGACGGCGACGGCGGCGGCGGCGAGCGCGTATTCGGCAAGGACGGCCGTCGCGTCGCTTCCCGGGCGCGGTTCCATGGGCGTATGATGCCTCTTTCGCCGCGCCGGGCCAAGCCCCGCGCTCAGCGCAGGCGCGACTCGATCTCGCGCAGGCGCTCGCGGACGTCCTCGCCGGTCTTCAGCGCCGCCAGCTCCCGGACCACGGTCGCGTCGCCGAACACGCGCGCGATGCGCTGAAGGAATTTCATGTGCAGCGAGCGGCCGACGGACGGCGACAGAAAGAGAAGCACGAGGCGCGCGCTGCGGCCGGCGCGCTCCGAGACGATCCCGTCGGGGAAAAGGCCGAGCGCGGCCTGGATGTCCACGATCCCCTCCACGCTCGCCGCGTGCGGGATCGCGATGCCCGTGTCGAGGAAGGTGCTGTCCAGGCGCTCGCGCTGAAGCACCGCCTCCAGGATCTCGCGGCGCCGCGCGCGCAGGTCGGGATTGACGTCCACCAGGCGGTCGACCAGCAGGGCGATCGCGGACTCCACTCCCGCCGACGCGCGCACGTCCACCAGGATGCGCTCCGGCGCCAGGTACTCGGCCAGCTGCAGGGCGGCGGGCGCGGCGGGCTTCGCCGGACGGTGATCCTCGACCTCGTGCGCGATCGGCAGGACGTGCAGGGCCAGGTGCGGGGCCTTGTGCAGTATCTGCTCCGCGATCGAACCGTGCCAAAGGCGGTCCCACCAGCCGCGCGCCGAGGTGCCGATGATCACCTCGGTCGCCCCCTCCTGGGAGGCGAAGCCGATGAGCGCGTCGGCCACGCGCGCGCCGCGCAGCTCCACGACCTGAGCGCCCAGCTCCCGCGCGAAGCGCGCGTTCTCCTGCAGGTTCCGCTCGTGGTCGGGGTCCCCCACGCGCGCGTCGGGGGCCTTCACCGAAACGGCGAACCACTTCGCGTTGCGCCGCCCCGCCAGGCGAGAGCTGACGCGCAGGAGCTTTTTAGCGTCGGGGTTCGAGCTCAGCGCCACGACGATCTTCACCGTGGACTCCAGGCCGGCGCGCGTGTCGCGCTCGCGGTCCTCCTTGCCCTTCTGCTCCACGTCGTCGGCCAGCTCGCGCAGGGCCAGCTCGCGCAAGGTACTCAGGTTCCCGCGCGTGAAGAAGCGCTCGAGCGCCCGGTCCACCTTGTCGAGGGCGTAGATCTTCCCGTCCTTGAGGCGGCTCAACAGCTCCTCGACGCTGACGTCGACGATGACCATCTCCTTGGCCAGGCGGAAGAACGCGTCGGGCACGCGCTCCTGGACGATGACCCCGGTCGCCTTCTCCACCACGTCGCTGACGGACTCGATGTGCTGGACGTTGACGGTCGTGAACACCGCGATGCCGGCGGCTAACAGGTTCTCCACGTCCTGCCAGCGCTTCGCATTCTTGGAGCCTGGCGCGTTGGTGTGCGCCAGCTCGTCCACGAGGACGACTTGGGGTTTGCGCGCGAGGACCGCCTCCAGGTCCATCTCCTCCATCGCGACGCCCTTGTAGCCGATCTTCCGCCGCGGCACGTCCTTCAGCGCCCCAATCTGGGCGCTTGTCTCCGGGCGCCGGTGCGGCTCGATGTAGCCGATGACCACGTCCACGCCGCGCGAGAGCAGGAGGTTGCCGTCCTGGAGCATCCGGTAGGTCTTGCCGACGCCGGCCGCGGCCCCCAGGTAGACGCGCAGGGGGCTCTCTTTCGAGTATTTGAGATTGGTGATCAGCTCTTCGACGCTCAAAACGCTCATGCCATCTGAAGTTTAACGGGTTATCTCGTCCAGCGCCAGATTGAGTTTGAGGACGTTGACGCGAGGCTCGCCCAGCACGGCGAAGGTCCGGCCGGTGACGGAGCTTTCGACCAGCGCCCGAACCTTCGCTTCATCCAAGCCGCGAGCCTTGGCGACGACCGGAACCTGCCACAGCGCGGCCGCCGGGCTGATGTCCGGGTCCAAGCCCGAGCCCGAGGCCGTGGCCAGGTCGCCCGGGACGGCGTCGGTCCGGCCCGCGGCCTTGCGCTCGCGCGCGACGTCGGAATCCACGCGGTCCATCAACGCCTTGCTCGTGGGACCGAGGTTCGAGCCGCTCGACGACAACCCGTCGTAACCGTTGCCGGCGGCCGACGGGCGGCCGTGGAAGTATCTCGCGTCGCCGAACGTTTGACCGATCAGTTCGGAGCCGACGACGGCGCCGTTCTTCTCGATGAGACTCCCGTTGGCCTTGCTCGGGTACAACACCTGGGACAGACCCGTCATCACGACGGGATACGCCAGACCGAGGATCAACGTCAGCCAGACGTTCATGAGGAACGACTGTTTGAACAGCTTCATATCAGGCCCCCAATCCAACGGCGACGAGCAGCATGTCGATGGCTTTGATGCCGATGAACGGCGCGATCAGGCCGCCGACGCCGTACACGAGCGCGTTATAACGAAGAATGGCATGTGCCCCCCACGGACGATATTTGACCCCACGGAGCGCCAATGGTATGAGCACGACGATAATTAATGCATTGAAGATCACCGACGCCAGGATCGCCGAATGCGGCGAATGAAGACGCATGACGTTGAGCGCGGCCATTTCCGGGAATAGCCCCATGAACATCGCCGGAATGATCGCGAAATATTTCGACACGTCGTTGGCCACGCTGAAGGTGGTGAGGGCGCCGCGCGTCATCAGGAGCTGCTTCCCCACCTCCACGATCTCGATGAGCTTGGTCGGGTTGGAATCCAGGTCCACCATGTTGCCGGCCTCCTTGGCCGCCATGGTTCCCGTGTTCATCGCCACGCCCACGTCGGCCTGGGCCAACGACGGCGCGTCGTTGGTGCCGTCCCCGACCATCGCGACGAGACGACCTTTCGATTGCTCCTGGCGGATCAAGGACAGCTTCTTCTCGGGAGTGGCCTGGGCCAGGAAGTCGTCCACGCCGGACTCGGCTGCGATCGCGGCGGCGGTGAGCGGGTTGTCGCCGGTGATCATCACGGTGCGGATGCCCATGGCGCGCAGCTGCTCGAAGCGCTGCCGGATGCCCCCCTTGACCACGTCCTTCAGGTAGATGACGCCGCGCGCCTTGCCGTCGCGCGCGACCGCCAAGGGAGTACCCCCGGCCTTGGCGATTCGCTCCACCGCCTGGGTCAGGACCACCGGCATGCCGCCGTCGACCAGCTTCGCGACCGCGTCCACCGCGCCCTTGCGGATCATCACGGGACCGATGTCCACGCCGGACAGCCGGGTCTGGGCGGTGAAGGGCACGAAGATCATGCCCTTCTCGTGGATGCCCGTGGGCTTGGGCACGAACTGCTTGGCCAGGACCACGATCGAGCGTCCCTCGGGCGTCTCGTCGCTGAGGCTGGACAGCTGAGCGTCCAGCGCCAGTTCCTCCAGGGTGACGCCCGGAGCCGGGATGAACTCGGTCGCCATGCGGTTGCCCAAGGTGATCGTGCCGGTCTTATCGAGCAGCAGGCAGTCGACGTCGCCGGCCGCCTCCACGGCGCGTCCCGACATGGCCATCACGTTGCTCTGCATGAGACGGTCGATGCCCGCGATGCCGATGGCCGAGAGAAGGCCGCCGATGGTCGTCGGTATGAGGCAGACCAGGAGCGCGACCAAGGTGACCACCGATACCGGGCCCCCGGAGTAGACCGCGAAGGCCTGAAGGCTCATCAGGACGACCATGAAGATCAAGGTCAGCCCCGCGAGCAGGATGTTCAGCGCGATCTCGTTCGGCGTCTTCTGCCGCGACGCCCCCTCGAGCAGCGCGAGCATCTGGTCGTGGATACCCTCGCGCGGATTGGCGGTGATCCGGACCTTGATCCAATCCGAGTTGACCTTCGTGCCGCCGGTGACCGACGAGCGGTCGCCGCCGCTTTCGCGGATCACGGGCGCCGACTCTCCGGTCACGGCCGATTCGTCCACCGAGGCGATGCCCTCGACCACCTCGCCGTCGGCGGGGATGATGTCACCCGCCTCGACCAGGACGACGTCGCCTTTGCGCAGGGCTGCCGCTGAGACGCTTTCCGTCCCGCCGTTCCGGTCCAGCCGTTTGGCGGCCGTCTCGGTCTTCGTCTTGCGCAAGGACTCCGCCTGCGCCTTGCCGCGTCCCTCGGCCATGGCCTCGGCGAAGTTCGCGAACAGGACCGTGAACCAAAGCCAGAGCGTGATATTGCCGGCGAACGTCGCTTCCGCGGAGCCGGACCGCAGGGCCTGGATCCAAAACCAGGTCGTGACGACGGAACCGACTTCGACGACGAACATGACCGGATTCTTCGCCAGGTGCCGCGGGTCCAGCTTCCGGAGCGACTCGACGAGGGCCGTCTTGACGATCGCGCCCCGCCAGAGCGGGACGGAGTTGCGGCGATTAAGGTTGTCCATGGTTTTAGTACAGCTTGCCCGACAGCATGACGAGGTGCTCGATGATCGGCCCGAGCGACAGGGCCGGGAAGTGCGTGAGGCCCGCGACGATGATGGTCACCGACGCGAGCAGGGCGACGAACAGCGGCGTATGGGTCGGGAACGTGCCGGCCGAGACCGGCGCCCGCTTCTTTCCGGCCAGGGACCCCGCGAGCGCCAGCACGGGAATGATGATGAAGAAGCGCCCCAGCAGCATCGCCCAGCCCAAGGTGTTGTTGAAGAACCAGGTGTTGGCGTTGAGACCCGCGAAGGCCGAGCCGTTGTTGCCCACCGCCGAGCTGTAGGCGTACAGAATCTCCGACAGGCCGTGCGGCCCGTTGTTGGCCAGGCTGGTCAGGGCCGACGGCCGCAAGGCCGCCCACGCGGCCAGACCCAGGATCACGAACGACGGGATCAAAATGCCCAAGGTCGCGTACTTCATGTCGCGCGACTCGATCTTCTTGCCCAGGTACTCGGGCGTGCGCCCGACCATCAGCCCGGCCAGGAACACGGTCACCACCACGAGCAGTATCATCCCGTAGAAGCCCGCCCCCACGCCGCCGAAGATGACCTCGCCCAGCATGATATTGAACAGCGGCACCAGGCCGCCCAGGGGCGTGAAGCTGTCGTGCATGCCGTTGACCGCTCCGCAGGAGGCGTCCGTCGTGATGGTGGCGAACAGCGCCGTGGAGGCGATGCCGAAACGGACTTCCTTGCCCTCCATGTTGCCGCCGGACTGCGTCGTCGTGAGCGTTTGATCGGCCCCATGCGACGCCAGGATGGGATTGCCCTTCTGTTCGTAGTGATAAAGCATCAGGAAGCCCGCCAGGAACAGCGCGGACATGCAGGCGAAGATCGCCCAGCCCTGACGCGTGTCGCCTGCCATCAGGCCGAACTGGTAGGTCAGCGCGGCCGGAATCAGGAAGATCCAGAGCATCTGGAAGAAGTTGGACAGCGGGGTCGGATTCTCGAACGGATGCGTGGAGTTGGCGTTGAAGAAGCCGCCGCCGTTCGTGCCGACCTGCTTGATGACCTCCTGCGAGGCGACCGGACCCATGGGCAAGGTCTGCTCCTGGCCGGACAAAGTCTTGATCTTCTCGTACGGCTTGAAGTTCTGGATCGTTCCTTGCGAGACGAGGAACAGTCCCCCCGCGACGCTGAGCGGGAGGAGGAGGTACAAGCAGCCGCGGACCAGGTCGGCCCAGAAATTGCCCAGCGAATTCGTTTCGGCGCGCGTGAAGCCGCGCATGACCGCCACCGCGATCGCGATGCCGGCGGCGGCCGACACGAAGTTATGGTAGGCCAGCCCCGCCATCTGGCTCATGTACGTCATCGTCGTTTCGCCGGAGTACGCCTGCCAATTCGTGTTCGTCAGGAAGCTGACCGCCGTGTTGAAGGCAAGTCCGGGTTCGACGGGCCCCAGGCCCGCGCGATTGAGCCCGAGATACTGCTGGAACCTCAGCTGAAAATAGAGGAGAACGCCCCCCGCGACGCTGAACCCCAGCACGCTCGCGCCGTAGCGCAGCCAACCCATCTCCTCGTCCGGCGAGATGCCGGAAAGCTTGTAGATCCAGCGCTCGAGCGGCGCGAGCAAGGGCGACAGCAAGCTCCTCTCGCCGTCGAACACCTTCTTCAAATAGGCGCCCAGCGGCTTCGTGGTCAGAAGCAGCGCTCCGAAGATCAGCCCGAACTGCAGAAGTCCCAGCGAAGTCATTGGATTTCTCCTAATTACGTCTAGAACCGCTCGGGCCAAAGCATGGCCGCGAACAGGTACACGATCAAACCGCACGAGATCACGGACAACGCGATATTGGTCATATCAAAGCCTCGACAGAAAACGCGCGTATCCTTCGCACAGCGCGAAGAAGCCGACGATGGTCGCGAAATAAATCAAGTCGCTCATATTCTCTCCCTCACGGCTTTCGCCGCTTCCCTCAAAACCGCACTCGCCGCGCGCGCGGCACGCAGCGCCCGCAACGACCGGCGAAAGGCGAACGGCCCCTCACCGCTAAATCCCCGCGCGTACAGCCAGCAAGCGGCGACGATCAAGAGAGAGAGCGTGCCGAGAGCCATGTCTCCGCGGACGGTCCCTTCCAACGCCCCGAATCCGGCGGGCGTCGGCGAAGAAAGTCCCACGGCCATAGGCGTCGCCACAATCCCTCCCCGTCATCACATTCTCACCGGCGTCAGATCTTCACGAGCAGAGCGACCGTGATCCGGTTCTCCGCCTTGCGCAGGTCCGGCGTGAAGCCGTTCACGCCCGAGCCCGCCGTGCCCTGGTTTCCCCCGGGAGGCGTCATGCCGCCCGGGCCGGCGAAGTAAGGGGTATTCGCCGCGCGATGGTTGCCTTCCAGACGCCAGGTCACCCAATCGTCGGGCATGTAGTCGAACGTGACCGACATGTCCCACGCCTTGAACGGGTCGCCGGGATTCTGCGTGAAGAACGGAGCCGCGGAGGAAGCGGACGTGGCGCCGTTGACCGGCGGAGTCAGCACCAGGTAGCGTCCCGGGTTGGTGATCGCGCCGCCGCCGACCGTCAGGCCGAAATGATCGTGATCGAACCAGTTGCGGTTGTAGAACATGAAGCCGAGGAAGTCCTGCTGCGGCCCTTTCGCCGGAGAGCTCTTGAAGCAGCTGACGCCGCCGCCGTCCTCGCAGCCCGCGTCCAAGGTGAGCGAGAACGCGCCCTTGTCCACGAATCGGTTCGGAGCGTCGTAGTACTTGACCTCCATGCTGTTGTCCGTGTGATAGCGCTGGCGGGCGGGATTGTTCAGCGTGTCGTAGCCCCAATAATCGTTGGAAAGGAGCGAAAACCACGAGGTCGGGCGCCACAGCTGCTGGGTGCCGATGCCGGGCATCTCGTTGAACTGGCCGTACGACTGCCAGCCGTTGACCAGCCAGAATTCCGCCTTCCAGCGGTCCGTCGGGAACGTCTGCAGGCGCAGGCCGTTGAAGAACCACGGCGTATTGGCGGAGACGTACGACGGCTGGTAGGCCCAGTTGTCGGCGTTGTAGTAGCTGAACAGCCCGACGTAGGACATGAAGATGCCCGCGTCCAGGTTGACGCCGTGCATGGCGTCCCAGTGATAGCCGGCATTCGCCTCGGAGATGTACTGATAGGCGGGGCCAAGGTTCCACTGGCCGCGCGAAGGGCTGGCGTCGTTGCGCGGGGTCATCTGAGAGTACATGCCGAACTGGGTCATGACCCGACCGCGAACGTGCTGATAATGGAGGTCGCCGCCGATTCCGAGCTGCTGGACCTGGAGCTCGTTCGTCCGGCCGACCTCGCAGGAGCCGTCCAAGGTATGGTCCTTCGGATGGTTGAAGTCGTAGGTCGCGTTCGCGTCCAGGCGCAGCTCGGGCGTGAAGTATTTCCCGTCGAAGGGGTTGACGTGCTCGCGGCTGTTGCCGTTGAGCCACGTGAAATCGGCGAAGTCGAACGGCTGGGACGCCGTGGACCCCGGCCAGGAATAGACCGGCGACTCCGGCGTCGCGGGCGCCGCGGGCGTCGCCGCGGACGGCGCGACGGTTTTCTGAATCTCGGCGAGCCGCTTCTCCAGCTGCTCCACGCGGGCTTTCAAGAGATCGTCATCCGCGGCGCGCGCCAATACAGGCGCGGCGATCAAAGCGACGACCAGCGAGCGGCAAAGCAACTTCTTCATGGACCATTCTCCCGGCGCCAAAGCGCCCAAGGCTAGGATAGCGCCGGGGCGCGTTTGGAAGCCATTGTTGAGGCGTTAGCGCGCCGTTAGCGCGCCGGAATTAGCGGGTGCAACGTTAAAGCCGCCGCAGGAATTCTCAGCGCCGGCGCAGGAGCGCCTCGGCGAGCAGCGCCGCGCCGACGGCGGCGAAGACCGCCGCCGAGACCTTATTCAGGAAGCGCGGGTCGATACGGCCCTTCGAGAAGTGCCCGGCGAGCACGGCCAAGCCGCTCACGGTCCACAAGCCCAGCGTCGCGGCGACGAACACGGTCCCCGGCGCGGAGTACCGCGCGGCCAAGGCGGCCGTCGCCAATTGGGTCGGGTCGCCCCACTGCGCGAAGAAGATGACGCCGAACGCCGTGGCGGCGGTGCTGGAGAAACGAGTCTGCACGGAGAAGCCCTGCTCGGCCGCTTCCTCGACGTCCTCCCGCCACATCGCGATCGCCAAGCCCAGGAACAGAAGCCCGACCGCGATCTGGATCGCGCGGGCGGGCAGGCGGCCCAGAAGGCTTCCCGCCGCCACCGCGATCGCCGTATGGACGACGAATCCCACCGCGGCGCCCGCGAACACCGGCCACGGCCGCGCGCGCGAGGCCATCAAGAAACTCGCGAACGTCGTCTTTCCGGGAAGCTCGGCGACGACGATCAGCGCGTAGACGGCGGCGAGAACACCCAAATCCATGGATTAAACATTACGCGCTGCGTCCGCCTCTGTCAAGGAATACCGGCGGATCTCAGTCGGCGGGACGCGTCATCGCGCGCAAGGTCACGCCCGGAACGGGCGAAACGACCGCCTCGGCGCGGAAGGCCATGCGCTCGAAGAACGCGTGCGAGTTCGGGCCGCAGATCACGTGCGCGGACGGCACGCCCGCGCGGCGCAGCTCGGCGAAGAAGGCCTGCAGGAGCTTCGCCCCCAGGCCGATGCCGCGGTAGTCGGCCGCCACGCCCAGCATCAGGTGCGCCGGATGCTCCGTCCACAGCTTCAGGCGGATCGCGGGAGAGAAGAACTCCCGCGAGTCCGGCGGCGGATTGAAGACGCGGCGGCGCTCTTTTTCGAAACCCAAGGTGTCCGGCGCGCCCGTCAGATAGCCGACGACTTTTCCGTCGGAGACCGCCGCCCAGGTCCACTCCGGGCGCAGCTCGCGGTAAGGACCGATCCAATGCGCGGCGAACGCCGCGCGCTCCGAGTCCTCCACCGGATCGCCCGCCGCGCCGGTGTCGGCGCAGACCGACATGATTCCGGCCCAATCCTCGGCCGCGGCCCGGCGGATCGAGATATTCACGGCGTTTTGATTCCCGCCAGTTCCGCCGCGATCCAGGCCGGACCCACGAGCAGGTGGACGAAGTTCTTCGTGAAGGCGGGGCTCTTTTTCTCGTACACGGCGTGACCGTAGAACTGGAACGCCCAGCCAATGAGGAACGCCGCCCACGAGGTCCAGACGGGAAGACGGGCGGCCAGGAGAGCGCTGACGGCGATGAACGTCGTCATCAGGGCGCCGATGCGAATATCCCAAAGGAAGTAAACCGGCAGGAGAAGCGCGGCCACCGGAAGGCCTGACCCAAAACACGACCACGCGATGACCGCATACGCGATCAGCGGGATGCCCACCGCGTGGCAGGCGCGGTTGCCCCGAGTCCGGTGATACTCCGCGTAGTCCGCGGAGAGCGCGCGGTAGCCGAAAGTCTCAGGCACAGGCGGCGAGCGTCTTGTCCAGCCGGTCCGTGAAGTCCTTGGAGACGGCCGCGTCCTTGATGCCGCCCAGGTTGATGCGCACGTTCTCGGCCGCGCACTGCGCCGCGGCCTTGAGCAGGTGCATCGCGCAGTTGATGTCCGACGCGACCGCCGCGCCGGCCAGCGGCGCCGCCGTCCGCGCGATCGCCAGGGATCCCGCCGCCTGCTGCGCCGTCTTCAGGGGAACCTCCGCGGCGTGCTTGAGCGCGCGCTGCATCTTCTCCGGACGCGACGCGTCGTCCTTGGGCAGGGACATCGCCGCCATGAAATGATCGAAGGCCTCCGCGTCGTCGGCCGCCAGACGGTCGAACCGGGAGCGCATCTCCCCCAGCGCCGCGTGAGCCCGCTCCAGCTCCGGGCGCTTCGCCGGGTCCAGCTTCTTCGACTTCAAGGTGATCCCCACCGCCATCTGACCCAAGCCGCATCCCATCGCGGCCGAGATCGCCGCGGCGGAGCCGCCCCCGGGGGTCGCGTCGGTGTTGGACATCGCCTCGGCCACGATCGCGCCGGCCGTCCGCCAGTCGACGGTCTCCTTCATGGCCCCGACCGCCTCCAGGCGGTTTTCAAGGATCTGCACCTCCGGATTGAAATTCTCCAGGTTCAAGGTCTCCATCGCGAAGTCGAGCAGGGCCTGACGCGGCAGAAGCCCCACGATCTCGGTCGTCAGGACCTTCGCCCCGTGCTCCGCGGCCAATTTCGACGCCTCGTCGATCACGCGCTTCATGGAGCTGGTCTTGTAGTCGGTCAACACCGTCGATATCTGCACCTGCTTGCGCGCCGCCAGCTCGATCTCCTTGCCGCGCACCGCGGGAAGCCCGCCGCCCGACGCGCGCACGCGCTTGGCGATGTCCTTGCCCGCGGCCATGTCGGCCGTGTCCAGGTTCAAATTGAAGTTCACGATCTGCTGCCGCGCGCCGCAGGCGATGGCTCCCGCCGTGGGATGGATCGCGTTCGGCCCGAAGTCCGGCCGCCGGGCTTCGTCCTTGCCGATCAGCTCCTTAAGCCCCTCGAACTGGCCCTTGCGCACGTTCGCCAGGTCCTTGCGCTCCGGCCGCTTGGCCGCGTGGTCGTAAAGATAGACGGGGATGTTCAGCTCCCGGCCGATGCGTTCGCCCAGCTTCTCCGCCAGCCGCGCGCACTCCGCGATGGTGATGTCCTTGACCGGGATGAACGGGATCACGTCCACCGCGCCCATGCGCGGGTGTTCGCCCTTGTGGACGTTCAGGTCGATCAGCTCCGCGGACTTCTGCGCCACGCGGAAGCACGCCTCCACGCACGCGTCCGGCGCGCCCACGAACGACAGCACGCAGCGGTGATGGTCCGCGTCGGTCTCCACGTCCAGGATCGTGACGCCGGCGGATTTCGCCGCGTCGACGATGATCTGGACCTTCGCCTTGTCCCGGCCTTCCGAAAAATTCGGCACGCATTCCACGAGCTGGTTCATTTACTTGTTCCCCCAAATGCCGTCGATCAAGGCGGCGGACGAATCTTTGCGTCCGAGATCTCCCAACCCCAGGCCGTTCTCGACCGTCCTCAGCAGGCTGTAGTGATCGTACGGAGCGTCCGAGGACGCGCCGGGCGCGACGCCGCCCCCGGCCAGGACCGTCAAGACGTGATTGCCGGACTTACTGGACGACTCGTCGAAGGTCACAACGACGAGCATCCCGTTCATGAAGGCCGCGTCGTCCAGCTTCGGCCCCAGGAAGCCGGACAGCCACTGGTCGGCCGCGTCGACGCCCGTGTCGTGGCCGTCGTTGTTGAGATCCGGCACGTACAGAGAGTAGGCGGGAAGGCTCCCCGACGCGGCGTCGCCGTCGAACGCGGCGGCGTCCTTGACGCGCGCGCACTTGGCCGGGCTGTTCTGCACGCTCGTGAAGCTGAGGAACGGCGCGTGCTTGCGCGCGTACAGCCCGGACTGGGCGCCGAGGAAGCAGCCGCCCGGATAGCCCTCGGCGTACACTCCCCAGGACAGGCCCTTCGCGTCGAGCAGATCGCCGAGATGGCGCCCGGAAAGGTTGACCGGCTTGTCGTCACGAACGCCCATGGCGTCGCCGGCGATCATCGCGATGTAGTTCGGCTGGGACGGATGGCCGACGCCGGAATAATTGGTCAAGGTCGCGCCGCGCGCGGCCAGCTTCGTCAGGAACGGCGCGCTCGCCGCCTTGGCGTAATCCGCGTTCTCAAGGACGATCACCAGGACCTTGCTGAACGCCGGAGCGGACGCGGCCCGGGCGCGGACGCCCAGTCCGAGGACGCACGTCAGAACGGCGGCCCGGATGATCGTCTTCATGGCTTCACCACCAAGGTGCGGCGTTCCGTATACTCCTCGATCGCCCAACGCACGCCTTCGCGTCCCAGGCCGGAGTCCTTCAAGCCGCCGTACGGCATCGCGTCGGAACGGTAGGTCGGCACGTCGTTGACGATCAGCCCGCCGACGGACAGGCGCTCGTAGGCGCGGTGCACGAACGCAAGATCGTTCGTGAATATTCCGGCCTGCAGCCCGTACCGTCCTTCGGACATCTTGTCGAGAGCGCGCTCCCGGGAGTCCACGGCCTCCAGCGTCGCCACCGGCCCGAAGGCCTCCTCGCAGGACAGCTTGGCGTCGGCCGGGACGTTCTCGATCAGCGCGGGCGGCAGCAGCGCTCCTTGGCGGCTTCCGCCGGTCCACAGCTTCGCGCCGCGGGCCACGGCTTCCTTGAGCCACTCCTCGACGCGCGCGGCGGACTTCTCGTCGATCATCGGCCCCACGTCCGTCGTCTCGTCGGCGGGGTCGCCGATCTTCAGCTCCTGGATGTTCTGGACCAGAAGCTTGCGAAATTCGGAGTGCACGCTCTTCTCCACGAAGATCCTCTGCACCGAGATGCACGTCTGCCCCGAGTACGCGTACGCGCCCCACGCGCAGCGCGCGGCCGCCCAAGGCAGATCGGCGTCCGCGCCCACGAACACGCCCGCGTTCCCCCCCAGCTCCAGCACGCAGTGCTTTTTCGGCGCGAGGGCCTTCAGACGCCAGCCGACCCCCGTCGAGCCGGTGAAGGACAGGATCTTCAGGCGTTCGTCGGCGACCAGAGCCTCGATCGCCGGAATCTCCCCGGAGACCAGGACCGCCGCACCCGCCGGCCAGCCGGCGACCGTCAACGCCTCGATCAGCTTCGCGGCGGTCTCCGGCGCGCGCGGGTCGGGCTTCAGAGCGAACGGCAGGCCGACGGCCACGGCGGGCGCGATCTTGTGCGCGGGCAGGTTCAGCGGGAAATTGAACGGCGTGATGAACACGGCGGGCCCGCGCGCCGCGCGGCGCACCAGGGCGTAGCGCCCCTCGGAACCCGGCTCCAGGTCCAACGGCAGGATCTCTCCGTTGATGCGGCGCGCCTCCTCGGCGGCCCAGCGGAAGGTGAAGGCCGCGCGGGCGGCCTCGCGGCGCGCTTCCTTGAGCGGCTTCCGGACCTCCTCGACGATGAGGCGCGCGAACGCCTCGGCGTCGCGTTCCAGCGCGTCGGCCGTCGCGTTCAGGATGCGCGCGCGGTCGTGCGTCGGCAGGGCCGCGCGCGGCGCCGCCGCGGCCAGCTCCGCCGCGAGCGCCCGCGCGTCCGCCTCCTTCTTCAGCTCAGCTCGAACCATGTCAGCCATTTCTTCAGATTCCGGAAATCCCGCGCCAGGTGATCGGGCCTCGACGCGGCCAGGTCCTCCCATTCCGAGAAGCCCGTCCCGACGCCGATCGTCTTGAACCCCGCCTTCCGGCCGGCGGCGACGTCGAACGGCGTGTCGCCGATCACGTACACATCACGTCGGGTGAACGGCTCTCGCGTCAGCTTCTTGGCTCGCTGGACGGCCTTCTTGAGCAGTGCGTGGCGGTGAAACGAATCCGAGCCGTAGCCGCCGAACTGAAAATATTTATTGAACCCTGACGGCTCCAGCTTGATCCTCGCGCCTTTCTCCATGTTGCCGGTGCCCAAACCGAGGAGGACGCGTTCATCGCGGCTCAAATATTTGAGTAATGCCTTCAAGCCCGGCGGAATGTGATAGGTCCCTCCCCGGAGCGCCTTCTTCACGTAGTACGGCAGATGTTTGAGATATTCCCGATGGAGCCTTTCGACGTCGGACTTCCTCGGTTTCTTCCCCGTGGCGAACTCGTAGGCCGCCCCGAAGTTGTACAAATCCGTGCGACCCGCCAACGAAAGCTCGGAGCAGCAATTCTTCACGCCGTACAACTTTTCCCCGGCGCGATTTAACGCCTTGCGTCCCGCCCCGCCGCCGCGGATCAACGTGCCGTCGATATCGAAAAGAAGGACCTTCATGAATTTCCGTGGACGATCTCGCCGCGCTTCATGGTCCAGCGCACCTTGGGCGCGCCGAACCAGTAGGCGATCTCGCGCCAGTCCTCGGCCTCGTGGCAGACCAGGTCCGCGGCCTTGCCCTCTTCCAGGGAGCCGTGCGTGGCGCCCAGCCCCGCGGCGTGCGCGCCGTTGATGGTGGCCGACACCAACGCCTCGGCCGGGGTCATCCGCATCTGCGTGCACGCGATGGAAACGATGGTCCGCATGTCCCAGCACGGGCAGGTGCCCGGATTGAAGTCCGTGGCCAGAGCGACGGCCGCGCCCGCGTCCAGAAGGCGCCGCGCGGGAGGATAAGGCTTGGCGAGGAAATAGTTCGAGCCGGGGACCAGGCAGGCGACGGTGCCGCTCGCGGCCAGGTCCGCGAAGTCTCCCTCGGCGGCGTGGTCCAGATGGTCCGCGGACACGGCCTTGCGCCGGACCGACGCCGGAAGGCTGCCCATCCGCGAGAGCTGCTCGGAATGGACCTTCAGCCCCAGGCCCGCCTTGGCGCCCGCGTCGGCGACGCGCTCCAGGTCGGCCAGCTCGAAATAGCCCTGCTCGCAGAAGATGTCCACGAACTTGGCCAGCCCCTCGGCGGCCGCGCGCGGGATCATCTCGCCGCAGACCCGGTCCAGGTATTCGGCCTTGCGGCCCCGCAGCTCCGGAGGGACCGCGTGCGCGCCCATCAGGGTCGCCACGATTTCCAGCGGGCCGAGAGCGGAGACGGTTTTCAGCGCGCGAAGCATCTTCAATTCGTTCTCGACGTCCAGCCCGTAGCCCGATTTCGCCTCGATCGTGGTGGTGCCGCACGCCAGGAAATCGGCCGCGCGGCGGCGCAGGCCGGCGGCCAGGTCCGCCTCGGAGGTCCCGCGCACGCCGTTGACGGTCCACAGGATGCCGCCGCCGCGCGCCGCCAAGTCGGCGTACGTCGCTCCGGAAATCCGCGCTTCAAAATCCTCCAGCCGGGGCGCGGCGAACAGCGGATGGGTGTGCGCGTCCACGAAGCCGGGCGTCAGCACGCCGCCCGCGGCGCTGAGGCGCCGCGCGCCCTTGGCCTGGGGATGCGCCAGCACGCGCGCGCTCGGCCCGGCGCTCAGGATCTTGCCGTCCTCGACCAGGACGGCTCCGTCGCGGAGAAGCCCGACGGAGCCTTTCTCCCGTCCCGCGCGCGGGCCGGAGGAGCCCGCCATGGTGAGAAGCTGGGACGCGTTGAGGATCAAGGTCGCCACGGGTTCATTCTACGAAATCGCCGGGACGGAGGAACGTCCGCGCGTGGACTCGACCCCCTGGACCGCGCCCGCGCCGGATGCTAAACTGACGCCGGGAACATGATCCATCCCCTGATCGCCGTCCTGGTCCTGACCGTCTCCTGGAGCGGGGCCGCCCCCGTCTCCCCGACCGGCCCGAACCCCGACGCGCCGCCCGCGCGCCTGACGCCCGCCGCCACGTTGGCCGCGCTCCTCCGTTTCGAAGCGCCGGCGGGCTGGAAGCGCTCGGACTACACGAACACCGCGGGCGCGGACACCGTCGTCGGCTTCGAGGACGGCCTGGACCGCATCGCGATCTACGCCTACGGCACCAAAGGGTCGGCCTACAAGACTCCCGCCGAATTTCTCAAGGGACCGGCGGCCACCACTATGGGAACGCCGCCGGTCCGCTTCGGCTCGACTCCCGTCGCGGGGCGGAAGGCGGATTTGTACCGCCGCGGCTATCCCCTGATGGACACCGACCCGCACGCTCCGTCGCCCCGACCGACCCGCATGGGAAGCCAGATCTTCTGCGTCCTCCCCCCCACGGCCGACGGGCGTTTCGTCGTCCTGACCTACTCACGGGAGTCTCCGGCGCCCGATCCGGCCGCGCGCGGGGAAAACACCTGGAACGCCTTCCTTAAGTCCATCCAGGCCCCCCTCCCGAAGCCCTAGGCCTTCGGGTCCCCCTCCGGGGCCGTTCGACTCAGGCGAATTCGCCTGCTCCCGTCTACACTATAAGCAGATGAAGCGTCTGATTATTTCGCTGCTTCTCGTCACCGCGGGAGCCGCCCGGGCGGCCCTCCCGCGCGTCATCGTCGATGTCCCTCTGGCGCCAGTCTCCGCGCCCGGCGCCATGGGCTCGGCCCCCGCCGCCGCCGCTCTTTTCGCCGCGCCAGCCGCCGCCTCGATGAGCCCGGCCCTGGCGGTCCCGGCCGCTCAGCCGCTCGCGCCTCTCCTCGCGCCGGCGGCGGCGCTCCCTTCCCTCCCGGCGCCGCAGGCGGCCCCCGCGCCGGCCGCGAAGATCGCGCCGGCCCCGACGGCGATCGGCGCGCTGCGCGCCAACGCGCCGCTGGCCGCCGCGCTCGCGGAAAATCTGAAGACGATGCCGCTGGAGGACGCCGCGCCGGCCTTGGACGCCAATTTCGCCGCGGCCGCCTCTCTCGGCTCGAACATCGGGGACGGCGGGGCCGCCCTCCCTCCGGCCGGCGGGACTCCGGCCGCCGATATCCGCTCGAGCAAGCCGCTGTTGGCTCGTCTGCTGCAGCGCGTGCGCATCGACGACGAGGGGCACCCCGAACGCCGCGGCGAGCTGCTGACCGCCTTCCTCCGCATGCTGACCACGCCCACGGCTCGCGGCCTGGCCGAACGTTACCTGGCCGAGGGCGCGCCCGCCGTCGTCCGCTTCGAGCAATTCGAGGGTTCCCGGATCTACGACGTCAACGGCCGCAAGATCTTCTACGCGCCGCGCGCCTTCACCGAGTGGAAGGGCGACCACGTCGAGGTCCGCTTGAACCTGGACTATTTGGGAGCGAACGCCGAATTCCGGGAGCAGGACCTCCCCCCCACCCTGGCCCACGAGCTCCTGGGCCATGGACTTTGGAACGCGCGCGCCGAGCGGGAAAAGGCTTTCCAGGCCTTCCATCACCACGAGCTAAACGAGACGAACGCGCGTCTCGTCGGCTGGATGGTGGACTTCGAGCTGGACCGGCGCTTCGAGGAGAACGGCGCCTGGACTTACCTGGCGGACCCGAGCGGGTTCCTGAGTCACCTGAAGTTGCGCCTGCCGTACTACGCGCTCACGTTCTCGAACCAGGAGCTGGCCCGCCCGATCGAAGCGCTCGAGACCCGATCCGCGGAGGCGAAATCCAAGCGCGCGTGGCTGGAGATGGAGCTGGCCAACCATGTCTCCTGGAATCCGGTCATCGATCATTTCGCCAAGAACCACGGAGTCTCCGAGGGGCGCCTGCGCGCGTTGCGCGCCTACATGACCGACAACGAGGCCAGCTACAAGGACGAGATCGCCGTGATGGACGCTTTGATCGCGGAGGTGGACGCCACCGTGCAGCGCATGAAGGCGGAGCCGGACCGCGTCTCCGAGCGCTACCTGCAGTGGGCGGCGACCCACCCCATGTTCGCGGATTTGGCCAGGGAGACCGAGGAGAACGGCCGGCGCCTGCTCGATCTGGTTAGGTCCACGCCCGCCCAGGCCTCCGACGAATCCGCCGACGCCGCGCGCCGGCGCGACCTGCATTGGCGCGGGCAGATCACGTTCGACGAGATGGTCTCGATGTACCACCGCGACCGCAAAAGGAACCCCTCGCACTGGTCGCGCTGAGCCGCCTCTTCCACCGGCCTTTTCCAAGAGGTAGGATAAACGCCTCATGCGCTCCCCGATATTCCGCGCCCTGTGCGCGGCGTCTTTCCCCTTTTTCGCAAGCGCGGCGTCGGCGGGCGATTTCTTCGTCAAGCCGTCCCTGAAGCAGACCGCGGGCTCCGGCGGCTACGAGGCCACCTCGGCCTCGGTGGACTTCGGGAGCTCCTTCCACCTGAAGCCCGGGTTCGACGCGTACCATTCGAACTCGTCCAGCGGCACGGTGAAGACCTACTCCCTGCGCGCAAGCTACGACACGGACGGCCAGTACGGCTACAGCGTCAACGGCGGCTGGTCTCCCCTGAACGACGGCTACAAGAACCATTTCATCGGCGGAGAGCTCACGCGCGACATCGATTTCGACGATGAGGACTCGACGGAAGAAGCCCGCGGATTCATCTCGAACCTGAATCTCAGCGCCGGGCTGACGCACACGACCCACACGGACTCGTTCCAGCTCCAAACGGTGAAAGGTCGGCGCGTCGTCCTCCTGCGCCCCGCCGCGCTCGACATCGACGAGACCGATCTCACCGGTAGCGCCGCCGTGACGGCCCGGGACACGGTCTTCGAGCTGGACGTGCTGAAAGCCGTCTACAACAAGGATTTGGCCGCTCTCTCCGCCCGCGGCGCGCAGGCGACTCAGCTGGCCGGGCTGGTCTCGACGATCCAGGGCTTCCCGAACGCCAACGCGTCCTTCCGCGTGCAGTTCGATCAAGTTCCCGTCGTCTCGCCCTACGTTTCCTACACGTACACCTCGTACGCGATCGCCGTCCCGATCTCGCAGGCGTACTCTCTCGGCGCCGTCGGAAGCGCCGCGGGACTGCGTCTTGACGCCGCGTACCAGCGCTTTTCCCAAAAAACCGGGGCCGATATCAACTACTACTCGCTGCGGGCGTCTTACAGGTTCTGATGCGCGCCGCCATGATCGTCGCCGCCGCGCTTCTCCTCGGCGCCGCCGCCGCGCGCGCGGCGGGCACCAGCGCCTACAACTTTTACCCGACGGCCGTGGAGGGCTCCGCGCGCAACGTCGGCCTCGGAGGCTCTCCTCTGGCGCTGCCCAAGGACTACTCGGCGGTGTTCGTCAATCCCGCCGGCCTGGGCGGGCTGGCCGGCGACGGCGTGGATTTCGGCTCGGACTCCAGCAACATCGACAACTTCGTCGTGGACACCAGCAATCCAAAATCAAAAGCCCTCAACGATCCGATCAAGTTCTCCTTCTACGGCCTGCGCTACGTGAGCGCCGACGGCTGGGGCTTCGGCTTCGCCGCGCAGACGCCGTACAAGCTCGACGACGCCTTCAGCGGCACCAGCAAGATCGTGGGCCGCAAGGCGGGCAAAACCGTCACCACGACCGGCCTGGACCAGACCGAGATCCAGGCGATCAGCCGCATCTACAGCATCGCGTTGGCGAAGACATACTTGGATAAGAGGCTGTCGGTCGGCATGACGGTGAACTACATACAGGCCCGCGAGACCTACGACTTCACTCCGGTCTTCAAGACCACCGCTCCGGTCCACATCGGCGCAACCGGGGACGCTTTCTCGGCGGACTTGGGCGTCCTCGGCCGCCCCGCGTCCTGGCTGCAGTTGGCCGCCGTCTACAAGATGGGCTACCGCGTCCCGTTCGACCCGACCCGGAACAATCAGGCGTTGGGCACCTTGGGTCCCGTCACCGCATTCCGCGACGCCGAAACGCCCGACCGCTTCTCAATGGGAGTTGCGTGGATGCCGTCCCGCTATTTCCACGCGTACGTCTCCGGCGACCTGGTCCTGCCGACGAAGAATACCGTGGTCGTCGGTTCCGGCCTGTTCCCGGGAGGAACCGGAGTGCTGACCGTCGGTCACTCGGAGACCCTGGACGGCCATTGGGGGCTGGAATTGATCCCGATCGACGAGCCGGACCTGACCGTGCGCTTCTGGGGCGGCGGCTATATGGAAGACACCGCGCTGCAGGGCGGCTACCGACGGTACCACCGCACCGCGGGACTGGCGTTCGAGCCCTGGTTCTTGAATTTCAGCGTCGCCGACGACGACGCCGAGTACTACAACAACTTCACCATCGGCGTGGGCGTGGACATCCTGGGCGTCGCCTCGCGGATGTCCAAGGCCACCGGCTGGTCGCTTCCGATACAATGAGAATTTTCACCGCCGCCGTCTTCGCGGCACTCCTGCTCGCCGGAGCCGTGCGTCCATGCGCCGCCGCGGTCTCGTTCGACGAGCGCGACGTGATCGGGCTCAGCGGCGGCTACTATGGGACCCGCACGACCGTCGACGCGCCCATCCTTGGCGGCCTGTATCGCGTCGGCGCGCAAGCGCGCACCTTCCGTTTCCAGGATTCCATGCGCGGCACCAAGGAAGAGTATCTCGGCCGACTGACGCGCGAGCTGTATCATGTCGCCGTTTCCGGCTGGCTGGGCACCGCGCCGCCGAACACGCAGCTCGCCGGCTACCATCTGGCCGGAGGAGAGGCGCGGATGGTCTTTTACGGCCTGACTTTGGGACCGGAACATCCGGAATTATCGGCGAAGGTCTGGGAATCCAGCGGCCCGGCGCCGTCGCCCGAAAGCCTGGACCGGACCTGGGTGACCAGGACGCGCGCGGTGTACAACAACGTGGACAACCATCTTCAGCAGCCGGCCCGGACCTTGGTCGTGATCGAGAACATGTGGCAGTTCGAGGCGGCGGAGACCTGGCGCGAGCGCGCGACGTTCGGCGTCCAGGCCGGCGGCAGCCACTACACGGCGACGATCCCCAATAACAGCGAGACGGTCTTCCAGGACATCATCGACTACCCGGGAATCCCGATGGCTCTTCGCGGCTGGCCGAACAACTACATGTCAGCATTCGCCGACGCGCGCTGGGGCGCTTGGAAGGCGTCCGTCGCCGGAACGCGCCTCAACCTGCTGGACAACGGGATGATCTCCGGCTATTCGGCCGAATTGGAGAAGAGCCTGTCCGAGCGCTGGAAGCTGAGCGCCGGCTACTACCACCGCCGGCGCCGCGGCTTCGAGACCCGCGAGGGGCTCACCGTCGGCGTGAACTGCCTCTGGTAGACGGCGAACCTTCCGCCTAGCGGAAGTTCTTGAACTGCAGGTCCAGCTCCCAGCCGGAGGCGCCGTTGCGCAGCAAGGCCATCGCGGACTGAAGCTCGTCCTTGGACTTGCTCGACACGCGCAGCTGCGCGTCCTGGATCTGGGCGTTGACCTTCAGCTTGGCCTCTTTCAGCGCGGCCTGGATCTTCTTGGCCTTTTCCGTCGGGATGCCGGACTCGATGACGATCTCGATACGGCCGGTCTGGCCGAGAGCGGCCTCGACCTTCCCCTTCTTGAAGTTCTTCAGCGACAGGCCGCGTTTGGCCAGGCGCGTGAACAGCACGTCGTAGACCTGCTCGGCCTTGAACTCGTCGGCGGCCTTCACCGTGATCTTCTTGGTCTTTACGTCCAGGTCGATGGACGGGTTGGCGGCCTTCAGGTCGAAGCGGTTGCTGATCTCCTTGACCGCCACCTGCACGACCTCGGACACCAGGTTCAGGTCCACGTCGGAAACGGCGTCGAAGGAATAGTCGTTGGCCATGATCGTTACCTCATCGGAATTTTGATGGAAGGATGTTTGCGGGCGAATGCCTTCGCCTGCGGATAGCCGGCGTCGAAATGCCGCACCACGCCCATGCCGGGGTCGTTGGTCAGAACCCGCTGAAGCCGTTCGTCCATGGCCTTGGTCCCGTCGGCGACGGTGACCTGGCCGGCGTGGAGGGAGTAGCCCATGCCCACGCCGCCGCCGTGGTGGAAGCTGACCCAGGACGCGCCGGACGCGGTGTTGACGAGCGCGTTCAGGATCGGCCAATCGGCCACCGCGTCGGAGCCGTCGCGCATGGCCTCGGTCTCGCGGTTGGGGCTGGCGACAGATCCACAATCCAGGTGGTCGCGGCCGATCACGATGGGCGCCGAGACCTTGCCCTTGCGTACGAGCCAATTGAGACGTAAACCCATCTCGGCGCGTTCGCCATAACCCAACCAGCAGATACGCGCCGGGAGGCCCTGGAACGCGACCCGACGGCCGGCCAATTCGATCCAACGCTTGAGCGATTCGTTTTTCGGGAACGTCTTGAGAACTTCGCGATCGGTCAGATAAATATCTTCGGGATCACCGGACAACGCGGCCCAACGGAAAGGCCCTTTGCCCTCGCAGAACAAAGGACGGATGTACTCGGGAACGAAGCCATGTATGTCGAAAGCGTTCTTAACCCCGGCCTCGACGGCGCGGGCGCGGATGTTGTTGCCGTAATCGAAGGTGACCGCGCCTTGTTTCTTGAGGGCGAGCATCGCCTGGACATGGACGCCCATCGAATGGATCGATTTCTTGACGTACTCCTTCGGACTTCTCTTCCTCAGTTGAGCCGCCGTTTGAACGTCGTACCCCTTGGGTATATACCCGTACAACGGATCATGGGCGGAGGTCTGGTCGGTCAGAACGTCGATAGGCACTCGCCGTCGGGCCAGTTCCGGCAGCACGTTCGCCGCGTTGCCCAACAATCCGACCGACAAAGCCTCCCCTTTCTCTTGCGCGCGGCGCACGCGTTCCAGCGCCTGATCCAGATCTTCTTCAATGCAGTCGATATAGCGCGTCTTGAGACGGAAGCGAAGACGGGTGGGATCCACCTCCACGGCGAGACAGACACCGCCGTTCATCGTCGCCGCCAAAGGCTGCGCGCCGCCCATGCCGCCCAAACCGGCGGTCACGACCAGGCGTCCCGTCAGGCTGCCGCCGAAATGCTGACGAGCGGCCGCGGCGAACGTTTCATAGGTGCCCTGAAGAATTCCCTGGGTCCCGATATAAATCCAGGATCCAGCCGTCATCTGGCCGTACATCATGAGGCCCTTCTTATCCAGCTCGTCAAAATGTTCCCAGTTCGCCCACTTCCCGACGAGGTTGGAGTTAGCGATCAGGACGCGCGGCGCCTGGTCATGAGTCTTGAAAACGGCGACGGGCTTCCCGGACTGAACCAAGAGGGTTTCGTCGTTGTTCAACGAACGCAATGATTTCACGATCGCGTCGTAGCAGGCCCAATTTCTGGCCGCCTTGCCTCGCCCGCCGTACACCACCAGGTCCTGAGGGCGCTCGGCCACCTCGGGATCGAGGTTGTTCATCAGCATGCGCAGGGCGGCTTCCTGCTGCCAGCCCTTGCACGTGATCTTGTTTCCGCGGGGAGCGCGAATGATTCTCATGTTGGCGAGTTATCCACAATCGGACTGTCTTTGACGACAGTTCCGGTCCGTCGAATCAGCCGAAGATTTCCTCGAAAGCGCCCGACAACACCAGCTCGCGGGCGGTCTCGAGCTTGCCCGACAATACCTCATCGCCGCGCGTGGCCTTCACCTTCGAGCGCAGGATCTTCAGCCCGCGCTCCACGACGACGCCCGACTTGAGCGGACGGTGGAATTCGATGGCCTGGGCGGCGGACACCAGCTCGATGGCGACGACCTGGGCGGCGTTCCAGACGATCTTCTTGAACTTCAGCGCGGACCACATGCCCATGCTGACGAAATCTTCCTTATTGGCGGACGTCGGAATGGAGTCCGCGGACGCGGGATGGGCCAGCGCTTTATTCTCCGAGGCCAAAGCGGCGGCCACGTACTGCGCGATCATGAAGCCGGACTCCACGCCCGCGTCGTGGGAGAGGAACGGCTTCAGGCGCGGCGCCTGACCGGCGGTGACCTGGAAGGTCCGGCGCTCCGAGATATTGGCCAGCGCGGCCAGCGCCCCGGCGGCGGAGTCGAAAGCGAACGACAGCGCCTGGCCGTGGAAGTTGCCGCCGCTGATCACGCGGCCGCGGGAAATAAGCGGGTTGTCGGTGACCGACAGCATCTCGGTCTCCACCACGCGCCGCGCGTCGGCCAGGCGGTCCCAGACGGCCCCGTGGACCTGGGGCGCGCAGCGCAGGGAGTAGGAGTCCTGCACGCGCGGGTCGTCCACCACGTGCGAACGGCGGATTTCGGAACCGGCCAACAACCGGCGCAGCGACCGGGCGGCCGAGATCTGTCCGGGATGGGGCTTCAGCTCCTGGATGGCCGCGTCGTACGGGGCCGGCGTGCCGGTCAATGCGTCCAAACTGGCCGCGCAAGCCAGCTGCGCGGCGCGCCAGACCCTTTCGGCGGCCAACAACGACAAGCCGCCGACGGATTGCATCGCCTGGGTGCCGTTCAAGAGAGCAAGGCCTTCTTTGGCGGACAAGACGAACGGCTTGAGTCCCGCCGATTTCAACGCCTTCTCTGCCGGGACCCGACGTCCGCGGTAATTCACATCGCCTTCACCGATGACCGCGAGAGCCATATGCGCCTGCGGAGCCAAATCGCCGCTGGCGCCGACGGAACCGCGGCTGGGGATCAGCGGGATAATTCCGGCCGACAGCATCTTGGACAGATGGCGGACCAAGGCGGGACGGACGCCCGAACAACCGCGTCCCAATTCGTTCAGGCGCAGAAACAAGATGCCGCGGGCCTCGGCGGGCGATAACGGCTCGCCGACGCCGCAGGCATGCGACAGGACCAGATTGCGCTGGACCTGGGTCAAACGCTCGTTCGAGATTCTCGTCGAGGCCAATTCCCCGAAGCCGGTGTTCACTCCGTAGATCGTGCGGCCGGACGCCATCGCGTTCTCGAGCACGCGCCGGGACGCCGCGATCCGGCGCAAGGCCGACGACGGAAGCACGACGCTCCCGTCATGCTCCGCCACGTCGGCCAGTTGTTCGAGCCGAAGGCTCGAACCTAATTTAAACGAGCTCAAGGGCGACCGCGACCGCTTCCCCGCCGCCCAGGCAGATGCCGGCGACTCCGCGCTTGCCGCCGCGGATTTTCAGGGCATTGATCAACGTCACGAGAATACGGGCGCCGGAGGCTCCCAGCGGATGACCAAGCGCGACGGCGCCGCCGTGAACATTAATTTTTTCCAGCGGGAGTCCGCCCAACTTCGCCACGGCGAGCGTCACCACCGCGAACGCTTCGTTCACTTCGAACAAATCCACCGAATCCTTGGTCCAACCCGTCTTCTTCAAAAGCTTCTCGACGGCGCCCGCCGGAGCGGTCGTGAACCACTTCGGCTCCTGGGAATGAGTCGCCCAGCCGACGACGCGCGCCAACGGCTTCTTCCCGGCCGCGCCCTTGGCGCTGGAGAGAACCAGCGCGGCGGCCCCGTCGTTCAACTTCGAGGCGTTGGCCGCGGTGATGGTGCCGCCTTCCTTCAGAAACGCCGGGCGGAGCTTCGACACCTTGTCGAGTTTCGCGCGGCCCGGCTCCTCGTCGAGCTCCACGCCGTCGACGGCGACGATTTCGTTTTTAAAATAACCCTTGGCCTGCGCGTCGAGAGCGCGGGTGTAGGACTTCACCGCCCACTCGTCCTGCATCTCGCGGGTGATGGACAGCTCCTTGGCGCACAGCTCGCCGCAGTCGCCCATGTGCACGCCGTCGTACGGATCCATCAGCCCGTCGCGCAGGATGGAGTCCATAAGCTTCGCGTCGCCGTAGCGATAGCCGCTTCTCGCCTTGTCGAGAAGATACGGCGCCTTCGACATCGACTCCATTCCCCCGGCGAGGGCATAATCCTCCTCGCCGAGGGCGATGGACTGGGACGCCAGCATGACGGCCTTCATCCCCGAGCCGCACACCTTGTTGACCGTCGTGGCGCCGACCGAGACCGGGATGCCCGCGGCGATGGCCGCCTGGCGCGCGGGCGCCTGGCCCATGCCGGCCGGGATCACGCAGCCCAGGACCACCTCGCCCAGCTCCTCGGCCTTCACGCCGGACTTGGCGATCGCGTCGGCGGCGGCCTTGGCGGCCAGCTGCGGCGCGGTGGAATTGGCCAGCGCCCCGTTCAGGGAACCGATGGCGGTCCGCGACGCGGACAGGATCAGAATATCGTTCATGGAGACTCCGGGGGCTCAGTAGTAGACGGCGCGCGCGGCCAGGCCGCACGCGACCGACAGCGCGGCGCCCGCGTAAAAGGAGAACGCGGACATGTCGAACACGCGCCGGCGGCGAAGAACGTACATCACGCCCAGCCAGCCGGCGGCCAACAGCGCCGCTCCGACGGGGCCGGGAAAAAGGAACGCGAGCGCCAGGACCAGGCGTTCGGCCATGCCGAGATACTTCTCGTCGGTGCCCGGGAATTCGGCTCCGTGCAGGTCTTTTTCCAGGAAGTAGACCATCACCGTGGTCGCATGCGTGGCGAGGACGAACACGCAGCCCAGCACCGGCCACTTCTCCGGGAAATAACCGGACGACGCCGCGGAGGACATGGCCATGGGCGCGACCGCGAAGATCACCGAGTAGTGGATGATCTGATCCCAGATGAAGAACAAGGTGTTGTCCGGCATCCCGTATTTAAAGATCGTGTACACGCGCCACCAGTCTTCCAGGAAGTGGGTGACGAACACGATCAGCAGGCACGACCAGCCGTTGAGATGGATAAACGGGTTGTCGATCCAGGTCTGGCCCAGGTAGGGCCAGCAGAGAATCACGTAGAACAGCGGATGCATCAGGCAGTGCGCCAGCAGACCCGTCATGCTGGTCCGCTTCCAGCGGTTGATGAAATTCGTCTGGAACGTGAAATCGGCCAGCAGGTGACCGAACATCAGGCGCCAGAAGATTTCCATTACTTGGCCGTGAGGTTGAAGACGCCTTCCCAGGTCGAGTCGGGCGGAAGCACGGCGTACTCCTGGCAGCGCTCCAAGTAGAGCTGGCCGGGACCGTCGCCGGGCAGGATTTCGGCGAATTTCTGGAACGCCGCCAACGCGACGTCGTACTTGGCGGCGTCGAAGGCGTTTATGCCCTGCTCGTAGATCGGCAGCGCCTTGCGCCAGTCGGCGGACAGCTTGGCCGTCTCGGCGATGGGCTCGAAGATGCGGATGGGCGTCTCCTTGCCGACGACGCGCACGCGTCCCAAGGTGCGCGACGCGACGCGATCCTTGCAGCCTTCGTAGGTGGATTCGCTGATGATGACCTTGGAGCCGAAGAACTTGTTGGCGCCTTCCAAGCGCGAGGCCAGGTTCACCTCGTCGCCGATGACCGTGTACTGGAGCTTCTTCTGGCTGCCCGTCAAGCCGACGGTGACGACGCCGGAGTTGATGCCGATGCGCACCTGGGGAATCTCGGGCAGGCCCGGATCCAGCTTCTTGTTCAGCTCCGCGATGGCGTCCTGGCATTCCAGGGCGGCCAGGACCGCGTCGGCCCGGTGATCCTTGTTCTCGAGCGGCGCGTTCCAAAAAGCCATGATGCAGTCGCCGATGTACTTGTCGATGGTGCCGTGCCGCTCGAGGATCACGTGGCTGAGGCTGGACAGATAGCGGTTCAGGAACTGGATCAGCGCCTCGGGATCCATCTTCTCCGAGATGTTCGTGAAGTGCGCGATGTCCAGGAAGAACACCGTCATGTCGCGCTTCTCGCCGCCCAGCTTGACCTTCGACGGATCCTGCGCGAGCTGGTCGACGATCTCCGGCGACACGAACTGGCCGAACAGGCCCTTGATGGCCTTCTTCTCGGCGCCCTCGGTCAGCGCGCGGTGGACGGTCAGCACCAGGTACGCCGACAGAAGGGCCAAAGCGGGCGGGACGAACTCCACGATCAGCCCGCGGCGGAACAGCGTCAAAGCGACCGCGAACCAGGCGGCCAGCGCGCCGGCCGCCAGACCCGCCCCGACGGCGGGAGAGAAGAAGAGAAGGAAATAGGTCAGGCCGACGGCGATCAGGATCGCCAAAACGGTCTGCCCCAGCGTCGAGGCGCTCATGGCGTCGCCGTTGAGCACATTGTCCAGCGCGGTCAAGTGACTCTCGACGGCCGGAGCGCTTTCGGAGAAAGGAGTGGGGTAGTGGTCGAAATACCCCAGCGCCGTGGAGCCCACCAGGACGATCCCCCCGTTGAGAGCCTTGCGCTGGTCGGCGGACAGGTCCCCCGACAGCATGTCCAGCATGGAAATGCGGCGGAACGGGGTCTCGATGTCGTCGGGATTCTTGACGTTCTTCTGTCCTTCGTCGCGCTTTTCGTGGCGCAGCCACAGCCGCGGGAGGCGGAAGTTCAGCGAGTGCTCGTCCTGGCCGTACTGCGCCAGCACGTCCTCGACCGGCTTGTCCAGGAAAGCGGACAGCGTCGCGGCCGCCAAGGACACCGCCGGCATGTTCGGTCGCAGGGCATCGCCCGCTTCGGCGTGGACCAGCTGGAACGAGCGCAGATGGCCGTCGCTGTCGAGAAGGTGCGAGACGTCGGGATGACCGAAGTACTTCGTCGCCTTCAGCAACTCCGGCACGGGCATCAGATTCTTGACGTTGACCCCGGCCCCCGTGTCCTCCACTTCCTGGGAATAGAGATGAACGACGCGGCCGAAGCGCTTCGTCGCGGCGGCCAGCTCCGCGTCGCCGGGACGCGGGTCGAAGAACAGCACGTCGAAGGCGACCGCCTTCACGCCCAGGCTCTTCATCTTGTCCAGGGCGCGCCCGTACACCGCGCGCGGAAGCGGAAAGCCGAACTTCTTGCCGGTCTCCTCGTCCACCGCCAGCAAGGTCAGGCGCCCGTCGGCGGGCTTGACGCTGGAGGGCCGCATCTGGAACATGAAGTCCATCCAGACGTATTTCGCGCTTTTGAATATACCCGCCAGAAAAAGAAGGGTGAAGAAAAGAGCGTAGGCGACGACGAAAATTTTCGGGAAGCGGGATTTCACGGGCTGGTTTTATCCTTCCCGGACGGAGCCGGGGCCTTCTTGTTGGGCGTCGATTTCGCGCGCAGGCTGACGCGAGCCTCGTCGATGGCGGCCTTCGTGGCCTTGTCCTTCTCGGCCGCGAACGCCGCGTCCAGCGCGGGCAGGGCGGATGCGTCGCCGGACAAGGAAGCCGCGATGGCCGCCCGGCGCCGGGACGACGCTTCTTTCGACGTCAAACCGGACAGGGCGCCGGGCAGGCCGCTGGAGTCCCCCAGGCGCGCCAGCGCGCCGGCGGCTTCGAGCCGGACCCCTTCGTCGGAATCGTTGAGGGCGGCCCTGAGGGCCGGAACCGCCGCTTTATCGCCGATCTGATGCAGGGCCGCCGCCGCCGTGCGGCGCAGGGAGGCGTCGGGATCGCGGAGCAGGGCGCTCAACGGAGCGACGCCCGCCGAGGCCCGCAGGGAGCCGAGAGAGCGCACCGCCGCGAAGCGGACGCCAGGCGCGGAGTCCTTCAACGCTCCGACCAGAGCCGGCACCGCCGCGTCGCCCCCCATGAAGCCAAGCGCGTCCGCCGCCGACTGGCGGACGTGAACGTCGGGATCCGAGGCGGCCAACGCGGCCACCTTCGCCGAGGAGCCCCGGGCGCTCAGACGGCCCAGGCCGTCGGCCGCCGCCAGGCGCACGGCCGGGTTCGGGTCGGAGAGCTGCCCCTCCAACGCGGCGACGTCCCCGGTCGCGGGAGCCTGCGCGGAAGCGACGCCGGCCAACAGAACGGCCAAGGAGAACGCTCTCATAGGCACCTCGGGATTCTAGCTTTCCTTATTATGACGCACAAGGGGAACGCCGCGGCTCAGTGGATGACGCCGATCTTGCGGATGACCGTCGCCGTGCCGCTGGGGGCCTTGACCTTGATGCGCGCCGTATAGCCGCCTTTCGAGACCAGGACGCCGGCGTCGTTGCGGCCGTCCCAATCCACGAAATTCTGCCCCGACGAGCCGCCGTTGGTGCCCGCCGGGCAGCCGATGGTCTTGGTCAGGTAGCCCAACGCGTCGTAGATCTGGATGGTCACCGACGAGTCCGCGTTCAGGATGTACGTGATCTGGGTCTTGCCCGAGTTGCCGCCCTTGCGGGAGTCGAACGGGTTCGGGAAGTTGCTGACGCCGGCGATGATCAGATTGGTCAGACCGGTGTTCGCCGCCGTCGTCGCCGGCGACCAGGAGGACACCACGCCCGCGCCGCTGACCGCGCGGACTCGATAGGTGAAGAACTCTCCCGGCGTGCGCGGCGACTCTCCCGGATAGGTCGGGTCGCCGACGTTGTAGGTGTTCAGGCGCGCCGGAATGATATTGATGGTCCGCCAGATCACGTTCGCGGACAAGTCCGTCGGGGCGCCGCCGCGCTCCTGGACCTCGTACTGGAGCACGCCGGACACGGGCTGGGTAGACGGAGTCCAGCGCACCGCGTAGGACGGCTTGCCCTGCTCCAGCGGGATGGCCGGTCCGGGCGTCGTGGGCGGCAGCGGGTCCACGCGGTAGACGAACATGGCCTCCGCGGGCGACGTCGCTCCCTGGGCCGACACGTACTGAGCGAACAAGATGGCGCCGTCGTCGGAGACCACCTCCCCCTGCGTGTGGATGATCGGCGCGGAACCGTGCAGGCCGCGGCCGTTGAACGGCGGAGGGTCTCCGGCCTGGTAGAGGACGTTCATCGTGTTCGGCGCGCTGGGAGACGTCTGCAGGCGCATGATCTCGCTGCCGACGTAGAACAGGCCGCCCGAGGTGGCCTTCTGCCCGAACGCCGCGATGTTGTCCACGGTGAACGACGTCGTGTTCTGCGTCAGCGTCTGCGTCAGGCGCGCCACGTTGGGCACGCCCAGGACCAGGTTGCCCAGGACCGCGGCCGTGATCGGCGCCCCGATCGCGCGGGTCCGGAACGACGCCGCGCTCATGCCGGCCACGCCGCTGACCGTCACGGTGGACCATTTGTGCGTGATGCCGATCGGATCGTCGTAGAACTTGCCGACCGCGACCTGATAGTAGCCCGACGTGCCGATCATCGGCAGGTTGAAGCTCAGCTGACCTTGGCTGGGAGACCAGGACGTGGGCGCCAGGCCCTGACCGGGGTCGGGCGCCGTCTTGGCCAGGTTGCCCGGGTCGGCCGCGTCCAGGCCGATGCGGAACTGCGGCTTGGTCGCGCCCGCCGGGAAGATCACGACGTCCGGAATTCCGTCCTGGTTGATGTCCACGTCCAGGATGCCGGTGCCGGTCATGTCGCGGGTCGGCGTCCCGTCGCCCAGCAGGGAGACCTGATCCGGCCGCGTGCTCTGACCCATGGAGAAGTTGTCCGGCCGCCCGTCGCCGTTGACGTCGATCAGCGGGGCCGACAGGCAGGTCGTGATCGTGCACGCGCCGTTGCCGCACCACGTCGTGCCGTCCGGGCACATCCACTTCGACATGTCCGGGATGGGATTCTTGTTGGCGTCCAGGCAGATGTTGTTGCGCGGGTTCTGCGGATCTTTGCCGTTGTTGCAGTTCGCCGGATCCATCTTCGCGTACGCGGGATAGCCGACGGCCTGGGACGGCACGCCCGGCCCCGCCCGCGTGACGATGATCGGCGGCAGGGCGGAGGAAATGGAGACGCCGGGCACGGTCAGCGGCGCGATCAAGGCCAGCTTCGAGACGACCGGCGGCAATTGGACCGCGTCCGGAGCGGCCACGATGGGCGCGGCGTTGGGGGCCAGCAGGTCCGAGAATTTCTCCAGCTGGAAGCCCAGCGCGTGGCCCAGAGTGGAGCCGCCCGCGCGGTCCGTGTAGCCGATGTCGGCCGTGACGAACAAGGTCGCGCCGGCCGTGGAGACGTTCAGGTACGGGATGCCGCCGAAAACCAGCGGGACCAGCGCGACGCCGTTCGAGAAAGCTCCCGCGGTGGACACGTTCAGCTGACCGAGGATCACGTCCGCGGCCGGGTTGAACACGCCGCTGTTGTTGGCGTCCAGCCAGACCTTGATGACGGCCGCGTCGCCGTCGCCGACGAACGCGGTCGTCGCGGTGGCGAACGTGCCCAACTGCTTCAGGCGGATCTGCCCGATGTTCACGAAGTCCAGATTCGTGGCCATGTTGATCTGCAGGATCGGCACGTTGGTGTCGCCCTGGCCCGTGCCGCCGGGCGCGGACGAGAACCCGCTCACCTTCAGGGTGATCGGGGTGATCGCGATGTTGCTTCCCACGTACGGATAGCTGGTCGTCGCCGCGCCCAGCGGATTGGTCCGCGTGATGCCCGTCAGCAGATTCTGCAGGACGATGTCGCCGCGAGGCATGCCGACCCACGACGGGTCGCGCACGGTGACGTTGACCAGATCATTGGCCACCGCCGCGTCGCCGATGTCGTAGGCGATGAAGTAAGTCTGCGCCGTCGGGCCGACGTATTGGTCCGCGTTCAGCGTGACCAGCGACTGGACGTTCGCGTCGTTGGTCTGGTCGAAGACGTCCACCTTGCGCGCCTGCGCGCCGACGGACAGGTTGAGGCGCGGCGTCGCCGCGGTGCCCAGCTGGTCGCCGCGCGAGGCGATCGCCAAGCACGGCTTGCCGGTGATGTTGTCCACGCCGGGCGTGAACGCGCCTTGGCAGCCGGGGCCCGTGAAGGTCATCAGCTCGGCGCTGTTCAGGTAAATCCGGCCCTGGACGGGATTGCCGACGTTGTCCACCGGGAAGCCGGCGGTGGACGTCACCACCAGGTCGAAGGGCGGGTTCACGGTGCTGGACACCGCGACGGCCAAAGTCGTGTTGACCTCGGAGATATTGATGTCGTTGGAGTCCAGGCTGTCGTTCTGGTTGATGTCCTTGTAGACGCGCACGAACTTGACGTCGGTGTTGCGTCCCAGGGGCTTCGTCGGGTCCTGGGAGCCGCCGCCGCGCTCCAGGCGGATCGAGCGCCACGGCGCCAGCGCGATGTCGGTGGTCAGGTTCAGGCGCACCACGCCGACGTTCGCCTGGGCCTGGGACACGCCGACGACGTTCGACGCGATGTCGTTGACGCCCAGCGTCACGCGCGACGTCACCTTGCTGATCGTCAGCAGCGGGTTCGACGCGAACGGGGCGCCCGGGAAGATCACCACGTTGGGCACCTGCGCGGTCAGGTAGCCCGGGTTCACGACCTGCGCCCCCTCTTGGTTGCCCTCGGCGGCGAACTGGGAGATGTCGTAGGTCACGAAGTAGGCCGCCGGGGTCGTGGTGACCAGAATGGGCGTCTTCAAGTTGATGGTGACCGTGCCGGTGCTGAACGTGTCGTTTCCGAACGAGATCCGGTTCGGGTAGTCGCCGTTGACCCCGGCCGTGGAGTCCGCCGCGTCGAAGTTGCCGTTGCCGTTGCTGTCGCGCCAGACCTTGATGGCCGTGATGTCGCTGTCCAGCGACAGCGGCGAGCCGACGCGGTCCACCCGCAGGCGCTGGACGATCGCGCTGTTGCGGTCGGTGGACAGAGTTAGGCGCATCATGGGAACGTTCTTGTCGTTCTGCATCGCCGTGTTGCCGGACAGCTGATCGACGACGATGTTGACGGTGTTGACCGTCGGCGCCAGAACGAAGGTCGGGCTGGCGACGGGCGTGGTTCCGACGAACACCGTGGTGTGTCCCGCGTTCGTCGGCGCCAGCTTGAAGCGCGTCGGGTCCGGCGCGACCACCCCGGTGACCTCGTTCGGCGGGGTCAACGTGGGATACGAGAACTTAGCCGACGCGGAGATGTCGAACGCGACGTACAGCGTGGTGCCCGTGGAGTCCACCAGCATGTAGCCGGGGCTGCCGATGGACGGATCGTTGATCGGAAGCAGGACGCGGCCGCTGGTCTCCGGCGGCGCGCCGAACACGGACTGCCCCAGTTGCGTGTCGCTGACGTCCAGCCCCGACGCCGGGTCACGGTGGAAGATGCCGCCCAGCGCCTTGTAGATGTGGATGGCGGTGACGTCGGAGTCGGCGCCGTTCATGCCGATGGGCAGGATCCGGTTGAGGTCCAGGCCCGTCAGCTCGATCTGGAACAAGGACGATGACAGGTCCAGCCGCAGGGCCGCGACGTTGTTCTGGCCCTGGGCGACCTGGGGCGAGAGGTAAGAGCCGACCGCGTGCACGGTCGGAACGGTGTTCAGGGAGCCGCGGACCACGTTCGTGATCCCCGGGACGGCGGCCAGGAAGCCCGAGTAGCCGACGATCTCGCCGTCGACGATCATGTAGTTCGTCGCGCCGAAAGCCGGCACCGGCAGGCCCGCCGTGGAGCTCAGCACCCAGGAGGACTCCACGGTGCCGGCGGGATTGACGATGATCGGCGTCTGCAGGGTCGGAGCCGCGAAGGTGCCGCTCGACGTGCTGAAGTACGGCGTCGCGACCACCGTCATGACCTGCGGCGACGGGATGATCGTGCGCATCTTCGACGTGTACGGCAGCGGCGACGTCGGGTCGAAGGAGTTCGGCAAGGTCAGCGCGTTCAGGAACGGGTTGTCGGACAGCGGGCTGTTCGTGGGCAGCAGGGTCGGCAGGAACTGGACGCCGACGGTGCGCGGCGCCTGCGTGGCCGGGTCCGTGGGCTGCGCCGTCGCCGACATGTGATAGACCACGAAGTAGCGCTGCGGCTGGGGAGCCAGGGCGTTCGTGACCACATGGACCGGGTTGAACATGTTGATCTGCGCCACCAGGGGCAGGCCCTGGTAGTTGCCGAACGTCCCGGTGCCCACCAGCACGTCGCTGCCCGAGTTGAAGATGCCGTTGTTGGGCGCGTCGTACCACAGCGACACCTGGTCCACGTCCCCGACGATGGCGCCGCCGGAGGTGGCGGTGCCCGTGGCGTTGATCAGGATCCAGCGCATGCTCGCGTCGGACACCTTGGTCTGCAGGTTGATGACCGCGACGGCGACGCTGCTCCGCTGCTGAAGGTACGGGCCGATGGCCGGATCCACGGTGTCGGTGGAGACGACCCGGACCTGGTCCGGGTACTTGGCCACGTTCGACACGAACGAGTCCGTCAGGCCGAGCGGCGGGATGCCGACGCTGGCCACGGAGAGCTGCTTCGGGGCCGTGATCTGGAAGTAGGAGGTCGCGTAATTCGGCGGGCCGCCCGGGGCGGCGCCCGTGGTCACGCCGATGGCGATGCCCAGGTTGGCCTGCGGCGAGACCGTGGCGAGAGGATCCACGTCGAAGGTGACGAAGTAGTCCACCTTGGTGGTCAGGATGGACTGGCCGCCGTTGCCGATCAGGCTTTGGATGGGGATGCGCGCCGGGCCGGAGACGATGACTCCCGCCGGGTAGTCGCGCGCGCCGGTCCCCTCCTGGCCGCGCCAGCAGTTCGTGTAGACGTTGAGGGCCAGGTTGACGCCGTAGCAGTAGACGATCTCCTTCCGCGTCTCGTCGATCTGGCCGTCGTTGATCACCAGCCGGTTGAAGGTGTCGGCGGGCATGGGGTTGTCCGTGGGGAACATGGCCAGCATGCCGGTCACCGGGATGACCGCGGCGCCGTTGGTCGGGCCGGACGAGTAGATGGCCGACGCCAGCGGGACGAACGGGAACTTGTGGATGGTCGTATTCAACGGGCTGACCTGGGAGTCGGTCGAGATGTTCAGCAGGCCGTCGCCGTTCTGGTCGATCCAGACCTTGATGTTCGTGACGTCGGACGCCTTGTTCGTCTGGGCGAAGAGCGGATTATACGAGCCGTTGCCGCCGTTGATGGTGGACGGCAGCCAGCGGTCCAGCTTCAGCCCCGTCCATTCCGCCGAGCCGGAGTTCGCGCGCAGGGTGAGCTTGGCCACGGGGACGCTGGTGTCGTTCTGGATCAGCTTCGACGGGACGGCGTTCGTCGCCGTGCCGGAGCTGACGCCCTGGCGGTTCCAGTCGGTCAGCACGACCAGGTCCGGAGTCGCGTTCACCACGACCTGCGTGGAGGCGGTCGGGCTGATGGGCTTGATCACGCCGCTGCCGGGCAGGGCCACCACGTTGCCGTTCTGCAAGGTCATGCCGTGCGTCAGGCCCGGCGTCGCCGACGGGTCGATGTCGTAGACCAGGAAGTAGGTCTTCGTCGAGGTCGTGACGGTCCCGTTGATCCCGGTGGGATTGGTCACGACCAGCTGGGCCTGGTGCGTCTCGCCCGGCGGGAAGGTGGTCTCGGCCACCTCGTGGTCGATCGAGTATTCGAACAGGCCGTCGCCCGGAGTGGTCCCGTTCGGCTGGGTGTCCAGGTACATGCGCACGCGGCTGATGTTCGCGTCGAAGCCCGTGCCCGAGTGGTTGATCGTGATCTGGGACAGAACGCCCGAGAACGCGTCGGTCCATAGGTCCAGCCGCAGCACGCCGACGTTGGGCGTGCCCTGGTTGACGTAGGTATAGGAAGAGGTCGGCAGCGACGGTGGCGTCCACCAGGCGTTGATGTCGGTGGCGACCACGTTGATCTGCGCGGGCTGGCGGTCGACCTCGGACGTCGTGGTGAAGACCGCGAAATTGTTCAGGGCCACGCCGACCTGCGAGCCGGCCGCCAAGGTGATGTTGGAGGGCGTCGGCATCTGCAGGCCGAAGCTGGCCGGCAGCTCGTTGGTGGCGTAGCCGGCGGAGGCGATCCGGACGGTCAGGAAGTAGTTCCTCTGCGTGGCGCTCAAGGTGGTGGCCACTCCCGGCGTGAGCGTGTCCAGCGTCAGCTGGCCGAACGCCGGCGTGCCGAAGAACCAGGAGCCCGCGCCGTCGTAGGCGCCGGTGCCCAGCAGGACGTCGTTGATCGCGTCGAAATGGCCGCTGCCGGGCGCGTCGAAATACAGCCCCAGCTCGTAGATGTGGGCGTTGTTCAAGGTATTCTCGACGCGGCTTTGCACGCGCATCGAGCTCAACGTCGCGCTGAGGGCCGAGGGCTGGGTGGCCGCCACGCCCATCGAGAGGCGCAGCATCGGAATCGGATCCGGAGAAACGACCGGCGTCAGTCCGTCGCCCTGGTTCAGCGTCGTGCGCGTGATGCCCAGGGCGACCTTCGCGGACGGCGGCTGGGAGGGGTTCGTCGGGTCCTTCTCCGGCGCCAGGTCGCTCGGGGACACGACGATGCCGGCCAGCTCCACGTTGCCGTCCGAGCGCAGGGACGCCTGCGCCGGCAGGCCCGGGCGGAAGCCGTCGTTCGTGATGCCCCAGATGGACGAGTTGCCGTACGCCGTCGCGGCGACCTGGAGGACTTCCTGATACGTGTCGATCAGGCCCAGGTTCGTGAAGACGCCGCCCTCGGCGGGTACGAAGATGTGGTACGACGCGGAGTTCGTCAGGTCGATCAACGTCACGTTGTTGGTGGACCCGGAGCTGCCGAAGTCCACCACCCCGGTGAAATAGTTGCCGTTCTTCACGTCGCCGCTGGCGACGTTGCCGAACAGGTCGCGCGCCTTCAGGGTGAGCGTTCCCGGCACGCCGACCTTCAGCGGATTGGCCGGGGTGAAGGGGTGATGCAAAGTCATGTAGGAGGCCGGTCCGGGCGTGATCAGGTGGAGCTGAGTGGTCGGCGCGAACACGCTGGAGCCGCCCAGCTGCGCCTGCGCGTAGATGGTCGCGCCGCCGGCGATGGTGCTCCAGAAGTACATCGGCGCCGCCGACAGGCCGGCGCCGCCGGGGATGGACACCGTCAGGTTCTGCGTGCCCAGGTTCGTCCACAGCGACGACGGCGCGGTGGCCACGATGACCGCGTTCGGGTTGATGCCGCCGTACGTGCTGTTCTGGTTGACCGCGTTGTAGTTGATGAAATAGGTCTGCGCGGACGTCGTCACGTTGCCGAACTTGTCCAGCAGCTGGACGGCGACGACGGTGTTCGTGGGCACCCCCAGCTCGTACTGCAGGGTGGTGCCGGCGATCAGGCGGCGCGGCGGCGTGGCCCAGCCGATCTGCGCCGGGATGCCCGGGGTCACGGTGTAGCTGGCCTTCGCCACGTTCCAGCCGGGATACGTGATGCCGGTGACGGACACGGTGTGCGTGGAGCCCGGCTGCGTCAGCAGGGTGTCGATCAGGAAGAACGACGTCGCCGAGGCGCCGACGTTCAGATAGGACACGGCCGACCCGTTGACGAAGCCGTACGCGTCCGGGGTGGACGTCTGCACCTGGCCGAGGGAGTCGCTCTGCACGCGCAGCTGGACCCAGCCCTTGCCCAGGTCCTGGCCGGGGCGCACCGGGGACGGATTGCCGAAGATGTCGCGCGTCTCATAGACGAAGATCTGGGACGTGGCGCCCGCCGGCAGGGCCTGCCCCCCGCCGGTGGAGATCGCGATGCCGTCGATGCTGTCGGACAGCACCGTCACCGGCTGCTGCGCCGACGTCAGGAACGGCGCCGACAGGCCGATGACGGGGAAGGTGCTGGCGCCGGACGCGTACAGGTTCGACGCGGACGTGTCCATGAAGTAGAACGTCGTCTCGTAGCGGTTCAGCGGGACGTCCACGGTTTTCGTCGAAACGTAGAAAGACGGCGCGCTGACGCGGGAGCCGAAGAAGGCGCCGCTGGAGAGAGAGAAGCCGACGTAGTCGTTGGCCCGCGAGGCCACGCGGGTCAAAGTCGACAAGGCGACGGTCACCGTCTGCGTCGTGATGCTGGGATTGCCGAAGCCGTCCTGCAGCTGGGCCTGGAAGGACGCGGACTGGTTCGCGAAGTCCACCGTCTGTCCCGCCACTTCCGAGTTCTGCGGATTGCCGAAGGCGACCTGGCGGGGTATGTCCGGGTCCATCCGCAGGGAGTGGGACGCCAGCAAGGTCACGTTCTCGTAGATCTGGATGGTCCAGGTGCCCGGGCGGCCGCCCGCGCCGGTGTTCGTGGCCGGAGACACGCCGGCGTACGAGCTCATCCGGTCGTGGTAGCGGAACGACGCCTGGCTGACGCCGCTGCCGATCACCACGCTGGTGATGAACTGGGTGTTCCCGGTGTCGCGGAAGCCGTAGTCGCCCGAGGTGCCGAAGGTGCCCAAGGTGTACCCGCGGCTGGTGTGCACCGAGGTCTCCACGACCTGGAGCAGCAGCGGGCTGGCGAAGCCCACCGTGGTGATGTTGTTGAAATCGTCCAGCGCCTGGATCTGGTACTGGCCGCCGGAGCCCGCCAGCTCGTTGATGCCGACCAGCGCCGCCGACGGCGAGGACAGGAAGACGATCTGGCTGGGCGTGCCGCCGACGGTGGTCAGCAGGCCCGAGATGTCCTTCTGCGTGCTCTGGTACTGGGTCAGGTTCGCCGGCGCCGTGATCGTGCCGATCCAGATGCGGGCGGAATCGCCCGCGTGGGAGGACACGAAGTACGTGATCGTCGGCGTGCTGACGCCCACCCGTCCGACGGAATCGGTGAACACGGTCGTGGAGAGGCCCACGTTGATCGGCGGACCGACGCCGTAGTCCAGCGAGAGGTAGCCGGAGGTGCCGGTGACGCCGACGACCTGGACGTACACCGTGCCGCCGGCCGTGATCGGGTTGTCGAACGCGTCGGTGAGCTGGCCGGTGATGGCCTGGCGACCCGGGTTGCTGGGCGTGCTCTGGCCGGCCGAGACCGCCGTGCCGTTGGTCGGCACCACCTTCACGGAGTCGGGCGCCGCGGGCAGCACCGAGATGTACGGCCGCACCGAGTAGCCGGACACCTCGGAGTTCACGGCCGCGTTGCCGTTCTCGAAGGCCTGCAGGTAGCGCGAGCCGGCCTTCTTCAGCGTCACGAAGGTGAGCAGGTTCTTGACGCCCTGGTCGACGGCGGAGGAGAAGGCGACGTTGCTGGTCGGCGTGAACACCGGGTCCTGGTTGCCTCCGAACAGCTCGGCCGCCAAGGCCACGTTGGCCGCGTAGGCATTGGGGCCGGTGGACAGCACGTTGCCGTATTGGTCTAAGGCGGTCAAGGTGCCGTTGATGGGCACGCCCGCCGTGGCGACGGCCACCAGGTTCGACCACGACAGGTGGTGGGACACGCCGGGGTAGACGAATTCCTGCGCGGAGAGAACCGCGGGCCACGTCGAGGCCGACGCCGCCGTCGTCGCGGCCATCACCGTGTAGGCGAGCGAGGCGGTGAGCGGCGTGTACGCGTACAGGCGGCTGCCCAGGATCAGCGGCGCGGCTCCCGGCTGGACGAACGCGGCGTTCGTTTCCTGCGGGAAGGACACCCGGACCGTCGGCATCACCGCGGGCGGGTTCGTGTCCTGGAAGGCGGCGGCCAGCTCGGTGGCCGGGTTGAAGTAGGCGTCCACCAGGTAGACGTTGACGGCTTGGGCCGCTCCGCCCACCACGTAGGGCGTCGGAGTGCCGTCCTTTCCGGGCAGGCCCTCGCCGGCGGTCAGCGCGCGGCAGCCGAGGGCCGTGCACTTGCCGGGGTGCTGGGTCTCGCCGGGCAGGATCACCTGCAGGCCCACCGCCGTCGAGGCGTAGACCTTGAACGCCGAGCTGACCGCCGCCGGCGCGTCGGCGCGGCAGAGATTTCCGGGGGCGTCCGTGCAGACCACGCTGGAGTCCGGGATCACGGTGAGAACCGTCCCCGTGCTCTTCGTCACCAAGGTCACCGCCAGCGGCACCGAGCCGGTCCCGTTATTGAGCGTGGTGAAGCCCGGGTTGATGTCGTACGGGTCGCTGGTGTTCAACGCCACCTGCGGCAACGACGACGGCGCGGTGTAGACGTTCATGAACCGGTCCACCAGGTTCACCACGGCCTGGAACGGGGTGCCGGCCGTCGCCGTCGAGACGGTGCCGACGATGCCGCCGTTCGGGTAGGCGCCGGAGCCGGGGACCGCCGTCTGTCCGGGCAGGACCAGCTGGTAGCCGCGCGGATTGGCGGGCTGGACCGTGAAGGTCGAGGACTGCGGCTCGGACGCCAGTCCCGAGTTCAGGAAGTCGGAAGACGCCAGGTACTGCCCGGTCGTCGCGCGGCGCAAGGTGACGGTCATCGGCGGCGTGATTCCGTTGACCGTGTTGATGGCCGCGGTGGCGACCACGTCCGCGTACAGATCGGTCGGCGTGTTGACCTGGACCGTGGCCGCGCGGCCCGGGACCAAGTTGAAGAAGGCGTCGATCACGCCCACCTGGACCTGGAACGACGCGCCCGCCGTCTGCGCCGGCGCGGTCCCCGACTTGCCGGTCGGAGATCCCTGGGAGAAGGACTCGGTCGGCGTGACCACCGTCAGCAGGCGCGTCGGAATGCCGGGCATGACGCTGATGGCCGTCGCGCTGTCCAGGGCCAGCGCCGGGAGGGCCGGATCGCCGTCCAGGGCCGTGAGCACCGTAGTGCCCGCGCGCTTCAGCGTGACGGTGAACGCCGCCGAGGTCGTCACGATCTGGGAGACCGGGGTGATCGTGGCGAAGGGATCGTCGGAGATCAACGTGACCAACTGCGTGGTGCCGGGCTCCAAGTTCCAGAAGGCGTCGGTGATGTCCACTTCCGCGGTGAACGAGAAGCCGGCCTGCGCCGAGTACGCGGGGCCGCTGCGGCCGCGGCCCGGATCGCCGGGGACGGCCGTCTCCGTCGGAGTCAGGACGCGCAGGCGGGTGGGGCCGTTGGGCAGCAGGGGCAGGGGACCGGAAACGCCGGCGCTCAAGGTCGGCAAGGGATCCGTATCGGTGGCGGTCAGCGTGCGCGTGCCGGCCGTATAAAGGATGAGGTTCGCCGGGCTGGCCACGCCGCCGTTCATGGTCAGGGAGCGCGACGGCGCGAACGCGTCGTCCGAGGTGAACGTGACGGCCTTGCCGCTGACGGAGGAGACCGCGTTGTAACGGGAGTCGGCCGCGTACGCTTGCGCCGCGAACGTGACGCCCGCGGTGGAGGCGACCGGAGTCCCCGTCACGCCCAGGGGCGCGACCACCTTGCCGGGGACCAGAGTCTGCCCCGCCAGCAGGACGATCATGCGGTCCGGCGTTCCGGGAATCACCTGGATGTTGGTCGCGGTCTGGCCCGTCAACGGCGGGTTGAGGCCGCTCACGTCGGACGCGGACAGGACCAGGTTGCCCGTGGCGGCGCTGGGCAGGAAGTTCGCGAAAACGGTCTGCCCCAGCGCCAAGGTCTGGGCCGCGGGCACGCCCGCGTAGATGTCGTTGGCCGTCAGCGAGATCAGCCGAGGGGCGTCGGACTGGTTGTTGTACTGGTCGACCGAGCGGACGACGAGCGTGTAGGACGTTCCCGCCGTCAAGGTGGACGGAGAACCGGTCTTGCCCGAGACCGTGCCCTCGGCGTAGTTCTCGCCGGGCATCCGGACGATCAGGCTCAGCGGCGTGCTGGAGATGACGGGGATATTGGACACCGTGTCGGTGCTGTAGTTGGTCCCGGTCAGCTGGGTGTCCGCGGCTTGGAGCTGCAGCGCGGCGTTGCGCGTGACCGCGAAGAACGCGAAGGTCGTCGTGCCCGAGATCAAGGTGCGCTGGTACGGATTCGGGGCGAAGGAGCGGCCCTGGATGTTCGGGTCGTTCAGGAAGTTCAGCTGGACCAGCGGCATGGTGAAGCTGGAGGTGTAGGTGACGAACGGCGTCGTGCCCTTCGTCACGTTGAAGTAGTTGTCCACCAAGTTGACGGTGATGGTGGTGGTGACGCCCGCGGTCAGCGTGTTGGGAACGGTCAGAGCCCGGCCGCCGGTGGTCGGGTTCGCGTCGAACGGCGCCTTGCCCGGGGCCGCGGTCTGGCCCGACACCAGCAGCTGAAGCTTCGTCGGCGTGCTCCACCAGACCTGGAACGGGTTCGGCGTGTAGTAGAAGGTGTTGGTCGGCGCCAGCGCCGACTGGACCTCGACGCTCGACAGGCCGACCACGAACGGCGTGAACGTGAACGTCGTCACGCCGGCCTGCAAGGTCTGCGGCGCCGGCACCGGGGTGAAGGGGTCCGTGTACACCTTCGCCGTCACCGGCCAGGCGACGGTCGGATCCGGGTTCTGGAATTGGTCCACGGCGTACACGGTCACCACGGTGCCCGAGCCCGCCTGGACGTCGCTGGGCGTGCCGGTCTTGCCGAGCGGCGGCACCGCGAACTTGCCGGGGACCAAGGTCTCGCCGGGGAGAAGGGCCAGCAGCTCCTGCGCCGGAGCGCCGACGATGGGCACCGGAGTCGACGGGTTCGACGGATTCGGGAAGATTCCCGCGCCGGAGGCCGAGACCACCTGACCCGCGCTGGCGGTGACGTAGGCGCGGAAGAACGTGGTGGAGCCGGTGAACACGACGGTCTGGTCGGCGCCGTTCGGATACGGAGCGTTGTTCGGGTCCGTGTCGGTGATGTTGACGCTGGTCGCCGATCCCAGGTACAGGTTGTAGTAGTCGTCGGTCACGCGCGCGCAGTATTGGATGTTCTGGCCCGCGGTGTACGTGACCGGCGCTCCGGCGCGGCCCTCGGACCCGGCGGTGACCACGCCCGGGGCCGGGTACTGGTTGCCGCCGTCGCAGGTGGCGTTCGTGTCCGCGATCAGCTGGACGCGCGTCGCCGCGTTGCGCAGGATCGTGACGTTCAAGGAACCGACCAAGGCGTGATCGTTCTGGAAGACGCGGATGGTGCGCGCGCCCGCCTTACGCAGGATGACGCCGAAGCTGTGCTGGCCCGCGTCCAGAACGGGATTGAACGCGTACTCGACCGGGAAGCCGTGCGTCGCATCGGGGTTTACGGCCGGGCCCATGACCTCGGGGCCGCTGCCGTTGTAGTCGCCGTCCACGTAGAAGTCCACCGAGCCGGCGTAGCTGGGCGCCAGGAAGCCCTGGTTGTCCACCGCCTTGACCGTCAGCTGAATCTGGTTGCCCGCGGTGCTGGGATCCGAGCTGATGCTCAGCTGATAGGCCGACGCGATGCCGGAGACGAAAAAGCGCGGGCCGGACTGGATGATGCTCTGCACGTTGCCCGCGTTGTCATGAGAGCGCGACCAGACCATGTACGGGTCTCCGTGGACCCAGCAGGGCTGGTTGGTGGGGTTCGGGTTCGGACAAACCAGGCCGGCGTACTGCCAGTTGCCGAACGCGTCGGTGAAGGTCGCCGGGACCCACACCGGCCCGCCCGAGGCGGCCACCCACGTGGATCCGTTCCAGAAGAAGCCGGTGCTGTCGGCCGGCGGGAAGGCGATGGGGCCCCCGCTGATCAGCGGCGCGGTGTCGCGGAACACGGCGAATTCGATGGCGCCCTGCTGCCACGTCGGCGCCGCTCCCGGGTACACGCCCGAGCCCGTGCCGTCCACGCCGGTGCCCAGGCTGGAGTAGCCCGGGTCCGCCGAGGTTCCGATGATGATCTTGGTGTCGCCGTAGGTGACCAGGTTCGCCGGGTTCGTGACGGCGGAGGTCGGAGGATCCGTATCGAACAGGAACAGCGCCTGTCCGACGATGGTCTGGTTGTTGCCGACGGTGTCGGTCGCCGACGATTTGACGACGTAATGATGCTGGGTGGTGAAGGACAGCGCGCCGTTGACGAACACCCAGGAGCTCTTGAACAGGTTCGACGGCAGGACCGCCAGCCACTGCTCGCTGGTCGCGGAGAAGCCGCCGCCGTTGAACCAGCGCGCCGCGTCCTTGTCATAGATGGACACAGCGACCGCGCCCACGCCGCTGACGTCGTCCGTCGAGGTGCCCGAAACGGTCGCCAGGCTGTTGTAAGCGGAGTTCGGAATCGGCGCCGTCGGCCCCGACGTGGGCGGGACGTTGTCGAACGTGAACGACCGCGTGCTGAGCACGGTCTGGCTGTTGCCCGCCGCGTCGCTGGCGATAGTCACCACGTAGAACGTGTGGCCGTCGGCTCCGTCGTGAGTGCCGTCCTTCCAGACGAAGTTGACGTTGCCCGGGACCGCGAAGTCCGGAACCTGGACGGAATTGAAGCTCCACGGGTTGCTGGTGCCCGACGGGCCCGAGGCGCCGCCGATGGTGACGGGTCCGGGGTCGGTGCTTCCCCAATGCGGCGGCACGGGGCTGAAGTAGTACGTCGTGCCGGCCGTCACGTAGAACATCCGGACCTTGACCAAGCTCACCGGCGAGGTGATGTCCGTGGACGTCCCCAGGATGGCGGTCATCGACGAGAACGTCAGGCCGTTGACGTCCGGATACGTGATGTTCGACAGCGGCGGGGTCTTGTCGAAACTGAACGTGGACGACGCGATGGCGAAGTTGCCCGCCGCGTCCAAAACCTTCGTCTCGATCAAGTAGCGCGCGAAGCCGTCCCCCCACGGCACGGCGGAGGTGTCGTAGTGCCACGTCAGCACTGAGCCGTCGCCCACGCCGCCGACCGCGGTCTGGGAATCCTTGGCGATGTTCCACGTCCGGCCCGCCGCGAACGTCGCGCCGTTCCAGTAGGTGCCGTTGGGAATATCGTAGATGCTGATCTGCGGGAAGGCCAGCAGGCCGGGGGCGGCGTCCACCGCCGTGCCGCTGATCATGGCGAGCGTCGGCAGGTCGGAGTTGTTCAGCGGCGAGATCACCGCGCCGGTCGGGGAGCTCAGGTCCAGATGGAACAGGTTCGACGTGATGGCCGTCTGAGTGTTGCCCGCGACGTCGAACGCGCGCGAGGAGTAGGCGTACGCCAGACCGTCCTGCAGTCCGCCGGCCGTGTTGTTGACCGGCGGCAGGCCGGAGTTGACGGTCCAGTTCGCCCCGGCCACGGGGGTCAGCCAGGTGGTCTGGCTGGTGCACAGCGCGCCGAACGCCGCGCCGTTCCAGCAGGAGTTGTCCGACAGGCGCTGGATCTGGATCTGCGTGCCCCCCACGCCGGCGGAGGAGGCGCCGGGGTCCGACGCGACGCCGGTCACGGAGGAAATCCCGTTGGAGAACTGTCCGTTGGACGGAGAAGCGACCGAGGACGCGGGCGGCACGGTGTCCCATTTGAGGAGGATCGACGAGCCGATCTGAGACAATCCCGAGTTGTTCTCCACGTACGGATAGACGTTGTAGTTCCGGCCGTTGGACGGCGCCGGGATGGGCGCCACCCAACTGAATGTGTAGTTCGGCGCGCTGCCGGCGAACGGCGCGGAGCTGAATTTCTGCGCCACCGACGAGAACGTGGAGGTCGCGGAGTCGTAGTACATCCCGGTGTCGGCCTCCTGGATGGCGACCGACGTGTACGAGACCCCGAAATTGTCCGACGCGATACCGTAAACGGTGAACCCGACGGAGCGGTTGCCCGCGGTCGCCGGCAAAGACGGCGGGAAGGTGAACGAGGCGGAGGGCAGGTTGGTGTTGTAGGTGAACGTGACCGAGGAAATGTTCGCCCCGGAGGTCACGTTACCCACCGGCGTGGCGTTGTCGTGGCCGCGGACCCACAGCTTGTAGCCGTACTGGCTGGTCAAGGTCGGAACGTTCATGCTCCAGACGCCGCCCGCGAAGGTGCCGCCGACGCCCAGGTTCGTGATCGGATAGTAGGTCGGGCCGCACGCCGCCGCGGTGAACGTGCTGCCGCCGCCGATCTGGCCGTTCCAGCAGGCGGCGCCGGGGCCGTTCTCCTGGATGGCGACCTCGATCTGTGACGCGCTGGTGATGCCCGCCAAGGCGTCGGTCGCGGTGCCGCGGATCTGCGCCAGGCTGGAGACGATGCTGAGGTTGACGGGCGCGGTGAACTTAGCGCTGGGGCCGGTCAGGTCCACGGTGAACGTGGACGCGCGCACCGGCGTGTTGAACGCCTCCGTGTTGCCGACGGGGTTCGCGTTGTCGATGCCCGAGGTGGTCAGGTAGTAGGAGACGCCGTCCTGCAGGCCGGAGGGCAGGTTGTTGGTCGTGGGGAGATTCGTGGACAAGGTCCAACTCGACACGTTGATCACCACGCCTTCGACGGTGGTCAGCTGGGCCACGCCGGGGCCCCAGCCCGCGCCGTTCCAGTAGTAGCCGTCGGTCAGACGGGTCAGGCGCACGCGCAGGTTCGACACCGTGCCGGGGTTGGTCGGCGTCGTGTCGGCCGAGGCGCCGGTCAGCGTCGGGAGGGAGGAGATCGTGCTGAAGGCGACGGGCAGCAAGGTGGTGGTCAGCGGCGGATCGACGTCGTACACGACGACCATCGTGGAATACGTCGTCGAATACGTGCCGGCCTGGTTCCGCACGCGCGCCTGGACGCTGTACTGGTTGCCGCTGGTGTAGACGATCGCGCTGGACACCGACCAGTTCGTCCACAGCGGCGCGGAGACGGAGCCGGCGTTGAACCAACCCAGGTCCGGGTTCGCCTGACTGAACGTGAACGCGGCGGCCGGATCCGCGTAGCGGTTCAGCGCGCTGAGGTTCTGCACGCGGACCTGGACCACGGCCAGGTCGCTGGTCACCGCGTCGGTCGCCGTTCCGCTCAAGGTGGCCAGATTGGTCTCGCGGCCGGTCGCCGGCGCGGTGATGCCGATGGTGGGCGTGGCGTTGTTGTAGGTGAACGCGATCGAGCTGACGCCCACGCCGAACGCGTTCTGAACGTTGCCCGCGTTGTCGGTGGCCTGCGCCGTCAGGATGTAGCTCTGGCTGGGCGTCAGCGGGTTGCCCGACGGCGCGAACGTCCACGCCGCCGGCGCCCCGAACGCCGGGATCCAGTTCGGGCAGGCCTGGCTGAACGTTCCCGCGTACGCGTAGCACTTCCCGTTGCTC
>JBIOJO010000004.1:0-103627 GCA_044450965.1 Elusimicrobiota bacterium | reverse complement strand
GGGGCGGCGGCCAGCACGGCCAGCAGCACCAGCGCCAGGGCGGCGGCCAGCACGCCGGCCAGAACCGCGGCAGCAATTCTTATCCACGCCCGTCTCAGCCTCCGCAGGTTCCCCAGCGCAGCGACGTCGAGAAGGCGTTCTCGGCGCTCACGCCGGTCGACCCTTTCGAGTGGTACCAGATGGAGAAGGGCTCGACCGATCCGTCCATGCGCGCCCTCGACCTGCTCGCGCCCATCGGCAAGGGCACGCGCGGCCTCATCGTCGCGCCTCCCAAGGCCGGCAAGACGACGTTCCTGAAGCAGATCTCGAACGCCGTCGCCGCGACCGATCCGAAGACCAAGCAGTACTGTCTGCTGATCGACGAGCGCCCGGAGGAGGTCACCGACTTCAAGCGCTCGGTGCCCGCCGAGGTCTGGGCGTCGTCGTCGGACCAGTCCTACGACAAGCACAAGAAGCTGGCCGAGGATCTGTTCCGCCTGGCGCTGGAGAAGGTGGTGGCGGGAGAGGACGTGTTCATCCTGCTGGACTCGCTGACGCGCCTGGCGCGCGTGTACAACCAGTTCGCGACCGGAAACCGCACGATGTCGGGCGGACTGGACTCGCGGGCCATGGAGATCCCGCGCCGGTTCTTCGGCGCGGCGCGCAAGATCGAGAACGGCGGCTCGCTGACCATCCTGGCCACCATCCTGGTGGACACGGGCTCGAAGATGGACGACATCATCTTCCAGGAGTTCAAGGGCACCGGCAACATGGAGCTGGTGCTGTACCGCCAGGCGGCCGAAATGCGCATCTTCCCCGCGCTCAAGGTCCGCGACAGCGGCACGCGCAAGGAGGAGAAGCTGTTCCCGAAGGACTACCTCGAGGGCGTCTACAAGCTGCGCCGCCACCTGGCCGGCCTGGGCGACCTGGAGGCCATCAAGGCGCTGACCGACCTGATGCGCGCGCACAAGAACAACGACAAGCTGCTCGCCGCGCTGAGATAAACGAGGAGAGCGAACATGAAACGAACGCCCGTCATCACGGCGAAGGCCCCCGCGGCCATCGGGCCGTATTCGCAGGGGATGTCCTCCGGGGAGATGGTCTTCGTCTCGGGCCAGACGCCGCTCCTGGCCGATGGGACGATGATCGCCGGCGGAACCGCCGAGCAGACCGAGCAGTGCCTGAAGAACATCACGATGATCCTGGCCGGGGCCGGCCTCACGATGAACGACGTCATCAAGACGACGGTGTTCATGACCGACCTAGGCCAGTTCGCCGCGATGAACCAGGTGTACGCGACGCACTTCAAGACGCCGTATCCGGCGCGGGCGACGGTGCAGGTCTCGGCCCTGCCGAAAGGAGCGGCCATCGAGATCGAGGCCGTCGCCGTGAGGCCGTAGCCGCGGTGAGGGAACGCCTGCGCGCGCCGCTGGCCGCGGCCGTCGCCTTCTTGATCGGGGGGGGATTGGTCGCGCTCGGTCCGGCGGCGCTGTCGGACGCGTGGCGGTTCTTGTTTCCGTACCTCTGGCTGTTCCTCGCCTTCGAAGCGGCCCGGCGCCGGCGGCGTCTGCAGGACGACGAGGCTTTTCTGTTCGGCGCGGCCGTGAATTTGATTCACGCCGGGATGTTGACCAAGATCCTGCAGAACGGGGTCTCCTTCCTGGGCGTGGATTGGCTGAACGCCGCGATGTCGGCGTTCGATTGGGGCCTGGCGACGGTCGCGGCCCTGCACGCGGCGGACGCGTTGTCGCCCCGTCCCGAGGCCGAGGCGGAGTCCGGGACCGCGGAGCTGATCGCCCTGGGTTTCCTGCCCGCGGCGGCCGCCGCGGGATATCTGCTCGATGCGGTGAACGGCCGCCTGCGCGTGGAGCGGATGCTGGGGCCCGCGTGGCTGCTGGCCGACGCGCTTTTCGCCGTCGCCGCGGGGCTTTTGATCCGCCGCGCGTTCGTTCGCGCCGAGGCCGAGGAAGCGCCGCCGCGCGATCGCGGCTTCTGGGCGCTGGCCGCGCCGGCGGGCTGGCTCGCCGGGGCGCAGCTGGCCGCGCGCCTGGGCGGGGAATGGCCCTCGCCCGCGTCTTTGGCGCTGCTGGCGGCGTGGACGGCGGGCTATGGCGTGTGGTTCGCGGATCTGTGGCGGGCGCGGGGCCGCTTCGACGCGCAGCCCCGGCGCCTGGTCAAACCGCTGCTCGCGGCCGCGGCGTGGAAGCTGGCCGGCGGCGTCCTCATCGTCGTCGCGATCGGCCCCGCGGTTCTGGATCCGCGTTCCGCAGCGGCCTCCGCCTTCCTGGTGGATCTCCCGGTCCGTGTCCTCTTTCTGTCCGTGTTCCTCCGCGGGCGCGTGGCCGTCTAAGGCTTGCTGGACGCGCCGCGCCGGGACTGCTACGATTTCGCCGTGAACCTCCCCCGGGCCCGGCGCTGGATCGCCGCCGCCGTCCTCGCGTTCTCCGGCGTTTCCGCCGGCGCGGTCCCGACCTTCAATCCTGAAATCCCCGTCGTTTTCTCATCGGCGGCGCCCCAGGCGTTCACCGGAGCGTATCCCAGCCTGCGGATGTACTTCCTCCGGCCCAGCTCCGGCGTCCAGGTCGGCTCCGCGCTGTCCGCCGACGGCGTCGCGTGGGTCGAGGACGCGGGCGCGGGGCGCCTTTCCACGTCGACCTTGCCGTCCGTTTCCGCCAGCTCCATCACCGGCTGCGGAATCCTGCCGCTGACCGGCGGCGGCTTCCGGATGCTGTACTCCATCCATTCAACGACGGGCGCCTACCGCATCCACAGCGCGACCTCGACCGACGGGCTGGGCTGGGCCAACGACACCGGCACGCGCGTGGACAACGGCGCGACCTACCTGGGCTCGCCGAAGCTGGTGCGATTGAACGACCTGAGCTGGCGTCTTTATTTCGTCGGCGGCGCTCCCGTCTCCGGCCAGCAGATCATGACGTCGCGCTCGACGGACCAGGGCTGGACCTGGAGCGCTCCGGCGATCGCCGTGTCCACCTTGGCCTACGAGGTCGGAGCCAGCGTCCTGACCAACGGGAAGGTCCGTCTGTACTACACCCAGCCTCTCAACGGCGCGCCGTCCTCGGCCACCGTCGTGGCCAGCGCGCTGTCGCGCGATGTCTCCGGCACGTCCTTCGACATCGAGAGCGGCTTCCGGGTCTCCACGACGGCGGCGGCCGGCGGGATCGGCTTCCCGGTGCCCGTGCGCTCCACGGACTCCTTCCGCTGGCGGCTGTACTATGATTTCGGAAGCCCCGGCGTGATCTCCACGGCCGACGTGCACACCGCCCTGACCGGGATTCCCGCTCCCGCCGCGATCCTGCCCGCCAGCGTGGTGAACAACACGTCCACGCAGGCCGTCACCATCACCGGCGACGTGTTTTCGCCCGCGCCCGTGGTGACGTTGACCTTGGCCGGCCAGCCCGCCATTCCCGGGACCGGCGTCGTCCGCGCGGACGATCAGACGATCACCGCCACGTTCAACATCCTCAACGCCGCCACCGGCCGCTGGGACCTGAACGTCACGAACGCCGACGGGACGACGACGACCTTGCCCCAGGCGGAGTTCATCGATTTCGTCGGCGGCTCGGTCGGGCTGGTCAACAATCTCCTCCGCCCGCGGACCGGAGCGACGACCACGATCACGATCACGTCGTTCAACGACGGGCACCTGACCGCCCGCCTTTTCGCGCTGGACGGCCGTCCGGTCAGCACCTTGTTCGACGGTCCCATGTCCAAGGGCACCCAGATTCTGAACTGGGACGGGCGCGACGCCGGCGGCGTCGCGGTCGCCAGCGGGGTCTACCTGCTCCGGGTCAACGCGCCGAAAATCGACGTGAAGGCGAAAATCGTCGTGATCCGATGAAGCGGCTCGCTTGGCTCGCCGTTTTCGCGTTCGTGTCCGTCTCCCGGGCGCATGCCGGCGCGACGTCCACCGGCGCGCCGACCCTGCGCCGCTCCCTGTCGTCCCGCTCGGCCGCCATGGGCGGCGCGTTCAGCGGCGTGGCGGGGGGGCTGGACTCCCTGGACGTCAATCCCGCCGGCGCCGCCGCGCTGGACCGTCCGCAGCTGCTCACCACCGTCACCAGCGGCGTCGCCGACGACACCTTCGGCTTTTTCGGCTACGGCCATCCGTTCAAAGCCGGGACGGCCGTCGCGGGCGTGTCTTATTACGACGCCGGCACGATCGGCGTGGTCACTCCGTCGGGCCAAGGCGCCACCGTCAACGCCCAGCGCGACTACGTGGGCACGGGCGGCTGGGCCATGTCCTTGGGCGACGGCTTTTCCGCCGGCGCGTTGGGCAAGGTCTACCAATTCTCCCTGGCGGACGTCCGCGCCAACGGCTTCGCCGGAGACGTCGGCGCCCGTTGGGCGACGCCGGTGAAGGGGGTCGGCCTGGGCGCGGCCGCGCAGAATATCGGTCCCGGCGTGAAATTCGAGTCCAGAACCGACCCGCTGCCCCTGACCCTGCGCGCCGGCGCGGCCTGGTCCCTGGATTGGGGCGCTCCCGGCGACGAATTGATGACCTATTACAGCGCGATGCGCCTGCTGTTGACCGGGGAGGGCATCAAGGTCCGCGATGAGCGCGCCGTGGCGGCCACCGGGGCGGAGTTCGCGCTGGATTTCGGCGCCGCGACGTCCGTCGCCATCCGCACCTCCTACGTCTTCGGAGGCAACGCCGACGGCGTCTCCTTCGGCGTCGGCGTGCGCGAGGGGCGCTTCACCGGCGACTACGCGCTGGTCACCAAGCGGGATCTGGGCAACGTCCAGAACATCTCGCTGGGCGTCCGCTTCTAGCGGCCAGTCCTCGGACCCACAAGAACGTAGGACCCCTAGCCGGGCCGCGTTGACCCTGTGGACCCAAGGGTTTTAATCCGGCACATGTGATAATCGGACTTGCGAGAGTTGATCTAGATCAACTTTTCGCGTCCGAATGAGACGAGGAACCTTCCGCCGCATCGTCGCCGCCGTCCTGTCGGCCGCCCTGTTGCTGGGAGCGCCGGGCACGGGCGCCTATCAGGCGGCCGCCCAGACGATGGCGCGCGGCGCCGCCGCCGAGATGGCTCCCCGTCCCCTCGTGCCGGTCTCGGGCCTGGGCTCGTCCGGATTCGCCCCGGCGTTGGCTCCCTCGCTCATGGCGGCGCCGTCGGTCCCGGGTTCCGCCCCCGTCGCGGCTCCTTCCGCCGCCGCGCTTCCGGCCGCCTTGGCTCCCGCTCCTCTGTCCGCCGCGGCCGCCGCTCTTCCCGCCGTCGCCGTGCCCGTCGCCGCGCCCACGCCGGCCGCGAAGGCCGCCGTCGCCGCGCCGACGGCTTTGGGCGCGGTTCGAAGCGCCGAGGCCGAGCGCGCGGCGTCTCCGGACCAAAATGCTCAGGTCTCCGCGCGCTTGTTCGACGGCGCCCTGGCGCGTCCGGAAACGTCCGATCGGGACGCGGCGCCCTTGGTCGTTCCCGCCGCGAGGAAAGCGGGGCTTGGATTCCTGCGTCGCGCGCTGGCCGTGGCGAGCCTCGCGGCGATCTCGTTCGTTTTGCCGCACCCCGTGCTCGGTCAAGTTCCGCAGAATCCGATGGCCTCCATCGTGGCGCAGAGCAACTTGGGAACCGCCGTTCCGAAGCCGACCGCCGCGGCTCCCGCCGCGGCTCCCGCCGCCGACACGACGCAGGAAGCCCCGCTACCGCGCCCCGTTATCGCGTCCGTCTCCGTGGACCGCAACGACGCCACGGTGGGTGAGCGCATCCATCTGACGGTCGTCCTGCGCAACCCCACGGACAAGACCATCACCATCGCGTCGCTGCGCGCGGGGCTGCAGGACGCCCTACCCGAAGATCTCGAGCTCCAGGGCAAGGGCGCGGAAGCCCCGCTGGTCCTGGCGCCCGGCGAGACGAAGACGGTCGTCTACGAGGCCATCCCGTTCGCCTCCGGCGAGATCGCTATAAAGGACGTCGTGGCCTCGGTCGCGGTCGCTGAGACCGCCGCCTACCCGGACGGGATCGAGATCGTCGTGCCGGACTCCAAGGTGATCGTGAAGTCGGTTCTGACCCCGGATTGGAAGGAAAAGGGCCTGCGCGACATCGTGGACGTGATGCGCGCGCGCAGCCCCAGCTGGGTGTGGGTCGCGGGCGGCGCCTTGGGCTTCCTGCTCCTGATCGGCCTGGAGCGGATCCTGGCCGCGCGCCGCTGGTACCCGAAGCTGGACGCGCGCCGGCTGTCGTTGGTCGCCGACCTGGAGTCCGAGATCGCGCGTTTGGAGCGCGAGTCCGCCGGGATGGGCGGCGCGGACTTCCAGGCCGCGGTCCAGGAAGCGGTCACCCGCTTCATGGTGGATTTCGCCGGTCTGCCCCACCGCGAGCGCGGCGCGAAGGTCCTGGCCCGCGACCTGAAGGCGTCGAAGGCGTTCCGCCCGGGCGACGTCGAGGTCGCGTCCGGCATCGCCGCTGACGCCGAGACCCGGCGCTTCTCCGGCGCGGACGAGGACCAGGCCGGCCGCCTGCGCCAGCTGGCGCGCCTGCGCGCCTTGGTGGAGTCCGTCGCCGGCAAGACCAAGGCCGCCGCCCCCGCGTCCCGCGGAGGGCTGAACGCTTTTGCCGCCGCGTCGGGCCTGCAGTTCGGCAGCCCGTGGGCGCTTCTGCTCTTCATCCCGTTCGCCGCGTATTTATGGAAGGCCTGGCGCGCGCGCGGAGCGGGGGAGCGCTTCGCGGTCAGCTCCGCCGCGCATTCGTCGGCGCACCGCAGCTGGCGCGAGAGGCTGGCCGCCGTGCCCAAGGCCGCGCGCCTGGGAGCGATCGCCCTGCTGATCCTGGCGATCGCCCGGCCCATGATCGGCGTTCAGCGCCTGGAAAGCTACACGCCGTCCACCGACACGATGATCGTGGAGGACCGCTCCGGCTCCATGGACGACAAGATGGGCGACGGCACCAAGCTGACCGCCGCCGCCGCCGCCATCCGCGCCTACGTGGACGAGCAGCGCAAAGGCACCCAGAACCGCGTGGGCATGGAGACGTTCGACGACGTGCCTTACGTGGACGTGCGCCTGACCACGGACTACGACGCGCTGATCTCCCATCTGAAGGAGATCAAGACCGGCGGCTCCACCGCCATCGGCGAGGGCATCCTGACCGCCGTCGGCCACTTCGCCGAGGTCAACATGATGGACCTGGACGAGGCCAAGGATCCGCGCGTCGCGCAGATGAAAACCTTGCTTCGCGCCCGGGGCCTGGCCGCGGCGCTGGAATACGCGAAGGCTTATCCCGATCTGATGGACCAGGTCCTGCGGCCGGACCGCGCGAAGGTGGTCGTGCTCTTCACCGACGGCGAGTCCAACACCGGCATCGATCCGGCCGACGCGGCCAAGATCGCGGCGTCCTTGGGCGTGAAGGTCTACACCGTCGGCGTGGGCGACAGCTTCGACGAGAAGACCTTGCGCGGCATCTCGGAGCTCACGAAGGCGCAGTTCTACAAGGCCGGCGACGCCGAGCGCATGACCCAGGTCCTGCTCGAGATCAGCCGCCTGGAGAAGAGCCCCGCCAAGATCGTCTCCAGCGTGTCCATCAAGGACTACACCGCTTTGCTCGCGCTGATCGCGTTCATGCTGCTGGGCGCGGAGGCCGCGCTGGGCAACACGCGCCTGCGCACCTTGCAGGCCATGATCCTGGCGGTGTCCCTGCACGGCATGCCGTTGGTGCAGACCATGACCCCCGAGACGCTGGCCCAGGTCCAGACCTCCGCGGCGGCCGACAAAGGCAAGCTCTCCCAGGTGCCGCCGGAGATGGCCGAGGGCAACCGCCTGTACGCGCAGGGCCGCTACGACGAGGCCGTCAAGAAATTCGCCGAGGCCCTGGCCGCCCACCCCGACGTCCCCGAGATCTACTTCAACATGGCCGACGCGTATCTGCGCCTGGGCGACGCGGACCGCGCCCAGCAGGCGTTCCAGAAGTACCTGGATCTGACGCCCGACCCCGTCAAGCAGTCCCAGGCGCTGTTCAATTTGGGCAATTCCGCGCTGGCGCAGAAGGACGCCGCGAAGGCCCTGGAGTTCTACAAGGAAGCTCTCCGCCGCGACCCCAACAACCAGGACGCGAAGTGGAACCTGGAGTCCCTGAAGCAACAGCAGAAAGAGCAGCAGGACCAGCAGAAGAATCAGAAGCAGCAGAAGGGCAAGAAGGGCCAGAAAGGTCAGAAGGGCCAGAAGGGAGACCAGAAAGGCGACCAGAAAAGCGACCAGAAGGGTGATCAGAAAAGCGATCAGCCGGGCCAGCCCGGACAGGGCGACCCGAAGGACCCCTCGAAGGATCCCAAGGGCGACAAGAAGCAGGGCGCGGAGCAGTTGACCAGCAAGCTGGGCGATCAGCAGAGCAAGCAGGACGAGGCCGCGCGCAAGGCCATCACGCGCAAGGGCACCGGCGTGTGGGGCGCGCTCGCCCTGCCGTTCGCGGGGCTGGCCGGCCACGGGATCGCGTTCACGGCTCCGTGGATACTGGCCGCCGCCGCCGTCGGCGTGCCGGCGATCGGACTTCTGATCTGGTACGGCCTGGGCCGCAACGCCAGGGCCGCGCGCGAGCTGTCTCCGGGCACGGCGCCGAAAACCGTCGGCGCGTGGTGGGGCTTGCGCCGCCACCTGCAGAAATCCGCGATTTTCCTGGCCGCGCTGGGCCTGATCGGCCTGGCCGCCACCGATCCGCGCGGCGGCGCCACCGACGAACGAGTGAACTTCGGCGGCAAGGACATGATCGTCGCCGTGGACGGCTCGCACAGCTTCGTCTACGCCGAGGACGGGCGCATGGATCAGGCCAAGAAGGACCTGACCCAGTTCATCGAGCGCCTGCAGGGCACCGACCGGGTCGGCCTGGTGGTGTTCGCCGGCCAGGCCCGCACCGCGTCGCCCATCTCCATCGACTACGGCAACTTCGAATTCAAGATCAACCGCCTGGAGCTGGAGTCGCGCGGTCTTAAGGAGGGCTCCGATCTGGGCGCCGCGGTGAAGTTCGCGGCCGAAAGCTTCGACAACGCCAAGAAGATCGGCGACCGGCCCCGAATCCTCATCGTCGTCTCCGACGGCGAGGCGTTCGACTCCGAGATCGAGGCCGCGATCAAGGCCGCCAAGGACCACAACGTCACGATCTACACGATCGGGATGGGATCGGCGGCCGGCACGCGGATGAAGGTTCCCACCGAGGACGGCAAGGGAACCGAGTACATCATCGACTCCCAAACCGGCCAGCCCGCCGTCTCGCATCTGGTCGAGGCCAAGCTCCGCACGTTGGCCGAGTCCACGGGAGGAGCCTACTTCCACGCCGACAAGGGCGCGACCATCGACAAGGTGATGGGCGCCGTCGCCGCCCGCGAAAAGGGCCGCCAGGGCGACACCATCAAGTCCCCGCAGCCGATCGGCACCTACCTGCTGTGGCCGGCGCTGGCGCTCCTGCTGCTGGATCTGCTCCTGCCGGGCCGCTCCCTGTTGCGCCGTGACATCCCCGAGAAGGGCGTGTCCAAGAAAAAGAAAGGGGCGGGGATGATGGGCGCGGCGCTGCTCCCGCTGGCCGCCTGGCCGCAGATTCTGCCCTTCGCTCTTTTGGCCGTCGTCGTGACCGGGCTTCTTGCCTATGATGTTTGGAACGACGGGGCGCTGACGCGGAGCGTCCGCGAGTCATGGCAGCGGCGGACCAAATTTGTTTCCAAGGGAGTACGATCCGATTTAGCCCAATTGTATGACCTGCGCGAGGCCGACGAGCCGCGCCTGAACGCGTTCCTGGCCCGCTGGCAGGCTTCCGACGACAAGGCCCGCCCCGCGCTGATCGCCGAGGCCGCGGCCGACGACGCGCTGTGGCGCGAGAAGCTGACCGCGGCGTATCTCTCCGGCGCCGGCGCGCTGACCCACGAGGCGGTTCTGACCGCCTTGCGCCGGACCTCGCGGGACCGGCTGGAGTCGCTGACGCCCGTGGTCGGCCGCATCGCCGCGCGCCGCGGCGCGCTGTCGTGGCTGGATCACTCCGACGCGCAGGCCCGTCTCAAGGATTTGGATGAAGCCGCGTCCGGCCAGCCGTTCGCCGTTCCCGCCCCGGCGGCGCCGTCTCCGGCGCGCCGGAGCCTGCGCTCCCGTTTCTCCCGCGCCGCGGCCTTCGCGCTATTGTTCGGCAGCGTTCTGATGGGGGGAGCCTCGATCGACGGAACGGTCCGCTTCGCCCGCGAGCAGGCGGCCGCGGAGCAGACCGCTTTCAAGATTTTTTACGGCGCCGACGACCTCTACATCTTCAGCGATCGCTACATCGACGAGCGCATCCCGAAGGAGGTTCTGCCCGCGTTCCGCGCCTGGCATAAATCCGTGAACGCCGGCGGCCCCGATTTTGAGCGCGCGATCCAGATCCTGCGCGAGTCCCCGGATCCCAAGGCCGACAACCTGCTGATCGTCGCCTTCCGCCACGCGGGGCTGCTGCCCATCGACGACGCGGCGCAGACCACCTTGCTCAAGGCGCTGATCGAACGCGACAGCGACGCGCTGTGGGCGTCCATGGACAAGGCCATCGCCCATTCCGGCGACGACCCCGTCCAGGCCGCCTTGCTGGTCAAGCTGGTCGCGCTGGGCGTGGAATCCGGCGGCGAAAACGCGTTCATGAACCTGTTCCGCGTGCTGAAGAGCCCGAACGACCAGGTCCGCGGCGAGGCCTTCAAGACCCTGTACGGGGCGATGGCGTCCTCCGACAAGTCGCCGTTCTTCCCGCGCCTGGCCGCGATCAACCAGAAGTTCGCGGGGGACCCGTCGCTGCAGATGTGGAGCGAGGTCTTCGCCCTGCGCCGGATCTCGTCCCCCGACGCCGCGTCGTTGAACGCCGATCAGACCAAGGCTTTCGTCGATCAACTCCTCAAGAACGCGGCGGCGGCCGACGCCAAGCGCCCGCTCGCGTTCGCGCAGGCGCTGGCGGCCGCGCAGAAGTCCGGCCAGGACCTGGAGGCCCCGCCTTCTTTGCTGGCTCTGGAGCTGGGCTTGATGGGACAGTTCGAGGCGCAGGCCCAGGGCCAGGACGGCGCCTCCCCGGTGCCTCCCATCCTGGCGGGCGTCGCGCGTTACGCGGTCAACCAATCCGTCACCGTCCTGATCCAGGAGGCGGAGAAGAATTTCCCCGGCCTGCACGAGCGCCTGATCAAGGACGGCGTCGTCCTGCCCGACGCGCAGAGCACCTCCTACGGCGGCGGCTACGACGACGAGTACGAAGGCCGCGGCGGCTACTACGGCGGCTGGCACGGCCGCGGCGGCGCCTACACGTCGACGACCCAGAGCTACCGCGAGCTGTACAAGCTGTCGCACCTGCGGACCCTGCAGGCCGACGTCGCGGAGTTCTCCGCGGCCGCGCAGAAGGCCGCGGGCGACGACGCCGCGAAGCTGATCGTCGCGGCGGAGCTCGGCGACCGCGCCGACGCGGCGCTGAAGGCGTCCTTGGAGACCGGCGCGCGCGCCGGCATGCTGGAAGGCGGCAGCGAGCCCGAAAAGGTGGCCGACGAGCTTCAGCCGCTGCTCAAGGACGGCGTGAAGGCGTTCTCCGGTTCCGATTTCCTGACCTTGCTTCGCGCGAAGAGCCTGGCCCCGTCCATCGGCGATCCGTCCAGCGCCCTGGCCTATCCCGAGACGCTGGACGCCGCGCAGCTGGCCGCCCTGCGCGGCCTTTTCGCCGACATGGCGAAAACCGGCAAGCTCTCGGGCGGAACGCGCGACCTGACGTGGGCCGAGAAACTGTACGTCGCCCGCTCCCTGGACGCCGCGGACGCGGCCCTGCGCGCGCATTACCCGGCGGCGGCTCCCGCCTCTCCCGCCGAGACGGGCTTCGACCGTCCGGACCAGGACGCGGTGGCGCTCGCGCGGCTGTCGCAGGCCATCGACGCGGCCGGCCCGAACGCCGAGGCGCTCCTGGCCCTGGAAAATCAGCTGATCGCGCGCCTCGCCGGCCCCAAGGGCGCGGCCGTCTCCGCGGACGATTTGAAGCAGGTCCTGCCCCAGCTGCTGACGGCGCTGGATAAGACGACGCGCGGCGGCGAGGGTATGACGCTTCTCTCGAAGGCCGTCGACGCGGGAGCCTTGCCGGCCGCGGCGCTGGAAGCCCTGCGCCCGCAGGCGTTCGCGTCGCTGAAGGCGGCGGCGGAGAAGTTCGCCTCCGTTTTCCCCGATCAGGCCGACCACCGGCTGATCGAGGCGGACCTGAAGATCATCGACAGCGAGTGGCGCACGGTTTACAAGCTGCGCCACTACGACGCCTTGCTCAAGCAGGCGCGCGCCGCCGCCGCCGAAGCGAAGAGCTCCTCCTCCGGACTGAGCGCGGACCAGAAGCAGTTCCTGGAGAGCCTGGAGAAGAACATCCCGCAGATGCGGGCGTTCGCGGCGAAGCTGGGCGTGCCCGCCGGCGACGGCCCCGGCGAGCTCAACACGGTGAACCTGAACAAGGCGCTCCACATGGGGTGGGCGAAGTTCCCGGGCACGGATTTCTATACCGCGCTGGCGGACATGGGGCTGGCGAACAAGGGCGCGCAGTACGACCGCGAGAAATCGTGGTTCCAGTCCTACACGCCGGCCCAGGTCCAGCGGATCCGCGACTTCATGGCGGCGACCTTGGCCTCCGGCAAGTGGACGGGCAAGACCGGGACCATCGATCTGACCGACGACGACAAGGCCGCGCTCCGGGACGGGATCAAGGCCGCCGACGGGCTTCTGGGCGACCTGGCGAAGGCTCCCGCTCCGACCACGCCGCTGCACGGCCTCGCGCCGCTGGGCCTGCTGATGGCGGGCTCCGCCCTGGGCTCCTGGGTGTTCGCGGCGGTGATCGCGGCGGTCGCCACCTGGCTGATCTGGAAGTACGCGTTCCGCGCGGCGCCGGCCCTCCCGCCGTCGCCCGACGCGCACGAGGCCTCCATCGAGGCGCGGCGGTCGCGCATCGCGTTCGCGGCCCAACGGCTGGCGAACTCGGTGGTGGGGGGAGCGTTCCGTTCGCGCTTCATCGGCGCCGGCGGCAGCGAGTTCGCCGAGGCCCGCCCGTACCAGAACGAGGATTACCGCGAGATCGACTGGAAGACCACCGCGAAGAAGGGCGAGACCTACGCGAAGAAGTTCGAGCTGGACCGCGACATGCCTCTGATTCTGCTGGTGGACATCAGCCGCTCGGGCCGCTTCGGCACGCGCGGCGCCGATAAGCGCGCGGTGATCGAGGACGTGGCCGCGACCTTGGCCTTGGCCGCGTCGCGCACGAACGTGCGCGTGGGCGCGATCCTGTTCAGCGACCGCGTCGAAGCGGTGATACCGGTCCGCGGCGGCGCGAAGCACACGGCGGCTTTGATCGACGCCTTGATGAACGCCGAGCCGACGGGGAAGGGCACGGACCTGAAGCCCGCTCTCGACCAGGTGCTGGGGCTGTCCAAGTCCCGCGCGATGGTGGCGGTCGTCTCCGACTTCCTGGCCCCCGATTTCAAGGACGCGCTCGCCGCCGTCTCCTCGCGCCACGACCTGCGCGCGATCCGCGTGGTGGACCCGGCCGAGACGCGCCCGCTGCCCGACGTGGCGCTCCTGCCCCTGGTGGACGCCGAGAGCGGCGCGCAGCGCACGCTCGACACGGGCGATAAGAAGGTCCGCTCCGACGCGGCCACGGCCATCGCGCGCCATGAAGCGAAGCTGGAAGACGATCTATTGGCCGCCCGCGCTCGTCCCATCGTTCTGTCGACCGAGGGCGACCCCCTCGAAACTCTGGCCGCTCACTTCGACCCCAAACGCCGCAACGCACCGTAGGAGCCACGAATATGAAGAAAAACATCGCCGTGAAATCTCTCGCCGCCGGATTGGGCGCCCTGCTCGCCGCGGGTCCGGCCGCGGCTCAGGCCGTCTCCGCCGGTTCGCTCCGAGCGTCGTTGAGCGGCGCGTCCGCCTCCGCGGCCGCGATCTCCGCTCCCTCGGCGGCGGCTTTGGCCCCGGCGCTGAGCGCGTCGACCTTGGCGCTCCCGGCGGCGTCGGCTCCGCTCGCCGCGGCGCCCTTGTCGGCCCCGGCGCTGGCCGCGGCTCCGGCCGCGTCGCTCCCGGCTCCGCTGACGCCGGCGGCCGCTCCCGCGGCGGTTCCCGTCATGACGAAGGCTCCGACTATGGTCGGTCGCGTGCTGGCGCGTCTCGGCGTGCTGCCTTCGCCGACGGTCGCTAATGAAGACATCGGCGCGATGGCCGTGCGCAACGATGAGCGCTTCGACGGCGCGATCGAGCGCGCTCCCGCGCTGGCCGCGTCCGCCGCGGCCGCCGACGGTCCGGCCAAGGAGATCGGAGGACTGACCCCGTCCACGTCGCGCTTCTCCAAGGGCGCGACGCCGGAGCTTCAGGCCCAGGCGAAGGAGAAGGCCGAGCTGATCAACCGCCTGCGCGCGGAGATCGGCAAGGTGATCGTGGGCCAGACGGAGATGATCGACTCGATCGTGATGGCGATGATCGCGTCCGAGCACGTGTTCCTGGAAGGCGTCCCCGGCGTGGCGAAGACGCAGGCGGTGAAGGCGGCGTCCGACTCGGTCTCCGGCGACTTCAAGCGCATCCAGGGCACGCCCGACAAGCTTCCTTCCGACATCATTGGCGCGGAGATCCTGCAGGACGACGTCGATCATCCGGGGATGAAGATCATCAAGGTCCAGTTCGGGCCGGTGTTCACGAACATCCTTCTCGTCGACGAGATCAACCGCATGATGCCGAAGACGCAGTCGGCGCTGCTGGAAGCGATGGCCGAAGGCCAGGTGACTATCGGCAACAAGACCTATAAGCTTCCCAAGCCGTTCATCGTGTTGGCCACGCAGAACCCGATCGAGCAGGAAGGGACGTACCGCCTGCCCGAGGCCCAGCAGGACCGCTTCATGCTGAAGACGACGGTGCCTCTGCCGTCCACGGCGGAACTGCTGGAGATCATGGAGCGCTTCTCCAGCAAGGACAACCAGCCGACGGCGGGCAAGGTGCACAGCCTGGAAGAGCTGGACGGGATCCGCAAGCTGTCCGACAAGATCTACGTTGATCCGGCGGTGAAGTCCTACATCGCGAACCTGGTGGAAGCCACCAGCCACCCGGACAAGTACGGGGTGGCCGTTCCAAAGAACGCCATCGAGAAGGACGGCGGCGCGGGTCCCCGCGCGGCGATTTATCTGCTCAAGGCGGCGCGCATCCACGCCTTGATGGACGGGCGGGCGTGGGCGGGTCCGGCCGACGTGGAGGCCGTGGCGCACCGCATCCTGCGCCACCGCATCATGCTGGGCTTCTCGGCCCCGCGCGATCTGACCACCGACAAGGTGGTGGACGCGATCCTGGCGAAAGTCCCCGTCCCGACGCGCTGATTCCGTGAGAGTCGTTTACGTCCTCGCCGCGGCCGTCCTGGCCGCGGCGGGGGCCGACGCTCAGCAGTTCCTTCGTCCCGCCGAGATCCCCCCGGCTCCGGCCTTTCGCGCGGGCGCGGCGGCGGCCGGCGTCCCTTTATTCCCATCCCTGTCCGTTCTTCCGTCGGCGCCGTCCACGGTGATGGGCATCCCGGGTCCCGGCGTGCGCGCGGAGCATGTCGCCGAGGTCCAGCGCCTGGCCGACGAAACGGGGCGCGCGTGGTTCATCCACGGCAGCCGGCAGACGGGGATTCGGCATCACGACGGCGCTCCGTTCACCGAGAAGTCCGATCTGGACCTGGGCGTGATCGGTGGCGCGCGGGATCTTGTCGACCTGTATTCCGGGGGCAAGGAGCAGCGCTGGGACGGGATTCCGGATTCGCATCACGGCCCCATGGCGGTCGTCGCGTCGGCGGAGGAGGCGGTGGCGCGGGGCCATCTGGTGGTGGCGCCGCGGGCGGCGGAGCCGGACGGAGATCATGGGACGGCGCGGCGACTGGCGGCGGCATTCCGCACGACGGAGCAGTTGGCGCGGCTGACGGCGGCGAAGCGCGCGGAGAACGAGTCGTTCCGTTTCACGGTGATCGGCGACGCGGAGCCGGGACGCTTCTGGTTCTCCCGCGCGCTGTTCAACGAGCATCCCGGGGCGTTCTGGCAGCTGCTGTCGCGGGCGGACCGGTCCGGTTCGGATTTCATCGTGCAGCTGGGCGACATGGTCAGCCGAGGCATCGTGCGCAACTTCCTGGGATTCTTCCGGCGCCTGCGCGACACGGCGTTGCGCACGCCGTATCTGACGGTGATCGGCAATCACGACCGGCACAGCCCGCACGGGGTGACGAACGACGCCGTCTACCGGTCGCTGTTCGGGGGGACCGACTACGCGTTCCGGCGCGGGGGGTGGCGCTTCGTCGTCGTGGACACCAGCGCCGGCCGTCTCAGCGCGGACCAGCTGGCCTGGCTGAAATCGACCTTGGCCGAGGACATGCCGACGGTCGTCTTCACGCACATGCCGCCGGCGCCGCTGGGCGAGTGGACGGATTTCGCCGGGCGCAAAGGGGCGGGCGGATTCAAGGCGGGCGCGGAGGAGTTCATGCGCCTGATGACGGAGCGCGGGGTGTCCCGCGTCTACGTGGGGCACGTGCACGGATTCGGCGTGCTGGACCGCGGCGGCGTGCGCTACGTGCTGACGGGGGGCGGCGGCTCGCCGTTATTCCCGGGGCCGGTGAAGGACCGCTTTCATCATTCGATCACCGTGGACGCCGGTCCGAACGGGTTGGTCGAGACGGTCCATCCGCTCGACGGCGCGCCGTATCCCCTGCGGCCCCGTTAGCGGGTCAAGAGTACTCGGGATACGCCGCCGACAGCCTGCGCTCCTCCAGGACCGCTCGAACCGCGAACAAAGTCGCGGCGATCGCCAGGAACAGGATCATGGAGCGGGACGAATTCCTCAGCAGGACCCCGATCAAGGAAAGCATGTAGCCTATGTAGATCGGATGTTTGAGGTAGCGGTAGACGCCGTTTTTGACGAGCGGGCGCTCCTCGATGTAGAGCGTGAAGGAGCGCCCCAGGCACAATATTCCCGCTGCCGACAGGATCCTTCCGGCGACCACCAGGGCGTAGGACGCGCCGAGCAAGTTCGGCGACAGGGGGATCAGCGGGTCGTCCATGACGTCGTTCAGCGAGTCGAAGGTGTTGATGATCATGTCCGAGCAGCCCATCACCGTGGTACTGACGAAAGGAAACAGAATGTCGGACGGGGTCGCGAAGCGCCGCGGCGACGGGTTGCGACGCATCAACGCGTACATCGTCAAAAGACAAAAAGGGACCAAGGTGAAGCGGACCGCGTAAATGAACAGGGCCAGCGCGTGGATTCGCGCCATCTCGGGATTTCTCGTGTGCAGGAGGCCCAGGACGGCGGCGCGGGCATCGCCGAAATGCTGCCAGGTCGTCCGTGTCCGGCGGAACGCGAAGTAGGCGTAGTAGAGAGGGTAAAAGCGCGTTTCGACGAACAGCGCGGCCTCGCGTAGAAGCGCCGGCACCCCGTCCGATTTCGCGTGCGTTTCCATGAGCGTAGTGTAAAGGAGCGGGCGTTAAAAATCAACAGTTACAAAAATTTTAATGCGTGGATTGATAGGCCTGCCAGGCGATCCAGGCGGTGACCGCCGCGGTGACCGCGACGATGCTGAGAAGCGTGCGGTGCAGGTGCTTCTGGTGCTTCGGCTCGATGGCGTTGTAGCCGTGGACCATGTGCTTCACGTGATGGCGCGGCAGCACGCCGTGCTTCTCGAAGTGCAGCTCCCGGCCCACGCGGATCAGATCCCAAATGATGAAGGCGCCCACGGCCAGCGCCGCTATGGAAGGAAGGTAGGGAATCACGCGCAGCGCGCGGCACAACGAGCCCACCGCGTCGCCCTCTTCCTGGCAGGTGCCCACGGAGAAGTACAGCCACGCGGGCGCGGCCGCCAAGGCCAGCGGCGGCAGGGCCAGCCGGATCAGGCGCGTCTTCCAGTGGATGCGGCGGTGATGGTGTTCGATGTTCACCAGGCGGCTCCTTTCAAGAACGGCGAGCCCGTGAAGAACGGGCGCTTCGTTTCCCCGCGGCTGGGCTTGCCGGCGTGGGACGGATCGGCGTCGTAGGCGTCGAAGGCGCGGGTCGCCGCCTCCCGGTACAGCGTCCAGGAATTCTCGCACGACGGCGCGTGCGGCAGGCCCTTGGCCGCCGCGTCGGCGATGGTCTGGCAGGGATGATTCGCCAGGTTGCGCGCCAGCGGCGACGCGATCAGGCCCCCGCCGCGCAGCGCCTCGGCCTCCGCGTGCATCAGCTCCTCGCGCGCGTAGTCGTTGGCCCGGCGGGCGCGGAGCTGGGACGCGCTCGCCGAGAAGAACATCCCTTCGAACGAGAACGCGGAGCCCTCCGGGATCAAGGTGCACGCCGAGCCCAGGTAGTTCCGCCACAGCTTCATCCGTTCCGGGGAGCACAGCGGCAGGTCCGGTTTTGATCCGTCGAAGAGGTGCCCGATCCCCGTGCGGTACATCCGCGAGGAGTTCTTGATCCGCTCGTGCGCGAAGGTATCTCCGTACAGATGGAGCGCGAAGCCCAGCGCGCACTGCGCGTCGGTGCGCCGCTTCGGGTCTTTCTCCGCGCGCGCCGTCTTCCAGAGCTCGCGCGCGGTCGCGGTGGCGATGGCGCGCAGGGCTTCCGGGCTTCCGCCGGTGAGCCCGTGCAGCATCTGCTGGATGGTCACCACCCGCCCCACCGTGTCCTCCGGGCCGGTTCCGCGTAAAGTCCACATCCCGTACGCGAACGGATGCTCCATCAGGCGCTGATAGACCTGGATCGCGTTGAGCTCCGGCGCCTCGTCGGCCAGCTGGCTGCACAGAGCCGCCACGTCGCCGCCTTCGCGCGTACCGAACACCAGACGCGTCGTCAGGTAATGCTCGTCGCGCTGATAGGCCGCGGACGGACGCGCCGCGCCGAAGACGCATAGGAGCGCGAGCAGTGACGCCGTGATGCCGCGGGGCCTCATTACCCGAATGATATCAATTCGATTCATGGAACCTTTTAGGGGATCAAACCGTAAGGTCTTAGGTCTTTGGGCCCTTGAGAACGCCCGGGACGGAGGATACAATGTCAGAACCGGACCCGCTTCCCGAGGGAAGCCCGACAGATGAACGATTATCGACTGTTGAAGAACGAAGTGGCGGCGATGGGCGGCCAAGTCAACGGCTTGAGCCAAAAAGTCGCGCGCCTGGATGAGAGGGTGACCCACTTGGATGAAAAGGTGACCCACCTGGATGAAAAGGTGACCCACCTGGATGAAAAGGTAACCCACCTGGATGAAAAGGTAACCCATCTAGACGAAAAGTTGACGCGAGTGGCCGTGACCGTCGCGCGAATTGAAGGCGATATGTTCGAAGTTCGTCAGGGTGTTTCGGAGCTTAAGGGTTTGCGTCTCGATTTCATGCGATTCCAGTCGTTTTTGGATGCTTCGGCGCGCAACATGGAAACTTTCGAACGTTGGTGCCGCTCTCAGGGCAGCATGCTGATGGAGCACGAAGGCCGCATCACGAAGCTCGAATCCCGCCCCCAGTAAGGCCCCGCCCGATTTCGTATTCTGGGTGCGTGCCGAGCCCGATTCTCCGCAGCGAAGATGTCCGCCGATTGGCCGTTCTGGCCGCTGCGTGGGCCGGCGTCTTCCTGATCGCCGATCCTCGCGGTCAATTCCCGCTCAACGACGATTTCCAATACGCGGAATGCGCGCGACGACTTCTGGCGGGCGAAGGTCTGCATCTTCCGGAATGGGCGCTGTCGTGGGCGTCGCCGCACGCGTTTCTCGGCGCTTTGATGACGGCGCCTTGGGGCGCGTCGAATCAGGCATTGCGAATCTGGATGCTGGTCCTCGGATTCATCGGCGCGACGGGTGTTTACGCTTTGGCGTGCCGTTGGAAGGCGGGGCCGGACTCCGCCTTGCTTGCCGGTCTCGTCGTGGCCGTCTCGCCGTTGTACGCGGTCCTGAGCGCCAGCTTTCATTTGGATGTGACCGCCGCGGTCTTTACTTTGGCGGCTATGGGCGCGTTTCTTCTCGGACGGGAGAATGATTCCGTCCGTTGGTTCGCCGTTTCGTCGTTGTTGATCGCCGTGTCCGGGTTGACGCGGCAGACCGGATTTCTCTGCGCGGCCGGAGGGATCGCGGCGCTGGCGCTGGACCGGACATTGACGCCGCGAACGGCGGCGGCATTTCTATGTCCTGCGATTCTTCTTGGCTCCGGGTTTTGGATGTGGGTCCGATTCGGGCATGGTCCCACCTGGGCATGGGAGTCGGGTCATTTCTCTCCGGACGCGTCGTGGACGCATTGGCTGGAGCCACGCATGTGGATGGGAATATTCCAGCGCGTCGGAGAATCGGTGCAGCTGGGAGCGCTGTTTCTTTTTCCGTTGGCGATCTTGCGGAAGGGAGACGCGTTCAAGCGCCGCCCGTCGCGCCCGGAGGCCGCGGCCCTCGTGTTCATCTCCGGCTTCGCCTTGATCGGCTGGTCTTCGGCTCACGGGTTGCCTTTGATTCAGAATACCCTCAATCATTCCGGCCTGGGCGTGGTCACCTTGACCGGCTCCGACGACAAACCGGGCGGTTGGTGGGAAAGTCCGCTGTTGTGGCACGCGGCGGCATTTCTCGCGTTAATATCGTCGTTGGTCCTGGTTCGCGCGTTCGCGGAGGTGCTCCGCAGTCCTAAAGGGCGTGAAATCCGCGCCGCGGCGCTATTTGTGGGAATGCCATATGCCGCCATGCTGGCCATGCCGGTGATCTACGACCGCTATCTTCTGGTCGTGCTCCCGTTCGCCGCCGCCGCGTTCGCCGCCGGACGCGCCGAAAAGGCGCGCCAGTCGCGGCTCGCGTTCGCCGCCGCGACGGTTCTGGCGCTGTTCACGACCGCGGGGCTCACCGACTATTTCGCCTGGAACCGCGCCCGCTGGGCCGCCGGCCAGGAGGCCGTGGACCACGGCGTCCCGCCGGGAAAGGTGGAGAACGGCTTCGACTGGGACGGCCAGTTCACGCTGACGCGGAACCTGGCGCTTCTCCGGGCCCGCAGCCCCGCCGCGGAGATCGGCATGTGGGACTGGCAGGCGCTCAACCGCGTCGTCGCCGGAACGTCTTTTTCGTCCACGCCGCCGAACGCCGGCTGGGTCCTGATCGGGCGCTTCCCGTACTCCACCCCGCTGACGCGCGACGGCGGGGAAGTGCGTCTGTTCGCGGATCCGGCCCTGTTAGGGGGCCTCGTCCTCCCCGTCGAACCCGTGCGCCGCTGACGTCTCCTCGGACGTCTTCTTCCCGTCCAGGGTGATCTTGACCACCTTCACCGCGTCGCCGTGCAGGACGGCGACCGCGATCGTGTCGCCGGGCTTCGCCTGCGCCAGGATGGCCGACAGATCGTGGACGGACTTGCGCCCGCCCTGCGCCTGGATCATCTCGCCGGCCGCGCCCACGATCACGTCGCCGGCCTGGATGCCGGCCTTCGCCGCGGCGGAGCCGGGGCGAACGAACTCCACGGCCACGCCCTGATCGGGCTGGTCGGGGTTCGACAGATCGGTGATGATGCCCATCGCGGCCGTGTTGATGTTGCCGACCGCGTCGTACTGGATCAAGCCGCGCACGATGCTGGGCGCCGTGATGCTGAAGCCGATGCTGCCGGCGTTCTCCGGCCCCATGGTGTTCATGCCCACGATCTCGCCGCGGGCGTTGTACAGCGGCCCGCCGGAGTTGCCGTGCGTGATGGACGCGTCGGTCTGCAGGTACTGCACGTACATGTTGGCGCGCGAGCCCAGGCCGCTGACGATGCCCTTGGTGACCGTGAACGGCAGGCCCAGAGGGTGGCCCATCGCGAAGACCTCGTCGCCCTCGCGCGGGGCCGTCGTCGCGAACTTGGAGATCGGCCAGGCGATCATTTCGCCGGTTTTCTTGCTGACTATGCGCGGAAGCTGGAGATAGGCCTGGTCGCGGTCGTGGTTCACGGCCAGGATCTTGGCCGGAATCTTATGCCCGTCGATCAACTCGACCATGACCATTTCACCCGCCACCTTCGTGCCCACCACGTGGGCGTTGGTGACGATGCGGCCGTCCGGCGTCACGATCGTGCCGGAGCCCAGCGCGTAGCCCCCGTCCATCTTCACGATGATTTTCACGACGGACGGCTTCACCCGGGCGATCATGTCCTGTTGGGACTCGACCGTGGGCGCGGCGGCGGAGGCGGCCGCCGCCGTGTCCGGCGCCTCGACGACGGCGGCCGTATCGGCGGGCGCGGCGGTCTTCGCGTCCTTGACGGCGATCTGCGCCATCGGGGCCGGAGAGAAGTTCGTGAGGGACATGCCGGCGTGCGTGCCGCCGGAATTCAGCCCGCCCAGCATGGCCGCGGAGACCAGCCCCGCGACGAGCAGCGCCTTGGCGCCGCCGGCCAGGCTCTTGAGCTGGAACGCGCGGTCCTTGCGCGCGGAGCGCCAGTTGTACCACAGCGCGCCGACGCCGACCACCGACGACAGCACCGCGTACACCGAGGCCGCCATCGGCCAGCCCAAGGCCGCGCCGAAGATCAGCGAGCCCATCATGGCCAGGTTGAACACCATGTGCGCCACGAACGGCGCGGTCAGGCCCCGCGTCTTGTACGCGGCGCGGGCCAGGAAATAACCGGCGACCATGTTGATGGCGAACACGTAGGGGTCCACGCCCCAATGAGCGAAGTGCGCCACGGCGAAGTTGAACGAGGAGCGCAGCGCCGCGATGGGGAAGGCGAAGTAGGAGATCAGCCCGCCGCCGTTGATCAGGAGGGACTGCACCTTCGAGCGCAGGCCGGAGGCGTCGGGAATCTGCTCCAGGCCCTTCGCGATCAGCGCGGTCACGGGCTTGACCAAGGCCAGCAGGCCGAACACCACGCCGAAGCCGATGAAGCGGTAGGTGAACTCCTCCATCGCCGTGGAGAGCGGCAAGGCGAAGCCCAGGAAGGGGATCGGAGCGTGCGTCAGCGCGGCGCCGATCTGGGACGGACCGAACTTGGTCAGCAGCTCCACGCGGCCGAAGCCGGCCATGGACGCCGGCGACAGCAGCAGCGGCCAGGCGAAGTGGCTCAGCAGGGGAGCGACCGTGAAATCCATCAACGCGCTGATACCCACCAGGTTCAGGCCCCACTTCGCGCCGTAGCCGACGCGGCCCCAGAACGTCATCGGCTCGGCTTTCGGGCCGCCGAACGCGTCGTGGGCCACGGCGCGCTTGTCCTTGTAGCTCTGGATCTTCGTCGCGCCCCAACGGCCGAGGCGGTAGCCGATGGTCGGATTCGCCGGCGCGGCGACGGGCTCGGCGGAATCGGCGGGCTTGGCGGCGGCGTCGAAGAGCATGTCGGCCCGGGCCTTCGCCTCGGTGGGGCTTTGATCCTTCGCGGCCGAGTCGGGAGCGGAGCGGCGCGAGAAGATTCCGGCGGCGCGGGACAGCCACGAGCGCGCCGCGGCCGGAGCGGCGGCCTTCGGCGTCTTCGGCGCGTCGTTCGACGGGCCTTCGGCGGCGGCGGCGACGGGCGCCGCGAGGAGCGCCGGAGCCGGCGCGGCGGAGACGGGAGCGAGGGCGGAGGGCATGGCGGCGGCCGCCGGCGCGGCGAAAGCGGCGGGGCCGGCGGAGAAGGCGGCGCTGGGGGCCAGCATCGGCGCGGCGGAGGGCGCGCCCAAGGTCAGGGCGGCGTTGACTCCGGCCGCGGCGCTCAGGCCCGCCGTTCCGGCTTCGGTTCCAAGGTGGATCTGCACCGGCGCGGCGGCGCGGACGGCCTCCGGGGGGATCAGGCCGCCGACGAGGGCGGCGCACAGCAGGAGACCGAGGGCACGGCGCATGTTCTTCATAGCCATATTGTAGCGGCCGCGCCGGGCTTCCTCGGGAAGCATAGGTCCCAAGCGGGCCCGTATTATGGACCACCCGGGATTGGGCCGTAGGTCCTACCCCTTCCTTATGGAGCGACCGGAGGGCTATAATCGCCTGATGAGCGTGAAAGTCTACGAGTACGCGGGCTGTTCCACCTGCCGCAAGGCGCTGAAATTCCTGGACGCGCGCGGCGTGGACTACCGGAGCGTGCCCATCGTGGAAACGCCGCCCTCGGCCGCCGAATTGAAGGCCATGCTGGGCTTCGCCGGCGAGCTGCGCCGCCTGTTCAACACCTCGGGCGTTCTGTACCGCGAGATGGGCGTTGGCGAGAAGCTGAGAACGATGAGCGAGGATGCCGCCATCGCCCTGCTGGCCAAACACGGGAAGCTGGTCAAGCGGCCCTTCGTTCTCCTGAAAGACCGCGGCCTGCTGGGCTTCAAGGAAGACGAGTGGTCCGCCGCCTTTCCCGCGGCATGACCGAGACCAAGCCCTGCCCGGTCTGCGGCGAGCCGTCGCGGCCCCTCAAGGATTGGCTTTACCGCTGCCCGGCCTGCGCTTTCGAGTTCTCCACCTTGACCTCGGGCGGCGGCACGGGCATCGAAGGCCTTGAGACATTGCGGAAGACGAACTTCCGGATACTGCTCGACCGGCTCGAGCGCCATTTCTCCCTCAAGGACGCGCGCGCCATAGAGATCGGCCCGGCCGACGGATGGTTCTTGGACGCGGCGGCCGCCCGCGGGATTAATATTTCCGGCATCGAGCCCGACCGCGCCCTGGCGGAGAAGGCGCGGGCGCGGGGCCTCCACGTGGCCACCGGATTCTTCCCCGATGATTTGAAGGACGCCGGACCATACTCGCTGATCGTATTCAACGACGTGTTTGAACATCTGCCCGACCCCGAAGGGGCGTTTCGACATGTCGAGCGCCTGCTGGCGCCCGACGGCCTGCTGGTGATCAACCTCCCGTCCAGCGGGGGCGCGCTGTACCGCCTGGCGAAACTGCTGGCTCGCTTCGGCATCGACGCGCCGCTGGAGCGCCTGTGGCAGAAAGGCCTCCCGTCGCCGCATCTGAGCCTGTTCAATCCGATGAATCTCCGGCTCCTGGCGCGGCGGTCGGCGGGCTTCGACCCGGTGGACACCTTCGCCCTGCGCACCATCACGCGCGAGGGACTGGCCGAGCGCATCTCCAGCACGCACGGCGGGATCGTCGGCGCCGTCCTGTTCGCCGGCGTCTGGCTGCTGTCGTTCGTCTACGTTCCGCCGCTGGCGCTCAGCGACATATTCGTCGGCGTCTTCCGAAAGGGTAGAATCGACGGATGAAGGTTTCCGTTCTCGTCCCGGCGTACAACGAATCGCGAACCATCGCGCGCTGCCTGGAGGCGGTGTACGAGCGCAACCCCGGGCGCGACCTGGAAGTGATCGTCGTGGACGACGGATCGAAGGACGGAACCTACGAGGCCGCCTTGGCCGCGGCCCGTCCCGGGACCCGCGTCCTCAGGCACGCGCGCAACTCCGGCAAGGGCGCCGCCATCCGCACCGCGCTGGCGGCGGCCACGGGGGAGATCGTCCTCATCCAGGACGCGGATTTGGAGTACGATCCCGCGGAATACGCGGCCTTGCTCAAGCCCATCGAGGACGGCCGCGCCCAGGCGGTGTACGGCTCGCGCATCCTCAAGCCCGACAACGTCCGCTCCTACTCGAGCTATTACTGGGGCGGGCGTGTTCTCTCGTGGTGGACCAATTTCCTGTACGGCTCGGCGATCACCGACGAGGCCACCTGCTACAAGCTGTTCAAGACCGATTTGATCCGTTCGTTCGATCTGAAGTGCTCGGGCTTCGAGTTCTGCCCCGAGGTCACCGCCAAGGCCCTGCGGCGCGGCGTCAAGATCTTCGAGCTGCCGATCTCTTATCACCCGCGCCGCATCGAGGAAGGCAAGAAAATCCGCTGGCACGACGGCGTCATCCATCTGTGGGTGCTGTTCAAGCTGAGATGGAGCTGAACTCCCGCCGCTTCGACGCGGCGGCTTTCGGCGGAGCCTTGGCGCTGCGGCTGGGCTTCCTGGCCGTCTGGCAGTGGAAAGGCCTGGGCGAGGTGTACGGCCGCGACCTGTACTACAACTTGGCCCAAAGCTGGCTGGGCTGGTCGCCGATGCCCGCCTTCGACGCCACGCATCCCCCGCTGTACACCGGATTTATCGCGATGATTCTCGGGATTTCCCGTTCGCCGAATCCGGTCCCGGTCCTGGTTCTGCAGTGCTTGATGGGCGCCGCCTGCGTGGTTCTGGTCCGTCGCATCGGATCGCGTCTTGCCGACGAGAAAACGGCCCGCCTGGCCGCCGTTTGGGTCGCGTTGGACCCCGCCTTGGTCTTCTTCACTCCCCAACTGCAGACCGAAACCTTGTTCGTCGTGATGGAGGTCGTGTTCTTCTTCTATCTCCTTCGCTTCATTGAGGAGCCCCTCTCTTGGCGTCTTCCAGTCTTGGGTTTCTGGGGCGGCCTCTGCGCCCTCTGCCGTTCCGTCTTCGGCGGTTTCCCGGCCTTCCTGTTCTTCGCTCTGTGGCGCACGAAGGGATTTTTCAAAGCCTTTTTCTTCTGCGCTCTCTTAGGCGTGGGCTGGTTCATTCCCACCGGGGTCTGGACCGCGCGGAACTATCACAAATACGGCAAGGTCGTGCCGTTGTCGGCTCAGATGGGCTGGACCTTGTACGAGGGCTTCACCCTGGACCGCGAGGAAGTCCGCCGCCGTCCCTTCGAGATGGAGGCCGAGGCGACGCGCCTGGGCATCACGGATTCCATGGAGCGCGGAAGCTACTTCGCCGCCAAGGTCCGGGCGTTCGCGGTCGCGCACCCGTTCGCGGCCGCGAGGATCGCCGCCGGCAAGATGCTTCTCTTCTGGCGTCCCTTCCCGTACGACCCGCACTCGTGGTGGCAGCGCGGCGCGCTGGGCGTCTACTACCTGTTCGTGTTCGCGTTCTGCCTGATCGGCTTGCGGGCCGCCTCGGCGCGGGCCGAATGGGCGCCGTTGTGGGCGCTGTTCGCCTACCTGACGGTCATGCACTCCGTCTTCTTCACCTCCCTGCGCTACCGCCTGCCGCTCGAGCCGTTCCTGTGCCTGCTGGCCGCCGTCGGCGCGAACGAGCTTCGCCGCCGCCGCGCCCGCGGTTGAGCCCCGCCGTGTCCGAGTCCGGCCGCTGCGTTCCCTGCGACGACGGCCGGCGCCTGCTGATCGCCGCGGTCGTCGCTCGCCTGGCCTGGGGTTTGGCGACGCGCCGGTTGGCGGCCGACGCGGAGATGTCGTCGTTGGCGCCGTGGGCGGCGTTGGCGGTTTCCTGCGCCGCCCCGGTGCTGGCCTATCGCCTGGCGATCAACCTGCGCCTGCCGCGCGCGGCCGCGCTGGCCGCGGGCGTCCTGCTGGCGGTGCACCCGGCCTTGGTGGACGCGGGCACTCGCGGCGGGCCGGAGGCGGCGCTGCCGGGTTTGGCGGCGGCATGCCTGGTCGCGTGGGTGTACGCCTGGCAGTCGGGAAAGAAGCGGGCCGCGGCCTTGGCGGGGATCTGCGGCGGAGCCGCCGCGTGGGCGGGCGCCGCGGTGCTGCCCGCCGCGGCGGCGCTGGCCGCCGTCGCGATTTGGCGGCGGAAGGAGCAGCGGCGCTGGAAGATGATCGTCGTCGTCGGGTTGATCTTCGGCGCGGTCGCGGCCGGGCCGCGCGCTCGGATCGTTCGTTCTCCCGCGGAACCGTTCACCAAATGGAGCGCGCCCATGGCGGTGACGCCGGCGGGCGGCCATGATTCGCGGGGCGTCCGCGTTTTGTTCTCCATGATTCTGTTCGCCGCGGCGCTGTTCGGTCTGCGCGCGGTCGCGTCCGGCCCCGGCGGCTGGTTCGCCGTCGCGTGGCTTCTTTCCGTCGGTCTTTCCCATCTTTGGCTGGGCGCCGGTCCGCGATTGTCCGAAGATCCGGCGCTGGCCGTTTTTGCCGGCGCTGGCCTGTGCGTCTTCGGTCTTTCGTCCGACTGAGACGGCCCTTGCTTATTGCGCGGCCGGGGTCTACACTTCGAGGGTGAACCCCTCACGCGGCTTTTCGGCCGCGCTCCTGTGCGCCCTGCTCGGGGCGTCGGCGCTCGCCCAAACGGCGATTCCGAACGGCCGCTGCTCGGGAAAAGGCGGCCCGGCCGCGGCGCCCATCCAGGAAGGTCCCGCGTACGACCTGCGCGCGCGCCCGCTGAAGCCGGAAAAGCTCTCATTTTGGAAGCAGGCCGGCTACGGCGTGGACGCGTCGTCCTCCCGCCTGCTCTCTCCGGCCGGCAAGCCCCTTCCCGAGGCGGAGTACGAGCGGCTGATGGCGCCCTTCGACGCGGGAATCGACCGGATGAGCAACGGGGCGTGGTCCACGCTGCTGCTGCTCGGCTATCGTCTGAACGACGACAACTGCCGGCTGCTGGAACCGACGAATCGCCAGCCGGTGACGCGTCTTGAGATCATCGAATTCGAGAAGCGGATCGGAGCGGGGAGCGGGAACTCGGCGCTGGAGACCTTGCTCGTCGAACTGAAGGGCGCGAACCCGTCAAAGCCGCCGCCGGCGGCGGTTCTCGCCCGCATGGCCGAACTGGAGGCGCGCGGGGAAAAGCTTCCGGACAATTTCCGGCGGGCCTTGGCCGGCCGGACCTTGAGCGCGGGGGCGCTGCGCGGCCAGGCCGAGGAAGTCTACGCGAAGACGCTGCGGGGCTGGGAAAACTCGGCGGAGCTCATGGAGCTGGGCAAGCTGGCGGAGGCACCCGTTCCGGGCTACAACGCCCCGGCGGTCCGCAAGGGACGCATCGAATCCTGGGAGCAGGTCGTCGGCGACGGATTCTCCTCCGACATCCAGTCGAATTTTCTCCGCACGGAGTCCGGCCGGGAATTGCTGTCCCGGTTCCGGGACGCGCACGGAAATTCCGAGCTGCCCAAGGTGACCGTTCTGAAGCTGTCCCAAAGGCCCAACGACGCCGGCTACGGCGCGGCGGCCGCGGTGTACGACAACAGCAGCCGCACGGTGATCCTGAGCCATTGGTACGTCGTCAGCCAGATCCTGGCCGCCGTCCCGCCCGCGGAGCGCCAGAAGCTGGGGACCCAGCTCTCCGATTCGCGGGCGCTGGCCGAGTACCTGCGCGAGCATCCGGACCGGCGCGCGGCGGTGTCGGACCGCATGGACGTGACGGTCTTTCATGAATTGACTCACGCGTGGCAGGCCCGCCGCGACGCCCTCTCCGTCGAGACCGCGCGCGGGAACGCCGCCGGCGGGATCATCCTGGCCCACGAGCACGAGGCCTTCGACGCGATGTACCGCTACATGCACGAAAAGCTGATGCGGGATCCCGGCGCCGCCCTGCGCAGCCCCGAGTACGGCGGCTATTTGGCGATGATCGCGGACCCTTATAAATACCGCGACAACATCACCCGCGAATATCAAGCCACCTTCATCGGCTCGACGGACTTCAAGACCCTCGAGCAGATTCAGGCCGAGCGCCAGTCGATCCTGGGCCTTCCCGCCGGCTGGAAGCCGTCGGATCTGGCGCGCGCGGTGATCGACCGCTTCCGCCTGGCCCGCGGCGAGGCCGCCCTCAAGACCGCGGATAGAACCTCGACCGATCTGGAGCGTAAGTATTTCCGGGAGACCGTTCCCCGCATGCGCGCCGAGGCAGCGGCCAAGCTGCCGGCGTATTTCGCGTCGGTCGGCCGTCCCGATCAGGCGTTGAATATAACGAGCGTCGCGCATCTCTCCCCGAAAGACGACCGCCGGCCGGAATGGGCGGCCGCGGCGGCGGCTCAGCTGGCGCGGCGCGACCCGTCGCTGAGCCTGGAAGAGCGCCTGACCGCGTTCAACACGGTCCTCATCGAGATGAAGCGCGAAGATAAGCCGGTCCCGCCGGAAGTCTGGAAGGCGTACGCGCGCGACGCCTTGGAATACGCCGGGCGGGCCACGGAGTCGGCGCGGACGGCCTCGGATCCGGCGCAGCGCGCGGCGGCGATCAAGCTGGCTCGCGATTGGCTGCGGGCCGCCCCGGCCAAAGACCCTGCCACGGCGGCGCTGAGCAAGAAGCTGGACGTTCTGGAGAAAAGACGATGATGCGAAGCTTGGCCGCCGTTCTTCTTCTCGGCGTCGCGGCGTGCTCCCGTCCCGCGCCCGTTCCGGGCGGCGCTTCGCTTCAATACGCGGCGCCCGACGGCAGCTTCACCGCGCTTCTGCCCGGCGGCTGGAAGGTGGACGACGCGCCCGGGGAGAACCGGAAGGCCGCTTTCTTCGGCCCGCCCGACGGCGCCAAGCCGTTCGCGCAGCTGATCGCGGTGAGCTTCTACCCGGCCGGCGGCCGCTACAAGGACGTGAACGACTACATCGGCGCGCAGTCGGCTTTGGGCCAGGCCCAGCCGCCGCGAGAGGTCGCGGTGGGCGCCGCGCGCGGCGCGGAAGTGATCGTGAAGACCGTGTTCTCCGACATCCACGCCGGCCCTCAGCCGTTGGTCACGCGCGTGCTGGCCTTCCCGTCCGGCGCGGGCTTCTACGCGCTGGAGCACACCTGGCCCGACGGAGAGGCGCCGTCGCCGGCCTTCGACGCGCTGGTCTCTTCGTTTAAGGCGCGCGCGAAATAATAGGCCGCAGGCCGTTTCCGGCGGGGATCGTTCTTCCGGGCGCACGGACCAAAGCGCGGCCGTTCCAGCGGCTCAGGCGGTACAAGGCCGCGAAGAGGAACTTGGGCGCGTCCGCGCCCTGACCGCCGACCAGCTCGCCGCCGCGGCGCACGCCGTCGGCCAGCCAGCAGGGCAGGAGGACGTGGTAGGGATTGCGGGCGACCTCGCCGCGGTGGAAGGACAGCGCGGCCACCAGATCGGCGGTCTGCGCGGCGGTGGCTTCGATCATCAGGTTCGGATCCTCCAAGGTGCTCCAGAACTCGGTCTCCGCGACGACGCACCGGAAAGACGACCCGAGCGCGCGCAGCGCGGCCAGCCCGAGCGTGCGTATCCGGCGGTGAGTGGCGTTGGCGTCGGAGGCGTGCGGCAGGAGGAGAAGAGCGGGCTTGCGTTCGCGCAGAACGGCGGCGAGGGCGGCGGGCGTGAGATCGGCCGCGACGCAGCCGGGGCGCTCGACGAGTTCCCACCCGAGGAATCCGCACGCGCCGCGCAGCTCGCGCAGCCGCGCCGCGCGCCGGGAGCGTTTGCTTCCGAGGGTCGCGGCGACGACGTCCACCGAGCAGCCCAACTCGCGCTGGAGGCGCAGCGGCAAAACGCCGACGATGCATTCGTCGTCGGGATGCGGCGCCAGGATCAGGACGCGCGGGGCATTCGGCTTGGGCCCGGGCCGGCGGGCGGCCTTGAATCCGCCGCGCGGCAGGCGGCGCGCGGTCTTAAGAAGCGACGCGAAGCGCGCGATGAAGTCGGTGTAGGGGTGGCTCAAGGCGAGTCATGAGTACCATATCCGGTCCCGGCTCGACTAGAACCGGCTAGTAGTCGATGCGGATGTGGAAGTGCGTGTCGTGGCCGGGCCAATAGGACATGCGCGAGAGGGCCTTGGCCATATGGTCGCGCTCCGCGGCGGGGATCTCGGGGTGGGCGGACAGGTACTGGGTCATGTAGTTCTTCAGCGGCGTGTCCACGAAGATGTGGGTCACGTTCATGTCCTTCACCGCGGTCGCCGCCAAGGTCAGGTTCCACGGCACGTCGAAGCGGCCGCGCTTGTCGGTGATGAAGAAGACGTCCACGTCCTTGCCGACCTTGTGCGAGAGATGGCGCCGGAAGGTGCCGCCGCCTTTCTGGGAGATGTCTCCGATCTGCAGCGTCGGGGCGTTCATCTTGCCCATGTCCGCGCCGACCGCGACCAATCCCTTGATCATGGCGTCGGTGCCGTAGTTGCCGAAGCGCACGCGGCGCCAGCGTTCCGGGCTCTGGGAATCGGCGGGCATCTCGACGTTCACCGCGGCGCTGCCGCCGCCGTAGACCTTGTCGGCCAGCCAGCTTCCGGCGCCGACCGCGGCGTCCTGGACGAAGTTCGGCACGTAGCGGTTGTAATAGGATTCGGCGGGAGGGCCCGCGGGGACGTAGGTGCCCACCGGCGGAGGCCGGTAGCCCGTGGGTTCGCCGCCCAGCTGCGGCGGCGCGGAGGGGGCGGTGAAGCGCTGGCGCTGGAGAGGGGACAGCGGACTGTCGCCTTTCGCGTCGAGCGGCTCGTCCTTCGGCGTCGGTTTCGCGGCCGCGGCCGCGGCGGCCGCTGCCGCGGCGGCCGCGTCGGGGGAGGCGGTGCTTCCCAGATCGCCGTTCAGGATCCCTTCGGCCTTGCTCGCGGACAAATCATGGGAGCGCTTGGCGACCGTTTCAAAGGATCCGGCGTCCAAGGTCTTCACGCCGTCGAAGAGCCGGGCGACGAAAGCGCTTTTCGCGGCCAAGTCGCCGTCCTTAAGGGCGGCGAGGGATTGTTTCTTGCCCGGGCCGGCCGCCAGGCCGAACACGCGGTCGATGTTGGCCTCGATCTGCTCCGTCGGCACGTTTTCCGGAGCCGGCACGCCCGTCAGGCGATCGCCGTACTTCTCGTAGAGACCTTTCACGCGGGCGGGGCAGGCGGCCTTGTCCTTCTCGGAGCGGGGACGGATCAGCCTCGTTTTCGGCTTTTTGGCGGCCGGCTTCTTCGCGGCGGGCTTTTTGGCGCCCTTCTTGTCCCCGCCGTCGTCGGAGGGGTCGGAAGAATCGAACAGATCGGAGATGGCGTCGTCGGTCTCGTTGACGAAGCTCTCGTCGGCGGCGCCCGATTTCCCGGTCTCGGCGGGCTGGACCAGCAGGCCCCCGCCGCAGGCCGCGGCCACCAGGTCTTTCCCGGGTTCGGGCGCGGCATGGTCATTTTCCGCCGAGGACGGTGCGGAAGACAGCGCGGCCAGCAGAAGGAAGAGGGAGAGGGGTCGCATCGCCCTAAGTATGGGGGATGGGCGCCGAATCGGCAAGCCCCAAAGGCCCGGTTGTCGTATAGGCCTTTAGACCTAGACGGGAAGGCGCCCGCCTCAAGACAGCGTCGGCCCCGCTTTCCTATAATCTTCGCTCCATGGCTAAACCGAAAGTGATCGTCGTGATGCCGGCGTACAACGCGGAAAAGACGCTGGAGCGCACCATCCGCGACATCCCGGCCGGGACGGTCGACGAGGTGATCCTGGTCGACGACTGCTCGAAGGACGGAACCGCGGCGTTGGCCCGGAAGCTGGGCCTGACCGTCATCTCCCACGAGACGAACAAGGGCTACGGCGGCAACCAGAAGACCTGCTACGCCGAGGCGCTGAAAAAAGGCGCCGACGTGGTCGTCATGGTCCATCCCGACTATCAGTACGACGCGCGCCTGGTGCCCATCATGGCGGGCCTGATCACCAACGACATCTGCGACATGGTCTGCGGCAACCGCATCCGCACCCGCTGGGAAGCGCTGGACGGCGGCATGCCGGTTTACAAGTACGTGTTCAACCGCCTTTTGACCATGTTCGAGAACGGCGTCACCGGCCAGAACCTGGGCGAGTGGCACTCCGGCCTGCGCGCGTACTCGCGCAAGTGCCTGGAAACCGTGCCGTGGGAGAAAAACTCCGACGACTTCGTCTTCGATCAGCAGTTCCTGATCCAGGCCGCGTACATGAAGCAGCGCCTGGGCGACGTGCCCGTGGCCGCGCGCTATTTCGCGGAGGCGTCGTCCATCAACTTCCGCCGCTCCTGCGTGTACGGATTGGAGGCGTTGTGGTGCCTGGGACAGTACGTCCTCCAGCGCCTGGGCGTCGTCCATTTCGACCTGTTCGTGCCTAAGCAGGTGAAATGAAGGGACTGCCCGCCGCCGTCTTGACGGCATGTATTGCCGTCGCGGCCGCGGCGGATGGGTTGATCCCGTCGTTCCTGAGCGCCGTGCTCCCTTTGATCTTGTTGGCGCTCACGGGAGCGGCCGCGGCGGGCTCCGGTCGCCGTTTGGTCGGATCGTTCGTTTCGGGTCTGACCGAGGATGAAATGACGGTCGCCGGCATGACGTTAGGCCTGGGAGCGTTGTCCCTCGGCATGTTCGCTCTGGCCGCGGCGGGATTGGTGCGGCCGTGGGCGGCGTCATGCCTTTTGGGCTCGCTGTGGATCTACGGCTGGCCCGAAATGGCGCCCGCGTGGGCGTCGTTTGTCGATGGGTCCCGGAGAGCGGCGTCCCGCCCCTGGTTGTGCTGTCTCATCGGCCTACCGTTGTTGTTCGTCCTGTGGGCCTGCCTGGTCCCTCCGCATCAGTACGATTCGTTGGTTTATCACCTGGCGCTTCCGCAGGAATATCTCCGCGCCGGGCGTCTCTACGCCCCGCCCGGCATCATTTACGCCCATTTCCCGCAGAACGGCGAGATGCTGTTCACCTTGGCCCTGTCCTTGGGCTCCGATCTGTTAGCGCAAATGTACATGTGGCTGGCGACCGCGCTCACGATCTCCTGGTTGCTGACCTTCGGCCGCCGCGTGACGCCCGCCGCCGTCTGGGCCGCGGTTCTGGTGGCGACGCATACCGCCGTGCTGCTGATGAGCTCGACGACATATGTCGAACCTCTCGTGATGCTGTGGATGACGGGCGCGATCCTCGCGTTCGAGTCGTCCGATGAAGGGCGCGATCGTGGGATCCTTCTCCTCTCGGCGCTGTTCATGGGATTGGCGCTGGGAACGAAATATTACGCCGGATTGCTCGCCGTGATTCTCGTCCTGCGTCTGGTCTGGCGCGACCGGTTGAAGGCCGCGATCCAGTACGCCGCCGTTGCCGGTCTTATTTTTTCCCCATGGCTGATCAAGAACTATTTATTTATCGGCAACCCCGTTTTCCCGTTCCTGTACAAATATTTTCCCGCGACCAGCATCGGCTGGACCTCCGACCTGGCCGCCGGCTACTTCCAGGTGCTGACCGAGTACGGCCACGCTCACGGGTTTTTCCGGGACCTTCTGTCCTTGCCCGTCCTGTTGTTCCATAATCCCCTGCGCTTCGGCGGCGGCATGGACGTCCTGGGCGATTTCGGCTGGGACCTGACGTTGTGGCTGTGGGCGGCGGGGCTGTTCGCCGCGTGGAAGCAGCGCGAGCGGAAGGGCCTGGCGCTGCTGACCTTGCTGTACGTCGCGGGCTGGTTTTCGACGGGCGTCGTCCTTCGTTTTCTGACGGCGCTGGCGCCGGCGATGGCCCTGGTCGGCGCGGCCGGCGTCGCCGCGTGGCGCGAGCGGGCGGGCTCTCCCGCGCGCGCCATCGGCGCGGGCGCGGCGGGCGTGCTGATCGCGGGTCATCTTTTCCTTCTCCTGTTCGTGCACGGCGTGTTCGGCTCGTTCTCCCCGATGCTGGCGCTGGAAAGCCGCGAGGCGTTCCTGTCGCGCAAGCTGGAGTACTACCCCTGCGCCGCCTTCGCGCGCTCGGGGCTGGGGCCGAATGATAAGATTCTCGTCGTCGGAGAGCAGCGCGGCTACTATCTGCCCTCCGCGCACCTGTCCAGCACCGTGCACGCCCCGAATCTCTACATCCGACGCGCCAACGAAGCCTCGTCCTCCGAGGAGCTGGCCCGCGCGCTCCGCTCCGACGGCTTCACCTACCTGCTGTTCGTGCCGCGCGAGTCCGCGCGGCTGGGCGACAGCCTGGGGGCCTTCACCGCGGAGGGCGCTACGAATTGGAAGGGGCTGGAGAAGCATCTGACCATGTCTTACCAAGGTCCGGCGTGCCTGCTGGCCGCCCTGGGGGCGCCGTGATCCTGGAGCCGCGCCTTTACGCCGCTTGCTTCGCGGTCGCCGCGGGGATCTCGTTCCTGCTGACGCCGCTGGTGCGCCGGCTGTCCCTGCGCATGGGCCTGCTGGACGCGCCGTCGTCCGCGGTAAAGACCCACACCGTCCCCACTCCCATCTTCGGCGGCGTGGCCATCTGGGCGGGCTTCGTCGGCGCGATGCTCCTTCTGCGCTTCACCACGAATTTCCCGACGGGCACCTTGTACAACCTGCGCTCCCTCGTGTTCGGGGGGACGCTGGTGTTCCTTCTGGGCTTGGCCGACGACCTGCGCCGTCCGCAGGGCCTCGATTACAAGCCGAAGTTCCTGGTCCAGTTCATCGCGACGGGCCTGCTGGTTTCCTTCGGTCTGCACATCCACTTCATCCACCCCGCGTGGGTGGCGGCGGCGGTGACCATGGTGTGGCTGGTCGGGGTCACCAACTCCATGAACATCATCGACATCATGGACGGGCTGGCCGCCAGCCAGGCGATGGTGGCGGCGTTCGGCTTCCTGCTGGTGTCCCTGCCGCTGCAGGAGCAGTACGTGAAGTTCGCGGCCGCGGCGGTGGCGGGCGCGGCGCTGGGCTTCCTGCCCTGGAACCTGTCCAAGAAGCATAAGGTGTTCATGGGCGACTGCGGGAGCCTGACCTTGGGCTTCCTTCTGGCGGGCCTGTCGGTGGGCACGCACTACTCCCGGGTCAACGACGTCGGCGTCTTCGCTCCCATCCTGATCCTCTTCATCCCGGTGTTCGACACGTTCTTCGTCAGCATCCTCCGCCTCAACCAGGGGAAGTCCCCGTTCCTGGGCTCGAAGGACCATTTCGCCCTGCGCCTGGAGCGGATGGGCCTCAGCCGCGGCCAGGTGGTGGCGGTGACGGCGGCGGCGGCCGTGGTCCTCAGCTTCTGCGCCTTCCTGGCGACGACTTTGCCCATGGCCGGCGCGCTGGCGGTGTACGCGGTCGTCGCGGTCGCGGTGCTGGCGATCGGGCGGAAGCTCGCCGTGGTCTCGATGAAATGAAAACCGACGTCCTGATCCTCGGCGGGGGCCTGGCGGGCCTCTCGACGGCCCATCACCTGGGGAAGCTGGGCGTGCGCGACCGGCTGGTGGCGGAGGCGCGGGAGACCGTGGGCGGCACGGCCGGCTCGGTCAAGACGGACGGCTTCACCTTCGACTACACCGGCCACCTCCTCCACCTTCACGATCCGTACGGCCAAAAATTCATTCTGGACCTCCTGAAGGACAACGTCGCGACCTTGGAGCGCCGGGCGTGGATCTTCTCCCAGGGCGTCTTCACGCGCTACCCGTTCCAGGCCAACGTGCGCGGCCTGCCGCCGGCGACGGTGCTGGAATGCGTGGCCGGATTTTTAGAAACGGTCCACCGCCCTCGCCCGCTGGCCAAGAACCCCGATTTCCTGTCCTGGTGCCGCGCTCAGTTCGGCGACGGGATCACGCGCCGCTTCATGAAGCCGTACAACGAGAAACTTTGGCAGACCGCCTTGTCCCGTATGACGACCGAGTGGCAAGGGCGATTCGTGCCCAAACCCGCGGCGGCCGAGGTTCTATACGGCGCCTTGGTTGATCAGAATAAATTGTTTGGCTACAACGCCTCGTTCCGTTATCCCGTGCGCGGCGGCATCCAGTCCTTGCCCGACGCGCTCGCCGCGCGCTTGGAGCCGGGCGTGGTCCGCACCGGGGCGCGGGTGGAGTCGGTGGACCTGCGCGAGAAGGTCGCCGTGGTGACGGGCTTGGGCGAGGTGCGGTACGAACGGCTGGTGAATACATTACCACTCGTCGATTTTTTGGATCTCGCGTCGCCTCTTCCGGCCGAGGTGAAGTCCGCTCGTCGCCGGTTGCGTTATAACACGGTCTGGAACCTGAACCTGGGCGTGGCGCGGGCCGACGTCACGGACAAACATTGGATTTACTACCCGGAGAAAAAATATCCCTTCTACCGGGTGGGCTGCTCCACCAATTTTTCCAGGAAGCTGGCGCCGAAGGGGCACAGCGCGCTGTACGTCGAAGCGACTCGCCCCGGCGGGACGAAAGTGGACGTGCCCAAGCTGGAGGCGTCCATCATGAAGGGGCTTCGGGAGTCCGGTCTGCTCCGCAGGTCCGACGAGATCTCGGCCCGGGCGTGGATGCCCATCAAGGTCGGCTATGTCGTTTATGATTTCAACCGCACGCCGTCCGTGACGGCGATTTTCCGTCATCTGGGCAAGGCCGGCGTGGAATCCATCGGGCGATACGGCGGCTGGAAGTACTCCTTCATGGAAGAGACCATCCTGGACGGCAAGCGCTGCGCGGAGCGGCTGACGGGCACCGCGTCCGCGCCCGAGGCCGTCGGGGAACTGAGGGCGCTGAAATGAAACGCATCATTCTTCTGGTTCTGACCGCCTGCGCGCTGTCGGCCTGCGTGGCCGAGACCGTGGAGCGCCGCCGTCCGCGCAAAGGCCCGGTCAAGGAAGTGGGCTTCGTGGAGTACGGCGGGGGGCACGTGCGCTACTCCGCCGAGGGCTGGAACTGGGCCGTGGCCAGCCGCCGCCGCCTGGCGCTGAAGCTGATGGAGCGCAACTGCGGCAAGGAATTGACGCCGAAGATCGTGGACGAGTACACGCGCCAGGACGCCGACGCCACGTACTCCGGGCAGGACATCAACTCCAGCATGTCCATCGGCGACGAGCACTTCAAGATCGAGCACTACGTCCATTTATCCTACGAGTGCCGCGTGCCCGGCGCCCCGGAGCCCGTGATTTCGACGGCGGCCGCGCACGCGCCCGTGCAGGTCATCCCGGCCGTGGCGTCGTCCACGCCGACGGTTACCGTGGAGATCTCCAGCCCGACCGTCTCCGTCGTCGTCCCGATCTCGACCGCCCCCGTTTCCGCGCCCGCGCCGTCCACGGCCACCGCACCGTCCCCGGAGCTCCCCAAATGATGAAGCTTGACCGACCTTTGTGCGTGTTCGACCTGGAGGCCACGGGCACCGACGTGGCCCAGGACCGGATCGTGGACGTGTGCGTGATGCGCTACGAGCCCGATGGGAAGGAGACGGTGTTCTCCTCCTTGGTCAATCCCGGCGTGCCGATCCCGCCGGAGGCCACGGCCATCCACCACATCAGCGACGCCATGGTCGCGTCCGAGCCGACGATGAAGGACCTGGCGCCGAAGCTGCTGGAGATCTTCGACGGCGCCGACATCGGCGGCTTCAACGCGACGCGCTACGACATCCCTCTTCTGACCAACGAGCTCAAGCGCGCGGGCTTCGACTTCCCGACGGCGGGCAAGCGGGTCGCGGACTCCTTCGTCATCTTCCAGCGCAAGGAGCGCCGGGACCTGACCGCGGCGTACAAGTTCTACTGCGGCAAGGACCTGACCGGCGCGCACCGCGCCGAGGCCGACGTGCGCGCGACCGCGGAGATATTATTCGCTCAGGTGGATCATTACGCGGACCTGCCGAAGGATATGGCGGGATTAGATGCATTTTGTTCCGCGGTGGATCCGAGTCGCGTCGATGCCGATGGAAAATTTACCTGGAAGAACGGCGAGGCGGCCTTCAACTTCGGCAATAAACACAAAGGCAAGACGCTTCGCGAGGTCGTCGCCCAGGACCGCGGCTACATCAACTGGATGGTGGACAAAGGCGCCTTCAGCGCCGATGTGGTGCGCATCTGCCGCGAGGCTTTGGAAGGAAAGTTCCCGGCGAAGAAGGCATAGATCGAATGAGCAAAAAGGCGGTCGTGCTGCTGTCGGGCGGGTTGGATTCCACCACGGCATTGTATTGGGCGAAAACGAAGGGGTACTCCACCGTGGCCTTGGCCGTGAGGTACGGGCAGAGGCATCACCGGGAGTTGTCCGCCGCGCGCGCGATAGCGCGGAAGGCGAAAGTATCACTCCATGAAGTGTCGTTCGTGCTGCCTTGGTTATCGGTTTCGTCGTTAACCAATAAATCGATGAAGCTCCCCGAGATCGCGCTGGCAAAGATAGGCCAAGGCGGAGTTCCCTCGACGTACGTCCCCGGCCGGAACACCATTTTCCTCGCCCTGGCGGCCTCTTTGGCCGACGTGATCGGCGCCGAGGCCATCGTTATCGGCGCCAACGCGCTCGACTACTCCGGCTATCCCGACTGCCGCCCGCCGTTCCTCGACGCATTTTCTAAAACGGCGCGACTGGGAACGAAGCGCGGCAGCGAGGGCAAATCATTGAAGGTCCTCGCTCCGTTGCTTCATCTGGACAAAAAGGGCATCGTGCGCTTGGCCCAAAAGGTGGGCGCTCCCCTGAACCTCACCTGGTCGTGCTACGCGGGCGGCTCCCACCCTTGCGGGCGCTGCGACTCGTGCCAACTGCGCGCGAAGGGCTTCCGCGCCGCGGGCGCCGAGGATCCCGCGCTTTGACCGCGACTTCTCTGAAGCTGTCCGACGCGTCCCACGCCCGAATGATCGAGGTGTTCTCCTCGCTCCAGGGCGAGGGGCCGCGCGTGGGCGAGCGGCAGATCTTCGTGCGGCTGGGCGGGTGTAATCTCCATTGCGACTACTGCGATGAGCCAGAGACCATCGCCATCCCGTCCGGTCGGGTCTGGTCCTTGGAACGGGTCATGGCGAACATCGTGGCGCTTCAAAAGAAGCGCCGGCACCGCGCGATCTCCTGGACCGGCGGCGAGCCGCTTCTCCACCCCGCGTTTCTCTCGCAGTTGATGGCGTGGACGCACTCGTTGGGGCTCCAGAATTACCTCGAAACGAACGGCACCTTGCCCACGCCGATGCGCGCCTTGGCGCCGTTGTGCGATGTCGTCTCCATGGACGTAAAATTGCCATCTTCCACGGGCCGTGCCACCTGGAATCTACACGAAGCGTTTCTCAAGGAAGCGCCGAAGGGGACCTTCGTGAAGGTCGTGCTCACCTCGAAATCCACCGACGCCGAATGGCGTCAAGTCTTGTCGTTGATAAAGGGCGCTCCTCGTCGTATGCCGTTGGTGCTCCAGCCCGCCACGCGCTTCGGCGGCGCGGAGCCCATCTCTCCGGCGAAGTGCCTGGCCTTCGAGGACATGGCGCGCAAGTTCGTGTCCGACGTGCGCGTGGTGCCGCAGTGGCACCACCTCTGGCAAGTCCGCTAGGCGGTCTTCGAGCGATCCGGGCGGACTTTCATCCAGGCCCAGGCGGCCAGCGCGCCGAAAGAGAGACCGTTCGCCATCTCCGCGCCGGCGATGGCGGCGATTCTCATCGCGCTCGTCTGGGGATCGAACAAGCGGCCGATCAGCCAGCCGAACGGCAGGTGCAGAGCCTGTAGGATGGCTCCCACCGCGTCAATGGCGGACGAATCGCGATAGCTCTCGCCTCCGCCGTCGGTCAGGACGAGGAGGGCGAACATCGCCGCGCCGAACGCGAGTCCGTGGAGCGCCGTGAAGATCAGCGCCTTTCGAAGAAACGCGCTAGGTCTCGGCAGGCTCATGGCGCCTCATTTACGGCTGCTGTTTGGGCAGGAGCATGCGGGAGATCATCTTGCCGCTGGTCCAGGCGCTGCGGCCGATGGCGGCGGCCAGCTTCTCGTCGGCGGGGTCCAGTTGGGGCTTCTTGGACGCGGACAGGACCAGCCACAGGCCGATGGCGTTCATCAGCTTCTGGTCGGGCGCGCCGGCGATGGTCTCGAACGAGGGAATGGCGTCGTCCTTCAGCTCGCCGCGGCGGCGCTCGATGAGGGCGCAGGCGAGATCCTGGATGGCGGCGTGGTGGCGGCGCTGCACCGACGGGGCGAAGGCCTGCTCGACGCCGGCGTGGAGGGCGTCCCTTCCGGCGCCGCGGGTGGCGCGCTCCATGTGGATCAAGGTGGAGACGATTATGGCGGCCTGGAGCAGGGTGCCGCGGCCGTTGTCCGGGGGATATCCCTTCAGCTCGGGGAATTTCTGGTCGGCGAAGGCGTAGAAGGTGCCGGAGTATTTGAAGGCGTAGGCGGTGATGACGGCGCCCGGGGTGCCTTTGGTGCTGGGGTTCTGATCTTGCGCGGTCATGGTCCGTTCTCCGGTGCGTTCAGTCTGGACTAAGACTCAAGCAAGGATGGGGGCAGGAACTCAATGATCCTGGCGCTCTCGCGCGAACGCCAGCACGTGGCCGTCCGGATCAAGGCTGTAGGCCGCTTCGTGCCCCCAATCCCGCAGGGAAAGCGCGCTGAGTTCCTTCGCCCCATTCTCAAGCGCTCGCCGGTGATGGCCGCCGGGATCGTCCGTGAGCAAATAGAGCTCCGCTCTCGGTATGCCTGCGGCATCATTGGGATCGGGGAGTCCGGCGCCGAGCAGCCGTTTGATGCCCGCGGCGGGCATCAGGCCTAAAATGGCGTCCGCGCCCAACCGGAACTCCGTCATTCCGGGTACGTTCAGCTGGGGCTGTAAATTCAGCACGCGGGTGTAGAACGTCGTGCTGGCCTCTTGGTTGGACACGTAAAAAATAAGATGGGCCCTCATGTTCTAGTGTCCGCTCCAATTCAACACGGCGAGAGCTCCGCCAAGATTCGAGGCCGCGTGCACGAGGATGCCCGGACCGATGCTTCCGGAACGATGGCGAAGCCATCCGAGCGCCAATGCCATGACAAACACCCCGGGCATCATGAACCAAATCTTCGGCGCGACGAGCAATATCAGGAGGTGCGGAGCCGTGAAGATCAAAGCCTGGACGACGTTCGCCGTCCGGAATGAAAGTTTTCGGAATATGGCTCCGGCGATGAGCCCGCGGAAGAGCAGTTCTTCAGGAAGGGCGGTGGTAACGAAGGCATACAAGAGCGCTGATCCGATAATCGAGGCCGACGGGTTCGCTCCGGCGAAAGGAGCGGTCATAGAGCCGTGGAAACCCTTTGTCCAGTTTGAGACGGCCACCCCCATCGCCATGAAAGGAACGCTTGTGGCAAGACCGGCGGCGTACCATTTGGTGCTTCCGAAGCATAATCCCAGGCGCGAGACGATCTCCGCCGCCGCGAGGCGATGGCGCCAGCGCACGAATGCCGCATATAATCCGCTCGGCACGGCGGCGATGAGCATGTTTTCTGCGATCATTTTCTCCCCAGTCTTGGCGGCTAACGCAGAGGATGAGCGGCGGCGGCTATTGAGATATTCCTCACCGAGCCGCCGGCCGCTCTAACCAATGGTTAGGTGGGACGTTGGCACAGCGAAACTGAGCATTTTGTTGGTCATTCGCGTGGTGCTGTTTCGATTCTTAAAATTTCGCCGTTGGCAAACCGCGGCGGCCCATATAAATGAAATTGCTTTCCCACCCGCAAGTGTGGGCCAACGAGCGCGTCATTGAGAAATTCAACTTCAAGGACTAGCTCTCGCCCTGGTAGGCGTCTTTCGCTTCCGAGTATAACGCTGCAATCAAAATACCTCTCGTCTATCTCAAGAGGTGACCGAAGTGCAATATACGAATCGGGAAGCGGATCATTGAGAGGGCTTCCATGCTCCTTTCCAATGAACTTAATCCGACAGGTGACTTTTAGATGCTGTTTCTTCAATCTATCCACCTAACGAAGACGCTCTGCCGACGCCGCTTCAACTATCCACCCAAAAGAGGCGGCGGGCGGCAGAAGCGAATGGTTAGGCAGAGTTTTCATTCCAATGATTTGAGTGTCTTTGAAAATGCCGGCAAATTCAATTCTTTGATCTTCCGTTCAAACTCCGCTTCGGACAACGGGCCTGTCACGCCGGCAGATTTCAAAATATCGCTAGTATCCAGAATGAAGTAATTCGTGATCCCTTTATCCCCGTGTGGGTGCTGCTTGGCAATGATGTGATGGGAATCAGATCCTACGGCAAAAACCCTTGCGTCAACGAGGGGCTTCCAGGCGCCATCACCGAGGTCGTAAGACAATGTCACTTCATTCGGCTCGTCTATCCACATCAGTACATACCTTCCGCTTCGCCATTCGGTGCGCGAATCAATCAGTGAGCACCCGGAAAGGCAGGAAGCCGTTAACAGGAGTGCCGAGATAACCGCTTCTATTCTCATTTTCTCTTCTGCTGCCTAACTTGTGAGTATGCTGGTCTATGTATCACGGCTACTGATAATTGCGGATTTTCGAATTATAGAGGGAAATTCGAGTCTTCGCCAGCCTGTGGATAGATATTAAAGCGGCAAACACTGCAGCGCCGGTCAATGTATCACTGATATCGTAGCGGAGGGCGGGTCAGGCGAACTTCAGCTTGCGCTTTGTCTTAACGCAGTCTTTGAGATACAAGTTGATCAGGCTCTGGTACGGAAGTCCCACCTGCTCTGCAAGCTCCTGGAAATACGCGATCGTCTGAAAATCGAGACGAATTGTGATTTGGCGCTTAAGAAGTTTCGTGTAAGGATTCCGGATTCCCTTGGAGAAGTCGTATTCCTTTCTCATGGCAATAGTTCCTCGTACGCAAAGCGTTCTGTCCGCGTCGCCTTTCGTGCTGAGATGATCCTGATCACGGTGTCGGACTCGCGATAGCAGTGGCACACGACCAAAATTCGGATCTTGGCGCTGCGGCCGATGAAGACGAACCGATCCTCATCGTCGGTCGGGTCCGGATCCGCGATGAGTATGCCGTTCTCATCGTCGAAGACCGAGAGCGCTTCATCGAAGTCGACCCCGTGTTTAAGCCAGTTCGAACGGTTCTTGTCGTCGTGCCACTGGAAGTAGCGGTCCATTACAGTATAACCACAATGTAAAATATGTCAAGAGTGGGCGGAATCATTGATCGCCACCAAGGCCCAACCGGTCCGCGGGGCTTTGAACGCCCCGGCCGCCGCGGTTGAGGACATGGGTGTAGATCATCGTCGTACTGACGTCGCTGTGCCCCAGGAGCTCCTGGACGGTCCGAATGTCGTATCCGTCTTCCATGAGATGGGTGGCGAATGAGTGGCGCAGGGCGTGGCAGCCGGCGGGCTTGGCGATGCGGGCTTTGAGGCGGGCCTCCTTGAAGGCGCGCTGGAGGACGGATTCGTGCAGATGATGGCGACGCCTCTGACCGGTAAGCTCGTCGGTGTAGTGGCTGGTGGCGGGAAAAACCCATTGCCAGCCCCACTCCTTGTCGGCATTGGGGTATTTCCGGGCCAGGGCGTTGGGAAGCTCGACACGGCCTAAGCCGCGCGTGAGATCTTCTTGGTGCTGGCGTTCGACGGCCGCCAGATGGGCGCGGAGCGGGTCCCGGAGCGCCGCGGGAAAGGTGGTGTAGCGGTCCTTGTCGCCTTTTCCGGCGCGGACCACCAGTTGATTCTGGTCCCAATCCAGATCCTTGATGCGGAGACGGCAGCATTCGAGAAGGCGCAGGCCGGAGCCGTAGAGGAGCATGGCCATGAGCCGGGGCACGCCGCTCATGTGGGAAAAGACGCGACGGACTTCTTCCTTGCTGAGGACGACCGGAAGGCGCTCAGGCCTTTTGGCGCGAATCACGCCGCCCAGCATGCCGAGTTTCTTGCCGAGGACATGTTCATAAAAGAAGAGGAGGGCGTTGAGGGCTTGATTCTGAGTGGAGGCGCTCACATGCGCTTCGGTGGCCAAAGCGGTGAGGTAAGCGCCGACGGCCGTTTCGTCGAGATCTTCCGGGCGGGGCCCTGTTTTTTCCATGAATCGGCGAGCCCAGCCCGCGTAGGCCGCCTCGGTCCTTCGGCTGAAATGGCGGGCGCGAATGGCCGCGATCAGCCATTGAAGATGGGGAACGGGACCGCCCTGCGGCGTTGACGGCGCGGCCGGCGCCTGACGGAGCGCGGGTTGGAATTCGATGCGATCGCCTTGAAACAAAGCCGTTAGCCGGGCCTGCGCGTTCTCGCCGTCCGGGACGGACCAATATTTCTCCGGGCCGTGCCAGCGGCGGTCGTCCACGGTCTTGATCTTGGCGACGCGCTCGGGCGTGTAGGGGAGGCGGACGATCAGGCGGCCGGGTTCGCCGGGCTCGACACGGATGGGGGCAGGGTCGTATTCCATGCCCAGACATACGGATTAGGGCGGGTGAAAGTTCCCTATAAATCAGGAGGCGCCGAGACCGGCGCCCATCAATGGGCCGTCTCAGCGCCTCATAAGGACCCGCCCCGAACCCGAAACGCGCGACTCTCTGTCGAAGGCCCTCGCGGCTCGGCGACCCGCAGGGATCCGACCCGACGGCACGACCACGGCACGACCACACCACGACTGCGATGCGACACCGGGGTAACAGCGCACCCGGACCGGCCACGTGTGCGACCCGACTGTCTCTGACTCCGCTCTCCAGCTTGCGCCGGTTGCGGCCTCGGCCTCAACCCGGACGCTGCGTCTTCCCACCGTCGGAAACACCGGCTTCGGGGCGGGTGTTATGCGGAGTATAGCTCCGGAAAATTTAGTTTCAAGACCCAGAAAAACGGAAATAAATTTGGGTCTGGACGAAATTCAAAAAAATCTTTTCGCGGCTTTCGCGTGAAGAATTTTTTTGGCGAAAATCAGAAGTCCAGGCGCCAGTGCACGCAGCGCAAGGACATGCCGGCGAACGGAATCTCGCAGCGCTCCAGCTTGCGGAAGCCCAGCTTCGCGCACAAAGCCTGCGCGGCGGCGCTTGAGGCTGGGGGGAAGGCGTGGACGGATTTGCAGCGGCCTTCGGCGAGGGCGCGCGCGATCAACGCCTGCGCCGCGGCCGTCGCCAGGCCTTGGCCTTGGTGTTTGGGAAGGATTTGGACCGACACCTCGCTGATCGCCCCGTCGCCCCAGGGACGGTCCCAAAGAAATACCAAGCCCGCGGCATCCGTGGACTGATCGGGCATGATCTTGTTGATCCAGCCCTCTTCGGTCTCGACCGCGTCCACATAGTTTTTCATCGCCTTCGCGGTCTTCTCTTGGGACATCGGGCCGCCCAGGTCGGCCATCACTTCCGGATTGGAAAGAAGGGATTCGACCAGCTCGTAGTCGTTGAGGGAAAACTCTTCCAGCCTCACGACGGTGCTCCCATGAGGGAATGCGTCAGAGCGGCACGGCGCCGGGGCGCTGGAAGCGGCGGGCCAGCTCGTCGCGGTTGAGCGCCAGCATGGCGCGGCGCCCGTGCGGACAGCAGGAGCCGTCCTTGCAGTCCTTCAGCTGGTCCAGGAGCTTGTAGGCCTCCTCTTCGCCCAGCCGGTCGTGCGCCTTCACCGCCGCCTTGCAGGCCACCGTGGCGATGGCGTCATGCCGAAGCGTCGCGGCTTCGTCGATAGGATCGGACAAAGCGTCCACGATACGATGCACCAGTTTTTTGACGTCTTCGGCCGCGCCAAATAATGCCGGTATGGCCGTGACATGAAGTCCGTTCTTCCCGTGGGCCACCACATCGAAGCCAAGTTTGCGCAATCGATCCGATTTGTCCAAGACCATGCGAACCGCCGACGCCGGCAGATCCACCGGAATGGGCAGCATCAGCTTCTGCGACTTCGCGCCGCCGTGCTCGATTTCTCCCATCAGCTTCTCGAAGAGGATGCGCTCGGCCGCGGCGTGTTGGTCCAGCATGAACAAACCGCCGTTCGCTTCAAACAGAAGGTAGGCGCGTTCGATCTGACCGATAAACCGGAACGGAGGGGTGTACCACGCGGGCGCGCCCTCGGGCGCGGACATCGCCACGGCCGCGCCGAAATTCAGCTGCTTAAACTCGTCCGGGAGCAAGGCGCGTCCGCCGAGATAATATCCGTCCGGTCCGGAAGGTTGGGCTGCCGCGACGGCCGGCGCCGGCGTCGAGACCGGAGCGTCGGCCACAACGGACGCTTCGGCGGGCGCGATCGTGATGGGCGCAGCGGCCTTCGCCTTAGCCAACGCGGCCGCGACCAGGCCCGAGACGATTTCAAACATCTGACCGTCTTCCTTGAAACGGATCTCGCGCTTGCCCGGATGCACGTTCACGTCGAACGCGTCGGCGTTCAATTCGATGAGCGCCACGCAGACCGGGTGCTTCCCGGAAGGCCGTTCGCCGTACGCTTTGTACAGCGCCTGCTGCAGGATGCGCGAGGACACGGGACGCTTGTTCACGAAGAAATACTGGAAGGAGCGCGACGACGGCATCTTATCCAGAGGCGACACCAGCATGCGAACCCGCACGCCCGGGCGTTCGACGTCGATGGGCAGAAGCCCGCCGGCCAGATCGTCGCCCAGCACCGCGGCCGCGCGCAGGTCCAGGTCCTGGAAGGCGTCGCCGGAGTTTTCCGGATCGAAGCGCAGGACATTGCGGCCCTCGGACTTGTAGGTGAAGCGCACTCCCGGGTTGGCGATGGCGGCCTCTTCGATGACCGACGCCAGCTTTCCGCGCTCGAAGCCGTCGGACTTCAGGAATTCCCTGCGGGCCGGTGTGTTATAAAAGAGGTCCTTGACCAGCACCGTCGTTCCGGGAATGGCCGGGGCGGGGCCGTTGCTGACCTTCAGGCCCTCGGAGGTGACGCGCCAGCCTATCTTCGATTCCGCCGTGCAGCTGGTGACCGTGATCTTGGCGACGGCCGCGATGGCGTACAGCGCCTCGCCGCGGAAGCCGAAGGTGGACAGAGTGTCCAGGTCTTCGAAGGAAGTGATCTTGCTGGTGGCGTGGCGGCTTAGGCACAGCTTCACGTCCTCGGCGTCCATGCCGCCGCCGTCGTCCACGATGCGCAGGGAGTCCACGCCCGCGCCGGTCACTTCCACGTCGATCTTCAGCGCGCCCGCGTCCAGGGAGTTCTCCACCAGCTCCTTGAGCATGGAGGCGGGGCGTTCGACGACCTCGCCGGCGGCGATGCGGGAGAACACGTCCTCGGACAGCTGATGGATGTAGGGCATTAGATTTTCTTTTTCAGCGCGATCAGCGCCTGGAGCGCGTCGATGGGCGTCATGGTGTCGGGATTCAGCAGCTTGAGCGTCCGCAGCACCGGATTCTCCTCGAACAGCGGAAGCTCCGGCGCGGGCGCGGACTCGCCGGAGGTCTTGGCGGCCAGGCGTCCGGAGGCCGACTCGTTTTCCAAGCCCGATAAGATTTGGCCCGCGCGCGCGATCAAGGAGGCGGGCAGGCCCGCCAATGCCGCCACATGGATGCCGTAGGAGCGGTCGGCCGGGCCGACGCCGATCTTGTGGAGGAACACCACTTCCTCGTGGCCCTCGGCGTTGCGCCATTCCTTCACTTCCACGTTCGCGTTGACCACGCCCGGGAGGGTCTTGGCCAGTTCGGTCAGCTCGAAGTAATGCGTGGCGAACAAGGTGCGGGGCCCGCGGGGCTTGGCTTCGTCCTTGCCGGCGCCTTCGACCGCGTAAGAGGCGTGCAGATGCTCGAGCACGGCCCAGGCGATGGAGATCCCGTCGAAAGTGGAGGTGCCGCGGCCCACTTCGTCGAGAACCACCAAGGAACGAGCCGTCGCGGAACGGAGAATGTGCGAGGTCTCCTTCATCTCGACCATGAAGGTCGAGTCGCCCTGCGCCAGCGCGTCCTGCGCGCCGATGCGGGTCAGGATCTTGTCCACGATGCCGATGCGCGCCGAGCGCGCGGGCACGAAGGAGCCGATCTGCGCCAGCAGCGCGATCAGCGCGTTCTGCCGGAGATAGGTGGACTTGCCCGACATGTTCGGGCCGGTCAGGATCACGATCTGCGGGTCGCGCGCGTTCAGAAGAAGGGTGTTGGGGACGAAGGTCCCGGCGGCCAGCAAGGCGGCCAGCACGGGGTGGCGGCCCTCGACGATTTCCAGGTCGTGGGAGAGGTCCACTTTCGGCTTGATGAAATCGTGCATCGCGGCGGCGGCGGCCAGGGCCTGGAACACGTCCAGCTCGGCCAGGATCTCGGCCAGGCGCAGCAGGGGGGAGTGCTTGGTCAGCGCCTTCTCGCGGACCTCGTCGAACAGCCGCGCCTCCAGGCGCAGCATCTTGTCCTCGGCGGACAGGATCTTGGTCTCCAGCTCCTTGAGCTCGGGCGTGATGTAGCGCTCGGCGTTGGTCAGGGTCTGCTTGCGGATGTAGTGCGCGGGAGCCTTCGCGGACTGGGCCTTGGTGATCTCCAGGTAGTAGCCGAAAACGCTGTTGTAGCCGGCCTTCAGCGTGGTGATTCCGGTGGCCTTCTTCTCGCGTTCCTCGAGCTCGAGAAGCACCTGGTCGGAATCGTTCTTCAGGCGCCGGAAGCCGTCGAGCTCCGCGTTGAAGCCGGGGCGGATCAGGCCGCCGTCGGACAGCTTCGAGGGCGGCTCGGGAACGAGCGCCTTTTCCAAGTACTCGCGCAAGTCGGCGACGTCCTGAGCGGTCTCGCGCAGGTCCTCGGCCAGGTTGGCCAGGCCGGAGGCGAACGCGGTTTCCGCGATCCAGAGCTCCAGCTCCGGCATGCGGCTGAGCGAGCGGCGCAGGGCGCCCAGGTCGCGGGGGCCCGCCTGACGGGTGGACAGGCGGCTGGTCACGCGCGGAAGGTCGGCGATTTCCTGAAGAAGCTTACCCAAAGACTGGCGCGCGTCGGGCTTGTCCAGCAGGTCCTCGACGCAGTTCTGGCGCTGCTCGATCTCGCGCAGGTCGGTGGACGGATGCAGCAGCCAGGTCTTGAGCTTGCGGCTGCCCATGGGCGTGCGGCAGGCGTCCAGCAGGCCCCAAAGGGTGTGGCGCTTTTCGCCGGAGGCGGAATCCACCAGCTCCAAGGTGCGGATGGCGGTGTCGTCCAGCTGCATCACCGCGCCGGACTCCCGGTACGCGGGTTCCGGCAGCTCGCGCAGGCGGAAGCGCGCCTCGTCCACGTAGCGACGGGCGGCCAAGGCCGCGCGCAGGGCCAGGTGATGGTTTCTCCAAATGGAGCCGTCGGCCCAGGACGGAGCGGGGGCGGGAGCGCCCTTGGCCGGCTCGCGCAAAGTCAGGCAGGCCTTGGCGGGTAGGACCTGGCGCAGCCACAGCGCCGACGCGGCGTCGCCGCTGGCCAGCACCTCGGCGGGGCGCACGCGAGCCAGCAGGTCGAACAGCTTGCGCGAATCGCGGTCGTTGAGCGTCTGCGTGGCCCAGGATTCCCCGGTGGAGACGTCCAGGCACGCCGCGCCCCAGCCCACCAGGTCGTGCTCGACGGCGACGAGGAAATTCGTCGCGGTGGGGTCCAGCAGCTCGTCTTCCACCACGGTGCCGGGCGTCACCACGCGGGTCACGCCGCGCGGGACGATCTTCTTGTCCTTCGACGGAGCCTCCAGCTGGTCGGCGATGGCGATCTTGCGCCCCGCGCGCAGCAGCCGGGCGATGTAGTTCTGCACGTTGTGCGCGGGCACGCCGCACATGGGCACGCCCTGGCGCTGCGTCAGCACCAGTCCCAGGATCTGCGAGGCGTCGCGCGCGTCGTCGCCGAACAGCTCGAAGAAGTCCCCCAGGCGGAAGAAAAGCAAAGAGGCCGGATGCTGGGCTTTGAGGTCCTGATACTGCCGCATCACGGGCGTGTCGGGAAGGACGTTCTCCGTCGAGGACATGAATGGGATTCTAGCAATATCAGGGCCGGGCCCGGAACCGCCCTAGCGTGCTCGACTGTGTCCGGACACAGTGCCTAAAATACCGCGCAATCGAGCTTTATGCCCCTTGATAAATAACGGGCCGCGGATACACTGTGGTCGGATGCTCAAGGAAATGACGAAGGTGAGCCAAGTCCCGGGGGAACCGCGCCGGCGGTGGTTCTCCTCGGCGGCGTTCGACTTGATCGTCTGGTTCGACGCCGCGGACGCGATCGGCGGCTTCCAGCTGTGCTACGACCGGGAGAAGGACGAGAAGGTGCTGACCTGGAAGGCCCCGGACGAGTACTCCCACATGGCGGTGGACGACGGCGAGGGGCGGGCAGGGCGGCACAAGGCCTCGCCCATCTTGGTTCCGGGGAAGGCGTTCAAGCCCGGGGATCTCGCGGAGAAATTCCGGCGCGAGGCCGCCGAGGTCCCTTTCGGAATCGCGAATCTGGTGATCGCGAAAATAGCGGGCTACCGCCCGCCCGAATCCCGCTGACCGCGCTTCCGCTTGACAGCGTCGTCGAGGTTTCTTTCACTGTGCGGACGACCTCCCGGAGACGACCATGTCCGACGTCCGGCGCTTGCTCGCTTTATTCCTCGTCGTTCTCGGCCTCGCCGCGTCCGCGCGCGCCCAGCAGGCTCCGGCGCCGCCGCCCGAACCCAGCGACGAGCAGAAATGGGTGGAGGATGTCCGCCGGACGATTCCCGGGGATGAAATCCACGCCGCCGCGGCGGAAGCCGAGGTCCAGCAAAGCTCCGATCCGTTGACGGCCCTGGCCGCGAAGTACAAGCTCGCGGCGCCGGACTGGCTCAAGAGCCGCATCGAGAGTCAGTCGGCCTCGGCGACTCTCGCCGCGCTGGGCGACAGCGTCACGGCCGGCACCGCGTCGTGCACATTCCCGTACCTGTGGTGCCCCGGAAACAGCTGGTCCACCGGCGACGACGTGGCGACCAGCGTCAAGCGCGAGCTGGAGGCCCAATCCGGCCGCGAGGTCCACGGCCTGCTGGTCGCGGTCCCCGCCGTCACCATGTCGGCCGTGCCGGCGGAGTCCTTCGTGGTCTTCCTGGCCAGCGTCTTCGGCTTGAACGTGGAGCGGATGACCTTGCTCATCGGCCACAACGACCCGGGCGTGTGCGGCGCGCCCGCTCCCGGCGCCGAGGCTGCCTTCGAGAAGAACCTGGCCACGTCCCTGCGCATCCTGGGGCACGTCGCGCGCAAGCGCGGGGCGAAGCTGGTTATCTCCGGCATGGTCGAGGTGCCGGTCGTCGCGCGCTACGCGGACGTCGTTCCCGTCGGCGCGGCGAAGTCGTGCCGCCAGCTGTGGGCGGACACGGGGCGCTGCTCGGAATTGCTGGATCATCGCGACGATCCGGCGGTCGGCGTCCGCATCAGCACCCAGATCGCCGCGTACGACGCCATCCTCCAGCGCCTGAGCGCGGGAAAGAATTGGATTCTTTATTCACCCACGTTCAACGCGACCAGCCGCGGGGGCGTTCCGAACCCCGAGGTCAATTTCTCGCCGCTGGACTGCTTCCACCCCAGCGCCGCGGGACAGGCGCGGTTGGGCCGGCTGGCGTGGTCGGGGGACGGCGCCGGGTCGCCCGGCATCGCCTCGTTCTTCGCGCTTCCGCCCGCGCCGCCGGCGCCGAAGGAACCGCCGCCGGCCCCGGCGGTGTCGGCGGGACTGCGCGACGAGCTCGACGCGTGGCGGCGCGCGGACGTCCGTCCCTGACCCTAGCGGGAGCGGCGGCGGCGCAGGACCGCGGCGGCGTCGCCCAGAGACGCGCCCCGCGAGCGCAGGAGCACCGCCAGGTGGAAGATCAGGTCGGCCGCCTCGCCCAGGAGCGCCTCGCGGTCCTTGTTCTTCGACGCGATCACGGTTTCCACCGCTTCCTCGCCGACTTTCTGCGCGATGCGGTCCGTGCCGTCCTTGATGAGGGACGTCACGTAGGAACCCTTCGGGCGCTTCTTGAAGCGATCGGACACGACTTGGTCCAAGTCCTTCAAAAAATCGAGGTCCGAATCGAAGCACGACTTCGCGCCGGTGTGACACGTCGGGCCCAGGGGAACGGCGCGGATCAAGATCGCGTCGCCGTCGCAATCGAGCGATATCTTTCTCGCCTGAAGATAATTCCCGGAAGATTCGCCCTTCGTCCAGAGCCGTTTCTTGGACCGGCTGTAGAAAGTGACTTTCTTCGTCTTTTCCGTTTTGGCCAGCGCGGAGCGATCCATGTAGCCGACCATGAGAATAGCGCCATCAATATCGCTCTGCACGACCGCGGGAAGTAATCCGCCCATCTTCTTCCAATCCGGCTTCATGGCCTCACCTCGATCCCGCGCGACCGGAGGTCGCGCTTCAATACTCCGATCTCCAACTCCCCGCGGTGGAACGCCCCCGCGGCCAGCGCCGCGTCCACGCGCGCTTCCTGGAACACGCGCGCGAAATGCACGGCGGTCTTCGCCCCTCCGGACGCCACCAGCGGGATTCCCAGGACGGCGCGGGCGCGCGACAACTGAGCCACGTCGTAGCCGTCGCCGGTCCCGTCGGCGTCCATGCAGTTGAGCACGATCTCCCCGGCGCCGCGCTTCTCGGCCTCGACGATCCAATCGAGCGTGCGCTTCTTCGCCGCGACGGTTTTTTCGACCAGCCCGGTGTACTGATAGACCCAGTAGTCGCCGTTTTCGCGGCGACTGTCCACGCCCACCACCACGCACTGCGCGCCGAAGCGTCGGGAGAGCTCCGTGATCAGCTCGGGCCGCTCCAGGGCGGGGGAGTTGACGGAGATCTTGTCCGCGCCCGCGTTGAGCAGCTCCTCGGCGTCGGCGACGGAGCGGATGCCGCCGGCCACGCAGAAGGGGATGTCGAGCGCGGCCGCGGTCTTCGCCACCCAATCGCGGGACACGCGCCGTCCCTCGGCGCTGGCGGCGATGTCGTAGAACACCAGCTCGTCCACGCCCTGATCCCGGTAGCGCAGGGCCAGCTCCACGGGGTCGCCCATGGGCTCGTGGCCGCGGAACTTCACGCCCTTGACCACGACGCCGTCCTTGACGTCCAGGCAGGCGACGATGCGTTTGGTCAGCACGCGTTCAAAGCCTCTTGGAGGTCCAAGGTCTTCTCGTAAAGCGCCGTGCCGACGATGGCGGAGTGGGCCCCGGCGTCTTTGAGCGCCGTGAGATCGATCCGGTCGCGTATCCCTCCCGACGCCTGGACTTCCAGGCCCGGAAAGGCCTTCGAAAGATCCCGGTACAGCGCCGTGTTGGGGCCCGCCGCCGCGCCGTCGCGGGAGATGTCGGTGCACAGCACGCGCGCCAGGCCCTTCGCGCGGAAGCGCGCGACCAGATCCTCGAGCCTCGCGTCGGTCGCTTCCTTCCAGCCCTTGATCGCCGCGCGCGCGACGCCGTCCGGGCCGATGGCCACGTCCACGGCGAGGGTGAGGCGCGCGGGCCCGAATTCGGACAGCAGCGACACGACCAGCTCGGGATCGGCCACCGCGGCGCTGCCCAGCACCACGCGGTCGGCGCCCCACTCCAGCAGCTGCGCCGCGTCGACGCGGGACCGGACGCCCCCGCCGACCTGGACCCGGAGCCCGGAATTCTTCAGGAGAGGCTCGATGATGGACTGCTGGCGCGACGACGGATCGCGGGCGCCGTTGAGATCCACCAGATGCCCGAACGCGGCGCCCGCGGAGCGGAAGCCCGCCAGCACCCCCGCGGGATTCTCGGAATACACCCGCACGCGCGCGTAGTCGCCGCGGGTCAGACGCACCGCGCGGCCGTCCAGCAGGTCCAGCGCCGGGTAGAGGATCATAACGCGAGGAAATTCGTCAGCACGCGCGCGCCGGCCGGGCCGGAGCGCTCGGGGTGGAATTGCACGCCTAGGAAGTTGTCCTTGACGATCACGGCCGGGACTTCGCCGCCGTAGTCGCACGCGCCGCGGACCCAGGGACCCGACGGCGCCGCATAGGAGTGCACGAAATAGAAGTGGGTCCCGTCGGCCACGCCGTCAAGGAGGGGCATGTCGCCCCGGGTCCGCGCGACCGAATTCCAGCCCATGTGCGGCACCGCCCGTCCGGCGGGGGCCATGCGCCTGACGATGCCCGGGATGATCCCCAATCCGCGCGCGGGACCTTCCTCCGATTCGTCGAAAAGTAATTGCATGCCCAGGCACACGCCCAGCACCGGAACCGTCAGGCCGCGGACGGCTTCGCCCAAATTTCCTTTAAGACGCGCGGCGGCTTCCGGCGCGGCGCCCACGCCGGGCAGGATCACGCGCTCGGCCGCGCGCACGCGCGCGGGGTCCGCGGTCACCTCGGCCTTCGCGCCCAGGCGCGCCAGCGCGTTGATCACCGACGCCAAATTCGCGCCGCCGGTGTCGACGATCGCGATCACAGAGCTCCCTTCGTGGACGGCAGGCCCCGGGACGCGCCCGCGCGCGCCGCTTCGCGCAGCGACCGTCCCACGGCTTTGAAGCTGGATTCGACCATATGGTGCGCGTTCTCGCCTTTGACGGTGACGTGGAGCGTCGCGCCGAGCGCGTCGGACAGGCTGCGGAAGAAATGCGGGACCATCTCGACGGATAATCCGCCGACGCTCTCGCGCGGGAACTTGCCTGAAAATTTGAAGAAGGCGCGCCCGCTCAAATCGAGCGCGGCCGACGCCAAGGTTTCGTCCATGGGCAAGGTGAAGCCATACCTACCGATGCCAACCTTGTCGCCAAGCGCTTTCCGGAGCGCCGCGCCGATGGCGAGGCCGGCGTCTTCCACGGTGTGGTGCTCGTCGATGTGTAAATCTCCGTTGGCGCTCAAAGAAAGGTCGAAGCCGCCGTGCTTCGCCAATTGCTCCAACATGTGATCGAAGAAGCCGATGCCGGTGGATACTTTCGCCGTGCCGTCGCCGTCGAGATCGACGACCGCCGTGATCGTCGTTTCTTTCGTCTTGCGCACGATTCGGCCGACGCGGTTGGCGCCAAGAAGGCCCTTGGCGATCTTGGGCCACGTCCCCATCTTGATCCCGCGAATGCCCATATTTTCCGCGAGTTTGAGATCAGTATCACGATCGCCGATCACGCAAGAGCGCGTCCGGTCCCATGACGGATCGGAGAGATAATCTTTCACGAGCCCCAGACGAGGTTTGCGGCAGTCACAGCGGTCTTTTTCGAAATGGGGGCAAATCAACACATCATCAAACGAAATTCCCTGGGAGGACAGAATTCTCATGAGCAAGGTCTGGATTTGAGTCCACTTTCGTTTTGGGTAGGACTTCGTTCCCAAACCGTCTTGATTGCTCACCATCACGAACCGCCATCCGTTATCGCGAAGCGATATTAGCGCCGGTATAACGCCGGGCAGCAGTGAAAACTTCTCCACCGAGTCGATCTGGAAATCACTCGGCTCCGCGATGATCGTGCCGTCGCGGTCCACGAACAATATTTTCTTCAGGGATCCCTCAGCCATCGAGCTTCTCCAAAACGTCCAGCAACCGGTCGTTCTCCTCGGGCAGACCGATGGTGATCCGAATGCCCCCGGCCAAACCGGGTTCGGCGCTCCGGTCCCGCACGATGATGCCCCGGGAACGCAGCGCCGTCAAGGCCGCATCCTTTTCTTTGAAGATGGCCACCAGGAAATTCGCCTCGGACGGGAGCACCTTCTCGACGCAGGGCAAAGTCTTCAGCCGTCCGGCCACGCGCGCGCGTTCGGATAATATCTGCGCCACGGAGCGCTTCATCGCGGACGCGCCCGGGGCGTTGAAGACCGTCTCCGCCGCGCGCGCGGACAAGGCGCTGATCGGGTACGGCGCGCGCACCGTGTGCAGCAGGTTCGCGATCGCGGCGTCGGCCAGCAGGAAGCCGACGCGGGCTCCGGCCAGGCCCCAGGCCTTCGACAGAGTCTTGAGCACGACGACGTTGGGCATGTGCCCGATGAGTTGGGCCGCGCTGGGGCGGCCGGAGAACTCCAGGTAGGCCTCGTCCACGACGACGAGCGCGCGGCCGGCCAGTTCGGCGGCCAAGGCGGCGACGTCGGTCAGGTCGGCGTCGGTTCCGGTGGGATTGTTGGGACGGCAGACGAAGACCAATTTCACCGGAGCGATCCGGGCCGTGGCGAAGATTCCGGGGGCGTCGAGCGCGAACCCTTTGGCCGGGTCCAGAGGCACCTCCAAAACTCCCGCGCCGTGAAGGCGCGCGGCGATCGCGTACACGCCGTAGGTGGGCGGAGTGATGATGATGCTCTCGCGTCCCGGCTCCGTGAACGCGCGCACCAGCAGATCGATGCCCTCGTCCGCGCCGCGCGTGATCACGATCCTTTCGGCGGGCACGCCGTAATAGCCGGCGGCCTGTCGCAGCAGCTCGGGCGGCTGGGGCGCGGGGTAGCGGTTGAGATTTTCCAGCTCCGTGTCATTGGAGAGGACGCGGGGGGACTCGTTGGCGTCGAGGAGCACCTCCCCGCCGCTGGCCAGGCTGCGCGCCGACTTGTACGGCGCGAGCGTCCGCAGGTGCGGCCGCGCCAGGTCCAGGATGTTCACGCGTTCCTCCGGGTCACGGAACGGCCGTGCGCGTCCAGGCCCTCGACGGCGGCCAACGCGGTCACGTCGGGGCCGATCGCCTTCAGTCCCGCGCGGGTCAGGCGCTGGAAGGTGACGGGCCGCAGGAAGCTCTCCAGGCCCAGGCCGCCGAACGCGCGGGCGGCGCCGCCCGTGGGCAGGACGTGGTTGGGGCCGCTGGCGTAGTCCCCGACGGCTTCCGGAGCCCAGGGACCCAGGAAGACGGCGCCGGCGCGGCGCACGCGCGCGGACAGCGCCTCGTCGTCTCGCGTCTGCAGGATCAGGTGTTCGGGCGCGTAGCGATCGGAAACGGCGAGAGCCTGATCCAGGTCGCGAGTGAGCAGAAGCCAGGAATTCTTCAGCGCGGCGCGCGCGATCTCGGCGCGCGGCAGATCGGAGAGCTGTTTCTCGATCTCGGAGCTCACGCGCTCGAGGAGCGCGCGCGACGGCGACGCCAGGAGAACCTGGGAGTCGGCGCCGTGCTCGGCCTGAGCCAGCAGGTCGGAGGCCACGAAGGCGGCGTCGGCGGAGTCGTCGGCGATGACGAACACCTCGGACGGCCCGGCGGGGAGGTCGATGGCCGCGCCGTCGGAGTCGTCGGCGACCTGGCGCTTGGCTTCGGCGACCCAGGAGTTGCCGGGTCCGAAGATCTTGTCCACCTTCGGGATGGTCTGCGTACCGTAGGCCAAGGCGGCCACGGCCTGCGCTCCGCCCGCGCGGAGCACCGTCGTGATCCCGGCCAGGCGCGCGGCGGCCAGCAGGCGCGGGTCCACGCGCCCGTCGGGTCCCGGCGGCGTCGTCAGAATCCGGAGGGGGCAGCCCGCCAGGCGCGCGGGAATGCCCAGCATCAGGACCGTGGAGACGAGCGGCGCCGAGCCGCCGGGCGCGTACAGTCCCACCGCGTCGAGCGGGACCCAACGGCGCTCGCAAAGAACGCCGGGAGCGGTTTCTACGGCGACGGGGGCGGGGAGCTGCGCCTTGTGGAAAGCCTCGATGCGGCCGGCGGCGGAAACCAGGGCCGCGCGCACTTTCGGATCGGCGGATTCCCAGGCGCGCTCGATTTCCTCCGAGGATACGGCCAGGCTCGAAATGTCGGCCTTGTCGAAGCGGCGCGTGTATTCGCGCACGGCGGAGTCGCCTTCGCTTTTGACGGCGCGAAGGATGTCGGCCACGCGCGCGCGGCGCTCCGCGTCCGGGACGAGGGCCGGGCGCGAGACGGTGAAGCCCGGGTCCGCGGCGATGTCGGTGATCTTCATGCGATGATCTTCTCGATGGGCAGGACCAGGATGGAGGACGCGCCGACGGCCTTGAGCTTCTCCATGGTGTCCCAGAACACCTCTTCCGGAGCGACGGCGTGGATGGCGATGCGCTCCCCGGACGTTCCCAGCGGCATGATGGACGGCTCCTCCATGCCGGGAAGGATCTTCTGGATGGCGGGCAGGGCGGATTTGGGCGCGTTCATCATGATGTACTTGGAGCGCGCGGCCTTGCGCACGCCGTCGATCCGGACCAGCACCTTGCGCCGGGCCTCCGCGATCGCGGCCGGCAGCGTCCGCTTGGTGCCGATCAGCACCGCCTGGCTCTCGAACACGGTCTGCACCTCGCGCAGGCCGTTGGAGTGGAGGGTCGAGCCCGTCGAAACCAGATCGCAGACCGCGTCGGCGATGTGCAGCGACGGCGCGATCTCCACCGAGCCCTTCAGCTTCACGACTTCCGCCTTCACGCCCTTGTCCTTCAGGAAGGCCCCGAGAAGGCCGGGGTAGGTCGTCGCGATGCGCTTGCCCTGGAGCGAGCTTGGGCCGTCGAACGGCGCGGACGCGAGCACGGCGACCGACAGGCGGCAGCGGCCGAAGCCGAGCTCGCGCACGACCTCGATGCCCGCGCCGCCGTCGGGTTCCACCCGGTTGCGCTCCTCCAGCACGTTCTGGCCGACCACGCCCATCTCGCAGATGCCGCTGGCCACGTACTCGGGGATGTCGTCGTCGCGGACCATCATCAGGTCCACGGGGAAGTCGGAACAGCGCAGGATCAGCTTCTCCTTCCATTTGACCGCGTCGAAGGTCAGGCCGCACTGCGCGAGCAGGGCCATGGACTTCTCGTTGAGGCGGCCGGATTTCTGAACGGCGATGGCGAGACGGTCCTTTTCTTTAACGACCACGGGGCCCTCCTTTGCGGCGGTCCAGCGCGCGGCGGTAGCCGCCTTCGCGGCCGTACGTCAGGCAGCGGGCCACGCGGGTGACGGTGGCGGTGCTGATGCCGGTCTTTTCCGAGATCTCCCGGTACGGGAGCCCCTGGTCGAGCAGGCGGGCGACCTTCCAACGGCCGGACAGCGCCTCCAGCTCCGCGGGGGTGCACAGGTCGGCGAAGAACGCGGCGCATTCGGCGGCGTTCTTCAGCGAGGACACCGCCTCGAACAGCGCGCGCCGGTCCGCGGCCGCGTCGTATTGTTTTAACATGGTAGTACGATAGCACGTCAGCACAAATCCGTCAAGGGCCTTTTTGGGATCCGAAATGGGACTGGCGGAGAAGCCTCCGCGGGGCTATCATTCCCGGCGATGGTCCCCAAGCTGGCGGTCCTGGCCGTCCTCGCGCTCGCCGCGGTTCCCGCGCGCGCCGGAAAGCCCGACGGCCCGGGCGACGCGGCGCCGGCGCAATCGCCGTGCGCGTGCGCCGCGAAGCGGCAGTGCTGGAACATGGCGATGTTCGTCTACGGCAAGCGGGTGGGCCTTTCGAAGGAGGAGGTCGAGAAGGCCATGCCGAACCGGTTCTTCCCGCGCACTTTGACCTTCGCGCTTCTCCGTCCCACCGAGGACGGACACTTTCTCAGCGTCGAGTGCGGAAACGCGCGCGTCCCCTGCACCGACAAGCGCGAGGAGCTGGAGCGCCGGATGATCGTGTCGGACATCCTGGGGTCCGTGCCCCCGGCTTTGCCGGAGGGGACCTTGTACGATCCGGAGACCTGGCGGATCACCGAGCGCGGCGAGAAGACGTTCGCGGAGCTGAAGAGCTGCCGCAAGGGGCTGGCGGCGGAGCTGGCGGCGGTCGTCCTGGGCGCCGGCGGCGAGTGACGCGGCGCTAGAGCTCGAGGGCCGCCGATAGGTCGGCGTAGTGCGTCCGGCGCGCGAAGAACTCTCCGAACGGAGAGTGGCCGACGAAATAGCCGACCCCGAGGCGCAGGGCGCGCGACGGCGACTCCCGGAAGCGGAGCTTGATCCCGGCGATGGAGTGCGAGTCGCCGTTCCACTGGACGCGTTCGTGCCATTGGAGGTCTTCCGCGACGAACAGGCTCGTCGGAGCGTCCTTGAACCAATGCAGATCGTCGGAGGACGCCTCCAGGCCGGCCTGCAGAGACCAGCGATCGGGAGACGGCACCGTGTGGAACAGGTATTCGGCGCCGCCGTACGCGCGCGCGAAGGGGCACGGCTCCAGGGCGGCCTGCGTGCGGACGCCTTCGACGGAATAACGGAAGCCGGAATTCCCGGTGCGGCGTATAAAATCGTCCCCCAGATGGGAGCTTTGGTGGAAGGGCCCGGCCTTGAAGGACACGTCGCCGCGGCGCACCGTCACCGGGAGACCGGCGAGAAAATCGACCGTCTCGAACTCGTTGACGCCGCCGCCGATCCGGAAGCGGGAGTAGGCCATGCCTTCCAGGTCCCACTCCCAGAGCCAATCCTGGTTCAGGCCGGTGCGCCAGCGGCTCAGCCCCCAGGCGTGGCCCAAAGCGATGTCGGACGTGTTGTAGCCGTCCAGGCGGTAGTACGACGCCGACAACTGGATGTGCCGCGGGTCGGCGATCAGGACGGGGAATATCTCGTTCGGCCGGGGGAACAGGTCCACGTTCGCCGCGGCGGGCGCGGCGAGGGCGGCCAGCGCGAGCAGAAGCGCGGGAAGGCTATTTCGCAAGGGCGGCGTTCACCGCGTCTTCGAGTTCGGCGGGGTCCTTCTCCCCGAACCACCGCTTACGCACGGTCCCGTCGCGGCCGATCAGGTAGGCCGTCGGCAGGCCCGGAACGGTCCAGCCCTTCGGCGCGCGCTCCCCGTTGTTCAGGATCACCGGGTAGGAGATCGGGTGCTTGGCGGTGAATTTCTTCACCGCGGTCGCGCCTTCCTCGTCCATGGAGACGCCCAGGATGACGAAGCCCTTGTCCTTGAGGCGGTCATGCATCTTGACCAGGACGGGGATCTCTTCCTTGCACGGATCGCACCACGTCGCCCAGAAATCCACGAGCACCACCTTGCCCTTGTAGTCGGTCAGGGACAGGGTCTTACCTTCCACGGTCGGCGCCGACAGCGGCGGCGCGGCCTCGGATACGGCCTCGGACCCGGCGGGCGCGCCGGGCTCGGAACTCCGCGGCGTGGCGGTCATGTAGACGACGACGGCTCCGGCGGCGACGACGGCGGCGATCGCGAATTTTTTCATGGGGTTCACAGGGCTAAGTGCGAGAGATTTTTCGGCAGGAAGCGGATCAGCCAGGTCAGGCGGTCGGTGAAGATCAGGACGCCGATGGCGATGAGGAGCGCGCCGGAGAACATCTCGCCGGCGCGGATGTATTTTTTGAAGCGCGAAAAGAAACGGAGGAAGCCGCCGACCGCGAAGCCGGTCAGGATAAAGGGCAGGCCCAGTCCCATCGAATATGTGAACAAGAGGCGCATGCCCTGGCCCACGGTCTCGCGCGTGGCCGCCAGCGCCAGGATGCCGGAGAGGATGGGTCCGATGCAGGGCGTCCAGCCGCAAGCGAACGCCAATCCCATGAGAAAGGAGCCGATGTAGCCGGGTTGAAAGGCGGCGGTATCGGCGCGCTTATGCATATAGAGGAGGGGGATGGTGATGATGCCGGTCATGTGGAGGCCGAACACGATGATGATCGCCCCGGCGATCTTGGAGACGACGGGCAGGTGCGCGGTCAGGAACTCTCCCGCGGCCGACGCGCTGGCGCCCAGCGCCGTGAACACCACGGAGAAGCCCAGGACGAAGAACAAGGATTCCCAGCCCGCGTGGCGCAGCGTCTCCCCGGGCTTGGCGCCCTTGGACAGCTCCTCCAGGGACAGCCCCGACATGAACGACACGTAGCCGGGGACCAGGGGGAGAACGCAGGGGGAAAGGAACGACACCACTCCCGCGGCGAACGACGCTCCGTAGCCGACCGTGTCCACTTGGCTCATTTCAACCATCCTATCATTTGATCTCGGTCCCTGTAATCGGAGGTCCCGGGGCGACACTCATGAGTGTTATGATCACCAAGAATATGACAGGGACCCTCGCCGCGCTGCTGCTGTTGACCGCGTTCGGGGCGCCCGCGCGCGCCGCGGACGCGCCGTCCAAGAAGGAGAACGCCATGAGCGAATATCGCAAGCCCTCGAAGGAAGAGCTCAAGAAGAAGCTGACGCCGGAGCAGTTCGCGGTGGTCTGCAACGCCGACACCGAGCCGCCGTTCGAGAACGCGTTCTGGAACAACCACGCGGACGGAATCTACGTGGACATCGCCAGCGGGGAGCCGCTGTTCTCCTCGCTGGATAAGTTCGACTCCGGCACGGGCTGGCCCAGCTTCACCAAGCCCATCGACGCGGTGAACGTGGTGGAGAAGTCCGACTTCCAGTACGGCATGAAGCGCGTCGAGGTGCGCTCCAAGCACGGCGACTCGCACCTGGGCCACGTGTTCGACGACGGCCCCGCGCCCGCGCACAAGCGCTTCTGCATCAACTCCGCGTCCCTGCGCTTCATCCCGGTGGACAAGCTGGAAAGCGAGGGCTACGGCCGCTACCTGGCGTCGTTCGCGGCGGCCGGGAAGGCTCCGAAGACGAAGAAGGGGGAGAAACCCGTGGCGAAAGAGCATAAGAAGGAAACCGTGGACCTGGCGGGCGGCTGCTTCTGGGGCATGCAGGAAATACTGCGAGGCATTCCCGGAGTCCTGCACACGGAGGCCGGCTACACGGGCGGCCACGTGGCCAACGCGACCTACCGCAACCACGGCGGCCACGCCGAGTCGGTCCAGGTCGTGTACGACCCGGAGAAGCTCCCGTTCAAGACGCTCCTGCGCTGGTACTTCCGCATGCACGATCCGACGACGGTGGACCGCCAGGGCAACGACATGGGCGACTCCTACCGCTCCGAGATCTTCTACACCACCGAGGAGCAGCGCAAGACCGCCGAGGAGTACAAGGCCCACCTGAACAAGGTCGGCAAGTGGGGCGCGCCGGTGGTGACCAAGATCGAGAAGGCGGGCCCGTTCTGGAAGGCCGAGGAGGAGCACCAGGATTACCTCCGGAAGCACCCGAACGGCTACACCTGCCACTTCATGCGGCCGGAATCCGTGCTCGGCGATTAGCCGGCCCGCTCCGCGAGCCCTAGGAGTTTTGTAGGTCCAATGCCCGGGTCCTCCGGGACCTTGGACTCAGTCGTACCGGGACATGGCATTTTTAGAATCTCGCCATGAACCATAAAATCTCGTGCGTGCTGGCCGTTCTCGCCGCCGCGGCGTCCGCCGCCGCGGCGCCGGTCGTTATCGTTCCCATGAGCGGAAGCGCGCGGGCCTTGCCCGCTTATTCCGCCGCGATCGCCCCGTCGGCCGCGGCCGTCGCGCCGGGCCTCTCGGCCTACGCGCTGTCCGCGCCGGCCCTGAGCGCCGCGCTCGCCGCCCCGTCGTTGCCCGCGTACCTCCCGGCCTCCGTCCCGCCGGCCGCCGCGGCTCCGGCCCCCGTTCCGACGGCCGCGTCCGTTCCCGCGGCGCCTCTCGCCGCCGCCCCGGCCCGGCCCGCCATCGCGGCCGTGCGGTCGCTGGCCGCGCCGATCCCGGGCGACGACTCCGGCGCCCAGGCCCGCGCCGCGTCCCAGAGCCAATTCGACGGCGCTCTTCCCTACTCGGCGCCGGACTCCGACGGCCAGTGGTACGACCGCCACACCGGCGAGTACGAGACGCAGACCACGAAGATCAAGAAGGCCTACGACCTGGCCCTCTCCCACCCGTTGGCGGCCGCCATCAAGAACGCGCTGCCGCGCAACACCGTCTACCGCGTGGACAACGACCCGGGCAGCTGGTACCTGCACACCTCGGTCCGCACGCAGGGCGACGACGCCGAGAAGGCGAACGAGGCCGCGCTCGTGGTCTTCAACCGCAACGCCCTCCAGCAGCTGTCGCCCGAGTTCCTGGCGGCCAAGCTGGCGAGCATGTGGGTCCGCCACATGTACCGCGACACGATGCCCGCCAGCGCCGAGAAGACCTACATCGAAGGAAGCGTCCTCACCCGGGTATTCATGGGCTTGACCGGGAGCACGGCGCAGAACTGGAACGGCGCCAAGGACTACTTCATCGACGGCACGTTCGAGCTTTACCGCCACTTCTACAACTGGATCCAGGGCTTCCGCTACCCCAACGTCCGCCAGGGGCCCTACTTCCTGAACAAGATCATGCACGCCGAGGGCGATCCGTCCATCGACGCCGACGCCCGCGGCCGCATGACCTTGTTCCAGCGTTCCTCGGCGGGCCAGATCAGCGCGGAGCAGGCGCAGGCCGCTCAGCAGCGCTTCGACGGCTTCGTCGCCAACGAGCAGCATTAAGCTTTGGATCACGGGAGAAATAAAATGAAGCGATTGATTATTTCCGCGCTGTTCGCGGTCGCGATGACCGCCGTCCGCGCCTCCGCGCAGGAGGCCTGCCCGGTCCTCAAGGGTTCCGCGCCCGCCGTTTGGACCTGCCTGACGGGCGCCGCCGGAAGCGCCCAGGCGACGAAGACCGTTCTCCGCGACCCCGCGGCGTGGCGGAAGTTCTGGACCGAGACCACGGGCAAGACCGACGCGCCCGCCGTCGACTTCACGAAGACGGCCGTGGCCGTCGAAATCCTGGACGGCGGCGCGTTCCGCGCGGTCAAGGTCGCCAAGGACGCGAACGACGCCGACGCCGCGACGGCGCTCCGCGCCGACGCCGCCGCCGCCGAGGCCGCGAAGGATCAGGCGGCCGCGGACGAGCGCGTGGGACGGATGTTGGCTCAGGTGCGCGCGCCGCGCGCCGCCGACGCCGGGACGGTCTCCGACTCGAGCGCGCTGCTCGCCTCCCGCCGGGGCTTCGACGAAGCCGGCCTGAGGGACTCCGTCGGCGCCGTGCCCTCCGTCCCCCGTCTCGTTCTGGCCCAGGCGACCTGCACGCCGGGAGTGGATTGCCCGGAGCAGCCTCGGGGTCCGGTTCGGCGCCCGGCGCCGAACTGCACGCCCGGGGTGGACTGCCCCGGCGACGGCGACCAGCAGGATCCGAGCCGGCGCACGCCGCTGCCGCCGAACTACCGCCCGCGGCCGAGCGGCAACCCTTCTTCTTTCCCGCCGATCGGCAGCCCGGACTACTATGACCAGACCGTGACGAGCGGTTGGTATGTGTACCGGAACATATACGGCTGGCCCGAGGAAGGGACCGGCAATTGGTCCAACTACGACACGGCCCGCGCGTCCGTCGTCCGCGGAGGCTCGGAGAAGGGCCAGCAAGGCTCCGACTACACGGCGAACCTGACCAGCACCGCCAGCCGCCCCACGTACCGGGTCTACTGGCGCTACGTCGGGACGAACTGCGATCCGAACGACGACAGCCAGTGCCTGAACTGGAGCGTGCAGTACGCGCGCTTCGTCGAGCACTACGACCACCGCACCGCCTCCGCGTTCGTTGACGTGCACTTCAACGACAACGGGCAGAAGATCCTGCCGTGGGAGACGGAGACGATCTCCCTCACGTTCGACGGCTCGCGCATCGACTACGACGCCTCGTACGGCGCGTTCCGCTACTCGGTGAACGGACCGATCATCAATCAGCAGACCGGCCGGGCCTCCATCGAGTTCACGGCGGGCAACCGCGTCCGGCGCCAGCCGGAGTCCGACAAGGTGATCGCGCGACTGGAGAAGTCGAACGGCCAATTGCAGATCAGCGTGGTGGACCGCCGCGCCGACGTCTACAACGGCGAGCCGCTGGAGATCGCCTACCAGGTGAAGAAGGACTGCAACGGCTGGTTCTGCTCGGACAAGGTCGTGGACGAGCGCCGCGCCAACAACCCGGTCGGCGCCGTCGTGGACAAGGGCGCCTCCGTGCAGACCGTCATCCCGGTCGCGAACACCGGCCCGGGCAAGTACTACATCGTCTGGAGCTTCCGCCGCGCGAAGAGCCAGTACAGCAACGACGGCTGGGTCAACGAGGGCAAGGGCGACAAGATCCAGTTCTAGGACGCCCCTTCCGCAAGGGGGAGCGCGCTTCGGCGCGCTCCCCCTCTTTTTCCCATCGGCTATAGCAGACGAAATCGACTGTCGAGCAATCTTCATTTGGGCGCGCATGGGTACTAAATATCCCTTGCGCCAGGCCTTTCCTGCGTTTGGGGCGTTATAATCGGGGGCATGGATAGGGTCAACCCTAGAACTCGATCACGAATCATGGCGGCCGTTAAATCTCGCGGCGGGCGAACCACGGAACGGCGGCTTCGCGCCCATATCGTGGCCAGTGGGATTAGGGGTTGGCGCGTGAATTTGAAACCACTGCCGGGATCTCCAGATTTCGCATTCCCACGTCAGAAATTGGCGGTCTTCGTGGATGGATGTTTCTGGCACGGGTGCCCGAGGTGTTATCGCGTCCCGAAGAGTCGCGTGGCCTTTTGGACCACGAAAGTCGCGTCCAACGTCAGGCGGGATCGAAGGCAGTCCAGGATGTTGCGCTCCTCGGGGTGGCGGGTGATTCGCCTTTGGGAGCACGCGGTATTGATGGCGCCAGGAGCGTGCGTACAACGCATAGAAGTGGCATTGGCGCTACGCGGCCGGCGCCGTAAACGAGCCGCTTAAAGCTGCCGGTAGGACGCGAGATCTTCGGGCGTGATATCCTTCGCCGGAACGAGCTTGTAGTGTTTTTCGTCGACGACTCTAACCGCGCCGTCTTGGATCGTCAGCTCGAACATGGCGATCAGATCGTCGGCCATAAACTGGGCGGAAAGCGCCCGGCAGGTGAGGCTGGGAAATTTTTCCTTGCAGCAAGCCAAGTCTTGCTTGGTTTGGACGGGCGAAAGCTGGTCCTTTCCGCCCTTCGCCTGGACCGGGATAACGTACTGATTCCCGTGTCGGTCGAGGCCGACGTACAGTTCGTCGATTTCGATCTGGCCGATTCCCTTCACCGTCGTCCGCAAGTGGTTTTGAAGGGAGTAGGTCGTGAGCCCGAAGAACACGTCGACGAGTCGGTTGTACCGCACTTTCGCGAGTAGCGCTTGTTCGTCGCCTTGTGCGTGACTCGCGACCAATTCGGGCGTGGCGTCCGGGATCTTTATGGTGATGAGTTCGGGTCTTGGAAGAATGCGGCTGATTTTCTCGAGTTGGAAAATATAAGAGCTCTTGCCCGTCGACTCGATGTTCCAGGCGTATCCCGGAGCCGCGGTAGCCAAGATCGAAGTCGGTAGTGCAGTCCTATAGCGGAAGGAATAGAGCAGATCGCCGATATTCTTGGGGAGGGCGATTCTCAGCTTGGCCGCGGTGGACTCGATCTCCTTACGGGCGAACGGGAAGCGCCTGGCGCCTTTTTTGTAATGACGGAAGAAAATACGTTCGATAATGGCTTCGTATCGGTTCTTCTTTCGCGCCTTAGCCATTATCACCCCGCCAATACGGCCGTCCGAGACGTTTCGGCGCTGGGAGACGCCGTTTTGCGCAGGCGCTGTCCGATAACGTTCGCGGAAACGTTGAACAGATTGGCCGCTTCAGTCATGTTCAAATTCAGCAACGAAGGTTCGCCGGTATCGAGCGTCACGGTCGGACGCGCAGGGCGAACCTCGAGAGCTTTAATCACTTCCGAGGCGACGGCGCGGGCGAGGAGCGGCGGGACACTGTTGCCGATCTCCCGAAAGCCGTGCCATTTGGTCGCGTGAAAGCGGAACCAGTCGGGGTACGAATGGAGACGGGCAGCTTCGCGGACCGTTATGACCCTGGCGTGTGTCGGATGGATCGGCCGCGGGCTAGTGAACGCCCCTCTCGCCGAATCCGTGCCGGCGCGTAAAGTGTTGCACACGCCATGGGGGGCGAGCTTGAAGAAGCGGGAGATCGGTTCGGTGTCCCCGCACGGAGTCCGAACGAACCGGCGCCTAGAGAGAGGCGTGTGGGAAGTCCGCGCGCTGGACGTAAGAACGTCTTGATCGAAATTCCTTCGGTAACCGAAATCTGAGGGATCGCTTTCCAGGCACCGGAGGCGCCGCGCGTAGATGGAACCGGTCTTGAAGCGAGTTGCAACGCTATCGGAGGAGAGCAATTCGTCGAATCCGTCGGCGTCCGGCAGATCGCCGATGGCGTCCTTTACCGTCACGCGGTTTATCGGCGTCGGGTAAACGGGCGAGCGCAGGCCTTTCCGCGTGCCGATAAGGAATAGCCGCTTGCGATCTTGGGGAACGCCGTAGTCGACCGCGTTGAGCACCCGCCACGGGAGAAGGACCTCGTATCCAGCGGAAGCCGCAGCTTCCACGATCTCGTCGAGGAATTTCTTGTGCTCTCCGATGGTAAGTCCCCGGACGTTCTCGAAGACGAAGTGCTTCGGGTTGAGTTCCTTGATGAGGCGAACGAAGTGGAACACAAGGCGGTTGCGAGGATCGTTCAGCGCCCGATGGCCGATCATCGAGAATCCCTGGCAGGGAGCTCCTCCGCAAACGACGTCGATATCGCGATCACCGATATTCGCGCGGCGACGGATTTCTGCGCCGCTCAAGTCCGTGACGCTGGCGCAGATCGTCGCGGAATTCGGGAAATTATAGTGATGGACGCCGCAGTGGATGGGATCGATTTCGACGGCGGCGGCGACGTCGAAGCCCGCTTGCTCGAAGCCGAGGGATAGGCCGCCGGCCCCGGCGAAGAAATCTATGACGATGGGCCGTCGATGAGGGGAGTACCGACGCTGATGTGTATTCGACATGATTTTACCTCAGTAGTTTAACACGTAAGGCCGTTTCATTGCGAACTGCGAAGTCTTCCCGGCCGCTATATATGTATACGTTTCAGGGCGGCGTTTTGTTCCATAGCCTTCGGGCATACGCACCTCAAACGTACGTGCGCAAAAGGGGTATTCCCGATATTTTTTGAGCTCAGGGTCGTGAAGGGCGTGGATCAAGGAGGATGTGCGGGGACGGTTTTGGGGTATAATGCATATCAGCAGATTAGCGGAGCAAATATGCCTAAAACTTTTGGACAGGTCATTTCCGAAAAGCGAAAGGAAAATAGATGGAGCTTGCGTGAGCTGGCAGAAAAAGTGGCAAAAGAGGATGGTACTCCGATTAGCCCTCAGTACCTAAATGATATCGAGCATGGCAATCGCAATCCTTCCGGGGTTTTGATCGACAATCTGGCGAAGGCTTTAGGTTTGGATGAGGACTACCTGCGAATTCTTTCTGGCGTTCCAGCGGAAGGTCTGAATCAGAATCCTGAAGAAGCAGCCCACTTTGTTAAGGCCTATCGTCGATATATTAAGGGTGATCGCAATGCTTTCCAGTCGCTGAAATTGAATCCGGAGATTAAGAAACAGAAGTGATGAAGTACATTCCAGATACGACGGGACGGTTTAAAGAGCGCCCTCTCCTCGCTCCCCAGGACATCGAGTACGAGTGTGAGAAAATGATTCTAGACTGCTTGGAGAAGAGGAAGCAGGCCGATTTCGTTCCTCCGCTCGATACGGATACGTTAAATGTTCTTCTGGAGGAACATGCTGAGGATGTCAACCTGTATGCGGATTTGCAACAGGGTGGGGGTCCCGGTATAGTTGAGGGAGTTACGGAGTTCCGAAAGGGACGAGCCCCAAGAATCCTGATCGATAGGAAGCTGTCGGAACAAAAAAATTTGAATCGCTTGCGAAGCACCATGGCGCACGAGCTCTTTCATGCGAGATTCCATCGCGCGCTGTGGGAGTTGTACTGGCTGGGGAATGGGGATCCGACGCCGGCAAGTTGCAAGGAAGATCAGATTTTTTTGAGCGGTAAAGTCGATTGGTACGAATGGCAAGCAGCTTACGGTAGCGGTGCGATCCTGATGCCGCTCCTGGGGTTAGAGAGAATGGTCGGTCGACCGACCCAAATAGCCGAATCTGGGACGGAGGGACTGGCCATGATCTTCAAGGTTGCCTCTGAATTTCTTGTTTCCACCGCGGCTGCGCGTGTGCGGTTAATCCAAACCAACTACCTTTTGGATCAGCGCAAGACGTCCGTCTTGCGCTAAAGATGATGAGATGGGCTTGACGCCTCGATAATTTAGTCCTACCATCTTCATATCCGCAGATCAGCGGATATATGGAAATTGAGGGTGTTAGGAGAGTGTAAGATGAAAGAGTACCAGGTGACGTGCATCGATAAGCTGGAGCGGGCTAACCATCATTCGCACATCACGAGGATCGGGAATAAGTCCGAGGGATGGCAGATCACGCGGGAGGATGCGGTGCGTCGCATTGACTCGAAGCTGGAGGCTTTCTACACCATCGATTACACGACGAGTAAGAGGGTGTATCTTCACGTCGTCCGTGAGGCGGGCAGGCAACCGTACGTCCAGACGTGGGCCGACGGTAAGTGGCGCGATAACCTGCTGGCTCTCGCCGAGTGCGGAACGGCCTGCAGACTGGTGGGCTGAGTAACCTAACCCCAAGATGGAACCTATCCTGTAGCTCAACGGCAGAGCGGTGGCGCGGAGCCACGATCTCGGTTCGACTCCGAGCGGGATGTTCCAACGAGTCCGATAAGTAGACGCTACTTCGCCGTCCCTCTACTGGTTTTGTATCATCGTGCTGAAGACCGGAGAGGCCCGCCATGACCACGAAATCCGCCATGAATGCAAAAACCCGCGTCGAGAAGGACACGATGGGCGAGATCGCCGTCGCGTCCGACCGCTACTGGGGCGCCCAGACCGAGCGCTCCCTCCACCATTTCCAGGCCGGCGCCGGCCGCGACACGCTCACGCGCGAGACGATCCGCGCGCTGGGCGTCTTGAAGAAGGCCGCCGCGATGGCCAACGCGGACCTGGGGCTGCTGCCGAAGGAAAAGCTCGCGCTGATCTCCGCCGCGGCCGACGAGGTCATCGCGGGGACCTTGGACGCGCATTTCCCGCTGGTCGTGTGGCAGACCGGATCGGGCACGCAGTCGAACATGAACGCCAACGAGGTGATCTCGAATCGCGCCATCGAGATGGCCAAAGGGGAGATGGGCTCCAAGAAGCCGATCCATCCCAACGACGACGTGAACAAGTCTCAGTCCTCCAACGACACTTTTCCAACGGCGATGCATATCGCCGCCGTGGAAGTCCTGGTCCACGAGCTGGTGCCCGCCGTGAAGGGCCTGCGCGACGTGCTCAAGAAGAAGTCCAAGGACTTCGACAAGATCGTGAAGATCGGCCGCACCCATCTGATGGACGCCACTCCGCTGACGCTCGGCCAGGAGATCGGCGGCTGGGCGGCGCATCTGGACGCGGATCTTCTCCGCCTCGACGCGGTCCTTCCCGGACTGTACGAATTGGCGATCGGCGGGACGGCCGTGGGAACCGGTCTGAACACGCATCCCGACTTCGATAAAAAAGCGTCGGCGCACATCGCGGCGCTGACGAAGCTCCCGTTCAAGCCCGCGCCGAACAAGTTCGAGGCGTTGGCGGGACACGACGCGCTGGTGTTCGCGCACGGCGCTCTCAAGACGCTGGCCTGCTCGATGAACAAGATCGCCAACGACGTGCGCTGGCTGGCGTCCGGCCCGCGCGCCGGCCTGGGCGAGCTGCGCATCCCGGAGAACGAGCCCGGCTCCTCCATCATGCCCGGCAAGGTGAACCCCACGCAGAGCGAGGCGGTCACGATGATCGCGGCCCAGGTTTTGGGGAACGATGTCGCGATCAACGTGGGCGGCGCGTCCGGCAACTTCGAGCTGAACGTGTTCAAGCCGCTGATCATCCACAACTTCCTGCACTCGGCCAAGCTGCTGGCCGCCGGCATCCGCGGCTTCACGGAGCACTGCGCCGTCGGCATCCAGGCGGACGAGAAGCGCATCGACGAGCTGATGCGCCGCTCGCTGATGCTGGTCACCGCGCTCAACACCCACATCGGCTACGACAGCGCGGCCAAGATCGCCAAGACCGCGCACGCCGAGGGGCTGACGCTCAAGGAAGCCGCCCTGAAGCTGGGCTTGGTGAACGAGAAGCAGTTCGGGGATTGGATCAAGCCCGAGCTGATGACCAAGCCGGGGCTCTAGATGCTAAAGAAAATTCATCCGACGCATCTGTGCCGAGCCCGAAGGGTCGAGGCCTGAAATGGATAAGGCCCAACAGGAGCTCCTGCGCCGCGCCGCTTCGGTCATCGGCCACGACCTACGCAACCCGCTGGCGGTGATCAACAACTCAGCGTACTTCGTCCGCGCCAAGCTGGGCGGCAAGAATCTGGATCCGAAGGTCGAGAAGCACCTGAAGATCATCGAGAGCGAGATCACGCGCGCCGACAAGCTGATCGGCGACATGCTGACCTTCTCGCGCCCGTTCGAGCCCGCCCTGGAGACGAAGGAGCTGGACGCGGTCGTCTCCGACGCGGTGGACGCCTACGTCCCGCCCGAGGGCGGCAAGGTGGACCTCAAGCTGGGAGCCAAGGGTGCGGCGGCGAAATTCGACGTGAAGGCCCTGCACGATTCGATCCGGCGGCTCCTGGACAACGCCTTCGCCGCGCAGGAAGACAAGGGCACGGTGAAGGTCGCGACGTCCTCGGCCAAGGACGGCCTCTCCGTCGCCGTCTCCGACGCCGGCAAGGGCGTCGATCCGAAGATCGAGGCCGTCATGTACGAGGTCTTCATGACCACCAAGCCCAAGGGGATGGGGCTGGGCCTGTCGCTGGCGCGCAAGTTCATGGAAAGCGCCGGCGGCTCCGTGTCGCACGAGACCGGTCCCAAGGGCTCGACCTTCCGGCTTGTCTTGCCGAAGGCGGGCTGAGCGACTGTCGTCAAGGACAGTACGATTGTGAATCCCGTGGATAATATCTTCCCTGCCGCCCTGAAAAAACTTCTGTCCGGCGAAACCCTGACGCGCGCCGAGTCGCGCGCCGCGCTGGGCGCCGTCCTGGACGGCAAGACGACCGACGCGCAGGTCGGCGCTTTCCTGGCGGCGCTGCGGGTCCGCGGCGAGACCGTGCCCGAGATCGTGGGCTTCGCCCAGGCCCTGCGCGCGCGCGTCAAGCGCGTGAAGGTGCGCCGTCGACCGCTGCTGGACACCTGCGGCACCGGCGGGGACGGCGCGGGGACCTTCAACATCTCCACGACGGTCGCCTTCATCGCGGCGGGCGCGGGCGCCGCCGTCGCCAAGCACGGCAACCGCGCGGTGTCCAGCCGCTCCGGCTCCGCCGACGTCCTGGAGGCGCTGGGCGTGCGCACCGACATCACTCCCGCCCGCGCCGCGCGCTGCGTGGAGCAGACCGGCGTCGGCTTCCTGTTCGCGCCGAACCACCATCCCGGCTTCGCCCGCGTGGGGCCCGTCCGCCGTCAGCTGGGCGCGCGCACGGTGTTCAACCTTCTGGGGCCGCTGGCCAATCCCGCGGGCGCGCCGCGCCAGCTGCTGGGCGTGTACTCGATCTCCTTGGTGCGGCCCGTCGCCGAGGCGCTCAAGGCGCTGGGCGCCGAACGCGCCTTGGTGGTCTCCTCCCGCGACGGGCTGGACGAGATGTCGGTGTCGGGCGCGACCGTCGTCGCGTCGCTGAACCGGGGCCGCGTCACCGTCACGGAGATGACGCCGGAGGCCGTGGGCCTGCGCCGCCATCCGCTGTCCGCGCTGGCCGGCGGCGACGCCGGCTTCAACGCCGTGGTGCTCCGCGCCGTCCTGTCCGGCGCCGCGGGCGCGCCGCGCGACGCGTGTCTGCTCAACGCGTCGGCCGCGCTGCAGGCCGCCGGCCTCGCCAAGGATTGGCGGCACGGCCTCGCTTTGGCGGCGGAGTCCATCGACTCCGGCCGCGCGCTGGCCTCCTTGGAAGCCTTGATTCGGATGACCCATGGCCGCTGACGGCGGCGTGCTGGGCCGCATCGGCGCGCGCACCGTGGCGCGCGTCGCCCGCGAGAAGCACGAGCGCCCCGTCGCCGCCCTGCGCGACGAGCACTTCTACCCGCGGGCGCCGCGGTCCCTGACGAACGCCCTGATGGGTCCCGCGCCCGGCGTGATCGCCGAGGTGAAATTCGCGTCCCCGTCCGAGGGCGTCCTGCGCGCGGGGGCGTCCGCGCGCGAGGCGTCACGCATCGCCTCGTCCTACCTGAAATCCGGGGCCGCCGCGATTTCTATTTTGACCGAGCCGGAATTCTTCGGCGGCGACACGGCGTATCTGTCCGCCGTGCGCGCCGCTTCTCCGGACGCCTGCCTGCTGATGAAGGACTTCTTCGTCGACCCGTACCAGTTCGAGTCCGCGCGCGCCTGCGGCGCCGACGCGATATTATTGATCGCGGCGTTGTTGGGGCCGCGGCTTCCGGAAATGGCCGGGGCCGCCCGCGCGCTGGGGCTGTCGACCTTGGTCGAAGTCCACGACGAAGCCGAGGCGGAGGCCGCCTTGGCCGTCGGGGCCGACGCGATCGGCGTCAACAGCCGCGACTTGCGCAGCTTGAAGACGGATTTGGACGTCGCGCGCCGTCTGGCCCCGCTGGCGCGCCGCGGCGCCGTGGCGGTGGCGGAGAGCGGCCTGAGGTCGCGCGCGGAGATCGATGAGTTGATGTTGTTGGGCTACAAGGGGTTTTTGATCGGCACGACGTTCATGAAGGCCGAAGATCCGGGCGCGGCGCTGGCCGCCCTTCTGAAGTGAAGGTCAAGATTTGCGGCGTCACGCGTCCCGCCGACGCGCGATTGGCCGCGAAGTTGGGCGCTTGGGCGGTGGGGATGATCTTCGTTCCCAACACCCCTCGATATTTGACGCTCGCTCGGGCGAAGCGGGTCCGTGCCGCCATCCCGAAGGGCGTGCTGGCGGTGGGTGTGTTTCGTAATCCCAATATAATCGATCTCGCGCGGGCCATCGACGTGTTGAATCTCGACGCCGTGCAGATGTACGCGGATAAGTCGTTCGTTCATGTGTTTTCATCCGACATGAAGCTTCGCTTCCTGGAACCGAAACGGACCGACGCCGATCGCCGCAGAGGGCGGGGACCGTTGGACGCGTCCCGCCGCCGGGTTTGGCGCCGGGCGGCCGAGCTGAAGCGACGCGGTGCGCGTGTCGTTCTGGCGGGCGGCCTGACGCCCGAGAACGTCGCCGAGGCCGTGAAGGCGGCGAAACCGTGGGCTCTGGACGTCAGTTCGGGCGTCGAATCGCGCCCTGGCGTGAAGGACGCCGCTCTCCTCCGCGCCTTTTTCAAGGCCGCGCAATAATACATCTCGCGCCGGCGCGAGTCTTGATCCATGGGAATATATCAAGACTGACTCCAGAGCCGGTGGGACGATGGCCCGACAGGCCTATAAAATACCCAGGTCTTAAGGCCTAATTTCTCTTGAATCGCCCCGGACGCCTGTGGCATCATAATCCACATGAAAACCCCTCTCCTGCTCGCGGCGCTGGTCCTGTCTCTGGCTTCCTCCGTTTCGGCGAACCCCCACGGCATCCTGTGGGCCAAGGGCAAGAACCCCTCTCCGTTCAAGACGAAGGCCGCGGGGGGCCTCCAATACTACGGCGGTCCGGTGATCTCCCACGCGAAGGTGTACGCGATCTTCTGGGGTGAGGGCGTGTCCGCCCAGACGAAGTCGAACATCGGGCCGTTCTTCGCGAACATCCTGGACAGCACCTACATGGACTGGCTGTCCGAGTACAACACGAACCGGACGGCCGTGGACGGCCGCCAGGGCACCAACCAGACCATCGGCCGCGGCACGTTCGCGGGCGCCATCACCATTCAGCCGACGAACACCGCGACGGCGCTGACGGACGAGATGCTTCAGCAGGAGCTGGACGAGCAGATCGCCGCCGGAAAGCTCCCGCCGTCCGACGAGAACAGCCTGTACATGCTGTATTTCCCGTCCGGCGTCTCCATCTCCATCGCGGGCCAGCGCTCCTGCTCCAGCTTCTGCGCCTACCATGAGGGCTTCAAGTCCGCGCGCAGCGGCGCCCCGGTGTACTACGGCGTCATGCCCGTCTGCGGCTTCGGCTGCGGCGGCGGTTTCGACGGCCTGACCGCGGTGTCCTCCCACGAGTGCTTGGAGGCCGTCACCGACCCCTTCCCGACCCCCGGCGACAAGCCCGCCTATCCGCAGGCCTGGAACGACGCGGGCGGCCAGGAGATCGCCGACCTGTGCGCCGACGTCAGCTCCACCGTCACCGGCCACGGGCTGACCAGCACCGTGTCGGGCGAGTGGGACAACTCCATCGGCGGCTGCAACCAGGGTCCCTGGACGCAGAACGCCGCGGCCGCCGTGGCGATGGCTTTGCGCCTCGAGCCGAAGGCCCCCGCGTTCCCGCTTCTGGAGTCGCTGCGCGTGAGCGGCGGCGGCGTGTTCGCCGGCCGCTGACGCGCGCCGCCGTCGGCGACGGCCGTCATGGACAAGGCGGGACGCCTCTGCTATCCTTCCCGGGCCATGAAGCGCCCTTCCGGATGGTTCGGCCCGTACGGCGGACGATTCGTTCCCGAGACGTTGATCGAGCCCCTGCGCGCCCTTGAGGCGGCGTACGCCTCCGCGCGCCGGGATCCCGCGTTCCAAAAGCGCCTGGCGCGGGAGCTGCTCACCTACGTGGGCCGCCCCACGCCGCTGACCTTCGCCGAGCGCCTCTCCGACGAGACCGGCCTGCGCGTCTGGCTCAAGCGCGAGGACCTGACCCACACCGGGGCCCATAAGATCAACAACACCGTCGGCCAGGTGCTGCTCGCCAAGCGCATGGGCAAGAAGCGCGTCATCGCGGAGACGGGCGCGGGCCAGCACGGCGTGGCCACCGCCGCGGCCGCGGCGCGCTTCGGACTGCCCTGCGCCGTGTACATGGGCACCGACGACATGGCGCGTCAGGCGCCGAACGTCGGACGCATGAAGTTTTTGGGCGCGACCGTGGTGCCCGTGACTTCGGGCTCCCGTACGCTGAAGGACGCGACCAGCGAGGCCATGCGCGCCTGGTCTGCCGATAGCCGGGATACATTCTATGTTTTGGGTTCGGCGCTGGGACCGCATCCCTATCCGACCATGGTCCGCGATTTTCAATCCGTGATCGGTCATGAAGCTCGTGCGCAGATCTTGAAGGAAGAAGGACGCCTGCCGCGCGAGGTGGTGGCCTGCGTGGGCGGCGGGTCGAACGCGATCGGGATATTTACGGCGTTTATCAACGACAAGAAAGTGAGGCTCACCGGAGTCGAAGCCGGCGGGGAAGGCGTTCGCACCGGGAAACACGCCGCGCGGTTCTCCGGCGGGCGTCCGGGAGTGCTTCACGGCACCTTCACCTATCTGCTCCAAGACGAAGACGGACAAGTGCTGCCGACCCACAGCATCTCCGCCGGATTGGATTATCCCGCCGTCGGTCCGGAGCACGCGGAACTGCGCCGTTCCGGCCGCGCCCGTTATGTCTCGGCGACGGATAAGGAAGCTTTGGCCGCCGCGAACGAATTGGGGCGGCTTGAGGGCATACTCCCCGCGCTGGAAAGCTCCCATGCGATCGCCTATGTCTTGCGCGCGAAGCGCGCCATCGGGCGTGGTTCTATCGTCGTCGTGAATTTATCCGGACGCGGCGATAAAGATCTGAGCACGTTATGCCCGTGATCTCTCTCGCCGCCGTGCTGGCATCGCGCCGTGCTTCCGGGCGTGCCGGTTTTGTGCCGTTCATCGTCGCCGGAGACCCGTCCGCCGAGGCGACGGTCATGTCCGCGAAACAATTGGCCGCCGCAGGCGCGGACATACTCGAAGTCGGTGTCCCGTTTTCAGATCCTGTCGCCGACGGCCCCGTCATCCAGGCCGCCGGCCAGCGGGCATTAACGAAAGGGATGACGTTACCCCGCGCCGCGGGATTGGTCAAAAATTTCCGCCACGCGGGCGTAAATACCCCGGTGATTCTTTTCACCTACCTGAATCCGGTCCTCCGCCTCGGCCCCTCCGCCTTCGCGCGTTTGTGCGCCGATTCCGGCGTGGCCGCGGCGTTGATCGTGGATCTCCCGGTCGAAGAGGCCGGGACGTTGACCAAAGCGCTCTCGTCCCACGGCGTCGAGATCGTGCTGCTCGCGTCTCCGACCACGACGGATGAACGATTGCGCGATATCGGCCGTGCCTCCGGGAGTATCGTGTATTACGTCAGTCGTGAAGGCGTCACCGGCGTCCGCGCCGGTCTCGCCCCCGGCCTCGCCGCGCGCTTGGCTCACGTGCGAAAGTTGACCGGAAAGCCGTTGATCGTCGGCTTCGGCGTGGCCGAGCCGTCTCAGGCGCGCGCGTTGGCCCCTCACGCGGCGGGCGTCGTCGTGGGAAGCGCCTTGGTGAATGCCGCCGCGAAGTCCGGCCCCGCCGCCGTCGGGCGCCTGGCGCGGCGTCTCGTTTCCGCTTTGGAGGTCTCATGCTGATTTTGATGCAGTCGGATCACACGAAGAAGCAGCTGGCCGACGTGCTGGCGAAGGTGCGCAAGCTCAAGCTGCAGCCGCACGTGATTCCCGGAAAACAGAGCGTCGCCGTCGGCATCACCGGTAATTCCGGCGCCTTGGATCCGCATCTGTTCGACGGGCTTCCCGGCGTGCGCGAGGCCGTGCGCGTGTCGCGCCCGTACAAGCTTTCGGGCCGCGACTTCAAGCACGAGGACACCGTGGTCAACATCGGTCCCTACGGGCTCGGCGGGCCGGGCCTGGTCGTCATCGCGGGACCGTGCGCCGTGGAAAGCGAGGAGCAGATGCTGCGCATCGCCCACGCGGTCAAGAAGGCGGGCGCGCATCTGCTGCGCGGCGGCGCGTTCAAGCCCCGCACGTCGCCTTACGCGTTCCAGGGCCTCGGCAAAAAGGGCCTCCAGCTGTTGGCGAAGGCCCGGAAAGAAACCGGGATGCCCATCGTGACCGAGGTGCTGGACCAGCGCTCCCTCGACGACGTGGCCGAGTACGCCGACGTGCTCCAGGTCGGCGCGCGCAACATGCAGAACTTCGCCTTGCTCAAGGAGATCGGCAAGCTGCGCAAGCCGGTGATGCTCAAGCGCGGCCTGTCGGCCACGCTCGACGAGTGGCTGATGTCCGCGGAGTACCTGCTCAGCGAGGGGAACAAGGACGTGTTCCTGTGCGAGCGCGGCATCCGCGCGTTCTCCGACCACGCGCGCAATACCTTGGACCTCAACGTGGTCCCGGCGGTGAAGGAGATGAGCCACCTGCCCATCATCGTGGACCCCAGCCACGCCACCGGCGTGCGGGCGCGCGTGGCGCCCATGGCGCGCGCGGCGGTCGCCGCCGGCGCCCACGGCATCATGATCGAGGTCCACGACCGTCCCGATCAGGCTTTGTGCGACGGCCCGCAGGCCCTGCACCCCGACGACTTCGCCGTCCTGATGCGCGACCTGGCCGCCATCGGCGCCGCCGTCGGCCGCGGCCTGGCCGAACCGCGGTACGGCCGAAAATGAGCGACCGGTCCGTCGCCGGCGGCGGACGCCTTCGCGGCGAGATCTCGATGCCCGGGGACAAGTCGGTCTCCCACCGGGCGTTGATCTTCGGCGCGCTGGCCGACGGGACCACCCAAGCCGTCGGCTTGGCGCCGGGCGCCGACGTGAAGTCCACCCGTTCCGTTCTGACGGCCTTGGGCGTGGAGATCGAAGGCGCGGGCGTGAACGCGCGCGTGAAAGGCCGCGGCCTGGGCGGGCTCACTCCGCCGAAGGGAAATCTCGACGCGGGGAACTCCGGCACCACCATGCGCCTGATGGCGGGCGTGCTTTCCGGCCATCCGTTCGCGTCGGTCCTGATCGGCGACGAATCGTTGAGCCGCCGGCCGATGGAGCGCGTGGCGATGCCATTGCGCTTGCTGGGAGCGACGGTCGAGCTATCACCGAAAGGCACCGCGCCGATCACGGTGCTGGGCGGTAATCTGCGCGGTACTGAGGTAAAGCTTTCGGTCGCCAGCGCCCAAGTGAAATCGGCGGTCCTGCTGGCGGGGCTTCATGCGAAGGGCTCCACCACCGTGATCGAGCCCGCCGCGACCCGCGACCATACCGAAAAGATGCTCACCCTCTTCGGCGTCACCGTCCGCCGCGACGGACTCGCCTCGCGGGTCGAAGGGGGGAGTCGTCTGTGCGGGACGCGCATCGAAGTGCCGGGGGATCCTTCCTCGTCGGCGTTTTGGGCGGTCGCCGCGGCGTTGGCTCCGGGCAGCGACCTAAAGATCAACGGCGTGATGGCGAACCCGACCCGCGTCGGTTATCTCACGGTGCTAGAACGCATGGGCGCCAACATCACGCGTGAAAAATCCGTGGAGCGCGCCGGTGAACCGTGTGTTGATCTCATCGTCCGGTCCAGAAAATTGCGCGCGACGAATATTTCCGCCGACGAGATACCGGGGCTTGTCGACGAAGTGCCCATTTTAGCGCTCGCCGCGGCCATGGCCGAAGGCACCAGCCGTTTCTGTGGATTAGACGAGCTGAGGCACAAGGAGAGCGATCGGCTGGCGGGGATTTCCGAACTGCTGAACCGATTCGGAGCAAAAACGAAGATTGACGGCGACGATTTGATCATCACGGGAAGCACGACTTTGACCGGCACGACGATCGACTCGTTGGGAGACCATCGGCTCGCGATGGCCGGATTTGTGGCGGGATTTCTCGCCTCGGGCGATACGACGGTGCTGGACGCCAGCTGCGCGGAGATATCCTATCCGTCGTTCTACGAGGACTTCACGGCGCGGAGGGAGGCATGAAGCTGGGCCTCTTCGGATTTCCGATAGCGCATTCGAAATCGCCCCGGATATTCTCTCGCTTGTCGCGTCTGATCAAACGCCCGATCTCATACGAGGCCGTCTTGGCCGCGCCCGGGACCTTGGCCGCGTTCGCGGCAGGCGCGCGGGACCGCGGTTGGCGCGGGGCGAACGTGACGGTGCCGTTAAAAGAAGAGGCGGTCTCGATATCCGATAAGCTCACCCCCGCGGCCAAAGCGCTGGGTGCGGTGAATGTTTTGCGTTTCGGGCGGGACATCGTCGGGCACAACACGGACGCCGAAGGATTGCGGGACGCGATGAAGCGATCCGGTGTGAAGGCGAAGAACAAAAGTGCGCTCGTCTTTGGCGCCGGGGGCGCGGCTCGGGCGGCCGGCTGGGCTCTGGCTCGCGAGGGCGCCAAGAGCGTGCGGTTCTGCGCGCGCACGCAGGGACGGGCCAAACGAACGGCAAGAGATTTGGCGGGGCATTTTCCGAGGACGCGGTTTTCCGCCGGGCTTCCGGTGAAGTCATCGATCTGGGTGAACGCCACTCCGTTGGGTATGAAAGGTTTCCCAGACCGTACGCCCGCACCGAGGTCCCTCGCGTCGCCTTTGACGGCGATTGATCTTGTGTACGGCCGCAAAACGGCGTTCCAGCGGGATGTAGCTCGACGCGGGGCAAAGGTGTCCGATGGCTCGGCGATGTTGGTTTACCAGGCGTTACATGCCTGGGAATTTTGGGATAAACCGTTGGGAGCCGTGAAGCGTGCGGCACTGGCCGAGAGGCTTATCCGAGAGGTGATCTCATGACGTTACGCTTTCTGACCGCCGGTGAATCCCACGGTCGTGCGCTGCTCGGTATTTTGGAGGGCATGCCCGCAGGTTTGCCGTTGACCGCCGACGACGTTCAGCGCGACCTCCTGCGCCGAAAGAAAGGCCACGGTCGGGGAAATCGTCAGAAGATCGAAGGCGACAAAATTGAGCTCCTCAGCGGCATCCGTCGCGGGAAGACGTTGGGGTCTCCCATCGGTTTGCTGGTGCCCAACCAGGATTTCAAGAATTGGGAAAACATCATGGGCGCGGAGCCGACGGACGCGCCCGCGCCGCGACGCGTGGATGTGCCGCGACCCGGCCACGCGGACCTGGTGGGCAAGCTCAAGTACGGCTTCGACGACATGCGCGACGTGTTGGAACGAGCCTCGGCGCGCGAGACGGCCATGCGGGTGGCGATCGGAGCGGTGGCGCGTAAGTTCCTTTCCGAATGTGGGATTCACGTGGCCAGCCGCGTGACGGCCATCGGCGGCGAGGTGGATCCCACGCCGCTTCCGTGCTCCGTTGAGGATTTGAACGAGCGGGTGGAAGGTGATCCTGTCCGCTGCTCCAGCGCGGCGGCGTCGGCGCGGATGGTGGCGCGCATCGACAAGGCCAAGGCCGAGGGCGACACGGTGGGCGGCGTCTTCGAAGTGGTCGCCGACGGACTGCCGATCGGGCTGGGCAGCTACGCGCAGTGGGACCGGCGCCTGGAAGGGCCGCTGTCCTCGGCGTTGATGTCCTTGAACGCGATCAAGGGCGTGGAAGTGGGCGGCGGTTTCCGGAGCGCGGCGGTATCGGGTTCCGAGGCGCATGACGCGTACGAACTCAAGGGCAAGAAGGTGGGCTACCGGTCCAATCGCTCCGGCGGTTTGGATGGGGGCATGACGACGGGGCAAATCTTAGTCGTTCGCGCGGCGATGAAGCCGATCGCGACATTAATGAAACCGCTCGATTCGGTCGATTTGCGAACGATGAAGCCGGCCAAAGCGCACGTGGAGCGTTCCGACGCTTGCGCTGTGCCGGCGGCGGCCGTCATTGGTGAGTCTCTCGTATGTCTCGTGTTGGCCGACGCGGTGTTGGCCAAGTTCGGCGGGGATTCGATGGGAGAAATACTTCCCCGGTTGAAGGCGTGGGGGAAATGAAGTCAAACGTCTATTTGACGGGCTTCATGGGAACGGGCAAGTCCGTCGTGGGTAAGTCGTTGGCAAAACGATTGGGGCGTCCGTTCATCGATTTAGATCATATGATCGAAAAGAAGTCGGGCTTCACGGTCGCGGAACTGTTTTCGCGCCGTGGTGAGATATCTTTCCGTCGTTTGGAGCGAAGTGCTCTGTCGGCCGTGGCGAAACGCCGAAATGTCGTGGTGTCCCTCGGTGGGGGCGCTCTCTTGGATGGGCGCAATCGTGAGTTGGTCAATAAGACCGGCGTGATGATACGTTTGACGTGTTCTCGACGTGAGTTGGTTCGTCGTCTTCGGCCGACACGAGCTCAGCGGCCGTTACTTGCCGGCGGATCGTTGGATACCAAGGTGGCACGGCTGATCTCGGCACGACGACACGCTTATGGCGGGGCAAAATTGACCGTGTCGACCACGAATTTGACCAATGCGCAGGCCGCGGCCGTCATCGCACGGAGGCTGTCATGACTCCCGAAAAACTTTTCGTTGGACCCGGCGCCCGCCTCAATGCCCGCGCGTGGACCAAGTCGTTGACGGCCGCCAAGCACGTCGCATTGGTCTCTGAGTCCGGCGCCTGGAAGCGCTTCGGCTCGGGCGTCGAGAAGGCGCTCAAGCGCGCGGGTCTGAAGGTCCATCGCCATCTTCTTCCTCCGGGCGAGGCGGCGAAGACGTGGGCGTCAGTCGAGGAGTTGATGACCTCCATGCTCCAGGCGGGCATCGGTCGCGACGGGGCGCTGGTGGCGCTGGGCGGGGGTTCGGTCACGGACTCGGCCGGGTTTGCGGCCTCCATCTACCTGCGCGGTATTCCTTGGGTCAGCGTGCCGACGACGCTCTTGGGCCAATTGGACAGCGGCCTGGGCGGGAAAACGGGCATCAATTTGTCGGGCGGTAAGAACCTGGCGGGCACGTTCCACCGGCCGCGCGCGGTGGTGTGCGACTCCGAGGTCCTGAAGACCTTGCCGCCGCGCGAACGGATCTCGGGCTTCGGCGAGGCGCTCAAATACGGTTTGGTGTTCGATCCGTCCATGTGGCGTCTCATGACCGACAATTGGGATGCGCTCATGGAAGGCGATCCCAACCTCACGGCGCGCGTGGTGGCGCGGGGCGCGTCGTGGAAGACAAAAATTGTAGCCCAGGACGAGTTTGAGACCAAAGGTCCTCGGGAGCTTTTGAATTTCGGTCATACGCTGGGGCATGCCTTGGAGTCGGCCGCCGGATTGGGCTCTCTACGCCACGGCGAGGCCGTGGTCTGGGGCATGCGCGCGGCGTTGCGTCTGTCGGTCACCTGCGCGCATCTTTCGCCGTCCTTCGCTCTCGAGGCCGACCGTTTCCTATCCACTTTGCCGGTGCCTTTGCCGCGCCGGGTGGACCCTCTGCGGCTGCTGAAGATCGCCAAACAGGACAAGAAGGCCCGCGGGGGGCGCGCCCGCTTCGTGCTTTTGCGCGCGCCGGCCAAGCCGGTGGTGGCCTTCGTGGCGGACGACGTGATTCTGCGCACCGTGCGGGAGCTGCTATGAACATCCTGGTGCTGAACGGCCCCAACCTGAATCTCCTCGGCGAGCGCGAGCCGGAGATCTACGGCAGCATGACGCTGTCCATGCTCAACAAGAAGATCGCCGCCTACGCCCTCAAACGCGGCGCCACCGTTCGCGCGCGCCAGTCGAACTCCGAGGGAAAGCTGATCGACATCCTGCACACGCATCGCAAATGGGCCGACGGCGTGGTTTTCAATCCCGGCGCCTACACGCACTACAGCTACGCCCTGCGCGACGCGGTCGCCGCCATCCAGGTTCCCACCATCGAGGTGCACCTCTCCGACGTAACCAAGCGCGAGCCGTTCCGCCGCGTCTCGGTCATCGCCCCGGCCTGCGCCGGGCGACGCTACGGGAAGGGGGCGGAGTCATACATCGAAGCGATCGACGATCTGGTCTCGCTGAAGCGGCCGAAGCGGTAATCCTGACCGGATGGTCGAACTTACTCCAGAGTAAGTTTGAATTGTGGTAGTCGAATCGCGGACACCAAAATGAATGATCTTCCCGTCGGGTTTGGCGTCGTGTTACCCTGGAATGGGATTCAGTTTCGAGCTATACTCAGCGAATGGTTGGACCCCTCCTTGCCGCTCTTCTCGCGTGCACCGCATACGCCGAAAGCCCGCGAATGGAAATGGTTGGTGTTAAGATCTTTCTGACCTCAAGCACGGTCGTGGGGTATGTGGTCCGAGACCCAAAGGAGCCCACATTGAGTCTACGGAAGGGGGCTGCCTATCTCGAATCCCTAAAGAAACAGAGCCAGATTCGTATTTGGCCTCATGTCGCCATCGTGAAACTGTTTGGCCATGAATTCTATGGCTACCCGAAGGGAGAGATTGAGCCGCTTCGTGTAAAGCAGGCCGACATCAAGAGGGTAGAACTCCAGCCGAGTATGCCTTTGTATGGCCGTCAAGATGCTCTTGGTGCGATTGAAATTGATGCAGCGCTCACAGGAAAATTGAACACACCGCCTTTTTTTCATTGTACGGTGCCGCTCTATGATTCGGAAGATGTTTATTGGATCAGCTACAACCAGAATGTTGGTAAGAAGGAACTCGATCAGGTTTGCGCGCTGAAGGTTCCAAATCCAGAGATCGAAGATGCGATGGAAAAGACCCCGAATGTTTGGAGAATCGTGGCGGCCTTTCCCGACTGACGATGAAAGAATCACCAACTGTTGCCGGCAACAGTTGCCCTGTGAATAGCGTGGATATCTCCCGCTTTTCGTAGAATACCGTCGTGGCCCGCCCTTTCTCCGTCTTCACCATCGACCTCGGCCTGACCGGCCTCGACGCGGTCACGTGCCTGGAGCGCATGCTCCCCGCCGGTGGGCGCGGGTTCATCATCGAGAAGAACGAGGACGGCCGCCGCCGCGCGTGGATCGGCGTGAAGCCGTTTGAATTATTGTCGGTCCAGCATGGTCGCGCTATCAGCGAGACGAAGGCCGGCAAGCGCGTCCTCAAAGGTAATCCGTTCGCAGCCTTGGGCAAGCGGATCTCCTCGTTCCGCGCGAAAGGCGGCGAGGCCTTCGACTGCGGCGCCGTGGGACTGCTGGGCTACGAGATGGTGCGACATCTCGAGAAAGTGCCGGTCAAACCCGAGCGCTACGAATCCGTTTTGATGCTGTTCGACGAAGTGTTGATCATCGAGAACGGCCGGGCGAGCTTCCGGGCGCTGACCAAGAACGCCAAGGACCGCCGCGAAGCGGGGATGAGCGCTTGCAAGCTCTCCGGACTGCTCCAAGGCGCCGGCCCCGTCGCGACCAAGAAGTCCGACAAGCTTCTGCCGGTCCGCGGCGGCCGCGGACGCCTGGCATTCCTGCGCGGCGTCAAAAAAATAAAAGAACACATCCGCGCCGGAGATATCTTCCAAGCCGTGCTCTCCGAGGACTTCTCCGCGCGCCTCAAGGGCGGCCCCCTGGCCGCCTACCGCGCCATCCGCGCCGCCAACGCCTCGCCGTACCTGTTCTGCCTGATGGGCGGCCACGACGCCGTCATGGGCGCCTCTCCCGAGCGCCTGGTCCGCGTCCTCAACGGCGTGGCCCGCAACTGCCCCATCGCCGGCACCCGCCCCCGCGGCAAGACCCGCGCCCAGGACATCAAGCTTGAGAAGGAGCTCCGCGCCAGCGCCAAGGAGCGCGCCGAGCACCTGATGCTGGTGGACCTGGCCCGCAACGACCTGGGCCGCGTCTGCTCCCCCGGCTCCGTGGAAGTGGAACGCTTCATGTTCACCCGGCGCTTTACCAACGTCATGCACCTTGTGAGCGAGGTGGAAGGCCGCTTGGACAAAGGTCTTACCGCGTGGGACGCCTTAGGCGCGTCGTTTCCCGCCGGCACCGTCAGCGGAGCGCCGAAGGTGCGCGCCATGGAGATCATCGCCGGACTTGAGCGCGCCTCGCGCGGATTTTATGCCGGGTCCGTGATCCAGCACGACTTCGCCGGAAATCTGGATAGCTGCCTGGCCATCCGCTCCCTGTCTTTGTCGAAAGGCGGCAAAGCCCGCCTTCAGGCCGGTGCCGGGATCGTGGCGGACTCCAGCCCGGCGTTCGAGCATGCCGAAGTGAATCACAAGCTGGCCGGCCTGCGCCGGGCGCTCGGGGGGCTGGCCGCATGATACTGCTCCTCGATAATTACGACTCGTTTACATACAACTTGTATCAGGCCGTGCGCGCGTTGGGCGCCGAGTGCACGGTGGTGCGTAACGACGTGAAACCGGTGAAAGCCCTACTCGCTCTGAAGCCCCGCGGCATTATTCTCTCGCCGGGACCGGGCCGACCGGAAGATGCCGGCGTGCTGATCGAGCTGATCCGCCGTGCTCCCGTGACCATTCCCATATTGGGCGTTTGTCTCGGTCACCAGGCGATGGCCCAGGCTTACGGCGGCCCCGTCATTCGCGCGAAGCACCTGATGCATGGGAAGACCTGCGTGATCACGCACGACGGGAAGGGAGTGTTCAGGGGACTGCCCTCAAAAGTCACCGTGGCCCGCTATCATAGCCTCGTCGCCGCCGAACCTCTTCCGAAGGGCATGATCCCCACCTCCCGCGCCGAGGACGGTTCGCTGATGGGACTGCGCCACCTCGAGCGCCCCATCGAAGGCGTCCAGTTTCATCCCGAATCCGTGGCGACCCCCCTGGGCGAGCGGATGCTGAAAAACTTCCTGAAGACATGCCGCTGAACTGGCTGGCCGGCGCCGCGGCCCACGCCGCGCGGCGCGTCGAGCGCCTGAAGAGGGAAGAATCGGTGGAAGCCCTGCGGGCGAAACCGATGTGGGCGCGAATCGCGTCCGACCCGAAACCGATCTTCGCTTCCGGCGTGCGTATAACGGAAATTCGATTCGCCGATCCGGAGCGTGGGTTATTGGTTCCCCGTGAAAAAGCGACGGAAACGGAAGCGGTGCGACTCGCGGCGGAAGCGGAACGAAATGGGAATAGCGCCGTGGCTTTGTTCACGGAGCGCAATTTTCATGCCGGCGATTACCTCCATCTGGACGCGGTGCGTCTTGCGTGCCCCAATTTATTTCTCATCGCCCGCGACCTTCTGGTGGATCCCTGGCAGATCGAACGCGTGCGGGCCGGCGGGGCCGACGCGATCGAATTGATCCCGGAGCTGCTTGGGCCCGCCTTGCCCGCGACGGCGGCGGCGATACGGGACATGGGGATTACGCCGGTGATCATCGGTCCGGATCTGAAGGTCAAACCAGCCTGAGTCGCTCCGTATTGGATCGATGCGTTAAAGCGCATTGATCCGACACGGAGTTGATAGAATCGAATCCATGAGCGCCCGCCACTGGTTGATGAAGTCCGAGCCCGACGTCTTCTCCATCGACGATCTCAAAAAGAACGGAGTCGAGGGCTGGAACGGGGTGCGCAACTATCAGGCGCGGAACTTCATGAAGGACATGAAGGTGGGGGATATGGTGTTGTTCTATCACTCCAACGCCTTGCCGCCCGGCGTCGCGGGACTCGCGGAGGTCGTGAAGACCGCCTACCCTGATCCCACCCAGTTCGATCCCAAGAGCGACTACCACGATCCCAAGGCCACGCCCGACAATCCCAGATGGTTCCAGGTGGACCTGCGCTTCACGAAGAAACTCCCGAGATTCCTATCTCTCGACGAGCTCCGCGGCGTTCCCGCCATCGCCGACATGCCGCTGTTCCACCGCTCCCGCCTGTCCGTTCAGCCGGTGACGCCCGAGCAGTACAAGACCATCGTCGCCTTGGCCGGGCGCTAGCCCAAGCGCGCGATCTCGCCGCGCAGCGACCACAGCACGCCCAGCTGCAAGGTCAGCGCCGCCAGCACCACCAGAGTGAACGGCGTCAGGCTCACCGCGTGAATCAGGAGCGGGAACGCCAAGGACGCGCCCAAAATGCGGCCGCTCTGCATCAAGGTGACCCCCATCGAGTAGTAGAAGCCCGCGTTGCGGTCGCCCGGCGTCAGCCGCATCAAGGTGTACTGCGCCACCGCGCCGATCATCAGCTCGCCCAAGGTGGTGAACAGCATTCCGGTGAACACCCAATACTGCGAGGCCATGCCCCAGCAGGCGATCAGGATCCCCAGCGCCGTCAGCATCATCCCGCCGGTGATGGCGCGCCAGGATTTCGTGAACAAACGCGTCGCCTGCACCGCGAAGGCCGCGCACAGCACCGTGTTGAGGATCATCATGGTGGAGAAGCGGTGCAGACCTTGGCTGGGGTGCAGCATCTCCAGGCGCCCCGCGCCGCCCTCCAGGAACAATTCGTAGAAGAAGGACCAGCCCATCAGCACCACGGCGCAGCGGAAAAACGCGCTCCGGCCGGCCTGACCCTCGCTCTTGTCTCCGCCCAGGCCCCGGCCTTTCACGGCCGTCCCGGGCGTTCGCGGCAGGATCTTGCGCCCGACGAAGAATGCGGTCAAGGAAGTGGACGCGTCGAACATCATCAGCGGCGTCAGCCCCAGTCCGGAGCCCAGCGCCGCGATAGTGAAGCTGAAGATCTGGGCGAAGTTGTTCACCATGCGCATCCAGCCCAGGGATTCCTTCTGGTGCGAGAAGTCCACCAGGTCCATCAGCAGGATGCGCTGGACCACATTCATCAGCGCCTCGGAGAACTGCGCGCACATGCCGAACAGCAGGATCAGCCAGATCGAGCTCTGGAAAGGGAGCAGCCCCAGCCCCGTCGCGGACATCAGCAGCGCGAGCAGCACCAAGGTCCGCGAGCTGAAGCGGTCGGTCAGCGCCCCGCCCGCCAGGGTCCCGATCAGCATGGTGCCCTTCAAGGTCCCCAGCACGAAGGTGCCTTCGCCCGTGGAGACGCCCTTCTTCACCAGCAGGATGGTGATCAGGCTGAGCCCGATGGAGCCGACCTTGTTGGTGAAGGTGGTCAGCAGAACCGGGCGGCTCTGACGAAACGCGGGAGTCTTGAAGAAGGAGATCATGGCTCGGGGACCTGAGCCCTGATTACGCTTCGTGGAGGACGGCGTAGTCGCGAATCCCGGAGAGCGTCGCCCAGAACTCGGCGACGGTCTGCAGGCGCTTCTCCGGGTCCGGCTCGAGCGCGCGGTCGATCAGCGCGTCCAGCTCCAGCGGCACGCCGTGCACGCGCGTGGACGCGCGCAGATAGCCCTTCGCCAGCTTCGCCTGGTGCGGGCCCTCGTACGGGCGCACGCCGGTGACCATCTCATAGAGCACCGCGCCCAGCGAGAACACGTCGTTCTCCATCCGGACGATCCCGTACTCCTGCTCCGGCGCCATGTAATGGGGCGTGCCCGTCACGGTCTGCGTCGTCGCGGCCGCGCCGGCGCGCGCCGCGTGGCGCGAGATGCCGAAATCAAGGACCTTCACGCCGCCCTCGAGGGTCAGCATGATGTTGGACGGCTTGAGATCCCGGTGCACCACGTCGCGGTCGTGCGCGTAGGTCAGCGCCTCGCAGACGGGCTTGAGCACGCGCTTGACCTCGGGGAACGGCATGGGCCGGCCGCCGGCGATCACCTGGTCCAAGGTCCGCCCCTGCAGGCGCTCGAAGATCAGGTACAGGCCGCGCTCGTCCTCGATGATGTTGTGGATGTCCACGATGGACGGATGGTGAAGCTCGGCCACCATCGTGGCCTCGGTCATGAAGGCGGACTTGGCGGCGTCGTCCAGCTTGTACTCGTCGCGCAGCATCTTGATGGCGACCGGGCGCTTGAGCTTGCGGTCCACCGCCTCGTACACCACGCCCATCCCGCCCTGGCCGATGGCCTTGCCGAGAGCGTAGCTGGCCTCGATGCCCGTGGCCGGGACGGGGGCCGCCGCGACGGCGCGGTTCTTGACGCCGGAGTTGACGTGGAGGATGCCCAGCGCGATCAGCAGGCCGCCGGCCAGCGACGAGAAGATGATGACCGCGAAGGAGCGCTCCTGCCTCTGACGGCGTTTGGCCCTGATCTCGGCCCGGCTGGCGCGCGGTTCCGGCGACAGGCCGTGGCGCCGGGCGGCGTCCGCGTACGTGGGCTCGAACTGCGGGTTGAGATCGGCCGCGGCCTTGTAGTCCTCCGCCATGGACGCGAAATCGCCGCGCTGCTCGTCGGCGTAGGCGCGGTTGGCGAACGCGTAGGCGTCCTTCGGATTGACTTCCAGCGCGCTGTGCGCGTCGGCGGTCGCGTCGACGAACCGGCCCATGCGGTTGTAGGCCCAGGCGCGCGCGTCGTGCAGGCCGGCGTCGGACGGCTTCACCGTCAGCCCGCGCGTCGCGTCCCGCGCGGCGTCGCCGTACTCGCCGATCAGGTTGTGCGCCGCGGCGCGGAAGTAAAGAGCCTGCGTGTCGGTCGCGTCCAGGGCCAGCGCCTTGTCCGCGTCGTCGATGGCGCCCCAATAATCCTTGACCGACAGCTTGGAGCCGGCGGACGACGTCAGGCGCGCGGCGGCGGCCGGGCCCGGCTCCTCGACGGGTGCCAGACGGCGCTCCTCCACCTGGTTCAGCTGCTGGATCATGCCGTGGTACTCGCGCTCCACGGAGTCCGCCAGCTGGGGCTGCGCGGCTTTCTCGAAATCGGGCGTCTGGCGCGTGCGTCCCTCGGACAGCTTCATCAGCGCGAACGCTTCCTTGTCCTCGGGGTTCAGCGCCAGCGCGCGCCGCGCGTCCTCCACGGCCTGCATGTAGTTGCCCAGCCCGTAGGCCGCGGCCGCGCGCGCGGTGTAGGCGGCGGCGTAGTCCGGAGCGATCTTCGCGGCGCGTTCCGCGTCGGCGTAGGAGCGCGCGAACTCGGCCAGGCCGGAATTGGCCTGGGAGCGGAGGACCAGGGCGTCGCGGTCGTCCGGATCGTAGTCCAGCGCGCGCGACGCGAGGTCGCGGGCGTCCTCCCAGCGCTGGGCGATCACGTTGAGCTTCGCCGCCGCTTCGGAGGCCTTCTTGATCAAGGGGGCCGGCGCCTCGGGGCCGAGCGTGCGCAAGGTCTGGTTGAGCGTGCCCAGGTGCGCGTCGATCCAGCCCTGGCTGTCCGCGGGGGGAATCTTCGCGGCGCCGTCCTCCAGGTCGCCCAAGGTGCCGAGCAGGTCGGTCTTGGCCTTGCTGTCCGGTTCGGCCGCCAGCTGGGCGCGGAAGGACTTCAGCATCGCGGCGGAACCGCCGACGTGAGTCAACGGCTGGAGGCCTTGGGGAGCCGGGGCCGTGATCGCCGGGACGCGCCAGCCCACGACGGCGGGGGAGCGCGTGCCGACCGGAGCGTCGTGATCCGCGTCGTCCTGCGCGCGCAAAGGCGCGGCGCAGACGAGCAGCGAGAGGAGGAGGGGGAGCGGGACTCTTCTCATATTAGAGGATGCCGTCGCCCAAGTGTAAAGAGCCGGGAAGAAGTCGTCAAGGGCCCTGCGGACCCGTCGCCTGTCGGTTTGCTAAGCTGTCCCCAGGGCGCGCTGGCGGACCGCGCGGCCGAAAAGATACCATGAGCGTCCGGCTTTTCTGCATCGACGGGACGAACCTGGTCCGCTCGGCTTACGGCTACGGCGGACCGGCCCACCAGGCGCAGGAACAGTCCGATTCCGAGCACATGGTCGAGGTTTTCGCGCGCTTGTGCGAGGAGACGGGCGGAGCCGTCGAGGTGGAGCTGTTCTTCGACGGGGCCTACCGCGCGATGCCGGCGGGCGGACCGGCGAACTTCCGCCTGAGCTTCACGCGCGAGGTGCCGGCGGACGACATGATTTTGGACCGGGTCCGCGCGCGGGCCTGGAACAAGGGCGGATCGGTGACGGTGGTGACCGCGGACGTCGAGCTGGGCGAGACGGCCGAGGCGGAAGGCGGAAAATGGATGCGCGTGGCTCACGGCACGGCGCCGGATAGGGTCGCGCGACAGATCGGGGGACGGTTTTTAAGATGAGCGCGGTCAAGAACTCGGTTGTGATCGTCGGCGGCGGGATCATGGGCGTGCAGGCGGCCTGGCACCTGGCTCAGCTGGGACAGGCCGTCACCGTTCTGGACCAATTCGACGTGCCCAATCAGTGGGCCGCGTCCGGCGACCACCTGCGGGTGTTCCGCCTGACCTACGGCAAGGACGCTTTCTACACCGAGATGGCGCTGAAGGCCATGCCGCTATGGCTGGAGCTCAACACTTTGTCGGAAGAGACCATTCTCCAGCAGAACGGCGTGCTGGAATTCGCCGGCAAGGCGAACGGCTACGAGGCGCAGAGCCTGGCCGTGCTCAAGGAGCGCCGGGTCCGCTACACGCGCCTGGAGCGCGACGAGGTCAAGCGGCTGTATCCGATGTACAACCCGCGCTCGTTCAAGTGGGCGCTGTACCATCCCGACGGCGGAATGGTCTGGGCGAACCGCGCGGTCGCGGCGACGGCGAGCATCGCGCAGCGCAAGAACGTGCGCATTCGCTCCAACGTGAAGATCACGACGATCCTGAAGGACAAGAACGGCGTGCGCGCCGTGAAGGACGCGGCGGGCAAGATCTGGGAAGCGGAGAAGTTCCTGTTCACCGGCGGCTACTGGACCGCCGAGCTTCTCAAGAGCTACGGCATCCCGATCAAGATCACCAAGCAGGAACAGCTCTTCCTCCGGCCGCTGAACAACCGCGGCCGCTACCGTCCGGAGCATTTTCCCGTTTTCGCCAGCATGGCCGACGGCTTCTACGGCTTCCCGGTCCACCTGCACGGCTTCATCAAGATCGGCGACCATCGCAAGGGGCCGGTGGTCAAGAAGGTGGACCCCGAGGAGCTGCGCTCGCTCACGCCGAAGTTCGAGAAATCGTGCCGGAAGTTCCTCAAGAAGTTCATCCCGGAGATGGCGAACTTCACGGAGTTCGAGGGGCACGTGTGCTGGTACGACAACACGCCCGACGACGATTTCATCATGGACAAGCTGCCGGACGTCCCCAACGCCTACGTGGCCGCGGGCTTCTCCGGGCACGGCTTCAAGTTCGCGCCCATCGTGGGCAAGTCCATGGCCGAGCTGATGGTGGCGGGCAAGTCCGAGTTGAACCTGCACCGCTTCCGTCTGGCGCGTTTCAAGCTGAAGAAGGGCTGAACGCCCGCCCGGTCCGCGCGTAATAAATGGGAATGAACCGTCGAATATCGCTGCTTTTGGCCGCCGCCGCGCTGTGCGCCTGCGCGACGGCCAACGTGGCGGTCAACCGCCGCTTCGACTTCACCAAGATCAAGCGCGTGGCCGTGATCGGCTTCAAGGACTATCCGCGCGTCGCGGGCTCGGGGGACATCGTGACCGGCGCCTTCGAGCAGTCCCTGCTGGCCGCGGGCTACGACGTGGTGGAGCGCGAGCAGGTCGCGAAGGTGCTTCAGGAAAAGCGCTTCACCGGTTCGCTTGATCCGAAAACGGCGAAGGATTTGGGCGGCCTGCTGGGCGTGGACGCCCTGTTGTTCGGCCAGATCACCGACCTGGCCGAAACCAAGGACCGCATGGTCAAGGTGGACGTGGTGGACGACCGCTCCGATCCCATCTATGTCCAGCGCTCCCGCCGCGTGCAGCAGCCGGACGGCACCTGGGTGGAGACCAGCCAGGAAGTGATCACCGGCTACAAGACCACGCATATCGTGCGCAAGGAGCCGCGCAACTACACCACCGACGGCCGCCTGGGCGTTTCCGCGCGGCTGGTGTACGTGCCCACCGGGGGCGTGGCGTGGTCCGGTTCGGACTCGACCATCGCCTACTCGTACGAGGACGCGGCGCGGGGGCTGGCCGACGACATCCTCAAGGCCGTGAAGTCCACCTGGCCGGCGTCCCAGAAATAAGGCGCCCCCCGTTTCCGGAGGGCGCCCGTTTCCAAGACTTCGACGCGGCTTATTTCATGCCGTGGCAGCACGCCTTGTGCGCCACGCAGCACGCGGCTCCCTTGGAGCAGCAGTCGGCGGCGTAGGCGGCGCCCGCGGCGGCGAACAGCATCACGGCCAGAAGAATGTTCTTCATAAAATGACCTCTCAATTATTATTTGTACGGCCCGGCGACGCTTGGGTCGGTCGTCAGGCGAGAGGCGGCGCGCGGGCCGGGGGGGCCGTGCGATACGCGAGGGCCCCGGGAGGGGCCTCGACGGACGGAACGAACGCGACGAAAACGGGCGCGGCGTGAACGGCCGGCAGCGCGGCCGCGGCGGCGGAGGTGTCGGCGCGAACGATTTGGACGGCGCCGACGGCGGCGCCGGTCGCGCAACAATCGCTTAAGGTGAGAGTTTTGGCGGGGGCGCCGTGACGGCAACAGGCGTGCGCGTCGCCGTGATTGGCGAGCGCGGCCCAAGCCCCGGCGCGCGAGAAGCAGAGCGCGACGGCCAGGGCGAACAGCACGGCGGCGAGTTTACGGGTCATCTTGATTGAAGTGTATACCGCGCGGACCCGAACGGCAAGGGGCCCGGGCGGACGTATCCATTTTCTCGTATGCATCAATCCGGCCATAAGGCGGGCCTAAGCGCTAGAATAGAGCTGCATTCATATGACCAATAAACAAAAGCCGCACTCGGCGGAGTACTTCGGCGATCAGCGCGACTTCTGGTGGAATCCGGATTTCGTCGCGTTGATGGCCGCGCGCTGGAAGCTGTCCGAGGCGCGCGCCATTCTGGACGCGGGTTGCGGCGTGGGGCATTGGGGGCGGGTGCTGGCGCCGTTTCTGCCGCCGGAGGCGACGGTCATCGGGGTCGATCGCGAGGCGGAATGGGTCAAAAAGGCGGGCGAGACCGCGAAGGACAAGGATCTTCACCGCTTCAGCTACCGGCAGGGGGACGTGAACGCGCTTCCATTCGCGGACAATACCTTCGATTTGGTGACGTGCCAAACCTTGCTGATCCACGTCCCCGATCCGCGCGCGACATTGCGGGAGTTCGTGCGCGTCCTGAAGCCCGGCGGCTTGCTGGCGCTCAGCGAGCCCAACAATCTGGCGGGATCCTTGGTGCGGGACAGCGAGAACTTCGGCGGCGCGGTCGATCTAATGATGTCCGCCGCCCGCTTGCAGGCGATCTGCGAGCGGGGCAAGGCCGCGTTGGGGCTGGGGAACAATTCCGTCGGCGATCTGCTTCCGGGCTATCTGGACGAGCTTGGGTTGGGCGAGCTTCAAATATATCTATCGGACAAAGCGACCCTCACCGCGCCGTCGCAGTCCGGTCCGGGCGCGGCCGCCGAGCTGGCGCAGACCGAGGACTGGCTGAAGCGCGACTTCTGGATTTGGGAGAAGGAGGAGACCCGGTCCTATTATCTCGCCGGCGGCGGAAATCCGGACCTTTTCGCCGAGCTCTGGGAGATCGCCATGGACCGGCGCCGCCAGAGCTTCATCGCCGCGAAGGCCCGCCGCCTTTCCTCCGTCGGGGCGGGGCTGCAGTACCTGATATCCGGCCGGAAGCCTAAGTAGACGCTTCCTTCATCAGCATCAGACCGTAAATTCCGAGCGGCAGCCCGGCGAACATCAGGCACACGATGACTCCCGACGTCACGTGCGGCACGGCCAGCATCACGCCTTGGATGGCCACGGCGAAGAGCAAGGCCGGCAGCAAGCAGCGAGCCGCCCAGTCGCGCATTTGCTCCGCGCGGGCGTCCGGTGCCGTGGTCAAGGCGAGCCGCATGCCGAGCGCCAGCGGCCAGCCGGTCAGGAACGCCAGACCGAAGAAGTGGGCGGCGTGGGCCAATCCGGCCGTGGCCCACGCCGCCCCGTCGAGAAACCCGAGCGCGGGGATCCAAGACGCGGTCAAGACCAGCGCGGCGGTCACGCAGACGCGACCGTAGCGGGCCGATGGAGAAGGCGGGTTCATATCAGAGTTGTTTGAGGGCGTCATCCAGATCATTCTGACTTTTCTCGATCGCTCCGGGTTGGCCCGATCCCGCCTTTCCGCCCAGCAGGAAGCACAGCCCCGCGCCGAGCGCCATGCCCGCCATCGCGCCGAATTGAGCGCCCGCGGCCGCGCCGCCGAGCGCGCCGGCCGGGCCGCCGATCAGTCCCACGCCCCCGCCGATGATGACCCCGGCGACGGCGCCGTAGATCGCGCCCTGCATGGTGCGGACGCCGCGCACGAGAGCGTCGCCCTGACGGCGTCCGGGCGCGGGCAGATCGTCCCCGTCGAGGATCGTCTTGGCCGGCGCGCCGTTGACGTATCGCATCGCGCGCTGGGATCCGTCGCCGCCTTGGACGGCGGCGGAGCCGTCGCCGACGGTCGACGATCCGCCGGACTCGAGGAATTTGAGGCCCGACGACGCCTTGAGGGCCTCGTCGCCGGCGTGGGCGAGCGTCGCGGTCATGGCGACGGACATCACGGTGAACAGCACGGGAAGAAGAATCTTCATGGCATCCTCCGTAAGGGGTTGCCGCGATTTTAACCCCGGGAATTTATCGGGTGCCTGGGTCTTTGGTCCTAGATATTGTAATTTCGTGATATGGGCGGGATGTGCCAATGAATAATGTCTCCATCCTGGTGATCGCATTGAGTGTGATGGCGGGCTTGACCGTCCGTGCGGGCGCGTCTGAAGCGATCGACACGTCGTATCCGGCGGAGCGGATCGAAGAGATCGTCGTCGAAACGGCGGCCGGCCCCATTTCTTTATCCGCCGGTAGCGATCAGGTCGTCCGCGTGACGGCCCCGGCGAGCGGGGACGAATGCGAGATGACGGCCAAAGTCGGCGGCGGAGTTCTGACGCTACTCGCGCGTGGGTTGGTGAAGAAGACGTTCATGCTCGACAGGGCCTGCATGGCGGGATTTTCGATCATCGCGCCCGCCGGGACTCGGATCAAGGCGCGTACGGTCTCGGGCCCGGTTGATGTCGGGGAATTCTCCGCCGGCGTCGACGTGAAGACCGGCGCCGGCGATATTTTCCTTCGGCGCCCTTCAGGACATTTGACCCTCCATACAGGACGCGGATCGATTTCCGGAGCGGCGACGGGGCCGAGCATTTCCGCCGTCGCTCAATACGGGGCCATCGAATTGCGGGAATTGACCGGGAGTGTCACGGCGCGAAGCGGCGAAGCAGGCGTATCGCTCACGTGGGTCTCCGCTCCGGGGCGAGGGGAAATACGCGTGGAAACCACCACGGGCCATCAGACCGTCGCATTGCCGTCCGGCACCAGAATCGCATTGTCCATGAGGAGCGATTCCGGCGTCACGACGAGTGAGTTCGTGAATGAACCGCTCGCGAAACTTCAACTGCAGCTTCGCTCGACGACGGGTGCTATCGCGGTGAAGAAGTTGTCCGCGCAACGATAATCTGACATCAATCAGAACTCGCGCTGGCGCGAGCTGGGCGGAGTCTCGTCTATCGAAGCTGACGTCCTTGTTCGCAGGCCGTAATCGCATCCTTCAGCTGGGCACCCCAATAAGAATCAGTCAGCTTCTCTTTCCGGGCCGTTTTCCATTGAGCCTTGAGGAGAAGTAGAAAAATCGGATGCCCGAATTCGCGTGCCGCATCCAAAGTGAAAACGCGAGGGTTCGTTGTCTTCAGATCATGAAGTATGTGCTCGATCGCGCGCGGATCCTTGCGTTTGGCCAAGCCGACGATAGCCTCGTACCGAGCATCCTTGCAGCGGTCGTGAAGTCGCTTAGCGAGGGCCTCTCGGACCGCGACGCTATTCGTCTCAGAGAGGGTCCCGATGCCGAAGGTCGCCCAATTTCGAACCTCCGGATCTTTATCGGCACTGAGGTTGATAAGAATTTGGCGTCCAAGCGGGCCGCCGCCTGATCCGAGCGCCGTTGCAATCGCATGTCGGACGTCGCGATTTCGATGTGTAGAGAGATGTGATAACAATTTTGCGCGCTTGGGATCGTTCATGTGGCCCAATGCGTAGATCGCGGAGGTGAGGACTTCAATCCGTCGATCACTCAGGAACGGTCTGATAAGGCGAATGGACTCTTGTACAAAGACGGGCCGCGTATTGTGCGACGAAGGTGTTTTCTGGAGATTAGGGTCTTCCGTCCGCAGTTGGCAAAGTACGTCGATCCCAAGACATCGGCGATGTTGATTGTTCGAGAGACATAATTCCTTTGCGGTCAGGAATATTTCTCGCGTTCCGCGGCGGCGCAGTTCAGAAACACAATCCCAGAACACTTTCCCGCCCAGCCGAGCAGTCAGCGCCTTCTCGAACAGAACTTGAGATGGTCTCTTTTCAAAAAGTGGATTCATAAAGTGCGAAGTGCAATCGTGAGTATAGACGTAATTTCCGGGTTCATCTAGGTCCCAACCACATAAAAAAAGAGGGCCGCCCTTGCGGGGGGCCCTCTTTGTCCGTCGTCGTGAACGTTATGCCGCGACCGGAGTCTTGCCGGAACCGGCCAGCATCTGCCCCAGCACGTAACGGAGCACGCCGCCGTAGCGGTAGTACTCCAGCTCGATGGGGGTATCGATGCGGCAGATCACGGTGAATTCCTTGGTCTTGCCGTCGAGCGTCGCCTTGACCGTCAGCGGCGCGCGCGGCTTGATCGCGGAGAGGCCGGTGATGTCGAAGGTCTCGTAGCCGGTGAGGCCGAGCGTCTGCGCGGACTCGCCGTCCTTGAACTGGAGCGGGAGGACGCCCATGCCGACCAAGTTCGAGCGGTGGATGCGCTCGAAGCTCTGCGTGATCACGGCCTTCACGCCCTGCAGCGCCGGGCCCTTCGCGGCCCAGTCGCGGCTGGAGCCCGTGCCGTACTCCTTGCCCGCGACGATGATGGTGGGGATCTTGGCGGCCTGGTACTTCATGGCCGCGTCGAAGATGGAGAGCTGCTCGTTCGACGGGATGTGTTGCGTGTACCCGCCGGTGACGTCCTTGAGCATCAGGTTCTTGATGCGGATGTTGGCGAACGTGCCGCGCATCATGACCTCGTGGTTGCCGCGGCGCGCGCCGTAGCTGTTGAAGTCCGACGGCTTGACCCCTTGGGCCTGCAGATACGTTCCCGCGGGGGAATCCTTCGCGATGTTGCCGGCGGGAGAAATGTGATCCGTCGTCACCGAGTCGCCGAACAGCGCGAGCGCGCGGGCGCCCTTGATGTCGTTGAGCGCGCGGGGCTTCAGCGACAGATCCTCGAAGTACGGCGGCAGGCGGACATAGGTCGACTTGGGTTCCCAGGAGTACAATTCGCTGGCCTGGACGTTGATCGACTTCCAGTTCGCGTCGCCGGCGAACACGTCTTTGTACTGCTTGAGGAATATCTCGCGCGTGACGGTCTTCTCGACCGCCGCGGCGACTTCGTCGTTCGTGGGCCAGACGTCCTTGAGGTAAACGGGCTTGCCGTCCTTGCCCGTGCCGAGCGGCTCCGTGGCCAGGTCCAGGTCCACGCGGCCGGCCAAAGCATAAGCGACCACCAACGGCGGGGAGGCCAGGTAGTTCGCCTTCACCAGCGGGTTCACGCGGCCCTCGAAGTTGCGGTTGCCGGAGATCACCGCGGCGACGATCATGTTGTTCTCCGACACCGCCTTGGCCACTTCCTCGGGCAGAGGGCCGGAGTTGCCGATGCAGGTGGTGCAGCCGTAGCCGACGAGGTGGAACTTCAGCGCCTCGAGCGGCGCCATCAGGCCGGCGGCCTTCAAGTAATCGATGACGACCTTCGAGCCCGGGGCCAAGGAGGTCTTCACCCACGGCTTCACCGTCAGACCCTTCGCGACGGCCTTCTGCGCCACCAATCCCGCGGCGATCAGCACGCCCGGGTTCGACGTGTTCGTGCACGACGTGATCGCGGCGAGCGTCACCGCGCCGTGGCCGAGCTTGTAGTTCTTGACGGCAATCTCGGTGCCCGCGGGCGCCGGCGTGTTGCCCTTCTTGTCCTTTTCTTTGAGGAAGCCCGGCAGGTCGGTGGCGAGCCACTGGGCTTTCACGCCGCCCAGTTCGATGCGATCCTGCGGGCGCTTCGGTCCGGCCACGCACGGCTTGATGGTGGAGAGGTCCAGCGACAGCGAGTCGGCGAACGACGGTTCGGCCTTGTCGTCGCGGAAAAGCCCCTGCGCCTTGCAGTACGCCTCGACGAGCGCGATGTCCTCTTCCGGGCGGCCCGAGACGCGGAGATAATCGAGCGTGCGGCCGTCCACCGGGAAGAAGCCCACGGTGGCGCCGTACTCCGGGGCCATGTTGGCGATCATCGCGCGGTCGGCCAGCGCCAGCCCGGCCACGCCGGGGCCGTAGAACTCCACGAACTTGCCGACCACTCCCTTCTTGCGGAGCATCTGCGTGACGGTGAGCACCGCGTCGGTCGCGGTGACGCCTTCGGGGAGCGAACCGGTGAGACGGAAGCCCACGACCTCGGGGATGAGCATGGGCATGGCCTGGCCCAGCATGGCCGCCTCGGCCTCGATGCCGCCGACGCCCCAGCCGACCACGCCCAGGCCGTTGATCATCGTCGTGTGCGAGTCGGTGCCGATGACCGTGTCGGGATACGCGACGCCGTCGAGCGTCCAGACGACCTTGGCCAGGTACTCCAGGTTCACCTGATGGACGATGCCGGTCTCGGGCGGAACGGCGCGGAAATTGGAGAACGCCTTCTGGCCCCACTTGAGGAAGGTGTAGCGCTCCTGATTGCGCTCGAACTCGAGCTCCGAGTTCTTGTCGAACGCGTCCGACGCGCCGAAGAAGTCCACCTGGACGGAGTGGTCGATGACCAGGTCGACGGGCTGGAAGGGGTTGATGCGGTTGGCGTCGCCGCCCAGCTTCTTGATGGCGTCGCGCATCGCGGCCAGGTCCACCACGGCGGGCACGCCCGTGAAGTCCTGCATCACCACGCGCGCGGGCATGAAGAACACCTCGCGCTCGGCGGGCTTGGTCCCGATCGTCTTGGCCACGGCCTCGATGTCGGCTTTTTTCACGACCGCGCCGTCCTCGTGGCGCAGCAGGTTCTCGACGAAGACCTTCATCGAGAGCGGCATCTTCGCCAGGTCGAAGCCCTTCTCGGCCAAAGCGGTGAGGCTGTAGTACGCGAATTTCTTTTTCCCGACGGTCAACTCACGGCGGGTCTTGAAGCTGTCCAGGCTGGCGTTCTTCATGGGGACACTCCTTATATAAAGCGGTGCCGTTATTTTATCATTTGATAGAATCCGGCGCATGAGGAAGACCATCCCGCTCGCCGCCGTCCTGCTGCTGTCCGCCTGCGCCGGAGCCCAGCTCGAGAAGCAGAAGAAGGAAAACGAGGAGCTGCGGGAGAAGGCGGGAGCGATGCTCGTCCAGATCAAGGACAAGTCCGACGAGGCCGACGCGGCCAAGGCCGCCAAGGCGGAGCTGGAGGCCAAGCTGGCCGACGCCGAGGGCAAGTTGGCGATCGCCGGCGCGCGTCTGGAGAGCTTGACCAAGTCGAACAAGGACCTGACCGAGGCCAGCGGCGCCAGCCAGACCGAGCTGGGCGGCAAGCTCAACGCGGTGATCGCCGAGAAGGACGCGCTCGCCCAGAAGCTGGCCGAGGCGCAGAAGGAGAAGCTGGCGCTGGAGCGCGTGAAGAACATCTATCGCTCCGCGCGGGACAAGGCCGCCGCGGACATGGCGAAGACGGCCGCCGAACGCGACGTTCTGGCCGGCCTCATCAAGAAGAGCGAGGACGAGATCCTGGCCGCGCGCGAGCGAGGCTCCGTCGCGGCGGCGAAGCGTCACGAGGAAATGGGGACGATCGCGGATGTCCTCCTCCCGGAAATGCAGGCGGGCAAGGCGTCCGCGTCGCAGGGCGCGGATTCATACGCCATCACCTTGTCTGACGGGCTTCTGTTCGACGCCGGTTCCGCGAAGATCCGCGACGACGGCGCGGCGATCCTGGAGCGCGTCGGCAAGGCGCTCAAGGCGCTGGGGCCGCGCGTCGTCGACGTGGAGTCGCACACGGACAACGGCCCCGTCAAGAAGGGACTGCTCGGCGGTTTCGACGACGCGTGGTCGCTGACGGCGGCGCGCGCCGCCGCCGTGGCGCGCTGGCTGCACGAGCACTCGGGCCTGGATCCCGCGCGCCTGTCGGCCGAGGGGTTCGGGGAGTTCCGGCCGGTGAAGCCGAACGATTCCGCCGAGGGCCGCGCCGCCAACCGGCGAATCGTAATCGAAGTGGAACCGGTCGAGACCCCTTGACGGAATAACAAGCGGGCTCTACACTCACAGCATGCCCAAAACGAAGGCCGCGACGAAAGTCGCCAAGCCCAAAAAAGCGAAGAAGCCCGCCGAAGATCACGACGACGCGCACGAACGGCACACCGCGGAGAAGGTGATGCAGACCGTGCTGTCCGAAGCGAAGGTCGAGGCCGAGACCGTGCGCCTCGATCAGTGGGTGCCCATCGAATGCCCGCATTGCGGCGAAGGCACCGAGATTCACGTGATCACCGAGATGGACGGCCAGTCGCTGGATCAGGACTGCACCGTCTGCTGCCGCCCGTACGTCGCCCATATCGAGATCGAAGAGGACGACGTACACGTCGGCGTCGAGGCGTCTTAACCGCGTGGCCGAGGATGCGTCCTGCCGGCTCGCCGGCGGCGCCTCCTTGCCCGACGAGGTCGTCGCGCGCGTCCTCGCGCTGAAGACCATCGCCGTCGGCGGCTGTTGGCCCAACCCGGCCCGCCCCTCTCACTACCGGTCGGC
>JBIOJO010000003.1:0-106710 GCA_044450965.1 Elusimicrobiota bacterium | reverse complement strand
GGCTTCAACTTATCAACTTATTCTGGAATAAGTTGATAAGTTGAAGCCTGACCCCACCTGGAGAGATATGAAACTTCTCGAGCATGAAGCGAAGGACATTTTGAAGGCGCGGGGCGTGCCGGTGCCTCCGTACGGCGGCGTGATCAAGACCACCGCCGGCCTGGCCGCCGCGATCAAGCGCGCGGGCAAGGCGCCGTGGGTGCTCAAGGCGCAGGTCCTGGCCGGCGGGCGCGGCAAAGCCGGCGGCATCAAGCTGGCGAAGACGCCGAAGGAGGCCAAGGAGCTGGCGAAGGCGATGATCGGTATGGACCTGATCACCCACCAGACCCACGGCCAGGCGCTGAAGGTCAAGGACCTTCTCATCGAGGGCGGCGTCAAGATCGAGCGCGAGCTTTACTTCTCCGTCGTGATGGACCGCAAATCCGCGGGCCCCATGATCATCGCCTCCGCGCAGGGCGGCATGGAGATCGAGACCTTGGCGGCCGAGCATCCCGAGGCCCTGATCCGCATGGGCGTGGACCCGAACACGGGACTGCGCGACTTCGCGGCCCGGCGTCTGGCGTTCGCGCTGGAGATCCCGAACGACCGCGTCGGCGAGTTCTGCCGCGTGGCGAAGATCCTGGTGAAGGCGTTCATCGACCTCGACTGCTCGATGCTCGAGATCAACCCTCTGATCCTGACGCCGAAAGGCGTGATGGCGCTGGACGCGAAGGTCACCACCGACGCGAACGCGTCGTTCCGGCATCCGGAGCTGGCGAAGCTGAAGGATCACGAGGCCAGCGCGCTGGAGCTCGAGGCGAAGGCGGCCGACATCTCCTACGTCGGCCTGGACGGCACCATCGGCTGCATGGTCAACGGTGCGGGCCTGGCGATGGGCACCATGGACACGATCGCCCTGGCGGGCGGCAGCCCGGCCAACTTCCTCGACGTCGGCGGCGGCGCCAACGAGGAGCGGGTCACGAAGGCGCTGCAGATCATCTTGAAGGACAAGAAGGTCAAGGCGATCCTGATCAACATCTTCGGCGGCATCGTGAAGTGCGACATGATCGCGGCCGGCGTGGTCGCGGCGTTGAAAAAGATAAAACTGAAAGTCCCGCTGGTCGTGCGCCTGCAGGGCACGAACGTCGAGGCGGGCCGCGAGATCCTCGCGAAGTCCGGCATCTCGATCATCGTCGCGGACGAATTGTGGGACGCGGCGCAGAAAGCGGTCGCCGCCGCGAAGGGGAACTAAGACCATGGCCATCATCCTCGACAAGAACTCGAAAGTCGTCGTCCAGGGCTTCACCGGCTCGCAGGGGACCTTCCACGCCAAGCAGTGCATCGACTACGGCACGCAGATCGTGGCGGGCGTGACGCCCGGCCGCGGCGGCCAGACGCACCTCGACCGCCCCGTCTTCAACACCGTCCACGAGGCGGTCCGCAACACCGGCGCGTTCGTCTCGATGATCCTGGTCCCGGCCCCGTTCGCCGCGGACTCGATCATGGAAGCCGTGGACGCGGGCTGCTCGGTCGTTGTCTGCATCACCGAGGGCATCCCGGTGATGGACATGGCGAAGGTCAAGCGCTTCATCCAGCAGCAGGAGCGCTCCGGCCGCGAGATCACTCTCATCGGTCCCAACTGCCCCGGCGTCATCACGCCCGGCCAGTGCAAGCTGGGCATCATGCCCGGCTTCATCCACAAGCCCGGCCGCATCGGCGTCGTGTCCCGCTCCGGCACGCTCACCTACGAGGCCGTCGACCAGCTCACCAAGCGCGGCCTGGGCCAGTCCACCGTCGTCGGCATCGGCGGCGACCCGATCAACGGCTCCAGCCACGCCGACATCCTGGCCAAGTTCGAGGCCGACCCCGAGACCGACGCGATCGTCATGATCGGCGAGATCGGCGGCACGGGCGAGGAAGAAGCCGCGCGCTTCTTCAAGGAAAAGATGACCAAGCCCGTGTTCGGCTTCATCGCCGGCAAGGCGGCCCCGGAAGGCCGCACCATGGGCCACGCCGGAGCCATCGTCGAGGGCGGCAGCGGCACGCACGCCTCGAAGATCGCCGCGCTGCGTTCGGCCGGCATCACGGTCGTGGAGAACTTGTCCGAGATCGGTGAGACCGTCGTCAAGGGATGCCGGCCGCTCGCGGCCTGACGGCGTTCCGCCCGAAGAAAAAAAGGCCCCCGGGGCGACCCGGGGGCCTTCTTTTTTCGCCGCGGCGGGCTTAGAGCGTCATTTGCCCTGCTGCTGCTTCAAGTACTGCTGGAGCTGAGGATTGTTCGCGGCGTCGGGCGGCAGATTGTTCAGCATGTCCTGCGCGCCTCCGCCAGAGTTTCCGCCCTGCGGAGCGGCCGCGCCGCCCTTGGTGGAACCGCCCTTCCCCGAACCGAAATTCGTGAAGCCGCGCGACGGCTGCAGCTTCGGCATGGAGAATTCCTTTTTGCCCTTCTTGGCCTTGGTTTTGGCCGCGGCCGCGGGCGGTTCCGCGGGCGCCGCCGGGGCCGCCGGCGCGACGGCGGCGGGGGCGGCCGGCGCGGGCGCCGCCTTGGACGGATCGGGCGTCTTGCCGGCCATTTCCTGGCCGGGCTTGATGAAATCGAGAGAGGAGCCTCCCGACGACTCCGTCCTGCCGACGGGGGGCAGCGCGGCCTGCGGCGACATCAGGCCGGGGCCGGGCACCGCGGTTTGAGAGGGGGTGATGCGCTTATCTCCGCCGTCGCGGCGTTCGAACACGTCGTTGCGGCCGCTGGGCCCTTGGCCTCCCGATAAGGAGCTCCAGTGCATGTAAAAAACGCCCAGCAGCGGCAGCAATAAGGACGCGGCGCCGCCGGCCATCAGCCAAATAGTCCTTTTTTTGCGGGCCTGTTCCGTGATGTCCGGCTCAAGCGAGGTCATGCGGTGGAGTGTATCAGGACGAATTGAGCTTGTCCAGACCCGGCGCCCAAGGGTCCGCGGGGGTAGGTCTTGACAATGGCAACAATTCCGTTACACTGGGAATGTAGCATCCTTTCTGTGCTTCACGCCGCTTTGGGATCGGGGGGTTGGTGATCCAAGGGCACGGCGTGGCCGTTCGCTCAGAGAGGCGATAACGGCAAACCCGGCGTAAGCCGGGGGCGCAAAGCCATGACTCCCGTCCTTTTCGGGAGCGTCAGGCTACCGAACATGATGCCCTATTTGATCTTGAGGGGGCGCGCTTCCATGCGCGTTTCGCCCGCGTCGGCCGCGTTTTCGGCCGCCGTGGGCGCGCCTATTATGGGCGCCCTCCTGCTTCTGGCCCTCGCGGCGCCCTTCGCGGCGGCGCAGAGCGGCGGCCAGCCCGGCCAATTCCTCAGCTTCGGCGTCGGCGGCCGCGCCATGGCCATGGGCGGCGCCTATTACGGAATCTCGGACGACGCTTCGGCCGCGTACTGGAACCCGGCGGGCCTGGCCCAGCTGCAGCGCAAGGAGCTGACGACCATGCAGGCGACTTTGGTCGCGCAGAACAAGCTGACCTATTTCAGCTTCGCCTATCCGACCAAGGGCGGCTCGTGCTTCGCGCTGAGCATGACCCAGATGGCCAACGCCGGCTTCGAGCAGGTGGACGCGGTCTTCGATCCGAACACCGGCCAGACCACCAGCATCACGAACAAAGGCTCATTCGTGGACCAGCAGAAGGCGATGTCCCTGTCCTGGGGCAAGGGCGTCACCGAAACCGTCCTCTTCGGCATGAGCCTCAAACAGATCACCCGCGTGCTCGGCCCTTCCACGGACAGCGCCAAGTCCTTGGACATCGGCATGATGAAAACGATGGGCGCGTCGTACCGGATGGGTTTGGGCATGCAGAACGTCTTCTCCCAGATCTCCGGCGACACCCAGGACAAGTATCCGGTGACCATCAAGTTCGGCAACTCCCTGCGCCTGTTCAAGGAGCGCCTGACCTTGTCGGCGGACGTCAACAAGGTCCTCAACGGCCCCACCGACATGCGCTTCGGCGGCGAATACTGGGTCTCGCGCTGGTTCGCGTTCCGTTTCGGACTCCTCGGCCTGCCGGCCGTCCAGGAGACGGACTTCGGATTCGGCCTGAACTTCAAGAGCTTCACTTTGGACATCGCCCAGGGCATCCATGACCTCGGCTCCAGCACGCGCATGTCGGTCACCTTCCGCTTCGGCCAGTCCCGCTCCGACCGCGCGACCGGCCAGGTCAAGAACTTCATCAAGCAGGGCATGGAAGCCTTCCAGGAAGGCAACTTCGCCCTGGCCGCGCAGAAGTTCAACCAGGCGCAGGACGCCGCGCCGGGCAACAAGCAGGTCGAGACGATGATCGCGCGCCTGTCCTCGGTCACGAACTTCGTCCCGCAGGCCACCGGCGGCGAGGAATCCCAGACCTTCGTGCGCAAGGGCGCGATCGCCTACGTGGACGGCCGCGACCTGAAGGTCGCCGTCAACTCCCTGCGCTACGCGTTCAACAAGAACCCCCGCGACGAGAAGCTGCTGGGCCTGCTGAACATGATCGAAAAGGAGGCCGGCGTCGCCGAGATCACGCGCCGCCTCGAGGGGCCGGAGCAGTTCACGTGGGTGGACCAGAAGGTCTTCGACGCGCGGCAGTCCATCTACGACGGGCATTACGACGCGGCCGTGCGCCGCGCCCAGGACGTGCTGGACCTGGAGCCGAACAACGTCACGGCGCTCGAGATCATGGGCTCGGCCTTCTTCCTGATGGAGCAGAAGGACAAGGCCGTCGCGGTTTGGCGCCGCGTGCTGGAACTGGACCCGAACAACCGCTCGGTCCGGGAGTTCCTGCAGTCGATCCGGCCTTGATCTCCTGTCTTGAATCTGTAACAGCGCCCTATTACACTTAAAAGGAATGCGCATCTCCGCGATCGTCGCACTGCTCGTCTGGTCGTCGGCCTCGCGGCCGGCGTCGGCGGGCGTGGTCGCGCCCGATCTGGCCCTGATGCAGGAGCAGAACCGCATCAAGTCCGATTCCGAGCAGCGGATCCTGCGCGACGTGCTGGAGCCGATCCTGGGCAAGGGCAAGGCGGCGCCCTTCGTGGACGTGGAGATGGAGATCAAGGCCGAGAGCGAGGAGTCCACGCGCTCGGGCATGGGCATCTCCGAGAAATACAAGGAGAAGGCCCCGGCGCCGCGCGGCGGCATGCAGACGACCTTCGTCCTGCCCGGCATCCCGAAGCCGAAGACGATCACCCAGCAGCAGCAGACGCCGGAAAAGCCGGAGATGTCCCAGGCGCAGCAGGCGCAGCAGGTCAAGGGCGTGGACGAGCAGCGCTTCGCCATCAACCCGGTCTTCAAGCGCCTGCAGGTGACGGTCATCCACGACGACTCCGTGCTGAAGGACAAGGCGCAGGTGGACCTGGTCCGCGCCCGCATCGTCGACGCGATGGGGCAATACAAGCTGGCGCCGGATCAGGTCGCGTTCCGCCCGACGAAGTTCGATAAGCCGCCGCTGGTGGACTGGCGCGAGGATTTCAAGAAGCCCTCGGTGTACCTGCCGCTCCTTTATGCTCTCCTTCTCCTGATGTTCCTGTCGTTCCTTTTCGGCCCGCTGACCCGCTTCTTCCGGCAGTACGTCGCCGCGCTGCGCGAGAAGAAATCCGGCGAATTCGAGGTATTGAACAAGTCCGACGAAGAAGGCAAGGACGGGAAGGAGGACGGCGAAGACGCTCTCGAGGAGCTTTCGAAGGGCGAGCTCGATATCATGCTGGGTCGCAAGCCGGCGGAACTTCCGCCGGCCCCGCCGGAGGAGGACGAGTCCATGAAGAAGTTCGAACCGTTCAGCTACATCACCGAAGAGAACTTCAAGCGCCTCGGTAACCTTTTCCTCGTCCGTCAGGACGAGCCGTGGCTGGTGGCCGTCGTCCTGACCTACCTGAAGCCGGACATCGCGCGCGCGACGTTGACGTCCCTGCCGGTGGAGATGCAGGCGAAGGTGGCCATCGAGGCGCTGAAGATCCGCCAGGTCACCCGCGAGCAGTTGATGGCGATCGACGCGGATATTAAGGAGAGCGTGGACTTCGTCGTCGGCGGCATGGAGCGCCTGACGCAGCTGCTGGACGAAGCCGACACCCTGACCCGCGCGAACATTCTGCAGTACCTGAAGAACGAGAAGCCCGACGTTTATCAGCGCGTGCGCCTGTTCATCCTGACGTTTGAGGACGTGGTCACCTTCCCGGACCGCGACATGCAGACCATCGTGCGCGAGATGAAGACCGAGTCCATGGCGAAGGCCCTCCAGGGCGCGCCGCCGGACGTCGTCAACAAGTTCCTGTCGAACATGTCCACCGGCGCGGCCTCGCTTCTGAAGGAGTCCATCGAGTACGCGCAGGGCCTGACCGCCTCCCAGGTGGAGGAGGAACGCTCCAAGATCATGGACGTGATCAAGGTTCTGGAAAAGGAAGGAAAGATCAACGTCCGGCAGGGCCGCGGCGAGGCGTTCTCCGGCTTCCACGAGGAAGTCGCCAGCGAGCGCTCCGAGAAATACGAGCCGCGCACCCGCGCCGCGGAACAGGCCGTCGCCCAGCTCCTCAACGACACGAACGCGGGACCCGCGGGCGGCGGAGCGGCTTCCTCCGCGCCCGCTTCCGCTTCGGCCCGGGCTTTGCCCGCGCCCGCTCCGGCTCCGCTGCCGGCTCCGGCCCCGGCGCAGGCCGCGCAGGCCCAGCAGTATTTCCAGGCCGGAGTCCAAAGCCACGACGCCGGGCAGTTCCCGGAGGCCGTCCAGTATTTGGAGTACGCGCTGTCGCAGGATCCGTCTTTGTGGCAGGCGAAGCAGTACCTGGGCAACTGCTACGTTCAGCTTGGACGCGCGCGCGACGCGATCGTCCAGTTCGAGGCGGTGCTCGCCGTGAATCCCGATCCGGGTCTGCGGCAGTGGGTCGACGGAATGAAGGCTCAAACGATTTGACGGGAGATTAAGGAGAGACAACCATGGCGCCCGACGACAAGATCCCCCCGAAACCCCCGGTTCCGCCGCCGCTGCCGCCGTCCAGCGGCCGGCCGCCGATGCCCCCGCCGCTTCCCGGCGCGGGATCGTCCATGCCCCCGCGCCTGCCGGGAGCGCCGTCCTTGCCGTCGATGCCCGGGATGGGATCTCTGGGCCTTCCGCCCCGCGCCCCGGGCCTGCCCGGCCTGCCGGCGATGACGACCCCTTCCTCCCAGCCGCCGGCGCCGCCGTCCTTCGCCGCGAAGCCGGAACGCGACGTCGAAAAGGAGCTCGAGGCGAAGGTCGACAAGGTCAAGGACTCTTACGAGAGAAAGCTGGCCGAGCTTGAAAAGCGCCTGCAGGAAGAGCGCGAGAAGATGCTCGTGTCCCAGGTGAAGAGCCAGGAGGAGCAGGTCACGGCCGCGAAGGTCGAGGTCAGCCTCAAGGAGCTTCAGGACCGCCTGCGCCGCGACCGCCGCGACCAAGAGGCCGAGGAAAACCGCCTCAAGCTGGAAAAGAAGGCCCAGGAGCTGGAGGCCCGCCTGGCGCAGGAACGCGAGACCTGGGTCGCCACGCTGAAGAACCAGCTCGGCGCGCGCGAAGCGCAGGAAAAGGAGGTCGAGACCCATTTCGCGATGCGCCTCCAGGAGATGGAGCGCCGCTGGCTGGAGGAAAAAGCCAACTGGCAGAAGATCGCGCTCGCCAAGGACGACGAGGTCCGCACGCTCCGTTCCCTGGCCGAGAAGCTGAAGGGCGCCGACACCGAACTGTCGAAGACCTCCTCCGAGAAAAAGATCCTGGAGGAGCGCGTCTCCGAGCTGGCGAAGGACCGCGCCGAGGCGCTCGCGCGCCTGCAGAACGCGGCGGAGAGGGAGAAGGAGCTCATCCAGCTCCGCGCCGACCTGACCTTGACGCGCCAGCAGGGCGCGCTGATCCAGGAGCGTCTGGAGCGCGACCTGGCCGGGCTGCGTTCGAGCGCCCGCGAGCGCGAGGAGCGCCTGCTGTCGGACCAGGAGCGCCTGCAACGGGACCTATCCACGTTCAAGCAGCGCTTCGACGCCGAGAAGGAGTCGGAGCAGCGCCGCGCGAAGATGGATTACGAGGGCGAGATCGCGCAGCACAAGGCCGCCGCCGAAAGGGCTTCCGCCGAACTTCAGCGCCTGCGCGCCGTCTGCGGGGCGCTGGAGCGCCAGTCGGCGTCGTCGCGCGCCCAGCTGGAGGAGCTGAAGCGGTCCGCCGGCGAGTGGGAGCGCACGCAGGAGCGCTACAAGGCCGAATTCATCGTCCTCCAGCGCAAGTGGGTGGAGCGCGAGAAGGAGGTCCGGACCGAAGCGACGGCCCAGGCCATGCAGATGGTGGAGTCCGAGAAGACGCGCTTGAAGATCCAGGCGCAGGACGAGCTCAACCAGCGCGCGGCGAAGATCGCCGACCAGCTGAGGCTGGAGAACGAATCCGTGCAGCGCAGCGCGGAAGCGAAGTTCCGCGCCGACATGGAGGTGGAGCTGTCGGGCCGGCGCCAGGAGATGCAGGGAGAGATCTCGCGCCTGAGCCGCGAATTGGCGCAGAAGGACGCGGCCTGGTCGGAGCGCCTGCTGGCGAAGGAATCGGACCTGCTGGCCGCGCGCGCGCGCGCGGACGAGAGCTCCGGACGCCTGACCCGCGAGGAAGAGGTCCGTCACGCCCTGGACCTCCGGGTCCAGGAGCTGGAGAAGGCGGTGCAGGACGGCCGCGAGGAGGCGGGACGCCTGTCGTCCACCTTGCGCGACGTCCAGCAGCGTCTGGCCGTCGCCGACGCGGATCGCGGACGTCTGGACCACGAGAAGACCGACCTGGAGCGCCTGTCCACGGCGCAGTCGGCCCAGATCAACGGCCTTCAGGAGGCTTTGGAGGCGACGCGCGCGCAGCTGGCGCGCGAATCCCAGGTCGGGCGGATCGCGCAGAACGCGAAGGACCAGGCCGAGAAGTCCCTGGCGGCCCAGCGCGCCGAAGCGGCGCGCGCCATGATGGCGCAGAAAGCCGAGCTGGAGAAGGCGGTGGCCGAACGCGAGCGCGCGATGCGCGAGGAATCCGAGAAGATGGCCGCCGCGAAGGAGGAGCTGGCGAAGGCGCGGAGCATCGTCGACGCGGAGCTGGAGCAGACGCGTTCCGCCGCCGAGGCGGAACTGGCGCGCGTGAAGGCGGAAGCCGAACGCGAGGCCGCGGACATCCGCGCGCGGGCGGAGGCGGAGGCCCGCGAGGCGCTGGCCGCGGAGAAGGCGCGTTTGGAGGCGGAGCACGCGCGGGCGGCCGAGGAGTCCGAGCGCGCCGTCGCTCGTCTGCGCGGCGAGGTGTCCGCCGAGGCGGACGGGTTGAGGAAGGACCTGGCCGCGGCGCGCAAGGAGGCGGCCTCGGCCCGGGCGGAGGGCGAGCGCGCGGCGCGCGCGAACGTGGAGCGGGCCGAGGCGCGCGTGCGCGAGCTGTCGGCGCGCCTGTCGGAGCTGGAGGGAAAGATGGCGGAGACGGGCGCGCGCGCGGCGGACCTGAGCGCGAAGCTCGACGACTGCCGGAAGGAGCCGTGGACGAAGCGCCTGTTCAAGAAGGGGGACGCTTGATCTCCCTGCACAGGCTGAACGGCCAGGAAATCGTCGTCAACGCGGAGCTCATCGAGACCTTGGAGCCGGGGCCGCAGACCGTCGTGCATCTGGCCACGGGCAACAAGGTCCTGGTCGTCGAGAAAGCTGACGAGATCGTGTCGAAAGTGGTGGAATACAGGAAAGCCGTGAACTCCTCGGGCAAGGCCGTCAACCCGATCTCCGGTTACGAGCGCGGCAAGGTTTAGGAGAAGAACCCCTCATGGACATCGCGACATTCGCCGGCATCCTCGTGTTCTTCGGCCTGACGGTCGGCATGATCTATCACAGCGAGGGCGCGGCCGGCTTCAAGCCGTTCGCCAACCCCGAGGCGATCTTCATCGTCATGGGCGGCACCTTCTGCGCGACCTTGGTCAATTTCCCGCTGTCCCAGGTCATCGGCGTCGGCAAGATCATCAAGAAGACGCTGATGTCGGGCGCCGAGGACAACTCCGACCTCATCGTGACCTTCGTGAACCTCTCCCAGAAGGCCAAGAAGGACGGCTTCCTCGCCCTGCAGAACGACATCAAGAACATCAAGAACGACTTTCTTCGCCGCGGCGTCCAGCTGGTCGTGGACGGCGCCGACCACGAGTTCATCCGCAACATGCTGGAGACCGAGATCGGCTTCATCCGCGAACGCCACAAGGGCGGCGCCGAGATACTCAACGCGCTGGGCACCTACGCGCCCGCGTTCGGCATCATCGGCACCGTGCTGGGCATGATCATGATGCTCTCGTCCATCGAGGACGTGTCCGCCGTGCCGCGCCGCATGGCGCTGGCGCTGGCCGCCGCCTTCTACGGCCTGGGCTCCGGCTATCTGGTCTTCCTCCCCATGGGCGGCAAGCTCAAGACGCGCTCGGAAGAGGAGCTCCTGGTCAAGGAAATCATCATTCGCGGCGTCCTGCTTCTTCAGAGCGGCGCCACTCCGTCGGTGGTGGAGGCGAACCTGAAGGCGTATCTGGCCCCTTCGCAGCGCCTGATCGTCAAGGCGCCTCCGGCCGCGGGAACGCCGGGCGCGGGAGCCCCGGGGGCTCCGGCCGCTTAAGGCCGATTTATGCCGCTGCGCGCCCCGCGGGGCTTCATCGACGAGACCGACGCGAAGGTGGCCAAGGTCGGCCACCCGGCGCCGCCGTGGATGTCCAGCTACGCGGACTTGATGACCGAGCTGGTCTGCTTCTTCGTGATTCTGTACGCCCTGTCCGCCGCGCTGAACAAGAACGTCCAGAACGCGGCCGCCCAGGTGAAGGACATGATGGACAAGGGCCAGATGAAGGGCGAGGTCAAGATCGACAAGGACGGCTTGAAGATCACGCTGGAGGAGCAGGGCGGCGCGTCCTTCTTCGGCAGCGGCGCGGCCGAGCCCACGGCGGAGATCGACTCCAAGCTGGCTCTTCTCGTGCCCAACCTGCGCAAGCTGGGCGAGGACCATGAGATTTTGGTCGAGGGGCATACCGACAACCAGCAGATCCACAACATCTACTTCGACTCGAATTGGGAGCTGTCCACCGCGCGCGCGACCAGCGTGACGCGCCTGCTCATCGAGAAATACGGGATTCCCGCCAACCACATCGGCGCCGTGGGCTACGGCGACACGCGCCCCATCGTTCCCAATGACACCCCGGAGAACCGGGCGAAGAACCGGCGGGTGGTCTTCTTCATCAAGGGCTCGTCCATTCCCAAGCCTCCCGTCGCGAAGGGCGAAGGCGCCAAGACGGCGCCGGCCGCGGCTCCGGCGGGGGAACCTCCGCCCGGCTCCGCCCCGGCTCCCGCGGCGACGGAGCCCGTCCCCGCGCCCGGGCCGGTCGGGGATACGGTTCCGCCCCAGCCGCAGCCCCAGGCGGAGTCCCAGTCTCCGACGGGAGGTCGGTAGCCAAATGGTAGAATACGGCATGAGCCGCCGCTTACTCCTCGTCGGACTGTTGGCCGCGCTGGCCGCCGCCTGCGGGCCTTCCAACAAGAACGTCGTGGTCGAGGACTTCGCCGAGGGGCGCGTCGTGGACCTGTCCATCACCGAGAAGCTGACCGGGACCACGGAGATGCTGCTGTTCTCCATGCAGAAGAAGACCCAGTTCCTGGACGGCTACATCCAGGGCGTGATCACGGACTACAAGGACAACCCGGTCCAGGGCGTCGTCGTGCGCGCCGTGGCCAGCGGCGAGACCGCCGGCGAGGAAGGCGAGGAGCGTCCCACGGGATTCGCGACCTCCTCGTTCGATCCGGGAGTCTCCGACACCAACGGCTTCTACCGCATCCGCTTCAGCCTTCCTATTCTCAGCAACAAGGTGGACGTGCGAGGCCGCATGCTCTACAACCCGGGCTGGGAGCAGGAGCGCGACAACCTGGGCAAGGCCTACGAGCCGCAGACCAAGCAGAGCCAGTTCCGCCTGTTCTACGAGCGCAAGAACGGCCGCATCATCTTCGCCGAGGGCGTGCGCAAGACGGTGGTCGCCGCCGTGAACGGCAAGGGCGCGCCGAAGTCCGCGCCGCTGCCCGGCGCCAAGCCGCCGGACGAGGCCAAGCCGGCCGACGCCGGCGCCGGGGCTCAACCCGCCGCGGGCAAAGCGGACGAGGATCTGTTCAAGGGGTTCGGTTTCGGTCAATGACCTACCTGGATCATAACGCGACCACGCCCGTGCGTCCCGAAGTGGTGGACGCGATGCTTCCCTGGCTGCGCGAAGGCTACGGCAACCCGAACTCCGTCTACGCGCTGGGGCAGAAGGCGCGCGCCGCGGTGGAAGCCGCGCGCGAGCGCGTGGCGGCGCTGATCGGCGCGGCCGACGCCTCGGAGATCGTGTTCACCTCGGGCGGCTCCGAGTCGGACGTCCTGGCGATCGCGGGCGGGGCCTGGCAGGTCCACGACGAAACGAAGGGGCGCCGCCGGAAAATCGTCACGACCAAGATCGAGCACGACGCCGTGCGGCTGCTGGGTTCCCAGCTGCGCCGCCGCGGCTTCGAAGTCGTCGAGATCGGCTGCGGTCCCGACGGCGCCGTATCCGCCCAGGAACTGACCGCCGCCGTGGACGACGCGACCGCGGTGGTCAGCGTCATGCACGCCAACAACGAGACCGGAGTCCTCCAGCCCGTCGCCGAGGCCGCGGCCGCGGCGCGCGCGTGCGGGGCGCTCAGCCACACCGACGCGGTCCAGTCCCTGGGCAAGATGCCGATCGACGTGAAGACTCTGGGAGCGGATCTCCTGGCCCTTTCAGGTCACAAGCTCAACGCGCCCAAGGGCGTGGGCGCGCTGTACGTTCGCCGCGGCGTCCGCCTGTCGCCGGTCGTCACCGGCCACCAGGAAAAGAACCGGCGCGGCGGGACCGAGAACGTCGCCGGCATCGTCGCGCTGGGTGTGGCCTGCGACTTGGCCCGGAGCGAACTGGCCGGGGCCGCCGCGCACGCGCTGGCGCTGCGCCGCCGTATCGAATCCGCCGTCCTTGGTATCCCGGGCAGTCGTCTCAACGGGCATCCGGAGCGGCGCCTGCCGAACACGGCCCATTTCAGCTTCGAGGGACTCGACGGGCACCATCTCGTCGTCGCGCTCGACCTGGACGGCGTGGCCGTCTCCAGCGGGCCGGCCTGCTCCTCCGGCGCGTCCACCCCGTCGCACGTGCTGACGGCCATGGGCGTGGACCCGAAGCTCGCGACCGCCTCTATTCGCGTCTCCGTCGGCTGGGGCACCACGGGCGCCGACGTCGACCGTTTTTTGACGATCCTGCCCAAGGCGGTGACGCGCCTGCGGGCCGCGGCGGTGCCGGCGTGACTCGGGTGCTGGCCGCGATGAGCGGCGGCGTGGACAGCTCGGTCGCGGCGGCCTTGCTGGCCGAGAGCGGCGCCGAGGTGATCGGCGTCACCATGAAGCTTTTGGCCCGCGCGGAGACCGGCTTCGGCTGCTGCGGCTCTCCCGCCGACGTGGACGACGCCAAGCGCGTGTGCGAGACCATCGGCATTCCTCATTACGTGGCGGACATGGCGGAGATGTTCGAGTCGAAGGTGATCAAGCCCTACGTGGATTCCTACCTCTCCGGCACGACGCCGAACCCGTGCGTCGAGTGCAACCGCTCGGTGAAGTTCGGCCATCTGATGGCGCTGGCCGACGCCTGGGGCTGCTCCACGGTCGCCACGGGCCATTACGCGCGCACCTCCGGCGGCCGCCTGTTCAAGGCCCGGGACGAGCGCAAGGACCAAACCTATTTCCTGTACTCGCTGACGGAGAAGGAGCTGGCGAAGTCGGCGTTTCCCGTCGGCGAACTGACCAAGGACCAGGTCCGCGAGAAGGCGCGCGCGCTGGGACTGCGCACCGCGGACAAGGCCGAGAGCATGGAGACGTGCTTCGTGCCCGCCCGCGACGTGCGCGGCTTCGTCGCGGCGCGTCCGGAGGCGGCGGGCGCCGCGGCGCTGGGGCGCGGCCCCATCCGCGCCACCGACGGGCGCGTGCTGGGCGAGCACGAGGGCCTGGCGGCGTTCACCGTCGGACAGCGCAAGGGCTTGGGCCTGACGTCCCTGGAGCCGCTGTACGTGGTGCGGCTGGAGCCGGACACGAACACCTTGGTCGTGGGCGCCGAGGGCGAGACGTTGGCCTCGACGCTGACGGCGGGCGGCGTCACCTGGACTCACGGCGTCCCGGCGGGCCCGCGCCGCGCCGAAGTGCGCGTGCGCCACCGGCATCCGCCGGCCCCGGCCGAGCTCGCGATCCGCGCGGACGGCCGCGTGGAGGTCCGCTTCGACGCGCCGCAGCGCGCGCCGGCCCCCGGACAGGCCGCGGTTTTCTATGATGGTGACGAAGTGCTGGGCGGCGGAACGATCCTTCGCGGAGGTAAGTCATGAGAAAGCTTCTCTTTTTGTCCGCGCTTTCGGCCGTCCTGGCGGGCTGCGCCGGCCTGACGGGAAAGGACGAGGCCGCCATCGACTTCGAGAAGGACACGAACGCCAGCGACGCCAGCGTGCGCGAGGACCGGGCGCGCATGAGCCTGCGGGCCCTCGAGTCCGCCGTCGCCGACTACGTCAAGGCGGAGAACAAGATCCCCGAGAAGATCGACATCCTGGTCCCGAAATATCTGGCCGCGATTCCGCCGCTGGACGTTCCCGCCTGCGGAGGCGAATCGGACAAGGTCCAGAACTATCCGTCGAACGTGCTTCGCGACGGCCAGGTGGACGGTTCGCGCCTGCGCGGGACCGGGCGCTGGGGCTACGTGTACGACAGCACGCGCGTGGTCGTGTTCGTGGACTGCCTGAAGCCGTCCAGCAAGGGCATCCCCTGGTATCAGGAGCGCGGCGTCAACTAGCGGCGGTGCAGGCTGTAGCTTTCCAGGAAGCCCTTGAGGTCGCCGAAAGGGGCGAAGCAGCAGCCGTAGTCGTAGGCTTCCTGAACCGCCGCGTCGATCGGCTTCTTTTCCACCGTGACGCGGTAGGACGCCACCACGAAGCCCGTCCGGTCCTTGCCGTATTGGCAATGCACCAATAGGGGCTTGGGCGCGGTCGCGATGATGTCGAGCGCCCGGTCCATCTCCTCGAACGACGGCGCGGAGAATCCGCTCATCGGCACGTTCTCCACGTGGAGGCCGTGCGCGCCGGCGTCGCGCCGCTCCTGGTCTCCGTTCGACTTCAGCGTGAGGATGGTCTTCACGCCCATCTGCGCCAGCTGCGCGTAGCCTTCGTTCGACGGCTGGGCGGAGCGGTAGAAGCCCGCTGCGACCAAGTGGAAATTGCCGAGCGCTTCCTTCGGCGCCTCGACGGAGTCCGCGTCCGGAGTGCCGCGCACGCCCCGCTTGGGGCTCTGGGCGAGAATCTTCGCCGCTTCGCCCAGGCCCCGGCTCAGGTCTTGAGCCGGGGCTTGGGCGCGGCCCGGCGCCGCCAGCAGAACCGCGAGAGCGGCCGCCGGAAGGCGCATCGGGGTTAGGCGGTCCGGCACGCCATGATGCCGCGCGCCTCGCAGACGCCGTCCAGGAGCGTGTTGAGGGCGTCGCAGGCGTCGGAGACGGCGGCCTTGATCTCGGCGCCCAGCGCGGGATTGCGGGCCAGCTCCGCGGTCAGGACGTTCTTCTCGTCGGCGGAGTGCCACGCGTCCATGGACTCGTGCACCTGGAAGAAGCCGAGGGCGTCCTTGGACTCGAGGGCGTACTTCGACTTCAGGCCCTCGATCTTCGTCTTCGCCACGGCGGGCTGCTGCGCCTCGTAGGCGTACAGCGCGGCCATTCCGGCCTGCCAGGAGCCGCGGGAGAGGCGGTCGAATTCGGCGACGCACTTCTCCGTGCCGGCGTTCGGCGCGGCGTTCAGGACCGAGGCGCGATCGGCGCCGACGGAGCCGGCGAAGCGCAGCCACAGCTCGGGATGGTTGTCCGGGCCCGCTTCCTCGTGGTTCAGGTTCTCGAGCAGCATCTGGCGCGTCTTCTGGTCCGGGCAGTTGGAGTGCACCGCGCTCACGTAGCGGGGGAAGCGGGCTTCCTGGCGGTAGTACTGCTGGGCGTAGTGCGCCAGGTCTTCCCGCGTCAGCTCGCCGGCGGTCCACGCCTGGTAGAAGGGGTGCTTCAGCAGCGACTTCGCTTCGATGACGGCTTCGATGTCAGACCAGAGGGTATTCATGGGGGCTCCGTGGTATCCGAGGGTTGCGAACGGGAATATACAATACTTTTGGCGGGGCGGCGACGGCCCGGCCTGGCGCGGCCGTTGGCGCAGGGGTATACTACGCGGATGAAGAAAGCGCGCCTGATTTTCGCGACGACGCTCGCCGCCGTCGGCGCGTTCCTGGGCGGCGCGCGCCCGGCATTCGCTTTCGAAGCCGCCGCGGGCGCCCGCGAGCCGGCGCCCGACAAAAAATGGACGGTTTGGGCGCGGCTGCCCGAGGCGCTGACCGAGACGATGGTCGTCGAATTGAACGGCGCGGCCTATTTCCTCGGCGGCATCGGCTCCTCGGGGCAGCCGACCGGGCAAGTGAAGAAGCTGGATCTGCGCGCTCGTTCCTGGAGCGCGCACGCGCCGATGCCCCAGGTGGTCACGGCCCCCGCCGTCGCGGTGTTGGACGGATTGATCTACGTCGCGGGCGGATGCGACCGCGCCGACTTGAACCGGCCGGCGGCGGGCGCGTTTGTTTTCAATCCCGCGGCCGAATTATGGGAAAGTCTTCCGCCCCTCCCCGAAAGGCTCTGCGGAGCCAATGGGGCTTCGCTCTCGGGCCAATTCTTCGTCTTCGGAGGAACGACCGGCGGAGTCGAGACCTCGGCGCTCTCCGATCGCGTCTACGCCTATGATCCGCGCGCGCGTTCGTGGTCCCGAAAAAGGGACATGCCGCTCAAGCGCTTCAGCCCCGTCGGCGCGGAACTGGACGGCCGATTTCTGATAGCCGGCGGATGTTCCTCGATGGTCGCGGGGGTATGCGCGACGGTCGAGGCGAGCGTCGACGCCTACGATCCCGGCGTCGATTCCTGGTCGATGGCGCCGGCCCTGCCCGGGCCACTTTACGGCGGGGGCGCCGTTTCCACCGGAGGGAAGGTCATCGTCGCCGGCGGAAGAACCCAGCAGCCGTCCGCCCATCAAGCCAAATTGTTCGAATCGTCCTACATGATCGCCAAGGCGTCGGTCCTCTGGAGCGTCGGACCCGGATTGATCCGGCCGCGGTGGCAGCCGCAGTTGTTTCCGCTGCCGAAGGGCGTGGCGGCGTTCGGCCCGTCCGCCAGCAACAATCCCGAGGACACGATCGAGGCGCTGGGCTCCTCCGCTCCTTTCGTCGAGATTCATTCTCAGGAGAGCCCCGTCGCGGCCGCGCCGCGGTCTCCGGAACGCGTCCTTCCGCGGACGCCGAGCGCGGACGTGTCCGCGGCGCCCGGTTCCGATGTCGACGCGCTCCCGCTCGCGGTCGCTCCCCATCCGCATTCCTATGCGGTCGTCATCGGCATCGAACGCTACCGGGAGGCGCTTCCTCGGGCGGACTTCGCGGACAGCGACGCGCGCCTGACCGCACAGTACTTCAAGCGCGTCCTGGGCGTGTCGGACGAGAACCTGGCGATGCTGACGGACGACCGGGCGACGAAAAGCGATTTTGAGAAGTACTTCGAGCGCTGGCTGCCGAACCGCGTCGAAGCGGGCGACGAGGTCTATGTGTATTTCTCCGGCCACGGCGCGCCCCACCCCCAGACCGGCGAATCCTATTTGGTGCCGTTCGACGCCGATCCGACCTACATCGAGCAGACGGGCTATTCGATCAAGCGGCTTTACGCGCAGCTCTCGAAGCTTCCCGCCAAGCGGGTGCTGGTGGTGATGGATTCCTGCTTCTCGGGCGCGGGCGGACGTTCGGTCATCGCGAAAGGCGCGCGTCCGCTCGTCGTGGTCAAGGGGAGTGCTGTTCCGCGGCCCCTGACCGTGATCACGGCCTCTTCCGGCGAGCAGATCAGCAACAGCTATCAAGAGAAGCGCCACGGGCTGATGACCTATTTGTTCCTGAAGGGGCTCCGGGAAAAAGGCGCGAACTTCCGCGCCGTCTACGATTTCTTGGAGCCTCAGGTGGAGCGCGTCGCCCGGCGGGACTATAATTCAAGCCAGAATCCGCAGTGGATGAAGGGCGATTGAGGCCCGACAAATCATGATGACGAAAGAACAGGTGAAGCAGTCGGAGTGGTACGAGCAGTGGACGCTGGTCCGCGACGACGAACTGTCCTTGTTCGTCGACTGGATCCAGCCGACGACTCTGGAGGATTTCCGCGGCAAGACCGTCCTAGAGGGCGGCTGCGGGGGCGGCCAGCACACGTCGTTCATGGCTCCCTACGCGAAGCGCGTCACCGCCGTCGATCTGAACACCGTCGCGATCGCCCGCGAGCGCGTCAAGGAGTTCTCGAACGTCGATTTTCTGGAAGCCGACATCGCGACCCTCAAGCTCGCGGAGCGATTCGACGTCGTGCTGTCCATCGGCGTCATCCACCACACCGACGACCCCGACGCCACCGTCAAGAATCTGATCCGCCACGCGAAGCCGGGCGGCCGCGTCGTCTTCTGGGTGTATTCCCGGGAGGGCAATTCCTTGGTGGAATACGTCGTCGAGCCGCTGCGCAAGCTGTTCCTGCGTCATTTGTCCCGTCCCGCCTTGCTGGCGCTGTCAAAGCTGGTCACGGCCGCCCTGTGCGTGCCGGTTTACTCGCTGTACCGGCTTCCGCTCCACTTCCTGCCTTATTTCGCGTATTTCGAGAACTTCCGGCGGCTGACCTTCGAGCGGAACGTGCTGAACGTGTTCGACAAGCTGAACGCGCCGCAGGTGCAGCTCATTTCACGCGAGCGCGCGGAGAGCTGGCGCTCGTTCGGGACCTTCGACTCGTACGTCGTGACCCCCTACTGCGGCGTCAGCTGGCGGATCACCGGCGTGCTGTCGGCTCAGCCCGCCGCTTCGAAGTAGCGGCGCCGGAAGGCGTCCTCATCCTCGGCCGGGCACAGGCCCGCCGCGCGCCGGGCCAGATGCTTTCCGAAAGCGACTCCCAGGTACGCGAGGGCGTGCGCCTCGCGCAGATGCGGGCGCGTCTTCAGGAAGTTCTTGAGCGCCGCCGCCGGCGGCTGGAAGCCCGGAATGGCGCCCACCGGCCGTCCGTCCAGCGTGAAGTTCTGCGTCGTCGCGCGCGCGGCGGAGCCCAGCTTGCGGCACGCGGCGTCCACGGCGGCTTCCGCCATCACCCGGTAGTCCGACATCTTGCCGCCGCCGATGGTCAGCAGGCCCGGGATGCCGTCGCGCGCCTCGTGGTCGAAGACCTCGAAGTCGCGGGAGAGCAGCTTCTCCGCGCCGGGCTGGCCCAGAATGGGGCGCGAGCCGACGATCGTCGAGTCGGGCGCCTCGGGCCAGTCCGCGAAATAGCGTCGTACCGAGCGCAGCAGGTAGCCGGTTTCCTCGGGAGTCGTGCGGACCCGGTCCGGATCCGCCGGCCCGGGGAGATCGGTCGGCCCCACCCAGGTGCCCAGCGGCGAGGGGACGACGAACACGTACCGCTCCCGGTCCTCGGCTTCCAGCAGAAGCCCGACGGGCACGCGCTTCGGGTCCTTCCAGATCAAATGAGTGCCCTTCATCAGGCGAAGGGGGAGGCTGGCCCCGGCCATGCGCGCCACTTTGTCCACCCACGGCCCGGAGGCGTTGACGGTCATGCGGCCGCGCAGGTCGCGTCCCGCGGCGCGCACGCCCACGACGCGCGCCCCGTCCTTGATCAGTTCGTCGGCGGGCGTTCTCAAAAGGATTTCCGCTCCGGCGGCGCGCGCGGAATCGAGCGTGCGCTCGGCCAGCTTCTCCGCGTCCACCCACCACTCGTCGAACGCCAGCGCGCCCAGCAGACCCTCGGTCTTGAGGCCCGGCACCAGGCGCGCGCAGGCCTCGGCCGTCAGGCGCATGTGCGGCCGGCCGTACTTCATCGGCTGGAAGCGGTCGTACTCCTCGAACAAGGTCTCGACGGTCTCCAGCCCGCGCGCGTGGCCCTTGTACACGGGCCAGACGATGGGCAGGCGGGTCAGCAGGTCGCCCGCCGTGCGGACGATGTGCCCCGAGTCCCAGCAGGTCGCGTGCGTGGTGAGCCGGTCGTAGAGAAGGTAACGCACTCCGCCGTGGATCAAGTGCGTGGACGTGCGCGTGGTTCCGCAGCCGGGCTCGCCGCGCTCGACCAGCGCCACGCGCAGGCCGCGCAGCGCCGCGTCGCGCGCGACGCCCGCGCCGGTGACGCCTCCGCCGATGACGACCACGTCGAAGGGGGAAGCGCTCATTCCAGGTCGAAACTCTGGGCGTACTCGGGGATCTCGGTCTGGGGGATGCCGGCTTCCTTCAGATGCTCGGCGAACGCCAGGGCCGACTTCGGGTCGCCGTGCACCAGGAAGATCCTCTTCGGGCGCGGGGAGGCGCTTTTGACGAACCAGAGCAGATCGTCGCGGTCGGCGTGCGCGGAAAAGGGGTGGATGGTCTGGACCTGCGCCCACACGCGGTGCTCCAGCCCGAAGATGCGGATCTTCTTGGCGCCTTCCTGGAGGCGGCGGCCCAAGGTGCCTTCGGCCTGGTAGCCGACGATCAGGATGCGGGTCGTGTCCTTCTCGATGTTGTTGCGCAGGTGATGCAGAATGCGGCCGCCCTCGCACATGCCGGAGGCCGACAGGATGATCATCGGCCCCGGCCGTTCGTTCAGCTTCTGGGAATCCTCCACGGCCCGCACGTAGCTCACGGCCTTGAAGTCGAAGGGGTTGCCTTTCTTCGCGACGTAGTTCATGAACTCGGGCGAGAAGGAGAATTCGTCGAGGTGGCGGCTGAAGAGCTCGGTGATGCTGACCGCCATGGGGCTGTCCACGTAGATCGGGATTTTCGGGATCTGGCCGCCGCGGATCATTTTCTCCAGCACGAAGACGATCTCCTGCGTGCGCTCGAACGCGAAGCTGGGGATCAGGATCTTCCCCTTTTCCTCGATCGCGCGTTTGACGACGGTCTTCAGGACGCTCTCGACGTCGTCCACGGACTCATGGACTCGGTCGCCGTAGGTGGTCTCGATCAGCAGGTAATCGGCGTCCTTGGGCGGGCGCGGCGGGTTCATCAAAAGGGCCTTCCGCCGCCCCAGGTCGCCGGTGAAGAACAGGCGGCGCGTTCCCTTCGCGGTCGCGGCCTCGACCTCGATCATGGCGGAGCCCAGCACGTGGCCGGCGTCGTGGAAGCGGAAGCGGACCTTCGGAGACAGCGGGACCCAGGTCTCGTACGGGTGGGCGGTGAACTGTCCGAGGCAGGCGCGCACGTCGTCCTGCGTGTACAGCGGCTCGATGCGCTCGGCGTCGCCGGCGCGCTGGTGGATTTTGTTGAAGAACGCCGCGTCGGACGTCTGCAGGTAGGCCGAGTCCAGTAGCATGATCTCGACGATGTCCCGCGTGGCCTCGGTGCAGTGGATGGTCCCCTTGAAGCCGTTCTTGGCGAGCAAAGGGATGCTTCCGCAATGATCGATGTGCGCGTGGGACAGCAGCAGCGCGTCCACGCTCTTCGCGTCGAACGGGATCTTCCGGTTCTTCTCGACGGACTGCGCGCGATGGCCCTGGAACAGGCCGCAGTCGAGCAGGACCTTGAGGTCGTCGGTTTCGAGAAGGTGCCGGGAGCCGGTCACTTCGCCGGCGCCGCCGTAGAAACCGATGCGCATGCCGACAGTGTAGGCTTCGCGGCGCGGTCCGTCAAGTTATACAATGGCGCATCGAAAAAATAAGGAAAGCCGCCGCGGCCGTATTTCTATTGGCGCTGGTTCTGCGCCTGGGCTTTCTTTGGCATCAGGGTCCGCCGCCGGAGATCGTCGGGGACTCCATCGAGTACCATCAATACGCGGTCCATTTTCTCGATTCGGGATCATACGCCGGTGCTTCCGGTGAACGAGCCACGCGCGTCCCGGGCTATCCGATCTTTCTCGCCCTCGTGTACGCCGTCTCCGGCCGATCCGTTTTGGCCGTCCTGATCGTCCAGTGTCTTCTCGGAGCCGCGACTTGCGTTCTTCTTCTCGGGTTGGCAACGGAAGTGCTGCCTCCGCCGTGGCCGTTGTACGCCGGTCTCTTCGCGTCGTGCTACTGGGGATTGATCGTTCCGTGTTCGGCGTTGTTGAGCGAATGTCTTTACAGTTTTTTCCTGGTCTTCTCCCTGCGCGTTCTTTATAAATCCGACTGGACGCCGGGCCGCCGCGCGCTGTCGTTCGGCGTTCTGTCCGGCTATCTCTATTTGATCCGTCCCGAACCGCTGCCGTATATCTTGGCCACGTCGCTGCTGCTGCCGTATCTATTCAAACGCTTCGGCCGCCGCGAGACGGCGAAGGCTCTGGCCGCGTCGGCCCTCGTGGCGGGGTTGTGGGTCGGCCGCAACGCGGCGGTCTTTCATCGTCTCCTGCCGGCCAGCTCCGTCGGAAAAAGCGTCGGTTACCTGAGCCTGTATCTGCCCGCCCAGCGCTGGGGTCTGGCCCCGGAGGCTCGCCACGCGGCGCCGGAGGGCGCGGGGGAACTGGAACGCGACAAGAGTTTCGCCGAAGCCTACACGGCGCTGGCCCATCGTCTCACGTGGCCCCAGATCGTCCGCTGCTACGCGTGGAACCTCGCCAGCATTCTCTATCCGTTTTTACCCGAATACGATTGGACCTACGTCCTGTTGATTCCTTTCTGGCTGATCGGCGCCGTGCTCGCCGTGAAGCGCAAGGAGCTGTGGCCCATGGCGGGATCCGTCGCGTGTTCTCTTGGAGTGTTTGCTTTTTTCGGCGGTCCAGCCTCTCGCTACCGCCAGGGCATCGCTCCGTTCCTGATCCTGCTGGCGGCCGCGGGCGCCGCGCACGCCGCGAAGGCCGCCGGAACGCCCAAATTCCGGCGTTGGAGCGGCGCCTGGCTGGGAGTAAATCTGCTGATTTGGATTGGACAATCCCAGTTTCGGGCCGTGATTTTGACCGTGCTTGACACGTTGGGGGTACGGGGCTATACTCGCTGAGGCCCTCCTCCATGTACGTCCCCCTTGATGAACCCGTCACCGTCGCGAATATCGCCGCGCCCACGCGGCGCGCGACCGAAACGGTTCACGACCGCGGCGCCTATCTCCGCCGCCTGAGCCGCTTCCCGAGCAAGCCCAAAGTCCTCCTCCTGGAGCCGTTCTATCCCGCCGAGGCGGCGTGGGGCAGCGTCAAGGTGGAGCAGGGCTTCCTGCCTCCGCTGGGAACCATCTCCATCTATCGCTGGCTGAAGGACAAGGGGTACGACGTGGAATTCGTCGACACCCAGTTCGGGGACTTCACCGAGGCGTCGCTGCGGGACCTCCTGCGCGAGGGCCGTTACGACATGGTGGGCCTGCCCCTGTTCACCCCGACCGCCGACCACGTCTTCAACACCGCGCGCCTGATCCGCTCCGTGCTTCCCGACTGCGTGATCGTCTACGGCGGAGTGCACGCCACGTCCCAATCGGCCGAGACGCTGGAGGAGTCGCCCGAGTGCGACTTCATCATCCGGCGCGAGGGCGAGCTCACCATCGTCGAGCTGATCGAGGCGCTCAAGGCGCATCGAACCGATTTCTCGGGCATCGTGGGCCTGACCTGGCGCAAGGCGGAACGGACCGCCGTGCTCAATCCCGACCGGCAGCTGCTGCCCGACCTGGACGAGCTCCCCCGCGGGATGTTCGGGGACCTGGACCTGTCCCGCTACGTGCCCCACCCCACTCAGTACGTGCGCCTTCCGAACTATCCGTTCGTCATGCAGCGCGGCTGCCCGTATCCGTGCACCTTCTGCGAGGCTCACGTGGCGCTGGGCAAGAAGCTGCGCCTGCTCAGCCCCGAGCGCGTCGTGGAGGAGCTGAAGATCCTCAAGTACGAGAAGGGCGCCAAGGGGATCTATTTCCAGGATTCGACCTTCACCATCAACCGCGAATACATCACGAAGGTGTTCCGGCTGATGATCAAGGAGGGCGTCAACGACCTGCTGTGGTCGTGCACGACGCGCACCGACCGCGTGGATCCGGAGCTGCTCGCGATGATGTACGACGCGGGCTGCCGCAACATCCTTTACGGCATCGAGTCCGGAAACGAACAGTCGCTCCAGGTCATCCGCAAGGGGATCACGGTGGAGCGGCAGGCCCAGGGCGTCGAGTGGACGCACAAGGCCAAGATCACCATGACCAACAGCTTCATCATCTGCCTGCCCGGCGAGACGGAGGAGATGGTGGCCAACACGATCAAGTACGCGATCAAGCTGGCCGCGCAGATGAGCCTGTTCTATCTTCCGGTGCCTTATCCCGGCTCCGATCTCTACCACGCATGCAAGGCGGACGGGGGGCTGCGCCCGTGGGATAAATGGGGCGATTTCCTCGCCATCGATTTCGACAATCCGATCTATGTCAATCCGCTGATCGGCAAGGAACGGATGAAGTACTGGTACCGCCAGGCGTTCGTGGAGTATTACTCGTCGCCTCGCGTGTGGATGAGCAACCTCAAGGCGCTGGCCCGCAACGGCGGCGTGAGGCGCTATCTGCGCGGCTTCAACGCGCTGCGCGCCCTGGTGGCGCGCAATCCCGGACGCGGACTTCTCCCGTCCCGTCCGCAGGGCGCGACGGCGGCCTAAACGACGATGACCCGTTCCCGCTTCTACCTGCTGGCGTTTCTCGCGTTCGCCGCCGTCGGCGGCGGCTCCCTGGCCCTGCGGCAGCTCCTTCTGGGGCTGCCGCCCATGCAGGCGCTGGAGGACTACGCGCCTTCGCTGACCACGCGCGTGTACGACGTGAAAGGCAACGTGGTGGCCGAGCTGTCCATCGAGAAGCGCGCGCTCCTGCCGCTGTCGAAGATCCCGGTGGACCTGCAGAGCGCGGTGATCGCGGTCGAAGACGACAACTTCATGCGCCATTGGGGCATCTCGCCCAAGGGCATGGTGCGCTCGGCGGTACGCAACTTCATCGCGCGGCGGGTGGTGCAGGGCGCGTCCACCATCACCCAGCAGCTGGCCAAGCAGATCTTCCTGAAGCCGGAGCGCAAGATCTCGCGCAAGATCCGCGAGGTGCTGCTGGCGCTGACCATCGAGAGGAATTTCTCCAAGCAGGAGATCCTTCAGCTGTACCTCAACCAGGTCTACTTCGGCGAGGGCGCCTACGGGGCGCAGTCCGCGGCGCGCAACTACTTCGGCAAGGAAGTCTCGGAAATGACCTTGGCCGACTGCGCGCTGCTGGCGGGGCTGATTCGGGCGCCGCGCGCCAACTCCCCGTTCTTCAGCCCGGAGAACGCGCGCAAGCGCCGCTCCGTCGTCCTCCAGCGCATGCTGGAGGAGAAGATGATCACGCCCGCGGAGAAGGAGGCCGCCAACGCCCAGCCGCTTCCGCTGTCGAAGCCGGTGGGGCTGGAGACGCAGGCGCCGTATTTCGTGGAGCACGTGCGCCGGCGGCTGGAGCAGAAGTTCGGCACGGCCGCGGTGTGGCGCGGGGGGCTCAAGATCTACACGACCTTGGACCTGGACGAGCAGAAGAAGGCCGAGGAAGTGATGGAGAAGGCCCTCGCCGACTTCGACGTGAAGGCGCAGGTCGAGCACGATAAGAAGCTGAAGGAATTGACCGCGAACGGGGAGCCTCTGCCGCCCGAGGTGTCCACCGCGCCGCTGGCCAAGATCCAGGGCGCGTTCGCGCTGATGGACGTGAAGACGGGGGCGGTGCGCGCCATGATCGGCGGGCGGGACTCGCACTTCAACCGCGTGATCCAGGCCAAGCGCCAGCCGGGGTCCACCTTCAAGCCGTTCGTATGGGCCGCGGCGCTCAATTCCGGGATGACGCCGGCGTCCTTGGTGGACGACACGCCGCTGGCGTTCTACTTCGACGGCCGGGACTGGCGTCTGCTGGAGGGCGCCACGGACCAGTACTCGATCAACCTGGCCACCCAGCCGTTCGCCGCCTCGCCCGACTTCAAGATCTGGGTGCCGAACAACTTCGACGGGAAGTTCATGGGCCGCATCACCTTGCGCACGGCGCTGGCGCACTCGCGCAACATCGCGTCCATCAATCTGATCACGCAGGTCGGGCCGCCTTTGGTGGTGGAGATCGCGCGCCGCGCCGGCATCCGCTCGGACCTGGAGCCCGCGCCGGCGCTGGGCCTGGGCGCGTCGGTGGTGACGCCCATGGAGATGATCGCGTCCTTCGGCACGTTCGCCAACGGCGGCATCGCGGTGACGCCGTACACGGTGGAGCGCGTCGAGGACTCGACGGGCAAGGTGCTGGAAGCGCACCTTCCGTCGGAGCGAGAGGCGATCTCGCCGCAGACCGCGTATCTGGTCGCCAGCATGATGAAGAGCGTGGTCCAGGGCGGCACGGGCCAGTACGCCAGCCGCCTGAAGCGTCCTCTCGCGGGCAAGACCGGAACCTCCAACGACAACCGCGACCTGTGGTTCATCGGCTACACGCCGGACCTGGTGGCGGGCGCGTGGATGGGCTACGACGACTTCTCCACTCTGGGCCGCAAAGATTGGACCGGCGGCTCCACGGTGGTGCCGTGGTGGACGGAGATCATGGCCGACGTGCTCAAGGACATGCCCAAGCGCGACTTCCCGGTGCCGCCGGGGATCACCTTCGCGGCCATCGACGCGACCACGGGCATGCTGTTCGGTCCGAACTGTTCGAAGAAGAACAAGTTCCTGGAGGCGTTCGCCGCGGGCACGGAGCCGAAGAAGTACTGCGACATCGACCACTCGAAGCCTCTCGGCGCGCTGACCGAGGCGGAGGCGACCGCGTCCGGCGTGCCGGGCTCCATGCTGCCGCCGACGACGGTCGCCGGCTCCACCGCGGCGCCGGCCGCGACGCCGCCGCCCGCGAAGACGGAGCAGCCGCCGGCGCTGCCCACTGAGGAAGAGTTGGAGAACGGCAAGCCCGCTCCGGGCGCCGAGGAACCGACGGGACTGGAATGACGGCCTATCGCGGCGCGACCGCGAAGGGCAGCCGGTCGCCTGGCCGTGCGGGCGTCTTCACTTGGTCGTACACGCTGATCGGGTCCGCCATCCAGCGGTAGATGTCCTTCGCTTCGGCCAATGCGGTTTGAACGCGGCCGGTCTCGCGGCGGTTGTAGGCGAAACCCTTCTCCGCGAGCCTCGCGACCCAATAGCGCTTCGGTTGGGTGTTCACGTGATGATGCCCTTCCTGTCCCGGCTGGGCCGCGGAGAGGATCAATCGGTCGCTGAACCGGATGATGTTGTCCAGGAACGCGCCGGAGAGTTCCTCGGGAATATGTTCGGCGACCTCCAGGCACAGCGCGAGATCGAACCGTCCCCATGGATTATCGAACGGCGCGGTGAGGTCCCGGACTTGGAACGTCAATGGATAGGAATGCTCCTGATCGGGCACGACGCCGTCCACCGTCACGACTTCGGTCCCTTTGGCGGCGAAATAATGGGAATAAACGCCGCAGCCCGCGCCCAAATCGATCAGGCGTTTGGGCTGGTATAAGCCGTGCAGGGCGTCCGTTATGGCCCGTGCCGAATCCACATATTTTTCGTTGGCTCGGCCCCATTCCGCGAAGAACGCGGCGTCGTAAATCCGGGGGAGATCGGACATCATCGCGCTATTGTACACTTCGCCCATCGCGGCGCGCCGGGCCCATATTCGTCTAGTCCAATTTCGCCGCGCTCCTAGGCCCCATGGCCCTCGTGCCGGCGCGCCTTCAGCGGTATTCTGAAAGCATGAAAAATCTCTTCTTGATGTGCGCGGCGGTGTTGGCGATCGGAGCCGTACAGGCCCGCGCCCAGGACCGCGGCGGCCGCGGCGGCGACTGGCACGACGGCGACCGGCACGACGGGGATCACCGGGACGGCGACGCGCGCGACGGCTGGCAGCAGCAGATCGGCGATCCCGCCGACGCCGACTGCGAGACCTGGGAGTTCACGGCGCAGACGCCCTCCGTCAAATCCGGGAAAATGTTCGCCCAAGGCCGGGAATGCGCCAATTTCCCCGATGACTCCGGCGTCATGCGCAATTACTGCCGGCCCACGGGCAAGATGTTCGCGCGAAACGTCACCGTCAGCATCGGGACCCGGGCGCTCCAGCCGTGGGAGAAGGAAGAGCTCAAGGTTTGCTTGGACCAGTACGGCACTGCCTCTCTCGACACGGCCGGCATGCTGTACGAGTACACGACCGCGTCGAAAGATTCGAATCCGTTCCTCGGTTCGCCCTCGACGGCGTTCACCCTCACGCCGGGAGCGAAGAAGCCGTCGGTGGCCGACTCGGGCGAGATCTCCGTGACCGCCGCCGGATCGGGCAAGTTGACCTTGGCCGACGCCCGCGCCGACTACTTCAAAGGCGAGAAGATCAGCATCTCCGTGGACGTCATGCTGATGCCCGTCATGACTCCGGGCATGTCCCCGGAAGACCTGATCAAGTCGTTCCTGCACTTCACGGTTTCGAAGACCTTCGACGTGGCGCCGGCCTACGAGATCCCTCTGGACCAGGCGACGAAGTCCGGCCAGTACATGCTGACCATCACCTTCTCCCGCCAGGGGCCGCTGTCCTCGCCGGGGTCGGCCAGCACGATCGCGACCTTCACCCAGCCGTAGCCGTCCCGGCGAGTCATTTCAGGTACAGGTCCCCGTCGCCGGCCGCGAGGGTGAAGGTTTTGCCCTTGCGCCCGGTGGCGGCGCTGGTCCGTTCCTCGGCGAACGACAGCTTCGCGGGCTTGCCGTCCGGCGGGTTATAAACGGCTGTCCCGTTCGCGAACTCGCGCGAGGTGGACCCGTCGTCGCGGGGCTGGCCCGGCGCGACCGGCCGGCCCAAGGTCTTGTTCCAGATCGCCGGCCATTCCGCGCGCCAGCCTTCGGCGGCGCCCATGGTCTGTGCGAACAGGGCGAAGCCGTCGGAGTGCGTCAACGACAAAGTCGTGACCATGCGCAGAAGCGCGGGATTGGGCTGGTCCTGTTCCACGGCGAGGGCGACCAATCGCGGCTCGCGCAGGTGCGACTGTCCCCAGACCATGACGCGCGCGGCGTTCGTCCAGGCCCGCGGGCTCACGTCGCGGTTCATGTTGAGGTTTTGACCGTTGAGCAGCGGCGCGGAGAGGGGCAACTCCTTGCCGGAGCTGGCCATCAGCAAGGCGTCCTCGCCCACGGCGGCGCGGACTTTCTTGAGCAGCGCCACATCGTCCTCGTCGTCCTGCCAGACGTTGAAGTAACAGCCGTCCACCGCGCCGCTGCGCACGGCCGCGCGGCATTGCGCCGCCACGTGGTCCTGAAACGCGGGCGAATGCGTGTCCAACTGGGAGTAGCCGGGCTTCCAGGCCTGAATGCGGGCGCCCTGCGCGTCGCGGCGCCACCACGGGTGTTCCGCGGGGAGGGCGTCGTCGGCATAATTCCGGTAGCGGATCTCCAGGAGCTCGACCAGGTTCGGATTGCGGGCCAACAGGTCGCGGCGCTGGGTCAGGGATTCGGCGACGCTCTCGGGGGTGAAGTCCTCGGCCAGGCCCTCCGACGCGCCGTTCCACTTGAGGCGGAAGGTGAACGGGCCGGAGAAAATCATGTCGTTGCGGGCCAAGGCCGCGGCCAGCACCAACGGGTCCGCGTTCTTCTTGTTCGGGCGCTCCCAGGCCATGAAAACGGAGGGGAAGGCCCGCGCGGCGACGCGCGCCGCCGGGGAACCGGCCGCCGGTCGCGCCGAAACGGCAGGGGCCGGCGCGGGAGACGCGGCGGCGCCGGGAGCGCTGGGGGCGGAGGCCGGAGCGCGGGATTTGACGTAGAAAAACGCCGCGGCTACGCAGGCCAGCACGGCGACGGCGGCGGGAATCCAGTTCGTCCGCGGGGGCGCGGCGGGGTTCTGTGCCGGTGAGGACGACGGGACGGATGGGGCGGCCTCCGTGTGAGAGCGTTCCGCCAGGTAATCCGAGGCGTGGTCCATGTTCTCGACCGGATGTTCGGCGCGGACCCGGTACACGCGCACCTTCTCCGGGATTCCCTTGAGCTGGAGGAGGCCGACCTCACTGGAGGGCACCTCCTTCTTGTTCATGGCCAGGTAGATGGCCTCGGTGAAGAACACGTCGCCGGCGTCGGCCACGGCCTCGATGCGCGCGGTGATGTTCACCGGCTCGCCGAAAATGTCGTTGTCCACGACGTTGACCTCGCCCTGGTTGATGGCGACGCGGATTTCGATGCGGTCGTCCTCGGGGCGGCCGATGTTGTACGCGGCAAGCGCGGCCTGGGCCTCCACGCCCGCCAGGACGGCGTTGGTGGGGCTTTCGAACGTGGCCAGGAACGCGTCGCCCATGGTCTTGACCAGGCGCCCGCCGCGGGTGAGGATGATGGGCAGGACGATCTCCTTGTGCCGGTCCAAAAGGATTTGGATTTCGGCGCGGCTCTTATGGGAGGTCTTGTCCGTGAAGCCTTTGATGTCGGTGAGGAGAATGGTGAGGTTTCGCGTGTTCGGTCCGGGCATGAGCCTCCGCGGCGTGGGTGCCGCAGGATTATAACCGGACGGCGGGATAAATCAAGGCTGAGGATGCGGCGGGCGGTCGGCGTGAGCTTGACGCGCGCCGCCGGAGAGTCTACTCTTAACGGATGGAAGAGAACGGCAAGTCGGTTTGGATGGGCGCGGGGATGTTCGTGGCCGTGGTCGCGGGTGGAATCCTCCTCTACCGCTTCGCGGCGGCGCCCCCTCCCGCTCCGACGGCGGCCGTTCCCGCGGCCGTGCCCGCGGAGGCCGCGCCCGCCACCCCCGCCGCGCCGGCCATCCCGCTTCCGAAGCTGGAGGAGAGCGACGAGTTCGTCCGCGGCCGGGCCGCGGCGCTGTCCTCGGATCCGCAGTTCGCGCAGTGGATCCGCAACGGCGACCTGATCGCGCGCCCGGTCGCCGCGGCCAACATGATCGCCGCGGGGAAAATCCCCGGCGACGCCTTGAAATTCCTCGCTCCCAGTTCGAGGTTCCGCGTCTTGAAGCGGGGCGGCAAGATCTACATGGACGCGCGCGGCTGCACCCGGTACGACATGGTCGCCGCCGTCGTGGCCTCGCTGGACGCGAAGGCCGCGGCCGTCTTCTTCCGCGACCTCAAGCCGTTGTTCCAGCAGGCGTACAACGCCCTCGGCGAGAAGGGCGGCGACGTCCAGGACGTCTTCGTGCGCGCCGTCGTGGAGCTGCTGCGCGCGCCGAACCTGGGCGACGGCGTGGAATTGAAGGAGGGGAAGAAGGGAATCACGTACGTCTTCGCCGACGGGGTCGTGGAAAGCTTGAGCCCCGCGAAAAAACAGCTGCTGCGCATGGGGCCGAAGAACGGAAATCTGATCCAGTCGAAGCTGCGCGATATCTGCCTGGCGTTGGGCGTGCCCGAGACTCAGTTGCCCGCGGTCCCGGCGGGGCCCAAATGAAGAAGCGGCCGCTGGGAAAATCCGGAATACAGGTCGCGCCGCTCGCCTTCGGCGGCAATGTGTTCGGATGGACCACAGGAAAGGCGGAGTCGTTCCGGCTGCTGGACGCGTTCGTGGGCGCGGACCTCAATCTCATCGACACGGCCGACGTGTACTCGAAGTGGGTGCCGGGCAACAAAGGCGGGGAGTCCGAGGCCATCCTCGGCGAATGGCTCAAGCGCAGCGGCAAGCGCGATCAGGTGGTCATCGCCACCAAACTGGGCATGGAGCTGGGGCCGGGACGGAAAGGCCTGTCGAAGGCGTGGATGGTGAAGGCCGTGGAGGACTCCCTCAAGCGCCTGCAGACCGACCGCATCGATCTGTATCAAGCTCACGTCGACGACGCCGAGACGCCTCTCGAAGAGACCTTGGCCGCGTTCGCGGATTTGATCAATCAGGGCAAGGTGCGCGCCATCGGCGCGTCCAACTACACGGCCCCGCGCCTGGCGCTGGCGCTGGAGACCAGCGCGCGACTGGGATTGCCGCGCTACGAGACCCTTCAGCCCCTTTACAATCTTTACGACCGCGCCGAGTTCGAAGCGGAGTTGGAGCCGCTGTGCCTCAAGCACGGCGTGGGCGTGATCGGCTATTTCTCGCTGGGCAGCGGTTTCCTGACCGGGAAATACCGCTCCGACAAGGACCGCGAGGGCCGCGCGCGCGGCGAGCGCATCGCGCGCTACATGACACCGCGCGGGTTCCGTCTATTAGCCGCGTTGGATCAGGCCGCGAAGGCGACCCGCTCCACGCCCGCCCAGGTCGCGCTCGCGTGGCTGATCGCCCGGCCCAGCGTGACGGCGCCCATCGCCAGCGCGACGACGTTGGAGCAAATGGATGACCTGGTGGCGGCGACGAGGCTGACGCTTCCCGCGTCCGTGATCGAGGCGCTGAACGGCGCCAGCGCCTACCCTTAAAGGTAGACGCGCGTCAGGTGCCGCGCCGCGGTGCGGCGCACGGGCAAGGTCACCACGTCGCCGATCTTCGCGTCGGGCGCGTCGGTGGCGTCCACCAGCACGTGGGAGATGCCGCAGCGGCCCACGAACGGCAGGCGCACTCCCTGGCGCATGCCCCAGTACGCGAAGCCCGCGCCGAAACCGATCAGCCGTTCCGCCGGCTCCATGGTGAGGCCGTCGGCGTAGCCCACGGGCAAGGTCGCCACGCGCATGCGCCGCGGCGCCAGGTACTCGCTCGCGTAGCCGATGGACGTCCCTTTGCGCACCTCGCGCAAGGACACGATCCGCGCGCAGAAGCGCCACGCGTTCTTGAGCGGCGCCGCGCGGCCGGAGGGATTGATGCCGTACAGCAGGTTGCCCACGCAGGCCATGTCGAAGCGGTGGTGGGGGAAGTCCATGAACACGGAGCTGTTCGCGGCGCGGGTCAGCAAGGCCGGATTTTTCTTCTTATACGGCGCCGCCAACTTCTTGAAGGCGCCCAGCTTTTCCTCGGCTTCGATCGAGTTTTTGCCCGGCACGTAGTCGATGTGGGAGGACAGGCCCACGACGCGCACGTTCTTGAGCCGGCCCAGCGCGGACATCAAGGCGGGCAGGTCTTTCGGCGCGACGCCCCAGCGGCCCAGACCGGAATCCACGTCCACGTTCACGCCCACGCGCTTGCCTCGCGCGGCGGCGTTCAGCGCGCGCGCCTGCGAAATATCGTCGACGGTGACGACCACGCCCAGGCGCACCGCCTCGGCGGCCTGGTCCGGCAGAATGGGCGCCAGAAGGTGGATGGGCGCCTTGATCCCCGCCCGGCGCAGTTCGGCGGCCTCGGACAGGTCGCGCACGCCCAGGCAGGTCGCGCCCGCCTTGAGCGCGACGCGCGCCACTTCGGGAGCGCCGTGGCCGTACGCGTCCACCTTCACCACCGCCATGAACCGCGCGCCGTCCAGGCGCGACGAGACCCAGCGCGCGTTGTGAGCGATCGCCGACAGGTCCACCTCGATCCACTTCAAATCTTTCGGAGCGCTCATCGCGGCTATCTTATAAATTCCGGGGCGCGCCCGAACTGTCGTCAAAGACAGTCGAATTGTGGATAACTTCGCGCCCGGCGGAAAAAAGTAGAATGAGCGCGTGGCGATCCTGAAGATGGGCACCCGCGGTTCCCCGCTCGCTTTGGCGCAGTCCGGCCAGGCCGCGCGCGCGCTGGAGAAGCTCAATCCCGGACTGACCGTCGAGACCGTCGTGGTCAAGACCAGCGGCGACATGTTCGGCGCGCCGTCTCCCGAAGTCGCCAAGACCTTGCCTCAGGGCGCCAAGGGATTGTGGGTCAAAGAGATCGAGCAGGCGCTGCTCGACGGCGCGATCGATTTCGCGGTGCACAGCGGCAAGGATCTTCCCGCGTTGCTCGCCGGCGGCCTATCCATCGCGGCGTTTCCCGAAAGAGAGGATCCCCGCGACGCGTTCGTCGCGCGTCCCGGTCTGACCTGGGCGTCCCTGAGCGCGGGAGCGAAGGTGGCCACCTCGTCGCTGCGTCGCCATCTGATGATCGCGGCGGCCAAGCCCGGGGTGAATCTCCTCCCGCTGCGCGGCAACGTGGACACCCGTCTGCGCAAATTGAACGACGGGGAGTTCGACGCCATGGTGATCGCCGTGGCGGGTCTCAAGCGCCTGGGCCGCGGGGACGTGCCGCATGAGCCGCTGAATCCCGAGATCATGCTTCCGGCGCCGGCGCAGGGCGCGCTCGCCTTGGAAATCCGTTCGGACCGCAAGGACGTCTCCAAGATCGTCGGGACCTTGGATCATGCCGCCACGCGGACCTGCGTGGAATTCGAGCGCGCGTTCCTGGGACAGGTCGGCGGCGGCTGCGGCGCGCCCGTGGGCGCGTTCGCCCGCCTCCAATCCGGGGGGGTGTTTATGGAAGTATTTTTCGCCCGTGAGGGCGAAAAAATCGGCAAGCGCGTCGCCGGGCTGTGCGGCGACGCCGCGCGGCGCGAGGCGTTCGTCTCGGACCTGGCCGCTCAAGCGAAGGCGAGATGAGCGTCGGCCGCTCTCCTGACGGAGTTAAAGGAAGCGGCACTCCCTCTCCTTTTGGCTCGATCGTTGGCGCGCCCGGCTCCGGCGCGCGCGCCTATTTGGCCCGCCGCATCCTCTCCGGCGCCGCTCCGGCGGGATTGCCGGCGCCGAAGGGTCCGCTGGTCCTGATCCTCCCCGACGCGGACGCCGTGGAGGACGTCGCCGACGCGGTCAAGGCGCTGGCGCCGCTGTTCGGCGGAACGGCCGTCCCCGCCGCGGTTTTCGGCGACGACGCGCGCGAGAGGCTGGCGTCGCTGGAGCTCCTGCGCGGAGGCGCCCGGCTGGCGTTCGCCACCCCGGAAGGCCTGGCCGCGCCCGCCCCGGGCCAGGCGGATTTCGCCGCCCGCACCGTGCGCTTCCGGTCCGGAGACCGCAGCCCGCGCGACTCGTCCATCGCGGCCTTGGCCGCGGCCGGCTATCAGCGCGTGGACTTCGTCGAAAGCCCGGGAGAATTCGCCGTGCGCGGAGCGGTGCTGGACTTCCACGCGCTCGAGCCCGCGGTCGCCTATCGCGTCCTGTACGACGAGGACCGCATCGCGTCCATCCGCCCGTTCGATCCGTTGACCCAGGAGCCCGCGGCGGTCGTCGCCGAAGCGGTCGCCACGCCGGCCGAGGAGCCCGCCTTGGGTTCGCATGTCGCGGACTGGCTGGGCGACGGGGCCTTGTGGCTGATCGCCGACGGCGTCGCGGTCGCGGTTCCGGACGGGGTCAGCGCCCTTTCTTTGGGCGGCCTTCAAGAGGCCGGCCCTGGGGATATCGATTTCGGCGCGCGTCCGATCGGCTCCTACGGCGGAGATCCGAAGAACGCCTGGGCCGACTTGCGCCGCGACGCCGAGGCTGGAAAGAAGATCCTGCTGTTCAGTTTGAACCACGGCGAGGACGCCCGCCTGCAGGAGCTTCTCGCGGAAGAAGGGACGCCCGTCTCGATCCAATTCTTGATCGGCCCTTTGCGCGAGGGCTTCCGGTTCGACGCGGACAATATCGTGCTTCACGCCACCTCCCAGATTTTCGAGCGCGATTGGCGCGGCGTCGGGCGCTGGAAGCGCTTCGCGGCCAAGGGCGAGCAGTCGGTGCGCTGGCGGGAGCTCAAGAACGGGGATTTCGTCGTCCACCAGGAGTACGGCGTGTCCCGCTACGCCGGCATGCAGCCCATCTCGGTGCCCGGCCACGGCGCGCAGGACTGCGTGAAGCTGGAGTTCCGCGGCTCCGACCGGCTTTACGTCCCGCTGACCGAGTTCGACCGCATCCAGAAGTATTCGGGCGTGGAGGGCAAGCGCCCGCGCCTGTCCAGCCTGGACACGCGCACCTGGGAAGAGGTCAAGCGCCAGGTCGCCGAAGGCGTGCGGGAGCTGGCCGAGGAGCTGCTCAAGCTCCAGGCCAAGCGCGCGGCGGCGCCGGGCCACGAATTTCCTCCCGAAGGGGAAATGGAAAGAGAGTTCGCCGACTCGTTCCCGTTCGACTTGACCGAGGATCAGTCCCGCGCCGTCCAGGAAACGCTTCACGACATGATGGCGCCCAAGCCCATGGATCGCCTGGTCGTCGGCGACGTGGGCTTCGGCAAGACCGAGGTCGCCATGCGCGCCGCGTTCAAGTGCGTGATGGGCCTCAAGCAATGCGTGGTGCTGGCGCCCACCACCGTCCTGGCCGACCAGCATTACCGGACCTTCTCGCGCCGCATGGCCGGATTCCCGGTGAAGCTGGCCATCATGACCCGATTTCAAACGAAGGGCGAGCAGAAGAAGACCTTGGAGGAGTTGAAGGCGGGCAAGGTGGACGTGGTCATCGGCACGTCCCGTCTTCTTCAGAAAGACGTCCGCTACCACGACCTCGGATTGGTGGTCGTGGACGAGGAGCACCGCTTCGGCGTCACGGACAAGGAGCGCCTCAAGAAAGTGCGGCTGAACGCCGACATCCTGTCCCTCTCGGCGACCCCCATTCCGCGCTCCCTGCATCAGGCCCTCACCGGCCTGCGCGGCATCTCGCTCATTCAAACGGCGCCCACCGGCCGCCAGCCCATCGTGACCCGCGTCGGCCCATGGGACGAGCGCGTCATCTCGACCGCGATCGCCGAGGAGCTGGCGCGCGGCGGGCAGGTGTACTACGTTCACAACCGCGTACGGTCGATGAAGGAAGCCGTGGAAGGCGTCTCGCGTCTGTCCGGCGGCGCGCGCGTGGCCATGGTCCACGGTCAGATGCGCCCGGCGGAGATCGAAAAGGCGATGTGGGACTTCTCCCAGCGCAAATCCGACGTGCTGGTGGCGTCCACCATCATCGAGTCGGGCCTGGACATTCCGACCGTCAACACCCTTTTGGTGGAAGACGCCCAGAATTTCGGCTTGGCCCAGCTTTATCAGCTGCGCGGGCGCATCGGCCGGGAGCGCCAGCGCGCGTTCTGCTACCTGTTCCATCCTCCGGACGCGGAGCTCAAGGATCTGCCCGAGGACACGGTCAAGCGCCTGGACGCGCTGAAGGAGTTCGGCGCGCTGGGCGCGGGCATCAAGCTGGCCATGCGCGATCTGGAGATCCGCGGCGCCGGGGACCTGCTGGGCGCCAAGCAGCACGGCTTCATGAACGCCGTCGGCGCGGACTACTACTCCCAGATTCTCGAGAGCGAGGTCGCGCGACTGCGCGGCAGGGCCGTGGAGGAGGACCGCCCGGTGACCATCGACCTGCGCCTGCCGGCGTACCTGCCGGAAACCTATCTTCCCGGGGAGATCGAGCGCCTGAAGCTGTACAAACGCGCTTTGCGCGCGAACCCCGAGGAGGCGAGGAAGATCTTGGAGGAGCTGGAGCGCCTGTCGGGGCCCGCGCCGCAGCCGGTCAAGAACCTGTTCGAGATGCTGGGCCTGCGCGCCGAGGCGCGGCGCGCGCGCGTGGATTCGATCATCGAGCTGGAGGGGGCCGTGGAGATCCGCTGGCGCGCCGAAACCCCGCCCGAGCCGGGCGCTCCGGCGCGCTGGATGAAGGCCTTCGGCAAGCGCGTGTCCTTCGTGCCGTCGGTGGAAGGCGACGGCGTGCGCCTGGCGCTGGAGGGCCAGGCCGCGGCGGCCGCCGTGCGGGAGTTCCTGACGGTCTGAATTGCCGCTTAATGTTTTTCGGACGGCTTGCCTGATCGGAACGAAGCTGTTACACTGCCGGCAGTCCCGCCTCCGCCCATGACTCCCGCTCCCCTGCCACCCGATGAAAAATCGCGCCTGGAGACTTTGCGCGCGCTCGGGCTGCTGGACACGGAGGCCGAGGAGCGTTTCGACCGGATCACGAGGATGGCGCAGGCGCTGTTCGACGCGCCGGTCGCCCTGATCAGCCTGGTCGATGCGGACCGGCAATGGTTCAAGTCCCGGCAGGGGCTGGAGGCGACGCAGACCCCGCGCGACGTCGCCTTCTGCGCGCACGCCATCCTAGAAGACGACGTGTTCGAGGTGCCGGACGCGACGCAGGATTCCCGCTTCCGGGACAATCCGCTCGTCGTGGGCGGGCCGGAGATCCGCTTCTACGCGGGCGCGCCCATCTCCGCGCCCGACGGACGCAAGGTCGGGACGTTGTGCCTGATCGACCGCAAGCCGCGGCGCATGACGGAGGCCCAGCGTCTGGTCCTCAAGGAATTGGCCCAGCTCGTCGAGGCGGAGATCGCGGCGACCGTGCCGTCGTCCCGGCGCCGGAGTGAGGCGGACCAGGAGACCTCGCGCAAGGCGGCCGCCGCCGACCGTAAGATCGCGATCGCGTTCGGGTCCGCGCTGACCTTGATGCTGCTCGCGGCCGCCCTGTCCTACCGGGGCGTGCGCAGCCTGGTGGAGACGACGAACTGGGTCGCCCACACCCATCAGGTGCTCGAGCATCTCGACGGGGTCAGCCTCGAGGTCCGCAACCAGCAGTCCGTCGCCCGCGCCTACGTCATCACCGGAAAGGACCGCTACCTGAAGGACTACCGCGAGGCGGAGGGAGCCAAGTCCGCCCATCTCCAGGAGCTTCGCCGGCTGGTCGCCGACAACGAGGTGCAGGCGGGCAATCTCTCTTCCGTCGAGATTTTGGCGGCGCGCCGCGGGGAATTGTCGGAAAGGACGATGACTCTGCGCCGGACCCGCGGTTTCCAGCCCGCGGCGGACCTGGTCGCGTCCGGGAAGCCGCAGGCGGCGATGGACGCCCTCGACGCCGGAATCGCGGCGATGACGGCCGAGGAGCATCGCCTGCTGTCCGAGCACTCGGCCCGGGCGGACGCCGACGCGCGCTCCCTGATCCTGGTGGCGACCTTCGCCCGCGTCGTCGGCGCGCTGGTGGTCGTCCTGGCCTTCGTTTCGTTCCGGACGTACCGGAAGGCGCGCCTGCGGGCCGAAACGCTCCTGGTGGAGGGCCGCAACACCGCGCTGGCCGAGGCGGACGCGCGCCGCAAGGCGCAGGAAGAGACCAAGCGCTTCGGCGACCGGCTGCGCGCCGTGCTGGACCAGATGGACAGCGGCGTCATCCTGGTCGAAGCCAACGGCGGCATGTCCATCTTCAATCTGGCGGCGGAGCGCATCCACGGCGCGTGGCGCGACGAGGTCGAGCGGATGATGCGATCCGGCGACCATCCTCCCCTGGCGATCGACGAGAAGACCCCGCTGACGCCGGAGCAGGAGCCCTTGGCGCGCGCGCTCAAGGGCGAGATCGTCCGGGACACGCGCGTCTTCCTGCGCACCCCGTTCCGCCCGAACGGCTATTACGTCAACGCCAGCGCCGCGCCTATGCGCAGTCCTCAAGGGCTGGTCACCGGCGCCGTTCTGGTCTTCCGCGAAATCACCGAACAGGTTCGCGCGGAGAAGCGGCAGGTCCTTCAGTACGAGGTGATACGCCTGCTGGCCGAGACCCGGGTCGGCGCCGATCCGATCCCCGGGGTGCTGCGCCTGTTCACCCAGCGCCTGGGCTGGGTGTACGGCGGTTTCTGGGTTCCCGACGGCGCGGATAAGAAGCTGATTCCGGCCGGCAGCTGGAAGGCCATGGCGCGCGGCGAGTTGGACGGTTTCGTGAACGCGTCGGCGGCGAGCACGTTCGAGCGCGGCGTCGGCCTTCCGGGCCGCGCCTGGAAGGAGCACCGTCCCGTCTGGATCGGCGACGTGACCGCCGCTCAGAATTTCCCGCGCGTCGACGCGGCCGAAAAGGCGGGAATCCGCGGGGCGCTGGCGTTCCCGGTCATGGTCGGCGAACGCTGCCTGGGCGTCCTCGAGCTCTTCAACACGCGGGTCGAGGAGCCCGATCCCGACCTGATGACCTTGGTCGGCGCGCTCGGCTCGCAGATCGGGATATTCCTGGAAGGCCGCCGCGCGGAGGAGGAGCGCACCCGATTCTTCAACCTGTCCACGGACATGCTCGGCGTGGCCAGCTTCGACGGCTACTTCAAGGTCCTGAATTCGGCCTGGGAGAAGACCTTGGGCTGGACGAAGGAGGAGCTGCTCGCCGTGCCGTACATGCGCTTCGTCCATCCCCAGGACCGCCGGCGGACCTTGATCGAGGGCGGGCGGATTTTGAAAGGCACGTTGTCCCTCCAGTTCGACAACCGCTTCCGCTGCAAGGACGGCTCCTATAAATGGCTGTCTTGGACCTCCACGGCGCTGCCGAACAAGGGGCTGATCTACGCCGCCGCGCGCGACGTCACCGACCGGCAGCGCGCGGCGATGGAGCTGGCCGAAGCGCGCGACGCGGCGTTGAGCGCGGCCAAGTTCAAGTCCGACTTCCTGGCCAACATGAGCCATGAGATCCGGACGCCGATGAACGCGATCATCGGCATGACGGGCCTTCTGCTCGACACGCCTCTGGACCCCAAACAAAGGGACTACATGGAGACGGTGCGCGGCGCCGGCGACGCCTTGCTCACCCTCATCAACGACATCCTCGACTATTCGAAGATGGAAGCCGGCAAGATGAACCTGGAATCCATCGATTTCGACCTTTGCGAGACCGTCGAGCGTTCCGTGGAGCTGGTCGCCCAGCGCGCCCAGCAAAAAGGCTTGGAGGTGACCGTCGCCATCGCCCCGGACGTTCCGCCGGTCCTGCGCGGCGACGCGGGCCGCCTGCGGCAGATTCTGCTCAATCTCCTGGCGAACGCGGTGAAATTCACCGAGAAGGGCGAGATCTCGGTCACCGCCTCGTCCGCGGCCGCGGGCGACCGGCGGCTGATCCGCATCGAGGTGCGCGACACCGGCATCGGCATCTCGAAGGAGAGCCAGGCGGTCTTGTTCCGGTCGTTCAGCCAGGTGGACGCGTCGACCACGCGGAAATACGGCGGCACGGGGCTGGGCCTGGCCATCTCCCGGCAATTGGCGGAGCTGATGGGCGGGCATATCGGCCTGGAGAGCGAAACGGGCCGGGGATCGCGGTTCTGGTTCGAGCTGCCGTTCGAACTGGGGACCGAGGCGCCGCCGTTTTCCCGGGCGGAAACCCCGGATCTGGCGTCCGTCCGCGCCATCGTCATCGACGACAATAAGACGAACCGCGAGATCGTGCGCGCTCAGCTGTCCGCCTGGAACATGAATTGCGACGCGGCGCACGGGGCGCGGGAAGGGCTGGACCTGATGCGCCGCGCGGCTCGCGACGGGCGCCGTTACGGACTGGTGATTCTCGATCTGCAGATGCCCGAATTGGACGGCCTGTCGTTGTCCGCGTCCATCATGGGAGATCCCTCCCTGGGGCGCCCGCCGGTCGTGTTGATGACGTCGCTGGGCGACGCCTTGGATTCCGCGGCGATGACGAAGGCGGGCCTGGCGGCCTGCCTGACGAAGCCGGTGCGGCAGTCGGCGCTGTTCGACGCGCTGGCGGCGGTCCTGGTCCGCGCCGGAGCGCCGGCGGCGGCGCCCGCGGCGGCTCCGGCGGCGGCGCCGGGCAGGTCCCGGCGCGTGCTGGTCGTGGAGGACAACAGCGTCAATCAGAAGGTGATCCTGCTCCAGCTCCAGAAGCTGGGCCACAGCGCCGACGCGGTGGCGAGCGGCAAGGAAGCCCTCGAGTCGCTCGAGAAGATCGGCTACGACCTGATCCTGATGGACTGCCAGATGCCGGAGATGGACGGCTACGACGCCACGCGGGAAATCCGCCGGCGCGAAGCCGCGGCGGGGGGGCGGCACGTCCCGATCATCGCGCTGACGGCCAACGCGCTCCCGGAAGACCGGCAGAAGAGCTTCGCGTCCGGGATGGACGATTATCTGGCCAAGCCGGTGCGCCTGGAAGAACTGTCGCGGGTGATCTCCAGCCGGGCGGCGCCCGTCGTTAAGCGCGAAACGGTGCTGGAGCTCCGCGAGATGGCGGGCGCGGAGGGATTCGTCCATATCCGCGACGAATTCTTCCACAGCACGGAGAGGCTCCTCTCCGAGCTCCGCGGCGCCGCGGATTCCGGCAACGCCGAAGCTCTGCGCCGGGCGACCCACACGCTGAAAGGCGCCAGCGGCTCCCTCGGCGCGATGGGTCTGGAGGCCTTGTGCCGTGAGCTGGAAGCGGCGCTGGCAACCCCGGGAGAAGCCGACCTCAAAGGCTTGGTGGGCCGGATGGCGGCCGAGTTCGTGGCCGTCAAGAAAGCATTGGAGGACGCATGAGCGCTCGGCACGCATTTCAAGACGAATGGCTGACGCGGGCGGCCTCCAGTCTGCCGGAAGCGGCGCCGCTCGTCGAACAGATTCGAGCTCAGCGGCGTCCCTGCCTGTTCGACGCGCTGGTCTCGTCCGGCGCCGTCCGGGCGGACGCGCTGGAGCGGGCGGTCCGCGCCGTGTACGGAGTCCGATCCCTGCCGGCGGACGCCGTCGCGGAAAGGCCGGCCGCCGCCCTGCTGGGCGAGCGGATGTGCCGCCGCTACCGCGTCGCGCCGATCCGGCTCATGGACGAAACCATCGAGATCGCGATGGAGAATCCGCTGAACATCGAGGCCATCACCGACATGCAGGCGGTGACGGGCCGCACTCCGGTCGCGCTGTTCGCGACGGCGCAGCGGATCGAGGACATCCTCTCCCATACATACAGTCCAGAGGCCCTCGTCTACGAGCTGTTGGGCAAGCTGGAGGAGAACGAAACGGTCGAGGTCCTGGGCGAGGACCTGCACGAGGTCGAGCAGCAGGACGTCCGCGCGCCGATCGTGAAGCTGGTGGGGTCGCTGATCGCGAAGGCGTTTCACATGCGCGCGTCGGACATCCATCTGGAGCACGATGAGCGCGTGAGCACCGTACGCTTCCGCATCGACGGCGCGCTGAAGACGATCATGACGCTTCCCCAGAATTTCGGAGCCGGACCGGCCGTCTCGCGCATCAAGATCATGGCGAATCTGGACATCGCCGACCGCCTTCATCCCCAGGACGGACGCGCGAAAGTGCGAATCGGGTTGGTGGAGCTGGGGCTGCGTATCTCGACCTTGCCGACCAATTTCGGGGAAAAAGTCGTCATCCGGCTGCTCGACAGCCGCGCGGCCGAAGTCCCGTTCGAGAAGCTGGGTTTCCGGCCGGAGTTGGCCGGTAAGCTGGGTGGTCTGCTGACCGCGGCGCAGGGGATGCTGCTCGTCACGGGGCCGACGGGCTCGGGAAAGACGACGACCCTGTACTCGATCATGAACCGGCTGAAGGCCGAGGACACGAACATCGTGACGGTCGAGGACCCGGTGGAGTACAAGCTGGAGGGAATCAATCAGACCCAAGTCCAGGAGAAGCAGGGGCTGACGTTCGCCTCCGTGCTGCGCTCGGTCCTGCGCCAGGATCCGGACGTGATCATGATCGGCGAGATCCGCGACCGCGAGACGGCCGAGACGGCGATGCAAGCCTCGCTGACCGGGCATTTGGTGATCTCGTCTTTGCACACCAACGACGCGCTGGCGACGGTCACGCGCCTGGCCGACATGGGGATCGAACGATACAAGCTGGCGCCGGCGTTGATCGCGATCACGGCCCAGCGCCTGGTCCGGTCTCTGTGCCCGGCCTGCCGCGCGCCGGCTCCGGCGCCGGACGCCGCCATGGCCGCCGCGCAGCGCGCGCGCGGGTTGACTCCCGCGCAGTTCGTCTCCAAAGGCTGCCAAGCCTGCGATTTCGCGGGCTACAAAGGCCGGACCGCCCTGGTCGAGCTGTTGGAGATGACGCCGGCCTTGCGCGCGCGGATCATCGCCGGAGACGGCGAAGGAGCGCTCAGCGAATTCGCGATCGCCGAGAAGTGCCTTTCCACTCTCTTGGACGACGCCGCTTGGCGGGTCAGCCGTGGGGAGACCAGTCTGGAGCAGGTCACGCCTTATGTCCGCCTGAGTGAACCCGGTTCCGCCCCCGTTCCGGCGGCGTCCCGTCCGCCGGCGTCCGAGCCGGAAGCGGAGTCCGGTTCTCCGCGTGTTCTTCCTGCGGCTACGGCCGGAGGATCGCCTCTCGTGCTGGTCGCCGACGACGACCCGACGATCCGGATCATCCTGCGCAAGGTGCTGGAAGGGCAGGGCTGGCGGGTCGAGGAGGCGGACGACGGCGTGAAGGCCTTGGCCGCGATCGCGGGAGAGGTCCCCGATTTGCTGATGGTGGACAAGAATATGCCGGGCCTGGACGGGTACGGCGTCATCCGCGGCGTGCGCCGGAGCCTGGGACTGGCCAAGCTGCCGATCATCATGCTGACGGCCGATCCCGACGACCTCAGCCAGGCGGAGGCCTTCGAACTGGGCGCCGACGACTACATCATCAAGCCCGTCAAGATCCCGCTGGTCGTCGCGCGCGTGAAGGCCGCCTTCCGCCGCGCATCCGCCTGACGCGGCCGCCCTGAAATGATAAGATGGGCTCCGATGAAACGGGCCCTCTTTTTTCTGCCCGCCGCCCTCCTCTTCGCCGCGTGCCGCGGCGAGAAGGATCCGGTGTTGGCGCGCGTCGGAAAGCTGAAAATCAGCCAGTCCGAGTTCCAGCGCAAGCTGGCCGACGTCTCGCAGGGCTATCAGGACTACGTCCTGACCCCGAGCGGTCGGCGCCAGTTCCTGGACGTCCTGATCCGCGAGAAGCTGGTGCTGGCCGCCGCCCAGCATTCCGACGTTCCGCGCTCCGCCGACTTCCGCGCCCGATTGGAGCAGCTGCGCCGCGACGAGGAGGAGCGCGTTCGCGACGGCAGCGAGGCGCTGCTGACGACGATGTGGATCGAGGATCTCCGCCGCCGCGGCGAGCTGAAGGTCTCCGAGACCGAGGTCCGCGACTACATCGCCAAGAATCCGAACGAGATCGAGATCCGTCACGTGCTCCTGGGGTCGGCGGAGAAGGCGGAGGCCGCGGCGAAGAAGCTTCGTGGCGGAGCCAATTTCGCGAAGGTCGCCCAAGAGGAGTCCTTGGACGCCTCGACCGCGGCGCAGGGAGGGAAATTCCCGCCGATGATGTACGGCGAGGTGATTCCCGAGATCGAGGAGGTCGTTTTCCGCATGCGGGTGGGCGAGATCGGGGGCCCGCTGAAGAGCAAGTTCGGCTATCACGTCGTGCGCAAGGACGGGGAGAAGCGGCTGTCCGCCGATTCGCAGGACACGCGCGAGCGCGTCTCCCGTCTCATCGAAAAGCAGAAGCTGGATCGTTATCTGCAGCAGATGCAGGAAAGATTCCCCGTGGAGGTCGTCGATGAGCAATTCAAATAAGGCCGCGATCCTCGCCTTGCTGTTGGCCGCGCCCGCCGGCGCGACGACGATGGAGGACACGGTCGCCGTGGTCAACGGCAATCCGATCCTGCTTTCCGAATATCAGAAGGAAGCCGCGACCGCCCTCGACTACTGGAGCAAGACCAATCCCGCGGCCCTCACCGACCCGACGAACGTGCGGAAAATCCGCGAAAGCACTTTGGAAGAGCTGATCACCCGCGATCTCCTGGTTCAGGAGGCGTCGCGCGACAAGATCAAGGTTCGCGACCGCGAGATCGACAACGCGGTCGAGGAGATCAAGGCCCGGTTCAAGAAGGACGACGCGACCGGCCGGGTCTTGGACGACGGCGAGGCCGAGAAGGCGTTCGGCGACCAGCTCAAGAACGAAGGGATCGATTTCGCGCAGTTCCGCGAGCGGCTGTCGCACCAGATCATGGCGCGCAAGGTCATCGACGAGCAGGTCAAGGCGAAGATGCTTCCGCCGTCCGAGCAGGAGACGCGCGCGTACTTCGATAAGATCAAGTCGTACATCGATTCGAAGAGCACGGCCACGCCGAAGGGCATGGACGAGGACGAGGGCATGGCGCTGCGCGAGGCCGCCCAGCAGGTCAAGGCCCTCAGCTCCGAGCGCGTGCGCGTGCAGCGCATCATGATCCGTCTGTCGCCGGGCGCCACGGACAACGAGCGCAAGCGCGCGCTGAAGACCGCTCAGCAGCTGAAGAAGCGTCTGGACGACGGCGAGGACTTCGCGAAGGTGGCGAAGGAGGAGTCCGAGGATCCCGAGAGCGCGGCGCGCGGAGGCGACATCGGCTACGTGCTGCACGGCGTCGCGCCGCCCGAGTTGGACAAGGCCACCTTCTCCATGGAAGTGGGGCAGACCAGCGCGCCGATCCTGACCGAGACCGGCTACAACATCCTCCGCGTCACCGAGAAGCGCGCGGCGGAGGCGCCCGAGTTCGACCGCTTCAAGGACGACCTGGGCAGCTTCCTGGGCAACCTGAACTTCCGCAAGAAGCTCGACGCGTACGTGAAGGGCCTGCGCGACAAGGCCGTCATTGAGCGCCATCTCCCGGCCACTCCCTAGGACTCTCGCCTTCACCTGCGGCGATCCCGCGGGCGTGGGCCCGCGCGCGGCGCTGCTCGCCGTGCGCGCGGGGCTGCCGCGGGGCGTCATGCCTCTGTTCGTCGGGGAGGAATCGGTGTGGAGAGCCGCCGGCAGGCGCCCGACGGACGGGCCGGTGTTCGACACGCGGCTGGGATTGCGCGCGCCCGCGCCGGGGCGGCCGACCGCGGACGGCGGAATAATTTCGGCGGCGGCCTTTGAAGCGGCGCTGACCCTGTGCGCGCGCGGCTTGGCGGACGGCGTGGTCACCGCGCCCATCGCGAAAGACGGGTGGGCCGCGTCCGGCTACGGTTTCCGGGACCACACCCAACGGCTGGCGCTCTGCGCGCCGGACGGCGCCGCGGAAATGATCCTGGGCGTGCCCTCTCGCAAGTTGTGGTGCGTGCTGGCCACCCGCCACGTTCCTTTGAAGGAGGCCGTTTCCGGGTTGGACGCGGGTGCGGTGGTTTCGTCCGCGTTCGCCCTGGACGCGGCCTTGCAGGAATTGGGAGTCCGCCGTCCCCGCCTGGCCCTCTGCGGTCTCAATCCCCACGCCGGCGAGGGCGGATTGATCGGAGGGGAGGAGAAGTCTGTGCTCGCCCCCGCCCTTTTGACCCTGCGCCGCGAAGGTCTTGTCTTGGACGGGCCGTTGCCCGCCGACTCCGCGTGGCGTCTTCACATCGAAGGGGTCTACGACGGCCTGGTCTGCCTGTACCACGACCAGGCCCTGATCCCGCTCAAGGCGCTGGGGGGCTTGTCCGGCGTGAACTGGACCGTCGGCATCCCTTTCGTGCGCACGTCTCCCGCGCATGGAACGGCGTGGGAGGCGGCGCGAAGCGGACGCATCGACGCGTCCGCGACGATCGAGGCGGCGCGCCTGGCGGCGCGATTGCTCCTTTAAGCCGTCGTGGAGCGGGAGTCGATGAAAGCCGAGATGGCCATCTGGATGGCCTTCTGCAGGACCTTCGACTCGCCTGGGAAAAGATACTTCGAGTCGAACTCGTCCGGTTGGTCCGGAAAGGCCATGGCGGAGCCTTTCCCTTCCACCACCGCTTTCGCCTTGCGGATATAGTCCCGCGTGATCATGAAATTGTCCGCGGCGGTTTTGTCGCTTTTCAGCGTGGCGTAGCGCTGCTGCTCCTGCGGCGTCAGTTCGGCCGGGGTGAGCGCCCGCGCGTTCGACGCGGCGAGGGTCAGAAAGAGGGCGGCGAGAGCGGCGAGAAAGGTCGGGGTTTTCATGATCGGCACCTCACCCTTTTAGTCTAACAGGGCTTCCTTGACAAATCAAGGGGTGCGGGCTACACTGCGAAAGACACCTTATGAAGACCCCCCTCGCCCTCCTTTTCGTCGCCCTCTGCGCCGCGCGAGCCGTCGCCGTCGATGGGCCGGCCGCGGGTCAGAATCCGGGCGCGGCCGTCCCCGAGACGGCGATCGGCAGCGACGGGAAATCCTCCGCCGAGGCTCAGCAGCCGAAAGTCCAGCGGCTCCGGGGCGCCGTGGAACTCTACATGAGCCTGAAGGCGGCCAATCCCAAGCTCGGCGCCGGCGATATCACGGCGATGGTCAACGACAAGATGAAGCTGACGGTCGACGAGCAGACCGTGATCTTCAAGGCCATTCGCGCCCTCGGCACCCCGGGGACGGCGGACGGCGGGAAGCCCGATCCCAACGCCGTCGACAATAACCCGGACAAACTGTCGAAGCCCGGGCTGCGTCAGGACTTGGCGAACGGTCTGGATGATCTTGGAAAGAAAACGCGGCCGAACGATCCGGCGGTTTTCTCCGGGAGCGGCGAGGATCAATTCCGCCAGAGAAACTTTCCGGATTCCTACCGCGATTACGAACACGCCCGGGAACTGGGCGACCGCAGCCCTCAGACCACTTTGGGCCTGGGCAACGCCGCCAACGAAATGGGCGACTATGAGACCGCCGCGCGCGCCGCGCGCGAAGTCTTGGACCAGGATCCGACGAACGCGGGCGCGCAATGGCTTTTCCATGCCTCCAAGGGCCGCGTCTCGAGCGTCAAACTTCCGAATTCGTTCGGTGAATTGGGCGAAGCCCGCTCGGCCGGCGCCATGGGCGACGTGGGGAGCGGCGGGTCGTATCAGGCCGCGGCTCAGCCCGCGGAGTACTCCGGGGCGACCGCGCCGGCGGGCATGACGGCGGCGCAGGTCGCCGAATTGGCGAAGCAGTCGGCGGCCGCGGGCCCCGACGCGGTGGTGCGCTCCGGCCAGTTCACCAAGGACGCGGCGAACGCCATGCACGTGCGCGACTACACGACGGCGTATCAGCTGGCCACCCAGGCGATCGCCTTGAATCCGGCCAACGCGCAGGCGTTGAACTACCGCGCGATGACTTTGAGCCAGATGCGGCGCTACTCCGACGCGGTCCAGGACGCCAGCGCGGCGCTGAGCATCGCTCCTGGGAGCGCGGCCGTGTTGCAGACCCGCTCCTGGGCGTTCGCGAAGCAGGGCAAGTATAAAGAGTCGCTGATGGACGCCGAGGCGACCTTGGAGCACGATCCGAACAACGCCTTCGCGTACCAGAATCTGGCCTTCGCCCGCGCGGGCATGGGCGACCGCGAGGGAGCGCTGGACGCTCTGAAGCGCTCGGCGGAGCTCGACCCGCGCTTCACGACGCGCCTGGAGCGCGCGGTCCAGCTGCCTCAAGATTCCGACCTGACCTTGCTTTTCGACGACGGCTCGGCCAGCCCGGCGGCGCTGGCGACCGCGCCCGCGCCGAACCCGGGCCAGCGCAACCGCAAGTTCCTGCGCCTGGCGGTGATGTCGGCGACGGGCGGCCTGCTGATCGCCTTGGGCGTGCTGCACATCGTCTCGGCCAGCTGGCGCGAGAAGATGCGCATGACCGTGCGCCGCGTTTTGGGGCCTTCGGCCGTCACGGCCGGCGGGTCCGGAACGGCGGCTGTCGCGGAGGGCCCAGGGATGGGCGCGTTCTGGACTCAATACGAGCTGGTCAAGGAGATAGGCCTGGGCGGGATGGGCGTGGTGTACGAGGCCATCGACCGCTCGCTGGAGCGCCGCGTCGCGGTCAAGAAGATGCGCGACGAGATTCGCCTGGACCCGCAGGACCGCGGGCGCTTCGTCGCCGAGGCGCGGATGGTCGCGCAGCTCCATAACCCGGCCATCGTGGACATCTACGGCATCGTCGAGGACGGGATGGACGTCTACCTGGTCTTCGAGTTCGTGGATGGCCGCACGCTCCAGGACGCGCTGAAGTCCGGCGGGCCCATGGACGTGCCGCGCGCCGCGAAGGTTCTGCGCGAGATGGCGTCGGCGGTGTCCCACGCCCACGAGAAGGGCATCATCCACCGGGACCTCAAGCCGTCGAACGTGATGCTGACGACCGAGGGCCGGGTCAAGGTCATGGATTTCGGCATCGCGCGGATGGCCAAGGACTCCATGACCCGCCATTCCATGACCAACACCATCGCCGGCACGCCTCCTTACATGGCGCCGGAGCAGGAACAGGGGACCGTGCGCAAGGAGTCCGACGTCTACGCGTTGGGCGTGTGCCTGTACGAGATGACGACCGGCCACCTGCCGTTCAGCGGGTCCGGCGCCGCCATGCTCCTCAATAAGCTCAACGGCAAGCTGATCCCGCCCAGCCAGCGCACGCCCACCTTGCCTCCGGGCCTGGACGCCGTCATCGCCAAGGCGCTGGCGCCCGACCCGGACAAGCGCTACCGCACCCCGGCCGAGCTGGTCGCGGCGTTGGACGCGCTGACCTCGGTGGACCTGGCGTCCTAAAAACGACGGGTTTCCCGTCGGAATTCCGTCGGCAAAAGGTCGGTAAAAGACGTCCCGTCGGCTTGACAAAGATCGGGGCGGCTCTTACACTTCGAATATGACCTGGAAACCCCTCTCGTTTCATCGGACTTCCGTCCTGTTGGCGGCGTCGCTCCTCTTCGCATGGTCCGCTCCGGCCATGAGCGCGCCCGCGGACCCCAAGGACGGGCCCATGCCGCTGGACCAGTTCACCCAGCGCGTGAACCACCAGTTCGACCGCGCCATCGACCGCGCGAAGGGCTTCAAGGATCATCCCGAAATCGCCGCGCTGGTGGTCAGCAACAAGACCATCTTCAACGACAACATGGGGAAGTTCCTTAAGAAAGACCAGAAATACCAGCCGTGGGAAAGCGATTACGTCCACGACAGCGTCAAGAACGCGCTCGACGCCATCAAGGAAAAGCTGAATGTCGTCGAACAGGCGCGCAACGAGCATTGGGACAAGGACAAGACGGCCAACGCCCTTGATGTCGTCGACCAGAAAGCGACCGAGAATCAGGCGCACATTCAGGTTCACGCTCAAGTGGCGGCGATGGAATTTTCCCGGCATAAAGACGGCGAGGGGGGCGGCCCGGATCATCCCATAGACGGGCGCGATCACGGCGACGGTCACGATCGTCAGGACGAGGCCGGGGCCGGAGGCCAGTGGAACCAGGCCGACGACGCCGATTCGCATAAGGACGAATGGTCCAAGTCCAACGTCGTGAAGCTCCAGGATTACGCCATCAGCAAATCGTTGAGCCCGAACGGCGGCGGCGGCGACGGCTCCGGCGGCGGATCCAAGCCTTCCGGCTCGGGCGGCGGCGTATTCCCGAACTCGCCCGCGGGCGGCGGATCCGCGAACTCCGCGGGAGACGGCACTCTGGCGCAGAACCTTTCGAATTTGACGAACGCGGGCGCCGCGCAGGCGCTGACCTCGGCCGGAGCCGACTCCTTGAACTCCGGACACTTCGCCGACGCCCTCACCAGCGCGCAGAGCGCGCTGGCTTTGGATCCGAACAATCAAACAGCGATGATGATTCTGCATTCCGCGCAGGGCCGCGTGGAAGGCGGCGGAAGCTCCGCGGGCTCGATGGCGGGAGGCGGAGCCGGCGAGAGGGGCTTCGCCGGCGGCGGCGGCGCGGAAGGCGGCCGGGCGTCGTTCGCCGGCGCGACGCGCGAGGCCGGGGTGTTGAGCCCCGCGTCCGCGGCGTCGCGGATGACCAGCGAACAGGCTTTGAAGGACGCGCGCAACGCCATGAACCTGGGCGACAAGGACGCCGCTTTGGCGGCCGCGAACCGCCTCGTGGGGTTGAATCCGAACGATCCCACCGCGCTCGCCCTTCGCGCGAAGATCTACGCCCAGATGGGCGATTACGCGCGGGCCATCGCCGACGCGAAGGCGGGGTTGGAGAAATCGCCGAAGGACCGGGCCCTGCTTCAGACCTTGGGCTACGCCCAGCTGCGCAACAAGGATTATAAGGGCGCCCTCGCCAGCGCCAATTCGCTCATCGAGATGGACCCGAAGGACGCGTACGCCTACGCCCTGCGCGGCCACGCGTTCGGCAGCATGGGCGATCGCGACGCGATGATGTCGGATCTCAGGCAGGCCGTGGCCTTGAACCCGGCCTACCAGGCGAGCCTGGACCGGGCTCAGCTGCCGGCCGATTCCGACATTCTCTTCTTGTTCCCCGGCGAAGCCGCGCGCGGCTCGGCCGCGGCCACCGCGGCGGCCCCCGCCGGCGGGCGCATCCGCAACTTCGGCTTCGTGGCCGGCGCGGCCGCGTTCGGCGGGCTGCTGCTCGCCATCGGCCTTCTGCAGACCGTACTGGCCCCGCTCAAGGAGCAGGTGTCGTCCGTGTTCACGCGCCTGACCCGCACCGGTCCCTCGGTGGCGTCTTTGGCGGACGCGGGCACGCCCCAGCCGGCGTCGGTCAACGGCCTGATGCCGGGCCTGATCCGGGGCCAATACGAGATCACCCGCCAGATCGGCCAGGGCGGCATGGGCACGGTCTACGAGGGCACCGATAAGTCCTTGGGCCGGCGCGTCGCGATCAAGAAGATGCGCGAGGAGCTCCGGGTCAACCCGGCCGAGCGCGCGCGCTTCGTGATCGAAGCCAAGACCGTGGCCGCGCTCCACCACCCGAACGTCGTGGACATCTACGCCATCGCCGAGGACGGCCAGGACGTCTTCCTGGTTTTTGAGTTCGTGGACGGAAAAACCGTGCACGACCTGGTCCAGCACGCGGGCCGTCTGTCCATCGCGGACGCGGCGCGGATCACGCGCGCGTCCGCCGACGCGCTGACCTACGCCCATTCCCGCGGCGTCATCCACCGCGACATGAAGCCTTCGAACGTCATGGTGGACGGGCAGGGCCGGATCAAGGTCATGGACTTCGGCATCGCGCGCATGGCGAAGGACTCGGCCACGCGCTACTCCATGACGAACACCGTCGTCGGCACACCGCCGTACATGGCCCCGGAGCAGGAGCAGGGCCAGGTGCGCAAGGAGTCCGACGTGTACGCCCTGGGCATCTGCGCCTACGAGATGCTGACCGGCAAGCTGCCCTTCATCGGCATCGGCGCGGGCATGCTCATGAACAAGATCAACATGAGCTACGTCCCGCCGTCGCGGGCCATCGCCGGCCTGCCGGACGCGCTGGACGAGGTCTTCGCCAAGGCCTTCCAGGCCGACCCCGACAAGCGCTACCGCACCCCGGCGGAGTTCGCCGACGCGCTGGAATCGGCGCTGCCCGGCGTGCGTGCCGCCTAGTCTTGCCGTCGCCATGAAACCCGCGAAGAGCTGGGCTCGCCCGTGGGCGGCGTTGTCGGTGATTTTCATTTTGTCCGCCTGCGGACATGATTCGCTCGGCAGTTCCGCCGGCAGAGGCGACCTTGCTCGCGTTCGCGCCATCGTCGGTCAAGGCGCGGACGTCAACACCAAAGACGCCGTCGGCGGGACCGCGCTCCAGTACGCGGCCCGAGGCGGACACCTCGAGGTCGTCCGGTTCCTGTTGGAAAAAGGAGCGGATGCCAACGCCAAATCCCTGGGCATGACCGCCTTGATGTCGGCGGCTCAAAACGGCCGGCTGGAGGTATGCCGTCTTCTGCTCGAGCACGGCGCCGACGTCAATGCGAAGATGGGTCTCGGAATGACCGCGCTCATGCTGGCGGCGTCGGCGGGAGATATGCCGACCGTGCGGCTTCTCGTCGATCATGGCGCGGACATCGGCGCGAAGTCCGACAACGGCGCGACGGCGTCATATTTCGCGACGCACGCCGCTCATCCGGAAATTGAAAAGTTCCTGTGGGACACCATGCAGATCGCGTACGACAAGCAGAAGGCCGCCGATCGCGACGCCGCGTTGGCGTCCCGCGCGGGGCGGGCGCTCGTTTGCCCGGCCAATCGCTTCCTTTACAAACACGGGGGAGGCGGACAGTATGAGTGCGTGGCCGCGTGTCCCCCGGGCACTCGACCCACGGGGTCGGTCCCCTCGGGTGGCGCCCGATTCTGCGGCGCGGTCGAAGATGTCCCGTCGCTTCTTCGCTGAGCGATAGGGGGTCTTGTCGGACGGGGCCCGGACTGTTATACTGACTCGTCGGGGGTGAACTAGCTTCGACAGACGTAGTTGAGCTGAAGATCGCAGGCTCGGGTTGGTCAGGGCCCGGTAAAAACCAGACCAAACAACAACTGCCAACACTCAGTTGGCCTGGGCCACTGCCTAACACGCAGTGAGCACACGCTGGTCCCTGACGCCTGCTGGGGGGTAGCCAGTGTAATGAGCAGGATGCGGTCCTTCCCCGTGAACCCGTGGGCGGGGGGCCTAAGACCGAACGGGATTAGCCCGGAGAGCACGCGTCCATCGGTTTTCTCCGGGCGAAATTGAGGATGGGCTAAGCCTGTAGTGATCCCAGTCGGCTGCGTTTGGACGCGGGTGCAACTCCCGCCACCTCCACCATTTTGATGGGTGAGTCTCGCGTGGTGACCCTTATGGGTTCGTACGGGCTCTTCGCGGGGCTTTCTCTCCTTGTCGTCGCCCGGCCCGAATTCGGGCCCTACGCCTTCCCCGCCTTCGGCTTGCCCCTGCTTTGGTCGGACTTCCGCCGCGACGCGGAATCTCCCGGCGTCCTGGCCTTCCTGGCCACCATCGCCGGAGCCGTGTTCGCCGCCCGAGCCAACGACGCCTTCGCGCAGGGAGCGTTCGTCGCGGGAATCCTGGGGCTGTGGTTGCTGTCCTCCGCCCTGTCCGCCCACCGCGGCCGCCAGTCCACCGACGAGCGCGAGCTTCTTCTGGAGCAGATGAACCTCCAGGACGCCATGCGCGACGACGAGCGCGACATCAAGTACTACAAATCCTACGAGGAGACCGTCGGCTCCGAGACCCGCCTGCGCCGCGACATGGCCGATGCCGCCAAGAGCCTGTCCGGCACAATGGATTCGGCCGAGGTCCAGGCGCGCCTGGTCGCCGTGCTGACCGCGCGCTTCCCCCACGCGCGCATCGCGGTGGTGCCCGGGGCGGACGGCGATCCCCTGCTGCTGGCCGCCGTGCGCCGGCGCGGGCCGGTCCTGGTCAAGGACGCGAAGAGCGAAGCGCAGTTGGTCCCCGGCGCGCGCTTCGCCTCCGGCGTCGCCGTCCCGTTCAAGGTGATGGGCCATCCCGCGGGTTTCGTGAAGCTGGAGAGCGACAAGGCGGGCGCGTTCGGTCCCGACGACGTGAAGGCCGCCGATCTTTTCGCGACCATGGCCGCGCTCAGCCTGGAGAACATCTCTCTGTACGAGAGCGTCCATCAGCAGGCCACGCACGACGCGCTGACCCAGCTGTTCAGCCACCGCGCGTTCCAGCAGCGCCTCCAGGAGGAGGTCCTGCGCTCCGGACGCAGCCAGTCGCCGCTCTCGCTGATCATGTGCGACGTGGACCACTTCAAGAGCTATAACGACCGCTACGGCCATCAGGCCGGCGACCACCTGCTCAAGACCCTGGCCGGCGTCCTGGCCTCGTTCGCCCGGCCCGTGGACTTCGTCGCGCGCTACGGCGGCGAGGAGTTCGTCGTCATCCTGCCCAATTTCGTGCGCTCCGAGGCCGTCCAGCTGGCCGAGCGCATGCGCGCGCGCGTCGCCGAGGAGCCGTTCGTGTTCCAGGGAGCGCCCACTCACGCGACGATGAGCTTCGGCGTCGCCTCCTTCCCCCAGGACGCGACGACGTCCTCCCAGATCGTGCGCTCCGCCGACGAGCGGATGTACCGGGCCAAGGAAGCCGGGCGCAATCAGGTGGTCGGATGAGGCCCGAATTCATGGCCGCGGGAATGGCGCTTCTGCCCGGGATCGCCCTGTGGCTCAGCTATCCGCGCCGGCCCTGGGCGTCGGCGGCGGGCGTGGGCGCGGCGCTGGCGGCGGGCGCCGCGGCCGTCGCGTTGGCTCCGTCCGGCCTGCACGCGGCGGCGGTGCTGTCCGCGGCGGGGGGCGCCTTCGGCGCGGCGCTGGGCTGGGCCTTGTGCCGGCGGCGCGACGCGGATCACGCCGGGGCGCTCGCGCGCCTGGAGCACGTCCGCGCCCGGCGCGCCGCGATGGGCAAGGAGCTGGCGATCTTGAAGGCCCGCGGCCTCAGCGCCGAACAGGTTCACAAGGAGACCATGGCGACGTACGGCATGGTGAAGGGACTGGCCGAGGCGCTGTCGTGGGAGGACGCCCGCCCGCGCATCGAGGCCGCCATCGAGCAGTATTTCGGCGTGAACGCCGAATACGCTTTATATGTCTCCGGCCTGCGCGGCGACGCCGACGTCCGGCCCCTGGCCCTGCGCGGCCTGCGCGCCTCGCCCGGCGCGACCTGGGCCACCTTGGGACGCCTGATGCAGGAGCAGGGCGCCGCGCCCCAGACGCCGAAAATTTTCGAGCGCCCGGAACGCGCCGTCGGCATGCCGATCCGCGAGGGTCAGGAGCTTCTCGGCTACCTGTACGCGCGCGTGCCGGAAAACGTCTCCCCGCAGACGTGGCTGGCGAAGACCCAGTCGTTCTGCTCCGAGCTGATCGTGGCCTTCAAACGCGTCAAGCTTTTTCAAGAGGTGGAGCGCCTGTCCGAGATCGACGGCCTCACCGGCGTGCGCCGGCGGGGAGCGTTCGACAAGAGGATCGCCGAGGAGGCCGTGCGCGCGAAGACCTTCAAGACCACCTTCGGGCTGATGCTCCTTGACATCGACCATTTCAAGAGCTTGAATGACCGCTACGGGCATCCGTTCGGCGATCAGGTCCTCAAGCGTCTCGGCGCCGTGCTGAACGCCTCCGTGTACGAAACCGACTACGTCGCGCGCTACGGCGGCGAGGAGTTCGTCATTCTCCTGCCTCGCGCCGAGCCCGCGGGCGCTCTCCGCAAGGCGGAGGCGATCCGCGCCGTGGTCGAGGCGGAAAGCTTCACCGTCGGATTCGAGACCGTCAAGGTGACCGTGTCGATCGGGTTGGCGCACTTCCCGCGCGACGCGGCCACGCCGGAAGATTTGGTGGCGCGCGCCGACGCCGCGATGTACGGGGCGAAGTCGGGCGGACGCAATAGAGTCGTGGACAGCGAGGCGATGCGCCGTCCGTAGCCGCAGACAAGGAGAATTTCGATGGACGACGCGACCCCTCCCGTGCCTTCCGCGCCTTCGCCCGTTCCCTCTCCGGAGCCGCACGCTCCCAGCGTCCGCCGCGTCAAGCGCCGCCTGGTCGCGGGGCTGATCGGCCTGCACGTCCTGGCGCTGCTCGCCGCCGGCGTCCTGGTCCTTCGGACCAAGAACGGCGGCCCCGCCAAGGACGAGGACGGCAAGTCGAAACTCCTGTCGCTGACGGCGAACAAGGACAGCGTCGGCTGGGTGTCCATCCGCGGCCCCATCTACGCGTCCGAATCCGGCAAGCCCTGGGAGCACGGCTCCGAGCAGTGGGCCAAGCGCATCGAGTCCTTGGCCGAGACGAAGGGCGTCAAGGCGATCGTCCTGGACATCAACTCCCCCGGGGGCAGCGTCGGCGCGGTGCAGGAGATCTACAGCCGCATCCTGCGCGTGAAGAAGGAGCATCCGGGCCTGAAATTCGTGGCGCTGTTCGGCGACGTCGCCGCGTCCGGGGGCTATTACATCGCGGCCGCCTGCGACAAGATCGTGGCCCATCCGGGCACCTTGACCGGCTCCATCGGCGTGATCTTCCAGGTCTCCAACATGGAAGGCCTGTTCGCGAAGATCGGCTACAAGCAGGACCCGATCAAGTCCGGCAAGCATAAGGACATCGGCTCCCCGGCGCGCCCGATGACCGCGGAGGAACGCAAGATCCTGCAGGACCTGATCGACGACGCCTACGGCCAGTTCGTGCAGGCCGTGGCCGACGGGCGCAAGCTGCCCGTCGAAGTCGTCAAGCCGCTGGCCGACGGCCGCATCTACTCGGGCAACCAGGCCCTCCACAACGGCCTGGTCGACCAACTGGGCGACTCCCACGACGCGCTGATGCTGGCCGCGCAGATGGGGGGCATCAAGGACGAGAAGCCGAAGGTGCGCCGCGACGGCGAGAAGCTGACCGACTTCCTGGAGATGATCGAGACCCGCGCGCATCTCACGTTCGGCGTCGGTCCGGTGAGCATCCCTCTGCCGGAAGCGCTGAGCTCCCAGTCGCGCGGCATGCTGTACATGTGGTCGGGCTCCTGACATGGACGTCCTGGAATTCGTCTACGATTACTTCGAGGACCGGACCCACGCGGCGGCGCTGATCCGCCAGCGCCGGCCTTTCGCTCTCGGCCTTCTGGGAGCGCTGGCCGGCGGCGCGAGCGTGTTCGTCGCGGAGGCCCTGGGCGGCCGGCTGACCGTGCTGTCCTTCTCCCTGCCGTCGCTGTCTCTGATCCTTCTGTGGCAGTTCACCATGCTGTTCCTCACCACGGCGATGCTGCACCTCCTCCTCGACATGACCGGCGCGCGCGGCGACGCCGGCGCGCTGTTCGTGCACCTGGGCCTGTCCGAGTTGGCGTGGCTGGCGGCCGTTCCCGCGGTCCTGGTCGCCCAGGCGCTGTTCCCGAACTCGGCGTGGCCGGTGCGCCTGGCGTTTTTCGCCGTCGGTCTCTGGTCCCTCGCCTTGAAGGCGCGCGGAATGCGGGACGAATACGGCATCGGCGAGGGGCGCGCGTGGGTGACGTTGGGCCTGCCGTACCTGGCGTTCGCGGCCTTGATCGCGCTGTCGACGACCCTGGCGCTGGTGGCCCTGCTCGTCAAGGCGTTCTCCTCGTGAGCCCGAAAGAGCCGATTCCCGCCGTCTGGGAAGGCCTTCCGGTGGTCGTTTCGTCCGCGATGCGGACGCTCGATTTCGACGCGACGGCGCGCTTCGGCGTTCCGGCCCGCGACCTGATGGAGAACGCGGGCCGCGCCGTCGCCGCGGAGACCGCGGCGTTCTTGAAGGAAAAAGGCGTGGAACCGGCCAAGGCCCGCGTCGTCGTGGTCTGCGGCCGCGGGTCCAACGGCGGCGACGGCCTGGTGGCCGCGCGGCATCTGAAGGCCGCCGGCGCGTCCGCGTGGGTCTATCTGTGCCCGCCGAAAAAGGACGAGGAATATCCGGAGCTGGTTCGCGTCAACCTGGAAGCGGCGAAGAAAGCCGGCGTCGAGGTCCGCGCGGTCGGGCCCGAGTCGGGGCTGGGCGACGCGCTGGCCAAGTGCGACGTGGTGTTGGACGCATTGTTGGGGACGGGCTCCAACGGCAAGCCCGCCGGCTCCGTCCATCACGCGGTGCAGGAGATCGTCCGCGCGAAGAAGCCCGTCATCGCCGTGGATATCCCCACGGGTCTTCATCCCGACACCGGTTATCACAGCGGTGTGTTCGTGACCGCGGATATGACGTTGACCTTGGGTCTGGCCAAACGGGGACTTCTGACCCCGCACGCGAAGCAGTACGTCGGCGTCCTGAAGGTTCTCGACATCGGCTACCCGCCCGAGCTGATCAAGGGCGTCAAGCGCGCGTGAGGCGGTCGGCGCTGTTCGCGACGTTTGTCTTCGCGGCCGCCTGCGGTCGTACTTCCAACGGTCCGTACGCGGTCCTTGAAACGTCGAAGGGCCGCATGGTCGCACGACTTTTCGAGGATCGGGCGCCCAAGACGGTCGCGCAACTTCGCGCGTTATCCGACGGAACGAAGGCCTGGCGCGATCCCAAGACCGGCCAAGTGGTGTTTCGTCCGTTATACGACGGGAACATCTTTCATCGTGTCGTTCCTGGTTATTACATTCAAACCGGAGATCCGGCGGGTACCGGCGAGGGCGACGCGAATATCCCTCTTCCCGACGAGAATCTTCCCACGGCGAAATTCGACCGACCGGGGCTCCTTGGCATGGCCAGTTGGGGCCCGAATACATCCTCGACTCAATTCTTCATCACTCTTTCCTCCCAGCCCGACTTGGACGGAAAACACACTTTGTTCGGCGAGATCATCGAAGGCATGGATGTGGCGAAATCCATCTCCCTCGTTCCGCGGGACGAAAAGAACGGCGATCGTCCGTTGGACCCCCCTGTGCTGAGGTCGTTTCACATCGTTGCGGCCCGCCCGGGCATGAGGTAAACTAGGCCCCATGACCGATCTCGAGATCAGCGCCATCATCCCGGCGTACAACGAGCAGGACGCCATCGCTCCGGTCGTCAAAAGCCTGACCGAGCTCCTCCAGAAGCACGCGAAGCGCTTCGAGATCATCGTGGTGGACGACGGCTCCACCGACAAGACCTTCGAGAACGCGCGGGCGGCCGGCGTCACGGCCCTGCGCCATCCGATGAACCGCGGCTACGGGCGTTCCTTGATGAGCGGCTTCGCGAAGGCCCAGTACCCGTGGATCCTGATGATCGACGCGGACGGCAGCTACCCGCCGGAGGAGGCGGAGCAGCTGTTCGCCCACGCCCCGGCCTGCGACTTGGTCATCGGCGCGCGCCAGGGAAAGAGCTACTGGGGCACGCCCATGCAGGCCTGGCGCCGGTCCATCTATCTGCGCTTGGCCGGCTTCGTGGCGGGCGAGGAGATTCCCGACGCCAACTCCGGCCTGCGCCTCCTTCGCAAGAGCGCGTTCGAGCGCTCCATGCCCTTCCTGTGCCTGGGCTACTCCTTCACCACGACGATGACCTTGTCCTTCATCCAGTCCGGCCGCTTCGTGCGCTACGTGCCGATCCGTTTCGTCGAGCGCACGGGCAAGTCGAAGGTCAAGGCCGTGCGCGACATCCTGCGCACGCTCCAGATCATGACCCAGATGATGATCTACTACAATCCGCTGAAGCTGGCCGTGACGGCCGCGGCGGGGATCCTGGCGGCGGCGTTGGCCGTGTTCGGGGTCTTCGGCCTTTGGCTGGACTCCCCGACGGCCCTGCCGGCCACCGTCATCCTGGCCGCGACGGCCGCGGTCGTCTTCTTCCTGGGCTGCGTCCTGGACGCGGTGCGCCTGCACTTCGCGGCCCAGAAAGGGCCGATGAAGCTGGACTGATTCCGTCCCCGCCGGGCTTGCGGCGGAAACGATATTTTGCGTTAATTACAAACCCTCGCATCCGGGTCGTTAATTCAAGAACCATCGGAGACCTATGCTTCGACCTTGCCTCGCCGCGTTGATCGTGCTGCTGACGGCGGCCCCGCTGTTCGCTCAGAACCCGGGCGAAATCGACAAGGAGGCGGGCCGGCCTTCCGCCGGAACGACCGCCGCGCAGTCGGCGGCGGACGCCGCCGCGCAGTCCGCGAAGCTGAGCGCCGACGCCAACGCCGACGTCACCTACGAGCAGGTCACGGCCGATCCGGACAACGTCGTCCTGAACTTCCGCTACGCCCAGACCCAGGTGCGGCACGGCGAATTGAAGGGCGCCTCGGCGACCCTCGAGCGCATCCTGATGCTGAATCCGGACCTGGTTCAGATCCGGCTGTTCTACGGCGTCGTGCTCTACCGTTTGGACAACCTGATCGAGGCCGACCGCGAGATCGGCGCCGTGCTGGCGCAGAACCCGCCCGAGAGCATCCGGGTCGAAGCCTCCCAATATCAGGCGGAGATCCGCAAGCGCCAGAAGCGCACCCAGCTGACCGGCCGCCTGGGCCTGGGGTTCGAGTACGACGACAACCGCAACTCCGCGCCCGCCACCGGCATCGCCCAATTCGGCGGCGCGCCGATCCAGCTCTCGCCCGGCTCCCTGCGCCACGACGACACCAGCCTCCTGTTCATGGGCAACGTCGAGGCGCACCACGACCTGGGACTGGCCGCCGGCCACGAGGTCTTCGGCACCTTCAATTACTACCGCGCCGAGCAGACTCTGCAGAAGAACCTGAACCTGACCGCCTACTCCCCGGCGCTGGGAGGCACGTACAAGACGCCGTATCTGAACGTGACCCCGCAACTGGTCTACGACTACGTCCTGCTGGCGCAGACCACCTTCCTGCGCAACCGCGGCGTCGACCTCCGCCTCGACAAGACCTTGAGCGCGCGCGCCGACGTCTACGCGCAGATCCACGACGTGCGGCAGATCTACTCCCCGACCGCGGTGGTCCCCACGGCGGCCGACCGCACCGGCATCCAGGTGGACACGACGTTGGGCGGGGACTACTCGATCCTGCCGACGAACCGCGTCGGCGCGAACGTCCTGTACACGGTCAAGCACGCGCAGAACAACGCCTTCACCTTCTTCCGCAAGGGGCTGGGCGTCACCGACACCTGGCTGACGGGAAAGGGAACCTTCCTGCTGTCGTCGCTGCGCCTGAACGTGGACAACTATCCCTACGCGGACACGGCGGTCAGCTCGACCTTGCGCCGTGACACGACCATTCAGGCGGACATCACGTGCGGCGCGCCCCTCAGCCTGATCGACGCGCGGCTCAAGGACCTCCTCTTCACCTTCACCTACGAGTACTTCGACTCGATGTCCACTTTGTCCAACTACGGCTACACCAACGACAAGATTTCGGGACTCCTGACGTACAAGTGGGCGGCCGGATTCTAACATGAACATCCAATTTCGGAGGAACGACATGAAGCGCACTCTCTCCGCCGCGTTGTCCCTGCTGCTGACCGCCGCCTCGGCGTCCGCGCAGGTTTCCCAGATCGGCACCGCCGCCGCGGTGCGGGGCGCCGTCCGGGCCGTCTCCGAAGGCGCCCCCGTGGGGCGCGTGATCTCCAGCGGCAAGCCGCTGTTCCTGAACGACCACGTGACGACCGACGCCGCGGGCCGCCTGCAGGTGCTGCTGCTGGACGAGACGATCTTCACCTTGGGCCCGAACAGCGACATGGTTCTGGACGATTTCGTCTACGACCCGAAGACCAGCGCCGGCAAGATCACGGCCAACATCGCGAAGGGAACGTTCCGCTTCGTGACGGGCAAGGTCGCCTCGCACGATCCGTCGAAGATGAAGGTCAAGCTCGCCATCGGGACCATCGGCGTGCGCGGCTCCATCGGCGTCGGCGAGACCGGACCCGGCGGCTCCACCATCATCAACGGCGGCGCGCGCAATCCGGACAACCACGACGACGCGGCCGGCATCTACGCGCAGGGCGGCGGCAAGACGGTGGACCTGATCCAGCCCGGCGTGGGAACCCACATCGGGTCGGACGGCCGGGTGGACGACGCCCGCTTCATGACGGGCGACCTCAACCGGATCATGGGCACTTTGCAGCCCCCGGCGGGCAAGAGCGGCGGCGCCGGCGAAGGCTCCGGGCTGGGCGGGCGGCGGACGGCGACGGACGCGTCCGGGCGCTCGACGTCGGTCGGCGGCGTCCTGGCCGCCGTGACGGGCGACGCCTTGGGCCTCGCGGACGGCCAGAACACCGTGGTGACCCAGGCCGTGCAGACCGCGGCCAACTCGGTCCTCACCTGGGATTACATCGTCCAGAACGTGCCCTCGGGGACCGGCTTCTATTTCTCCGGTCATGCCCCCATCACCGGAAGCGCCAACATTGCGGATGCCAATCCCTTGGGCGCGGTCCAGCTCTACGTGGACTTCGGCGCGCGAACGGTCGGCGGCGGCGGGGCTTTCACCGGCCCCAGCACCATCAACGGTTCGTTCATCCATATCCATGGCGTCGTCAGTTCAATCGGCGCCGACACCATCCAGCAGTTGATCGGCGGCGGCGGCTCGGGCCTCAACCCGATCCCCTTCTCGTCGCTGACGGGCCCCGCGGTCCTGACGCTCGATAGCACGAACCTCGGGCCGGTCACCAATACGAACGGGGGCAGCGGGAGCTTCGCCGGGACGACGATCACACTCCAGAACGCGGGCGGAGTCGTGGCGAAGACGGCGTTGGTCAACTTCACGTTCTCGGGGACCAACAGCTCGGCGCAGTCCGTGACGGCGAACGGCACGTTCCAGGCTCCGCGCTAGGCCGCCGCGAACGACGGGCGGTCAAGGAGCCCTCGCCTCGCGGCGGGGGCTCTTGCTTTTAATCCCGCCGCTGCGAGACGCAGAGCAGGATCACGCCCTGCCAGCCGAACAGGCGGCAGGCGAGGCGGAAGAACGGGTACATCAGCCACGCCGCCGCGTTGATGCCCGCTTCCTTGACGGCCACCAGCGCCAGGATCAGGCGGGCGCGCGGGCCGACGGAGGCGCCCGCCTTCGGCACGTGCGCGATCTGGTCCACCTTCAGCGACTTGGTCGCCAGGCCGAACTGAAGCCTCTTGCGCAGCAGCAGGGCCAGCAGTTGGCGCGGGACTCCCAGGCTTGCGCAGGAGAGGACGCGGAAGGAATGGCTTTCCACGAACCGGCGCAGAACCACGGCGCTCCACCGGCTCAGGTGATGCGGCGGATTGTCGATCCACTCCATCGTCGGGCCCGTGAAGGGATCGAACGTGCGCTCCCGGTTGGGCAGGCCGATGAAGAAGTAGCCGCCGGGCTTCAGCATCGACCGCATGACGTCCAGCCAGCGGCCGGGGTCGTCCAGGTGCTCGACCACCTCGAAGATGGTGATCACGTCGAAGCGCTCGTCGGGCCGGGCGCGGGCGAAATCCTCCACGGAGCCGGTGAAGACGTCGGCGCCCAGCTCGGCGCGGACCGCCTCCAGCCGCTCGGCGTTGTAGTCGATGCCGGTGATGGCGAAGCCCAGCTCGCGCGCTCTTTTCAGGAAGCCGCCGCCGCCGCACCCCACGTCCAGCAGCCGCTGGCCCGCGACGTTCTTGCCCCGGAAGAAATCCAAGCAGGCGTCGTACTCCTCGGACATCGGGTCGGTGGCCGTCTGGGATTCGTGGGGGTACATCTCCTCCAGGCGGGCGTAATACTCCGCGCCCGGATTCTTGAAGGGAACGCAGAAGCCGAAGCCGCAGGCGGGGCAGTCGTAGAGCTTGTATTCCCGCCAGGAGCGGATCGCGGGGGCGGAAACGGCGGCGCGGCACAGCGGGCAGGCCGGGGCGCCGGTCGGGGGGGTCGCGGTCGTCATGCTCGTGCGAATCTTACCATAAGATATAATCGGCGCATGGACACCGACGAGCCCGTCTGCCCCGCCTGCAAATCCTCGAACGACCCGGACGCTTCCTACTGCGACCAGTGCGGCCAGCCGTTGGCGCCGCCCGATGCCGTCGACGGAGCGGAGGGCGGCTGTCCGGCCTGCGGCGGCGCCGTGGAGAGCCGCGGCGACGGCAAGGGCGTCTGCTCGGGCTGCGGGCTGGAATTGGTGGAGACGCCGGCGGAACCCGCGGCGCCAGCGACCGACGCGGACGCGGTCGCCCGTCTGACGGCGGCCATCCTGCGCCGGACGAACGGCGGACTGCCGATCGATCAGGCGGTGGCCGAAGGCTGCCGCGAGGTCCTTGGCTCGCCCGCTCCGGATGCCTCCGCCCCGCAGGCCTCCGCTCCTCAGGCCGGCGCGCCGGCGCCGTGCCCGCTGTGCGGCGTGGAGAACGCGGCGGAAGCCCAGCGCTGCGTCGGCTGCGGACTGTGGTTCGGACGCCTGCGCAAGGCCCAGCCGTGCCCGCGCTGCGAGCGTCCGGTGGCCGGCGACGGCGCCTGCGAGTGCGGCGCCATCCTGACCTTGCCGAAGCTCCTGGAATTCATCGAGCCCGCGGTGAAGTTCGTGTGCTCCCGCTGCCGCGCTCCCTACGCCGTCGCCCAGGCGAAGTGTCCGGATTGCGGCGGAGGCCTCATCTCCGCGGAGCGGATCAAGGCTTTCGCGGCCCGCATCGGAGATTAACGCCATGAATCGATATTCCGCCCTCGCGGCGCTGTCAGTCTTGCTCCTGCTCGGCGCCGGAACGGCGTCGGCGGAGCGTCATGAGGGCGAGCGTGAAGGCTCCCGGACCGTCTACCGCCGGCGCCGCGTCGCCGTTCCGGCGCCGGCGGCGCCCGAGCATATGGTCCGCGACCAGAATCGCGCCGTGTATCCGCAGCGCGACGAGGCCGGACGGCGGATTTCCCAGCAAGCGGCCGCGGTTCCTCCGGTCTACCACCGGGCCGTCGTCCAGAACCAGGCCGTCGTCGGCGGCATCCAGCGCCAGCAGCGCTCCGAGGTCGTCCCCAACCATTATTATTGGCATAAGGACGGCGGAGTCCGGTACAGCCACTACTACGACGGCCGCAACCATTGGTACGGCTTCTATCACGGCCCGACTTTCTATTGGACCCGCTTTTACGGCGACCATTGGTGGTGGTACGACGGGCGCGGGGCGCGCTGGGTCTACTGGTGGAACGGCTACTGGTGGTGGCCGGGCGACGGCGGCCGGCCCTACGTCTATGTCGACGACGCCTACTATCCCTACGAGGGAACGGGCGTGGCGGTCGAGAGCGCGGAAACGCCGGCCGCTCCGGCGACCGTGCCGGCGGCCGACGGCGGCGCCGCGACCGTCAGTCCGGATGGAACCCGGAAAGTGCAGATCTCCGGAGCCGAGGCGCTGGCGTTCCTGTTCGACATGAGGACGTCGCCTCCGAAATTCCTGAAATATCTGGGCCAAGGAGTCGTCAAGGCGCGCTTCGCCGGCGGGACCGCCGGCGCTCCGCTGCAGCTGCTGATCGAGTACAAGGACGACAGCTTCGCGCTCTTCGACGGAGACGGAAACTCGCAGAGCGCGGCGGTGAGGTCCACGGAGGCCGGCGTCGCCGCGCCTCCTGACGTTCCCGACACGATACCGCCGCCCCCGACCTCGGCTCCCGGGCAGTAGCCCCGGAGCTCAGAGCCTGCCGTAGCGGCCGAGTATGCGGACCACGTCCGCATAGCGCGGATCGCGGGGGTAGCGGCGCTTCCACTCCCCCAGCCAGTCGCGGAGCGCGGCCATCTCGTGGGGGGCGTGGGGGAAGACCACGCGGTCCAGGTATTCTTCCTTCGTCGGCCGGCGGCCGCGTGACTTGAGGTAGGCGGCGAGCAGAAGGTCTTCCCGCCGCCGGGCGTCGTCGCGGTCGTCGCGCGCCGCGACGGAGCCCGCCGTCGCCGCCAGGAAGAAGGCCTTCGGCGCCGCGTACTCCAGCCGGGGCCGGAGCTCCTCGTTGAGCGGGCCGGCGCCCTTCAGTTCGGCCGCGGTCCGCTCCGAAGCGGACTGGGCGGCCAGCAGGGTCGTGAGATAATTCACGTCGGCGCGGGCCAGGTCGCGGCGGACCGCCGGCAGGCGCGATTCCCGCTCCATCGCCTGAAAATCGGGATCCAGCGGCGCGTCGGAGCCGATGATGATGAGGTCGTTGTCCGCGACGCTCCAGAGGGTCACGTGCGGGAAGGAGGAGGCGAACGTCCGGAGCACCAGGGCGAACAGCGCGTCGTCCATCTCGTAGGAGTGGAACCACTGCGCCATGACGCCTCCCGGCGCCAGGCGCGCGCGGGCGCGGCGGTAGAACTGGACGGAAAAGAGGTCGCCGACCCCGGCCATCCAGGGATTGGACGGCTCGCTGACGATGACGTCGTAGCGGCGGCCGTCGCGCGCGAGGAAGCTTTTGGCGTCCTCGATCCGGAGGTTCAGCCGCGGGTCCGCCCGCGCGCCTCCGTTTTCCGCGTCGAAGAAGCGCGAGGCGTCCACCACGGCGGGAATCAGCTCGACCGCGTCCAGATGCGCGAGCGGGTGGCTGAGCATGGAGCCCGCGGTCACGCCGCTGCCCCAGCCGACGACCAGCGCGTCTTGCGCCCCGGGCTTGAGGATCAAGGGCAGCTCGCCGAGGAGGATCTGCGTGCGCATGTCCGGGCCGCTGGAGGCGTCGCTTTTTCCGTTGACCTTCAGCGCCAGCACGCCGCCCTTGAAGCGCGAGACGGTGACGGTGGCCTCCCGGTCGTCGCGGGCGTACACGTTCTCGACCAGGCCCCCGAAGACGCTCAGGTAGTCGGCGTAGCTCTTCAGCGTGAAATTCGGCCGGCTGCGGAAAAATCCCTGGCCCAGCAAGGTCATGTCCCAGCGCGGGAGCCAGGCGCGGTACGCGATCAGAGCCGTCAGTCCGGCGGCGGCCCAGGCGCGGCGGCGGGCGAACGGCGCTGCCGAGGTCCAGAGCACGGCCGCGCCGAGGACCACGAAAACGGTGGTTCCCGAGCGCAGGATGCCTTCCGCGCCCAGCCAAGGCAGGACCAGCCAGCCCGTCAGGGCGCCCAGCACGTTTCCCGCGGTGTTCGCGGCGAAGACCTTGCCGACGTCTCCACCGCGGCCGCCGCCGTCCAGCAGGCGCGCCGCCAGGGGCAAGGTCATGCCCAGTCCCACGGCCGGAAGGAGCATCGGCACGAGGCATAAGGCGAATTTCACGGCTTCAAAGGCGTAGAAGGCCCGCGCGTCGTAGCCGAACCGGGTGCGCAGGATCACCTGAAGTATCGGCAGCTTGTCGCACAGGGGCAGGGCGGCGAGCACCGCGACGCCGGCGCCCAGCAGAGCCAGACCGAGAAGAGAGGCCGGATCGCGGCGGCGGAAGGCGGAGGTCGAGACGATCCAGGAACCGAGGGCCGCTCCGGCGATGAACGCGGCCAGCATCTCGGCGAACGAGTACACCGAGGAGCCGAGCACGAGGGCGAGCAGGCGGGTCCAGGCGATCTCGTAGGTCAGGGCCGTGAAGCCCGAGACGAAGACGACGCATTGGACGACCGCCGGGTCGAGAGCGATCGTCCGGGCGCCGGGGCCGGTGCGGGCGGGCGCGGGCGCGGACTGGGGCGCCAGTCCGGCGCCGAGGGCCGCCAGGATGTTCAGCGCGGCCGCGGCGGCGAAGCCCCATTCCAGACCCAGCGCCGGAACCACCAGAAAGGCCGCCGCGAGGGCCCCGGCGGCCGCTCCCGCGGAGTTCGCGGCGTAGACGCGGCCGACGCCGCCCTGGGCGTCTCCTCCGGCGGCGCGGCACAGCGCGGGAATGGTCCCGCCCATCAAGAAGGCCTGGGCGAACAAGGCGGCGACGGCGAGCGGGCGTCCGGCGGCGCCGTCGGCGGAGCGGAGCAGAAACGGCGCGGCCAGACCCAGCGCCGCGACGGCCCATTCCAGCAGGGAGTAGAAGCGGGCGGCGGACGCGGCCCGGTCCGCGCGGCGGCCCAGGAGGGCGCTCCCGGCCGACAGTCCCCCGAGGAATACGGCCAGGACCAACGTCTGCGCCAAGGCGGTGCTGCCGAACAAGAGGGCCAGGCGGCGGGCCCACAGAACCTCGAAGATCAGCCCCGCGGCGCCGGAGATAAACGAAAGGCCGAGGATCACGGCGGGGCTCAGCGCCGTCCGGTCGCGGCGCGGACCTTGGACGCGATTCCGGAAAGGCGTTCCTTCACGCCGGGGGCGCGCGATTCCAGCAGGGGAAGGACTCGGCGCCGGATCCAGTTGCGGGTGAATTTCGGGTCGCGGTTCGTGCGGTCGTCCCGCCAGTCCAAGTCATGGACCTTCAGGTAGTTCATCACCTCGGCGCGGGTCAGCGGCAGAAGGGGGCGGATCAATTCCACGCCCGGCGCCAGGGCGCGGCGCGGGGCGATTCCGCCCAGGCCTTCCAGGCTGGTGCCGCGCAGAAGATGGAGGAGCACGGTCTCGGCCTGGTCGTCGAGCTGATGCCCGGTCGCGACCGCGACGAAGCGGCCGCGGCGGGCGCGCGCGATCAGCGCGCGGTAGCGCTCCCGGCGGCCGGCGTCCTCCAAGCCCTGGCCGGATTTCTTCGCGCGGCCGCGGACGTCGGCGTTGACGACGGTGGTCTTCAGGCCCAGACGCGCGCCCAGCGCGCGCACGAAGGCCGCGTCCCGGTCGGCGGCTTTGCCGCGCAGGCCGTGATTGACGTGGAGCAGGGCGACGTCCAGGTTCTTTCGGCGCGCCTGAACCGACAGCCAATGCGCCAAGCACACCGAATCCGGCCCGCCCGAGACGGCGGCCAGGACGCGGCGGCCCGGTTTGAGAAGGGCGTAAGTCTTCTCGAACGCGACCAGCTTGGACCAGACCCGGGCGGCGAATTCCTTTCGCCGCATCTCAGCCGCCGATGAAGAAGAACGAGCTGATGATGACGGCGACGACCAGCCCCAGCGCGAGCAGAAGATTGCCGAGAAGCATGACCAGGCCGCGCCGGTTGAGGGAGGGGCCTTCGAAGCCGGTGGTCCCGGCCGGATGTTCCTGCGATCGAATCAGCCGGTATCCGCCGAAAGCCGTCGCGAATCCCGCGACGAGGCAGAAGGCGCCCCAGGCTTTCCCGTTCATCGCGACGTCAGAGCCAAGAAGGCCATGAGGCCGTCGATGATCGCGAGCAGGACCGCGTCCACCCACGGCCGGCTTGTCAGGCCTTTGAGGACGCGCACGGCGCGACGGCAGAGCAGGATGACGACTCCCGCGTAGAGTAGGCCGTACAGCCCGGCCCAATTGCCGCGCGCCGCGATTTGGACGGTGCGGGGCACAAGGGCGCCGACCGCGAGGATCGCGGGGACATAGAGGACGAAGGCGATGAGTCTCGCTGCCATTGGTGGGATAATAACTTTTTGAGGCTCCGGGCGTGATAAAGCGTCAGCCCGCGATGTAGGCCATCGGCGTCAGTATGAACGCGGCGAAAACGCCGAACGCCAGGAGGAGCCAGCCCAGATAGTAGAGAAGGGCGCGCGGAGCGAGGAGGCTGATGAAAACGGCCTCGCCCTCTTTCCGTTCCTTCGCCTTGATCAGCTTCCAGCCGCCCGCGCAACAGGCCAGGCTGCCGACGGCGCTGACGACGAAGAACGGCGAAAATCTCAACGCGCCCCGCTCCCGGCGGGCTGGGGCGCCGCCGCGGCGTCCGGAGTGAGGGCGTCGGTCGCCAAGGTTCCGACGGTGACGATGCCCTCGCGGGCCAGCGGAATATTGAACACGGGAAGCAGGCTCATCCCGATTTCCACCTGGCTGTGGCCCAAACCCGAGAGCGAGCCGAAGACTTTCTGGCCGGTGCTGAATTTCCATTCGGGATTGGCGAGCATGGCCTGGGTGATTTCGCGGCCGTTCGCGGCGAGTTTGGCGGTATAGTTGCTGCCCGGGGTCAATCCCAGGAATCCGGAGCTGCGCAGCGCCTGCGCCTCGTATTTCGCGTAGTTCGCCTGCTCGAAGCGCTCCGCCAGCTTCAGCGCCTCGCCAACCTCTTTCGGGGAGAGCTCCGCGACCGTCTTCCCGGCCTGCGACGCGGCCAAATCCAGGGCGGCGCCGCGGGTCACGAACATCTGATGCGCGTGCGCGAATTCGTGCGCCTCGCCCACGAGCGGATTGTAGATGATCTTGCTGTCCTTGGCGACCCACTCGGCCATTCCCGGCGCTATTTTTTCCGCCGCGTTCGTGGTCAAGTATTTCCCGCGGACGACCTTGAAGGCGCCGCCGTATTGAGTCTGCGCCATTTCGTCGAGCGCCTTCGTGGCCGCCTTGAAATCGCGCCCGCCGGTCGCCAGGGCCGGCTTCAGCGCTTCGGCGACCTGTCCGGAATGCTCGGTGACGAGTTGGGCCGTTTCTTTACCAACGGCGCGGATGCCGTCAACCACGACGGGCTTCTCGAAGACCTGCACGCCTTTGACGACCTTGCTCGCCCCGCCGATCCCGACGAAATTCGCGGCGAACATGGCGCTGTTGCCGGCCAGCTTCGTGACTTCCCAGGCCTTTCGGCCGGTGCTGACGTCGTCGCTCACGCTCACGTAGCCGACGCGCGCCGCGCTGTCCTCGACTTCTCCCAAGCCGCTGACCGCCAAAAGTCCGCGGTTGAAGTACGCGTAGCCGCGCCAGAGCGGGTTGCTGTTTTTGTCCTGGGATTCGGTCACCCAGAAATTCTGCGCCTGCCGGACCCGGCCGGGGTTGTCCTTGATGGACTGCTCCGCGTCGCTCAGGACCTTTTGCTGTTTCTGGTCCTGGGTGAGAGGAGAGGGCGGAGGGTTGGTGGCGAGATGGCGGAGGATCTCCGCCTGGGCCTTCGGCCGCGCGTTGATGTCCGCGATCTGCTGGGCCGTCAGCATGCGGCGCTGTCCGCCGGCGAAAACCGCGACTCCATCGTTGCCCATCGTGACGAGCTGCGTTTTTCCCAGCGCGTCCGCCATGGTCAACGCCTTGCGGTTAAGCTGCGCTCTGATCGCGGGCGCCGTCTCCGCGTTGGCCAGTATCCTGGCCATCGCGATGCGTTCGGCCTCCTGATTGGCTTCCCCGGAGGCGCGCGCGCCGCGCGGGTCGCGCAGACGCGGCTGCTCCTTGGGCAGATAATTCTCGCGCGCCGCCGCCACGTCGGCTCCTTTCAGTCCGAGCTTGCCGGCGACCAGCTCGACCTTGGCCCGGTAAAGCTGGATGTCCGCGGGGTTCGAACACGGCAGATCGCAGCCCAACTGCACTTCCTTCGCGGCGTCGATCGCGTTCCGGACCTCGGCGTCCTTCTGCGCCTGCTCCGGGGCGGGTTTGGCGGGAAGCTTGACGACCGTGTCCAGCGTCGGCTGGCGTTGCGCGTGGGTCAGATAAGCCTGGCGGGCTTTCGCCAGCGCCTGAGCATACGGATCCGGGGCGTCGGCGGCGGGACCGGCGGGAGCCGGCTGGGCGGACGCGAGGCCCGACAACGACATCACGAGCACGGCGGCGAGGGGGATCATGGGGTTGCCGCTCCTGGGACCAACTTCATTCTTGAGTGTGACCCCGGGGGGTGGTTTTGTCAAGGGGGCCCCCTTGACAAGATTCCGTCGGCAGGATATTGCTAAAATGGACCATGGCCGCGATCCGCCCCGCGCGAGAAACAGACCTGCCCGCCGTGACCGCCATCTACAACGAGGCGATCGAGCGCACGACCGGGACCTTCGACACCGAGCCCAAATCCTTGGCCCAGATGGCCGATTGGTTCAAGGCGCACGACGAATCCCACCCCGTGCTGGTCGCGGAGGAGGACGGGCGGGTCGTCGCCTGGGCGTCCATGAGCCGCTGGTCCGACCGCTGCGCGTACAATCGCAGCGTCGAGGTCTCCGTCTACGTCGAAGTCCCCGCGCGCGGCCGCGGCCTGGCCGGCGAACTTCTGGACGAGCTGCTGCGGCGCGGCAGGACTTTGGGCGTCAAGCAGGCCCTGGCGCGCATCACCCAGGACAACGAGGCCAGCCTGCGCCTCCACGCGCGCCGCGGCTTCGTGGAGGTCGGCCGCCTGCGCCGCGTCGGAGAGAAGTTCGGGCGCGTGCTGGACGTGCACATCCTTCAGCTCTCGTTGGAGGTCGGTCCGTGAAGCTCCTTCTGGCGGCTCTGCTCGCGGCGGGCGCGGTCTCCATCGCCCTGGCCGGCCAGCCGCGCGCCGGTTCGGAGGACGCCCTGCGCGAGTCGGTCCTGCGTCTGGCGGCGGGAGACGTGGCGGGGGCGGAGATCTCCGCGCGCGACGCGGTGGACGGCGACCCCAACAGCATTCGGGCCCTGCAGCAGCTGGCGCGGGCGGCCAACGCCGCGCTCGACTTCGACACCGCGGAGAACGCGGCCACGCGCGCGCTGACCCTTTCCGAGCCCACTCCGGCCATATTGTGCCTGCGTTCGGAGGCGCGATCCGGCCGCGGCGACTATCAGGGAGCGCTGGAGGACGCCGACCGCGCGGCCCGCATCAACCCCGCCAGCGGCCAGGCCGCTTTGCGCTCCGCGGTCGCCAAGGAAGGCCTGCGCCGCTCCCCGGAGGAAACGTTGGCCCAGTACCGCCGCGCGGCCGAGCTGGACGCGTCGTTGGCGCGGCTCAGCGACGCGGCGGCCGCGCGCTTGAGCGCCCCGTCGCGTCAGGGCAACGGGCTGGGAGCTTTGATCGGCCTCCTGGGGCTTTCCGCGCTGGGCGGATGGGCCTGGGGCCGCCTGCGCCGCGCCCCGGAGGCCGTTCCGGCGCGAGCCGCCAGACCCGCGGTTCTACCGGCGGGCCGCCTGTCGCCGCGCGACGCCGCGCGGGCCTTGTCCGCGGCCGCGGCGTCGGCTCCCGACGCGGAGTCGGCGCGAGCGCTGGCCGAATCCCTTTACGAGCGCCTGACCGGCCGCCCGGCGTTTCCCCCGGAAGAGGCGACCATCGCCCGCAGCCAGGGCCGCTTCACGCCCCCGTCCGCGGCGGCGGAGGGACTTCCCGTCGGCATCGACGCGTTCTTCGCCCGCGCCCTGGATCCTGACCCCGCGCGCCGCTTCCGCAGCGGCGCCGAGCTGGCCGGGGCGTTCCGCAGCCTGGCGGATCCCGCCGTCGACTAGATTTTGATACGATGCGCCCGTGCCCGAAATTGAAAAGCTGACCGCCGTATTCTCGGATTCCGGCGTCGTCGAGCTCATGATCAACGACGACGGCGCGGTGTATGTGGAGCGCGCCTCCGCCCGGCTCGAACAGGTCCAGATCCATCCGACGGCCCAGGAGGTCCTGGCGTTCGTGCGCGGGATCGTGGACGCGCCGGAGGAATTCGGCCCGAAGCGGCCGTACGCGGATCTGATCGCCACCGACGGCTCGCGCGTCCACGTCATCGCCCCGCCGCTGGTGAAGGGCCTGACCGTGACCGTGCGCAAGCGCCCCAATGTTCGGCCGACGCTCGAGCGGCTGGCCGAGATCGGGACCTTGTCGGCCGGCTGCGCGGGCTTCCTGGACTACTGCGTCCAGCAGAAGATGAACATCCTGGTCGTGGGCGGCACCAGCTCCGGCAAGACGACCCTGCTGGCCGCTTTGGCGGAGCGGGTCGATCCGGCGCAGCGCATCCTGGTTCTCGAGGACACTCCGGAGCTGGTCCTGGCCCAGCCCCACACCATCTACATGCGCACCCGCCTGCGCGACTCCATCGGCCTGCCCGACGTCACCCTGCGCGAGCTGGTGCTCAACGTCCTGCGCATGCGCCCGGACCGCGTGATCGTGGGCGAGACGCGCGGGCCCGAGGCCGCGGACATGCTGCAGGCGATGAACGTCGGCCAGGACGGGATGATGACGACCTTGCACGCGAACTCCGCGCGCGAGGCGATCGCGCGCCTGGAGACCTTGGTCCTTCAGTCCGGCCTGGACATGCCGCTTCGCGCGGTGCGGCAGAACATCGTCAGCGCGCTGGACTTCATCGTGTTCACCGCCCGCCTGGCCGACGGCTCGCGCCACGTCGTGCAGGTCAGCGAGGTCACCGGCATGGACCAGGAGATCGTCACCATGGCGGATCTGTTCCAGCTGGAGCTGCGCCGCGGGCCCGGCGGCCTGGACGCGAAGCTGCGCGCCACCGGCGCCATCCCGCGCTTCTACGAGCGCCTGCGCCGTCAGGGCGTGGAGCCGCCGCTTCAGTTCTTCAGCAAGGATTCTTGACGCTGCGGGAGGGAATTGATACCCTCCCGACGGAAGGAGAACCAATGTCCAAGAAAGTCCTCGTGATCGACGACGAACCGGAGATGCTGAGCCTGATCAAGTACACGCTTGAGCAGGGGGGCTTCGAGGTTCATACCTGCGGCGACGGGCGGCAGGCCTGGGACAAGATCGCGGCGGTCAAGCCCGACGTCCTGGTTCTGGACGTCATGCTTCCGGGCGTGGACGGCTACTCCCTCGGCCTGAAGATCTCCCAGGACCCCGCGCTGAAGACCTTGCCGATCGTCGTGATGACGGCGCTGGAGCCGTCGAAGACCCTGTTCCTGAAGTTCCCGCAGGTCGTCGGCTTCATGACGAAGCCGTTCAAGACCGACGAGCTGCTGGCGACGGTGAAGAACGCGGCCGAAACCCGCGTCGGCTCTTAACCGGAACCGCGGAGGGCTCCCGACATGTCCGATTCTCCTTCCTACGACGCGATCGTCGTCGGCGCCGGCCCCGCCGGGCTGTCGGCGGCGATCACCATGGCCCGCGCGGGCCTGAAGGTCGTCGTCCTGGAGCGCGGCGAGTACCCCGGAGCCAAGAACGTGCAGGGCGCGGTGCTGTACTCGAAGATGCTCCATGAGATCGTCCCGGATTTCTGGAAGCTGCCCGACGCGCCCGTCGAGCGCCCCATCCTGGAGCAGAAGACCTGCATCACCACCGAGGACTCCTACGTCACGGTCGGCTACAAGTCGCTCAAGTTCATGGAAGGCGTGCCGAACTGCTACACCATCATCCGCGTGCACTTCGACCAGTGGTACGCGAAGCAGGCCGAGTCGGCCGGCGCCGAGGTGTTCTGCGGCGTGATGGTCAGCGAGGTCCTGAAGGACGCCTCCGGCAAGGTGATCGGCATCAAGACCAGCGACGGCGACGAATTGACCGCGAACGTGGTCATCGCCTGCGACGGCGTGAACTCGATCATCGCGCAGAAGGCGGGCTTCCGGGAGGAACTCCGGGCCAACGAGGTCGCGCTGGGAGCGAAGGAGGTCATCGCGCTTCCGTCCGGCGTCATCGAGGACCGCTTCCAGCTGAACCCCGGCGAAGGGGCCACCATGGAGATGTTCGGCTCCGTCTCCCTGGGCATGCTGGGCTACGCTTTTCTCTACACGAACAAGGAATCCCTGGCGCTCGGCGTCGGCTGCAAGCTGTCCGACTATCAAAAGAAGGGCATCCGCCCGGCGGATCATCTGGAGCACGTGAAGGCCCATCCGCTGGTCAAGAAGCTGATCTCCGGCGGCAAGCTGCTGGAGTATTCCGCCCACCTGATCCCCGAGGGCGGCTATAAGTCCATGCCGCCGCTCGCCTGCGACGGGTTCCTGGTGGCCGGCGACGCCGCGCAGATGACCAACCCGGCTTATCGCGAAGGCTCGAACCTGGCCATGACGGCCGGCAAGCTGGCCGGCGAGACGGTGATCGAGGCCAAGGTCAAGGGCGACTACACGAAGGCGACCTTGCAGGCGTACGTGAACAAGCTGGAGGCCTCCTACGTGCTGTCGGACATGGAGGACATCCAGGATCTGGAAGAGCACGTGGAAAACTCCGAGGGCTTCCTGGAATTCTACCCGAAGCTGGCCTGCGAGCTGGCGCAGCTGCGCTTCTCGGCCGACGGCGTGCCCAAGCGCGATCATCTGAAGAAGGCGATCGGCATGATCCGCGAGCGCGGCTTCCTGCGCGTGGCCAAGGACCTGTTTCCGCTGAGGAAGGTGGCGATCTAATGGACATCAAGATCACGACGACCGTCGAGACCAAGCTGGGCACTTTGGACTGGAAGAAGCAGCCCGACGCGAACATCCTGCTGCGGAACGCGGGCGCCGAGTCGCCCTGCGTGACGAAGTGCAAGGACAAGCCCTGCACCACGGTCTGCCCCGCGAAGGTCTACGAGTGGGAGGCCGCCCACAACAAGATCGTCGTCAACTACGAGAACTGCATCGAGTGCGGCGCCTGCCGCATGCTCTGCCCCTGGGACAACATTAACTGCGAGTGGCCGGGCGGCGGACAGGGCGTGAAGTACAAATACGGCTGACCGCCGTCTTCCGGCCGGGCGCCCTCTTGTGAAATCCGGGTTTCGGGTTTACAATTCGTCCGATGCCCGAACTGAACCCGCGGCCGAATAAGCCGAACCTGTTCGTCCAGGTTTCCGTCGCGGTGATCTCCGGCGCGGCGGTCATGTACGTGGTCCAGAACTTCAGCGACGCCCCCGTCGTCCAGCGCTTTCTTTTCACGAAGGCCGCGCCGCAGGCCGCGGCGAAGGCGCCGGAGCCCGAGAAGCATTCGCTGCCGGAGCGGCCCGTTCCGACCGCCGAGGACCTGCAGGACATCAACGCGGTCAAAGGCGATCTTCCGAAGCCGGCGGCGAGCTCCATGATGGTGGTGCCCGAGCCGGGAGGGCGCGAGGCGGGAATCCTCGGGGTCGGCGACGACGAGTCCATGCTGGAGCCGGAAAAACCGCAGGAGCCCGGCGAGCCCGAGCGTCCCAAGCCGAAGACGCTGTCCGCGACGGGCGCCCCGGTCGTGCGCTTGAGCGAGACGGAGAACCGCGAGGTGATCGGGGGCATGAAGGTCGGCAAGGGGTTCGGCTCGAGCGGCATGCATCTGCACCAGTTCGCCCAGAAGGAGGCCGCGCCCCCGCCCGTCGTCCGCACGGTCAAGCCGAAGCCGAGGACGCGGCATTACACGAGGGTTTTCGAGAAGACGCCCATTCCGCGCAAGGACCTTTTCATGCCCGGCATGCTGGACCCGGACGCCCCGCCGGAAAAGGTGTTCTGGGACGAGAGCCGCAAGCGCAACGTCATCCTCGCCGGCCTCGTCGCCCTCTGCGGCGTTTTCTATCTGCTCTTCGGGACGGGCGCGTTCGGCGTCGGCAAGCGTCGCGCGGGGGACTTCGAAAAAACGTGACGGCCCAACTGCTCGCGTTCATCAAGGGATGGTCGCCGGACGTCCGCTACTTCGCCTGGCAGTATCTCCGGGCGCTGGTCTGGGTGATCATCGTGTCGTGGATCCTTCGCCGCGCCGCGGGCAACGCGAAGGTCGGGCGCGCCTTCTTCCTGGCCCACCTGGCGGCCCTTGCCTTCGGCGTGGCGACCGACGCCTTCATGGTCAATTGGGCGCCCAAGTCCTGGCTGGACATAGAGGTCCTGCAGTGGGTGTTCGTGGCCCCCATCGTGATCTTCACGGTGATCTCGCTGTGGATCGGCAACTGGGAGCGGCCGGTCAAGATCCCTGACGTGCTGATGACGTTGGTCCCGATCGCGGCGTGGGGTCTGCTCGTCATCTACGGTTGGCAGTCCCGGATGTGGACGTGCCACGTCCTGGGCGCCTGGTTCGTCTCCGCGGCGGCGGGCGGCTTGGATCTTTACACCCTTTACGGCCCGGAGCCGGTCCGGCGCCGCCGGATCGCGGCCCGGTTGGCCGGTTACGCGCTCATCGTCCTGACCGTGTATTTGATCCTGCCCCGGACGGAGATATCCGGATAGCCCTGGCGTGCTCAACTGTGTCCGGACACAGTTGAGGACCCGCCGCGGATCTAGCGTGCTCGACCGCGTCCGGACGCAGTAGAACCGTTGGTCCCAGCGGTGGGAGCCTTTCGACCCTCCCGCGCGGACTCCGATCCCGTTATCCTGAGACGATGAGACGAGCCGTCTGGATCGCCGTCTTGACCGTCATCGCGGCTCGAAACGCGCGCGCCGACGAACCTTGGGCGGCGGCCGCTTTCGAAGGGGCTCGCGCCGCGTTGGCCTCTCGTCCTCCTGCGGGTTCCCTTAAGTCGGAGGCGCCCGCGGATGTTTCGATGCTTCGCGCGGCCCTGATCGCGCGGCTGAAGCGAAATCCCCTGGCCGCCGAGTTCGCCGTTCCGATCCTCGAAGCGAAGGGCGGCGTGACCTTGGTCGTCCGATCCGAGTCGGAGGACGCCTCGCTGAAGGGGGCGTGGGCGACGTACAAACGCGATTCCCGGACATTGGTGCTGAACCGTGACGCCATCGCCTCGGATCTCCCGGGCGGATTCGACGCGGACCGCATCGCGGACCGCTACATGCCGGTGTTCGTCCATGAACTGGGCGGCCATGCGCGCCATTACCGCGAGCTGGCCGTGATCCTCGGCGCTCCGGCGCCCAACGCGCGCGAGACCGAGACGAATGCCTTGCGCCTCGAGGCGATGACGACGGCGGCGGAGCGCAAGACGAACCCCTCCTATCTTCGCGACGATAAGGAGTACGCGCGGGGGGAAAGCGGCTTGGTGGACCAATATTGGAAGTCCAAGGCGCGGCGCGACCCGGGACTTTTCGCCGCCTACGTTTCGACCCTGCCCGGATACGCGAAAATTCCGGAAGCGTCGGGCCGCGTCGGGGATTACTACCGGGGCGAGGAGTTCTCTCTTCTGGCGGCCGACCGGCGCCTGGTCGGCGACGAGATTCCGGACGACGAATCGGACGCGGTGCGCCGGGAGCGGCCTCTCGACGGCTCCCGCTCGATGCGGCGCTGACCTTCTGGTAGAATGGGGGCTATGACCCCCAAGACCAAGACCTCCGCGAAGACGTCCAAGTCCGCCGCCCTTTGGGCCGAGCGGGAGAAGCTCGTCTCCAACGGCAGCGCCGCCTACACCCAGCTGGTGCTGGAGCGCGCGCTCAACGCCAAGGTCTGGGACGCGGACGGCAAGGAATACATCGATTTCGCCGGCGGCATCGGCGCGCTCAACGTCGGGCACTGCCATCCGAAGGTCGTGGCCGCCCTGCGCGAGCAGGCGGGCAAGCTCCTGCACACCAGCTTCCACGTGGCCGCGTACGAGAACTACCTGGACGTCTGCCGCGAGCTGATCCGCGTGACCCCGGGATCGTGGGCGAAGAAGGCCATCCTCTTCAACAGCGGCTCGGAAGCCATCGAGAACGCGGTCAAGTTCGCGCGCGCCTTTACCAAGCGCAAGGCCGTGATCAGCTTCGACAACGCGTTTCATGGCCGCACCCTTCTGTGTCTGACCTTGGACGGCAAGTACAAGCCCCTGCGCCAGGGCTTCGGACCCTGCCCGCCGGAGATCTACCACGCGCGCTTTCCGTACGCCTACCGCGCGCCGAAGGGCGTGAAGCCCGAAGACCTGACCGAGCACTGCCTGGAGGCGCTGGAGCGCTTCTTCCTGATCGAGGTGGCCGCCGAAGACGTGGCGGCGATCGTCGTCGAGCCGGTGCAGGGCGAGGGCGGCTTCATCGTGCCGACGCCCGGATTCTTGAAGGGCCTGCGCGCGCTGTGCGACAAGCACGGCATCGTGCTGATCGTGGACGAGGTGCAGTCGGGCTTCGGCCGCACCGGGGAAATGTTCGCCATCGAGCACGACGGCGAGGCGCCGGACCTGATGGTGGTGGGCAAATCCCTCTGCGCCGGCATGCCCCTGTCCGGCGTGGTCGGCCGGGCGGACATCATGGACTCGGCCGCGACGGGCGCCATCGGCGGCACCTACGGCGGCAACCCCATGTCGTGCGCCGCGGCCCTGGCGGTGTTCCAGATCTTCAAGGAGCAGAAGCTGGTGGAGGCCGGCCGCCGCATCGGCGCGACGGTCGCCAAGCGCTTCGACTCCTTCCGCGACCGCTATTCGATCGTCGGCGATTCGCGCGGACTGGGCGCGATGCGCGCGATCGAGCTGGTGACCGACAAGAAATCCCGGACGCCGCTCCCCGCCGCCCGCGTCAAGGACATCCTGCACTCCTGCGTGGAGGGCGGCCTCATCGTCATCAAGGCCGGCGTCCACGACAACGTCATCCGCACCTTGATGCCGCTGACCATCCCGGACGCCGACCTGGCGCGCGGCCTCGACATTCTCGAGGAAGCGCTGGCCGCCTTCAAGCCCTAGCGCGGCGGGCCCTCCGCGGACAAGTCTTGACACGCCGCGGCGACCCGCTTATAGTGTGAAGGATGATCAAACGGCTCGTCCGCTGGTCGGCGGCGGCGATCGTCCTGGGCGTTCTCGCCGTCCCGGCGCGGGCGGAGGACTCCGATGGCTGGCATTTCGCCGCCGCCTTGGACGCGCTGACGGCGGGCAACGCGAAAAAACATAATTTAAACGCGGCCAATAAAATCTGCGCCGCCCAGGTCGCCGGCGGCGCGGCTTCCTGCGCGGGAACGGCGACGGCCTCCGGCGCCTTCGGCGCGCGGCTGGGGGCGTATTATCATTCCGGCTCCCTCTACGCCGGACCCACCGTCGGTTTTCTCGCCGGCGGCCCGACCGCCGGGAAGATCACCGCCACGACGGTTCCGGCCGGGAGCATGACCCGAAAGGCGGTGGACTCCACCGGACGCGCCCTGCTTGAGTTCGGAGCGCGGGCACCGCTGGGCGACGTCTGGGCCGTGGGCCTGGGCGCGGGGCTGGGGATGGCGCTGGTGAGCGAGAAGAGCACCTGTTCGGATTCCGGCGCGCTGGCGGGAACGTGCGCCGCGTCCGGCTTCAACTCCTCGGTGAAACGAGGCTGGGCGACCTGGGAACTGGGTCCGTTCCTGGAGTACCGCTCCCTGGAGTTCGGCTTCCGTTTCGTCAGCTTCGGGCGCAAGAAGTACGCGCCCTGGAGCGCTTACGGCGCGTTCCTCGGCGGGCGCTTCTAGCGCGTCAGCGCTTCGCGACCCCGGGTTCGCCCTCGTCGAGCTTGCCGGCCAGGCGGACGATCTCGGCCAGGTGCGCCTTGACCAAGGGGTCCGTCGTCCGCGTCTGGGCGCGTTTCGCGTCGCGCGCGATCGCGGCCAGGTCGGCGCGGGCCAGCCCGACCGCGTCGCCGGGGGCGGATTCGTCCTGCGCCAGCGTCGAGAGTTCGTCGACGTACGCGCGCTGCAGCTGTCGGCGCATGGGGGACACGTCCACGCGTCCCTTGCCGGCCAGCTCGCCCCAGACCGAGCGGTGCACGGTCGTGAACACTTCGGAGAGCTTCAGGGCCGTCTTCGGCTCGATCTGAGCGTCGAGCTCCAGGCGGCGGAGCGTCGCGGGATCGTAGATATGGCCGAGAGCCTCCGTCTGGATGCCCAGCGCGGCGCGCGGTACGTCCGGCAGGCCGCGGCCGGCCGAGGTCTCCAAGGGATCGGGCGCCGAGCGCAGGGCCAGCTCCGGGGGCACGGCGAACGCGCCGGCCGCGAAGACGTTCCGCGTCAGGAAGTTGAGAGCCTCGCGCTGCTCGGCCGCGGGCACGGGCTTCAGGCGCGGTCCGCCCTCGTCCGTCGGGCGGCGGTCGGAGCGCACGCCGCCGATGACGGGGAGGATGTTGTTCACCGAGCTTCGGTACAGGCCCAAGCCCTCGTTCAAGGCCGCGTACGGGGGCGGCACCTGCTCCGGGGTCAGCGCCGTCGCGGAGCGGCCCCAGAGGTTGTTGGCCCGCTGGACCAAAGTTTCGGCGTACTTGACCGGCTCGTTGCTGAAGTCGAAGCGCTGGGCGTCGGGGTTGATGCCCTTGACGTCCTCGTCGGTGGCGTAGGCCAAAGTCGGGTCCGTGTTCGCGCGGCGGGCGATGTCCTGGAGGGCCTTCGTCTTCGTGGCGGGGTCGGGGGAGACGGGCTTGTAGGCGTACTCGATCGCCCACTTATCGTACGGCCCCGGCTTGGTCTGGAAGTAGATCTGGGGCATGCCGGGGACGGGGAGGCTGATCGGAACATAGTCCATGATGGAGGAGGACATCAGGCCGTCCTTGCCCATCTGGTTCAGGGGGAGAAGCTTGCTGCCCTCGAAGTTGTGGCGCAGGCCCAAGGTGTGCCCGATCTCGTGGACCATCACGTTGGTCAGGTATTCCTGCACGACCTGCTCCTTCTGCGCCTCGGTGATGCCGTGGGCCTGGAGCGCGGCCAGCTGCGCGGGGTCGGGGCGGACGTCCTCGTCGATCGTCGAGGCCAGCTCGGGCTTGCGCATCATCTCCCAGAGGCGGGCGAAGTTGTCGCTGAGCGAGACCGTCGCGGAGTAGATCTCCCCGGTCAGCGGGTTGGCGCGGGGCGGGCCGTAGGACGAGCCCGCGGAGGGGTCGATGAACCAGCGCACCATGTTGTAGGACGCGTCGGCGGGATTGAAATTGGCACGTTCCTTCGGGGTCATGTCCTTGTCCACTTCCTTGACCACGATGGCGTTGCGCAGGCCCACGGCCTCGAACGCCTCGTTCCAGGCCAGGATGCCGGCCTTCACCGCGCCGCGGTACTCCTTGGGCATGCCCTCGTCCAGCCACCAGACGATGGGCTTCTTCACGTCGGAGACCGGGGCGTCGGGCACGGCCTTCTCCAGGCGCCAGTGCTCGGCCAGGCGGCGCATCGGGTCGAAGCGGTCCTTCAAGCCGGTGGCGCTGTAGTCGCGGAAATTGGTGGTGAAGTAGCCGACGCGGGGATCGGCGGCGCGCTCGTCGAAGCAGTCCTTCTCGGGCATGGCCGTGATGCTGTAGTGCACGCCGACCGGGATCAGGCGCGTGTCGGGCAAAGCGGCGGACTGCACGGGCACCTGAGGCGCGAAGACGAAGGTCGCGTCCACCTCCAGGTTCGAGTGGTAGCCCGAGGCCTTGTCGATGCGCGTCACGCCGCCGGCCGGCTTCAGCGCGCCGGAGGGGATGTCGAAGCTGCGCGCCACCGTCGCCTGCACGTCGGTCAGGTCCGGCAGGAAAAGCCCCTCGGCGGGAACGACCAGGAAACCCGCGGCCGGGTTCTCAGTCGCGATCTTGACGGCGGCGATCGGCACGTCGGGAAAGGCGGATTTGACCGCTTCGGCGATGGGAGTGCCGGGGTCGGCGCGGAAGCCCGTGTTGAGGCGGAACAGTTGGAGGATGTCGCCGGTGCGGCGGAAGGCGATCAGGAAGTTCCCCTCCTGGTCGCCGGAGTGGATGCCCGTGCCCAGCCCGCGCGAGACGGTGGCCGACAGCAGATACGGCTTGTCCAGCTGCGTGCTTTGAAGCGAAATCAGGAAATGGCCGTCCTTCTCCATCACCGCGATCAGCGGGCGTTCGGCCGCCTCTTTCGCGGCCAACTCCCGCGCGGACTGGGCGGAGGGAACGCCGACGTCTGTCAATTCGGGAGCCGCGCCCGTCTCGGCGGCGGCGGCGGGAAGCGCCAGGAACACGGCCAGGGCGAGGGCGTAAGAGTTGTTCATGCCTTCAGCATAGCCCGCGCGCGGGGGGGCGGTCCTGAGTCCCTTGGTCCGGGAATGCGGGGCCGAAGGTCCTAGGCTTCCGCGCCTAGCGAGGGGGGTGGTGCGGGTGTTGCGGCGGATGCTTGTGGGCGTGGTTCTTCTTGGCCTTGCGCTTCCGCTGGTGGTGCCGTCCGAGGAGATAGAGGACCAGCCCCGCCGCCAGCGCCACGCCCGTGAACATGATCCAGGCCAGGACGGTGTCGATGTCCTTCGTTCCGAGGCCGATCAAGGCGACGTCCACGGCTACTTCACCGCCGTGAAGTCGTACAGCGTGCGGGCTCCGAAGACGGTGGCGTCGCGGAAGACGAAGCGCCAGCCGGCGCGCTCGAATTGAGCGCGCTGGCGCAGGAGCGCGGGAAGCTCCGCGTCCTTCTCCAGTTCTCCGGCCAGGTCGGAGTTGGCGCACAGGACGACGGCTTTTCCGTCGGCCAGCACGAACAGCGCGGGCAGGAGCTGAAGAGGGGCCAGCGGCGCGGCGGCGGCGGGCGCGCCCGCTTCGGCGACGGCCTGGCGGGCCTCCAGGCGGATCATGCGCGCCTTGGTCTCCGGGATGTTCGCGTCGATGGCCGACTGGACCCAGTCGAGCAGGCGCTCGCGGACGGTCGCGATGTCCTCGGCGGTCGCGATGGGCTGGATGCCGTCGCCGCGGCGGATGGCTCCCGCCAGCGACGAGACTTCCTTCAGATAGACGTTCTTCTGCGCGTCCGGGATGTAGTACATCACGACCAGATGGACCTTCTTGCCGTCGCTGGCGCCGTAGTCGATGCCGATGGGGGTCCACCCGACCGCGCACAGCAGCTCTCCGCCGCCGGTGGCGCGCACGTGCGGGCACGCGACGCCCAGGCCCAGGCCGGTGTTGTGCGTGGCCTCGCGGGCGATCATTTCCTCGGCCAGCTCCGGGCTTCCGGCCAGGTCCGGGACGGCCTCGATCAAGTGGGCCAGGTATTCGAGGGACTTGGCCTTGTCCTCGTCCGGGAGCTCGATCAGGCGGCCTTCTTGCAGGGCGTTGAGCAGGCTTTTCATGGGTTAGTCCGCGCCGTAGTAGGCGATGAAGCGGGTCTTCACGAAGTGGGTGAGGATCACGTACGCGAGCAAGGTCGCGGCCATGAAGCCCCAGAAGGAGCTGGGCAGCGGGACGAACCCGAGGTAGGCGGCCACCGGCGAGAACGGGAGGTAGGCGGCCGCGCCCATCACCGCCAAGGTCGTCAGGGTCAGCGCGGCGCTGGCGGAGCTTTGGATAAACGGGATCTTGTTGGTGCGGATGATGTGCACGATCAAAGTCTGGGTCAGCAGGGATTCGACGAACCAGCCGGTGTGGAATAGATGCTCGTAGTGCGCCTTGGCCGCGTCCGTCATGGACGGATCCGAGAACAGGCGGCACTTGTACCAGTACATCATCAGGAAGAAGGTCGTGTAGTCGAAAATGGAGCTCATCGGCCCGATCCAGAGCATGAACTTCTTGATCGCCTCGATGTTCCAGCGGCGCGGCTTGAGCAGGTACTCCTCGTCCACGCGGTCGGTCGGGATGCCCAGCTGGGAGAAGTCGTAGAGCAGGTTGTTGACCAGGACCTGGATGGGCGCCATCGGCAGGAACGGCAGCCAAAGACTGGCGCCCAGGACGGAGAACATGTTGCCGAAGTTGGAACTGGCTCCCATCTTGATGTACTTGATGATGTTGCCGAACACCTTGCGGCCCTCGATGATGCCGTCCTCGAGGACGAGCAGGCTCTTTTTCAGCAGGATGATGTCGGCCGACTCCTTGGCCACGTCCACCGCGGTGTCCACGGAGATGCCCACGTCGGACGTCTTCATCGCGGCGGCGTCGTTGATGCCGTCGCCCATGAAGCCGACCACGTGTCCTCCGCGTTGGAGCGCGCGGATGATCTGCTCCTTTTGCGCCGGGGAGAGGCGGGCGAACACCGTCGTCTTCTCGGCCAGCGCGGTCAGGTCCGCGTCGGACATGCCGCGGATCTGGTCGCCGGTGACCAGTCCGTCGATCGACAGACCCACGTCCTTGCAGATCTTGGTGGTGACCAGGGCGTTGTCGCCGGTCAGGATCTTCGTGGCGACGCCGGCCTTGCGCAGGGCCTCGAGCGCGGCGTTGGCGGACTCCTTCGGCGGATCGAAGAAGGCGACGTAGCCGAGCAGGATCAGGTCGGCCTCGTCGCCGGTCGCGAAGACCTCCTTGCTCTGCGGGTATTCCCGGTAGGCGATCGCCAGAACGCGGAAGCCGTCGGCGCTGAGGGACTCGTATTCCTCCATCAGGTCCTTTTTCAGGAGGTCGATCAGAGGGTGAATCTCGTCGTCCACCTGGTAGCGGCCGCAGACGCTGAAGATCTCCTCGACGGCGCCCTTGCAGATCAGCACGTGGTCGCCCTCGTAGTCGACGATGACGGACATGCGGCGGCGCGAGAAGTCGAACGGGATCTCGTCGACCTTGCGGCAGCCGCGCTCCACGTCCAGGTCGGTGTTCGACAGGATGGCCATGTCCAGCAGGTTGCGCAGGCCCGTCTGGTAATAGCTGTTCATGTACGCGTAGCGCAGGACGTCCTCGCTCTCGCGGTTGGTCACGTCCACGTGCCGCTCCAGGACGATCTTGTCCTGCGTCAGCGTGCCGGTCTTGTCGGTGCAGAGGATGTCCATCGCGCCGAAGTTCTGGATGGAGTTCAGGCGCTTGACGATGACCTTCTTCTTCGACATCGCCAGCGCGCCCTTGGACAGGTTCACGGTGACGATCATCGGCAGCATCTCGGGCGTCAGGCCCACGGCGACGGAAAGTCCGAACAGCAGGGCCTCGGTCCAGTCGTGCTTCGTGACGCCGATGATGATGAACACGATCGAGACCATCACGACCATGAAGCGGATCATCAGCCAGGTGAACTGCTCGACGCCGCGGTCGAAGCTGGTCAGCACGCGCTGGCCGGCGAGCTTCTGCGAGATGGCGCCGAAGTAGGTCTTCGCGCCGGTGTTCACGACCACGCCCCGCGCGGTCCCGCTCAGGACGTTGCTGCCCTGGAAAACCGCGTTCGGCAGGTCGAGGGCGCCCTTGCCGTCGCGCTCGCACAGGGCCGCGTTCTTCTCGATCGGCAGGGACTCGCCGGTGAGGGCGGATTGGCTGACGAAGAAATCCTTGGCGGCGACCAGGCGCAGATCGGCGGGGATGATGGACCCCGCGGCCAGCACCACGATGTCTCCGGGCACGAGCTCGTGCAGCGGAATCTCGGCTTCCTTGCCTTCGCGCAGGACGGTGGTCGTCGTCTTGACCATCGCCAGCAGCCGCTCGACGGCCTTATTCGACTGGGCTTCCTGAACGTAAGCCAGGATCACGCTGAGCACGACCATCAGCCCGACCACGGCGAACGACGGCATGTCGCCCATCGCCAGCGACACCAGCGCGATGACGAGCAGTTGGATCACGAGCGGATTCTTCGTCCGCTGGTAGATCTCGCCCAGCACGCCGAGTTTTTTGGCGCTCTCGACCATGTTCGGGCCGAAGCGTTCCCGGCGCTCGATCACCGCGTCGGAGCTCAGGCCCTTGTCGGCGGTGCTCATCTTCGCCAAGGCCGCCTCGGGCGGCAGGCCGGCGATCTCAAGGAGCTCCCGCTCGCCCTGCGCCGCCTCGGGGGTGACGGCCGGCTTCTCGTCGCCGAGCTTGCGCAGCCGGTCCATCATCGAGGGGGCGGGTGTGGTCATAAAGGAAAGGGCGTAAAGCCGCTGACAGAGTTTAACACACATCGCGGGGAGGCTCAACCCCGCAGAAAACCGCCGCGTCCGCTCAGAACGAGTAGTTGATGTCGGTGAACACGGACACGCCTTCGCGGCCCACGCCCACGTCCACGGAGCCGACCACCTGGGGCTTGCACACCGCGCGGAACGCGGTTCCGACCACGGGGCGCGCGTAGCGGGCCGCGACGCGGCCGGGCGCGTCGAAGGCCTGGCCGACGCCGGCGAACGGCGCGACCTGCAGTTCGGTGACGACGCCGGCGGTGCGGGCCTGGAACACCTTGAAGCGCTCCTCGACGTTGACGGCCGCGACGCCGCGGTCGACGTAGCGGCCGTCCCCGTACGCGCGCAGGGAATACTTGCCGCCCAGCGAGGGAAGAAGCCAGAACGGAGGCGTCTCGCCGGTGATCTGTTCGTATTGGAACTGGACCGCGAAGACCCGGCTGGGCTCGCCTTCGGAGGGCCTGAACCAGCGCGTGTCCATGCCGAAGCGGCGGTAATCGTACTGGCTCAGGAAGCCGTGGACGGCGGCCTCGACGTAAGCGTTAAGATAGGCGCCGCGGCCGGTCGTCACCGCGTGATCGCGCGTGTCGTAGTCCACGTTGACGCGGGTCTCGTTCGTCTGCTGCGCCTTCTCGGCCACTTGGGCGGGAAAAGAGTCGTCGAAGTCCTGGAGGTTCGGGATCGGGCCGTTCGTGATCCGGGACGCCTGGTAGCGCTGGGACAGGTGGGCGCGCCACGGAGAGTCCTTGCCGAACGGTGTTCCGACGCCCCATTTATAAGTCCAGTACTGCTGCTTGTAGTTGGCTTCGGCGGATTTCGGGGTGTTCGGGCCGATCCCGAAAAAGCGCTGTCCTGCGTCGGCGTTCTCCTGGAGCCGAAGAAACACGTCTTTATCGGAGCCGGCGAAGCTGTGATCCTCGTACTGCAGCATCACCTCGTGCTCGAACTTGGCGCGCGAGGCGCGCGCCAGGAAGCTGGCGTCCTCCTGCGGATAATAATAGTAGCGGTATGTCGGGGACAGCTTGAAATCCTTGTTGTAGGTCACCGACGGGGCGTGGATCTGCTGGATGCGGTCGTCGTTCTTTCCTTGGAGCACCAGGATGGGCATGACGCCGTAGGTGATGCCGCGGTTGGGGTCGGTGTCGATGATGGGCAGGCGGACGAACATGCCGCGCTTCAGCGGAGCCAGCATCCAGCGCAGGAACGGGGGGGTCTCGTCTTCGTGTTTCTGCTGCGCGGGGGTCGGGAGCTTCACCCGGACGGGGGTCATGTCGCCGTCTTCGGCGTCGAGGGCGCGCGCGGCTCCCGCGGCGGAGAGGAGCAGAAGGGCGAGGAGCGCGCGCTTGATCACGGGAGCCGACATTTTACCTTACTGGCGGTGCCGCGACAAACGTGCCAGGCTCCAGCGCGCCTGCTCGGCGATCAATTCGTCCGCCTCGGTCGCGAATCTCTCCAGCACGGGAAGGAAGCGCGCCTGCCCGGAGTTGCCCATCGCGAGCAGGGCGTTGCGCAGAAGGCCGCGGCGTTTGGTCCGCGACAGGGGCAGTTCCTTGAAGCGGCGGCGGAACGCGGCGTCGTCGAGAAGGGCCAGCTCGTCTAGCGGGATCTCCAGCGGCTCCTGCGGCGCGGGCAGCGCCAGGCCCGGGCGCTCGAAGCGGTTCCACGGGCACACCTCCTGGCAGACGTCGCAGCCGAACGCCCAGTTCCCGACCCCCGCGCGGAACTCTTCCGGGACGGGGCCCTTGTTCTCGATGGTGAAGTAGGACACGCAGCGCGAGGCGTCCAGGACGCGCTCCCGCGGAAACGCGTCGGTCGGGCAGGCGTCCAGGCAGCGGCGGCAGGAGCCGCAGTGATCGGCCTGGGGCTCGTCGGAGGGGAGTTCCAGGTCCAGCGCCAGGCCGGCCAGAAGGTAGTACGACCCCAGATCCGGCGAAATCATCATCGTGTTCTTGCCTTGCCAGCCGATGCCCGCGCGGCGCGCGTAGGAGCGCTCCAGCAGGGGGCTGGTGTCGCAGAACGGGAGTCCGCCCGTCTCGGGCGCCTGAACGCGCACCCACTCCAGCAGCTCCGCCATCTTCGCCTTCAGCACGGGGTGGTAGTCCGGGCGGACGGCGTAACGGGCCAGGCGGCCGTCGCCGGGCTTGGGGGCGGGGCGGAGGCCGCCGTACGAAAACGCGCACACCAGGACCGATTTGGCGGAAGGGCGCCACGCGCGGATGTCGCGGCGGGATTCGGCGTTGCGCGCGAGGTAGGACATGGTGCCGTGCATGCCGGCGTCCACCCAGGCGTCGTAGGCGGCGGCGTCGGGCGACGCGGCGGCGGGGGCGATGCCGGCCAGGTCGGCGCCGCCGTCCAGCGCGCGGCGCTTGAGGGCGGCGGCCAGGGCTTCGGGCGTCAGGAGAAGCGGACGACCTTCAGGATCTTGAAGGTTCGGACGGCGTTGGGCAAGGTGACTTCCACCGTCTGGCCGACTTTCTTGCCGAGCAGTCCCTGCGCCAGCGGCGACTGGACCGAGATCTTGCCTTCCATGGGATCCGACTCGTCCTCGCCCAGGAGGGAGTATTCCACGGTGTCGCCGTCGCTGTCCTCCAGCTCCACCGTGGTGCCGATGGCGACGGTGTCCTTGGGGATCTGCATGTCGTCGATGATCTTCGCGCTCTGGAGCTTGTCCTGGATCTGGCCGATGCGGCCCATGACCTCGCCCAGCTTCTCCTTGGCGGAGTGATACTCGGCGTTTTCCTTCAGGTCGCCCTTCTCGCGGGCTTCGCCGATGTCGAGCGAGACCTGGACCTTCTGCTTCATGAGGCCGGCCAGGTCCTTCTTCAGTTTTTCCAATCCGGCGCGCGTCAAATAGGTGTCGGCCATGAGGGTTCTCCGTCGAAAATGGTTCTGACGAAGATTATATGAAATCTCCGCGTTCGTCGGCGGGAAAACGCCTCCCCTTGTCAACCGCGGACGCGGGCCGTACACTAGGCCCATGATCCTGATCCTCTCGTCCGACACCAAGCCGGAGAGCGCCGAGTACCGGCTGCTGACGTCGCGCCTGGCGGGGCTGCCGGGAATCTCCACGCGCACGCACGTCGAGCGCGGCGTGGAAAAGACGCTAACCGAGATCTATCTCATCGGGAACACGAAGGCTCTGGACCTGGCGGAGATGCAGGCCCTGCCGTGCGTGGAGCGGGTGGTGCGGGTGTCCGAGGAGTACCGCATCCTGGGGCGCCACGCCGACGACAAGCGCGACTCGCACTTCGACTACAACGGCGTGCGCTTCGGGCAGGACACGCTCCACGTCTTCGCCGGGCTGTGCGCGGTGGACACGCGGGAGCACGTGGAGTTGATGTTCAAGGCGCTGCACGACAACGGGCAGATCTGCGCGCGCATGGGGGCGTACAAGCCGCGCACCAGTCCGTACGCGTTCCAGGGCCACGGGAAAAACTGTCTGCCGTACGTGTTCGAACTCGCGGGGAAGTACGGGATCAAGGTCGTGGCCATGGAGATCACGCACGAATCGCATCTGGACGAGATCCGCGCCGCGTTGAAGGCCGGGGGGCATCCGACCGGGGTGATGCTGCAGATCGGCACGCGCAACACGCAGAACTTCGAGCTGCTGAAGATCGTCGGGCGCCAGACCGAGTTTCCGGTCCTGCTCAAGCGCGGCTTCGGCATCACCTTGGACGAGTCGCTCAACGCCGCCGAGTACCTGGCCAGCGAGGGCAACCGCAACGTGGTCTTCGGCCTGCGCGGGATGAAGACCAATATGGGGGAGCCGCACCGCAACCTGGTGGATTTCGCGCATGTGCCGTCGGTGAAGCGCCTGACGCGCATGCCGGTCTGCGTCGATCCGTCGCATTCCGTGGGCGCGCGCAGCGCCGGCCCCGACGGCATCCTGGACGTCTTCCACGTCACCGCGCAGGGAATCATCGCGGGCGCGAACATGGTGCTGGTGGATTTCCATCCGGACCCGGCGAAGGCCTTGGTGGACGGCCCGCAGGCGCTTCTCTTAAAAGAACTGCCTCAGTTCCTGGCGGACGTGATGATCGCGCGCGAGGCGTACCTGCGGCGGGCGGCGCTGCGGCGTCATACCGGCGACTGACGCGCCGTCAGGGGCTCATGCATTGGCGGGGAAGGGGGGCTACTTCAAGCACCGTAAGCCCGCGCCGATGAATCCCGCCGCGGCGAAGGAAGATAACCAAGGACGGCTGCTGGAATACCTTCGGAGCGCGACGGCCGCCGCGATCGTCTAGAGGTATCGGCGTGGCCCCTGGCGCCGGCAAAGGCCGGGGGTTATAATCCGAACGTGACTTGCATGCGAGCGCGCCTCACGGCTTCGCTGTGCCTCCTTCTCGCGGCGGGCCCGGCCAAGGCCGCGACCTCCGTGGGAACCGAGGCCGCAGGTGAAATCCATGTCTCCGGCCAGACGGTACCGCTGGCCTCGCCCATCGCGGTCCCGCCGCTGCTTTTCGCCCCGTCGCCCGGCGCGTTGACTCCCTCCGCCGCGCTCCCGCCGACGCTGGCGCCGTCGGCCCTCGCCGCTCCCTTGCTCGCTCCGGAGACCCTCCGGTCCGGCCAGAACGCTCCGCCGCCGCTTCCGCGATCGCCGATGGCACGGCAGGAGAACTCCGTATCCTTTCCTGCCGGCGCGGCCGCTTCGAAGGAAGACGCCGCGCCGGGCGACGACCAAGCAAGTCCGAGCGACGAGGAACTGACGGCGGCCGGTCGTACGCGTTTCGACCTCGCGGGTGAAGGCGCCAAAGAGGACGAGCCCGGACCCGCGGAGTCGGTCGACGCGCTCAAATCCTCCGCCGAATCCACCTTCGATCTCTGGTTGAAGGAGACGGACCCGGCGGAAAGAAAGCGGCTCACCAAGGTGTTCTTCAAGCTGGGGGATAAGCTTCGAAAGGAGATCCGGCGCTCCGAGGCGGATCCGGCTCGCCGCGAAGCGCTCCAAGCGGTGAAAGACGGCGTCTGGGAATCCCGCCGAATCGCCATCGCCCTCGCTAAAACCGGCGAATTCGTGGAAATGACGGGACTTGCCCTGACGCGCTCCCGGAAACGGGAGGCCTCGGAACTGCTGCTCAAGATGACCGGGAAGGACCAAACGCAAGCCGCCGGCATTGCGAATCTTCTGAGCCCGCTGATCGAAAACGACTCCGCCAACGTATCGGCCGGTTTCGACGATCTTTTTCGAGCCCAACTTTGGTTCGCCGACCTTTCCGCGCGCGAATCGCAGGATGAGATCGAGTATGCGGAGACGATCACCGCCGGCGGCCACGCCCGGTATCAAATCGAGGCCGCGGAAGCGCGCCGGCGGGGCGAGATCATCCCGACCGACGGCGCGACGCAGCGGATGCGGCGTCAGACGCGGAATACGTGCACGTATAACGCCGTCTGCAATCTATTCGGGGCGGAAATCGCGGCCGGCCGGCTTCAGAGCAAGGACGTCCTTTCGGAAGCGGTCAAAAGGAACCCCCGTTTCGCCGCGCGTTCCGGCGACGACGGCCTCGACGCGCGCGGCCTCACGAGCGGCGAGGTATCCCAGGTCGTCCATGATTTGGCTCAGCGGCTCGGAAAGCGCGCGGTCACCGTCCCTCCGGGAGACCTGATCCGCTTCATGCGGACGCACGGAACGCCGGTCTTGGTCGCGATCACCTCGCGGAGCGGCGGTCACGCGCTGGTGGTGGGGAACCCCTTCGTCGCGCATGAGGCGGAGGGCGGACGGAAGGTCGTCTTCGAGACTTACGACGCGAATTATCCTCGGGGAATGGCGGGCTACATCGAAGCGGGACAACTGGCGCGACTGATGACTCAGCGATTTCCCATGCAGCCGCCCAATACCGCCGTCGCCGTCGTCGATCCGGCGCCCTGATCAGTCCACGATGTAGAGCTTCGCGCCGGCGACCGTCCGCGACCTGATAGCTCCGGCCGGCCGTCAGCGTGACGCTTCGCCCGTCGCGGAGCCCGTGCTCGGTCCGCCTTCCAAGACGAGAAGGATGTGCCCTTTCGAGCACCCGTGGTCGGCCAGGTAATCGGGGGAATATTCGACGACGCGCACCCGGACGCCGGAAAACTCGCGCGTCCGCCAGAAGGCGACGCTGCGCTCGCCGATATGCTCGGTTTTGGGCACCGCCGCCAATCCGAGGTGCCGAGATCGCCGCTAAGGAGCGTGGTGACGGAGGCGAAGTGAAGCGAGGCAGCGAAGGTGGAATGCGGTCTATTTTTTTCTACTTCGTTATTGTCCGATCCCGGACAGCCGGCTCGGCTTCAGTTCTTGACGTGCTTGATACTGATGGTTCATGACGACCTCCCCTCCGTTTCAGTTCCCCGGCGATTTTACGGAGCGCTTCCTCTTTCACCATTATAAGGCGCGCGCCGATTTGAAATCATGTCCCAGCGCAGGTTTGGCGGGCGCGATTGGCGCTACAATTGGATCAAGATGCGAACCAACGCCAGCCCGATGAGCATTGCCGACTATCTGATGAATTTCGCTCCCGCGAAGCCGGAGCGGATTCGCCGCCCGATGCCGTTCGTGACGATTTCACGCGAAGCCGGCGCCGGAGCCCACTCGTTGGCCGACGCGCTGTCGGCGCGCTTCGCGCGCGAGAAGGACCCGCTGTTCTCCCAATGGCAGGTCTTCGACCGGGGCTTGTGCGAGCGCGTCGCGGAGGACGCGACCATGCGGACCTCGCTCGACGGCCTGCTCAACGATGAATTCCATTCGGGGTTCGAGGATTATCTCCGCCAAGTATTGGCCGGGGCCAGCTCGCAGAGCCGCGTCCATCACGCCCTTTTCAAGACCGTGCGCGAGGTCTGCACGCTCGGCAAGGCGATCGTGATCGGCCGCGCGAGCGCTTTCGTCTCCCGCGACCTGACGCTCGGGGTGCACGTGCGCCTCATCGCGTCGCGCAAGGCGCGCATCGAACGGGTACGGCGGGAGACCGGCCTCGGCGCTCTTGAGACCGGCAGAGCCCTCGATCTGAAGGATGCGCAGCGCGCGCGCCTGGTCAAGACGTACTTTCAAAAAGACGTCGCCGACGCGCACCTTTACGACGCCGTCTGGAACAGCGATTACGTGTCCTTTGACGCGATGTCGGCCGCTCTCGTCGCCCTGATCCGGGAGCGCACCGCGCGCCGAACCTTCGGCTAGGACCCGGCTGGAGCCGGCGGGGAACTCGGCGCTCTCGCCTCGCGCCCTGATCGAGCACCGATTCGTCGAACTTGCTCCAGTCCCCGAGCTGCAAGAACGATAGGTCTTGAACGCTCCGCCCGCGTCGCCCGGGCACGCGTCGTCGACAAGCGGCGCTGACGCTGCTCCGATCGAAGGCGGAATCTGGCGCGGCCCGAGCGTTCATGTTATTATCAGAAATATGAATCTTCTCCTCGCCTTCTTTCTCGCCGTCGCGGAACCGGCCGCCGCCGCGCCGAAGCCTCTCGCTCTCCAGAAGATATCGGAATTCCCGGTGTGGGGCGGCCTGGTCTCGCGCGATTTCAAGATCTACGTGTCCGCGGACGACCGCACCGTGAACGCCTGGCGGATCTCGGACGGCCGGCAATTGGCGGCCGCCCGGCTTCCGCCGATCGAGAAAACGGGCGGAGACGCCGAATATATCGGCTACACGACGCTGGATATCTCCCCGGACGACCGGTCGGTCGTCGTCGGCGTCGTTCACGTGTCGGGACTCAAGGCCGATCTCTTCGCCTATCGCGTCTCGCTCGCGGACGAAAAGGCGAAGCTGCTGCTGTCTCGCACGGGCCTCGGCTGCCGCCAAGGCGTGTACCGCTCGTGCCCGGAGTTCACCCGCGCGTCGTTCTCGCCGGATGATAAGCGCCTCGCGGTCTGGAGCTGGGACTACCAGAGCGCCGTGCCGGGGATGGTCTATCACCTCGACGTCGTCGACGCGGACGGGAAATCGCTGCTGACGCGCGCGGAAACGGCGAAACCGGCCGAGAACGAGAACTATTGGTCGGCGGACGATCCCGCGGCGGGCGTCCAAACGGGGGGGTTCGACTCCGAGGGGCGCCTCCTCGGCCTGATCGAAAGAAAGGCCGGTTGCGAGGTCTGGGACGTCGACGCGGGCAAGAGGGTCTCATTCCTCGAGGACTGCCGCATCGGCGAGTCCCCCTGGTTTCTCACGCCCCGGCTCGTCGCCGGGACCTTCATCGGCGACCGGGAGCATTCGGAGACCCGGAGTTACGATCTCTGGGACGCGGCGACCGGCCGTAAGATCTACCGAGGACCGTGGACCTATGATCTATTCTCGGCCCCGACGCCCGACGGCGGGCTCCTCTTCAAGTTCGACAAGGCCGCGAAGAGCATCGAGGTCATCGATACGGCGAAGGGCGTTCCGGTCGCCGTCTCCACGAATCCGGTCGAATTCAACGGCGTGCCCTTGATGACCCACGAAATGACTCGTTCCCTCCCCGTCTCGCCGAACGCGGACATCGTCCTCTTGTTGTGGGGGAATTCGAGCATCCGCGCCTATCGGACGGGCCTGTTCGCGAAGACGCCCGCCGTCGCCGTGCAGCCCGTCCCTCCGCCCGTTCCGCAGGCGGCGCCCGTCCCCGAGCTCGACGTCGATTCGCCGCCGGCGACGAACGCGAAGCCCGATCCCGACGCGTTCGCGGTCGTGATCGGAATCGAGAAATACCGGCAGGAAGGGATTCCCGCGGTGGATTTCGCCGAACGCGACGCGCGGACGATGTACTCGTACTTGACCGGCGCGATGGGCTACGACTCCCGGAACGTCGTCCTCCTCACCAACGAGCACGCGAGCAAGGCCGACCTCGAGAAGAACCTCGGATCGTGGCTGAAGAACCGGGTCGGCTCGAAGTCGCGCGTATTCGTCTACTACGCGGGCCACGGCTCGCCGAACCCGGAGACGGGCCAGGGCTACCTGATGCCCTACGAGGCCGACCCCGCGTACCTCGCGGACACGGCCTTCCCGCTGTCGAAGCTCTATTCCTCGCTCGGCAAGCTGCCGACGAAGGACGTGACGGTCGTTCTGGACGCCTGCTTCTCGGGCCAGGGCCAGCGCTCGCTGATCGCCAAGGGCACCCGGCCGCTCGTCAGCGTCGTCCAGTCGCGGGCCGCGGAGAACACCGTCGTGCTCGCCGCCGCCGGTTCGAACCAGGTCAGCGCCAGCAATCCCGACGCCCGTCACGGGCTGCTCACCTACTATCTCCTGGCGGGCCTTCACGGCGAAGCGGACGCGCGGCACGACGGCAGGATCACGAGCGAGGAGCTCATCGCCTACGTGCGTCCGGCGGTCGAACGCGCGGCGAAGCTTCAAAACGTCGAGCAGACCCCCAGCCTGGCTTCGCCGCCGAACGCGCCTGCCCGGCCATGGATCGTCCTGACGCCTCAGAAGTAACCGAGACCGGTCGGTCTCGACGGCGGCTCCGGCGGGGAAAGGGCTTCGCGATGCGCCGACGGAGGCGATGCGAAGCGGGGCAACGAGGGTGGAATGCGGCCTAATTTTTCCTGCTTCGTTACGGCGGCGCCTCCCGTCAAGGCCGAATCCGGGCTTCGTTGATATTGCCCGCACCTTGAACGCGGCTTGATAGGAATTTGATCGGTGCGGCGCATACTAACCTCGAGAACGGAGGATTTATGACCGATCGAATCGCTCTCATCGCCGCCCTGGGACTGATCGCGGCGATTCCGGCCTCGGCGTTCCCGCCCGGCGCCGGCTCGGTCGTCCCGGACGCGTCCGTCCAATCCATTCCTCCCGACGACGTCGCCGCCCCGATCGAGGCCGTGACCGCGGACTGGCCGGAGAAGGCCCGCCTCCTGGCCTCCGCGACCATCCGGGAATACGGCCGCCCCGACGAGGTCCGGGCGGACCAATTGACGTGGACGCGGCGGCACCCCTGGACCAGGATCGCCGTGTACCGCGACGCCCAGTCGATCGAGAATCCCAACAACCTCCTTCAATCCCTGCCGTACGAGGTTTCTCCCCGCCGCTGGCGCGCGCTGAGCGCGTTCGACCGGGGAGTGGCCTACGATCCCATCCGCAAGGAGCTGGTCGCCCGCGGCGAGAGCGAGGGCGCGAACCTCCTCGCGCTGAATCTCGCCGACGACATCATCGAGGGCAACCGCACGCCCGCCGAGGCCGCCGAGTTCTACGACCGGACCCTGGACCTCGCGCGGTCCGGGAAGAGCTCCTCCTATATGTTCCGCCTCATGTTCTCGCCCGCCCTGCGCGAGATGGCGCGGCGTCAGCGCGGCCTGAACGAGGACCTGCAGCGCGAGGTCCAGCGTCTCAACGACCGGAATTGATCCGGGGGGATGCGCGCGGAAGAAACGCCAAATCTCCTCTGAGGCCTTGGGCTCCGGCAGGACCGGGTCCACGTTGCCGTTGGCCGGGAAGGCGGCGCGCGAGGTGGGGCGGGCCTCAGGCGCGGCTGGGCGTCGCGCCCAAGGCTCGCGCCAGGCCGCGCGAGAACTCTCCGGCGCTGACGGGGCGCTTCGTCGGATCGGGATCCAGCGCCGCCGCCAGGATCGCGTCCGTCTCGCGCGGCAGGGAGGCGTTGAGCGCCGACGCCGGAACGTACTGCCCGCGAAGCTTCTGCTCCACGTAGTCGGGGCCGTCGAAAGGGCGGCGTCCGGTCAGCAGTTCGTAGGTCATGACGCCCAGAGCGAAGACGTCCGACGCCTTCGAGACCGAGCCCATGGCCTGCTCCGGCGCCATGTACGGGGGCGTGCCCGCCGCCCAGGCCGTTTTCGTCAGGTCGGCCCCGCTGAGCGACTGGTGGGCGATGCCGAAATCCATGACCTTGGCCGCGCCGCTTCCGGTGAGCATCACGTTGGCGGGCTTGAGGTCGCGGTGGGTGATCTTGAGCGCGTGAGCGGCGTCCAGCGCCGACGCCACGTCGGTCACGATCCGGCGCGCCGCGTCCGGCGGCAGCGGCTTCCCGGCGCCCAGCAGATCGCTGAGCGGCTTGCCGTCCACGTACTCGAAGACGAGAAGAAGCTCGGAGTCGCCGATGACCGAGTAGATCTCCGCCACGTGCGGGTGCTTGAGCTGGGCGACCAGCCGCGCCTCCCGCAGGAAGCGGTCCGTGTCCTCGCGGCTGGCGCGTCCGTCGCGTTGGAGCTGCTTGATGGCGACCGGGCGCCGGAGCTTCTCGTCGAACGCGTGGTACACCACGCCCATGCCCCCGCGGCCCAGTTCGCGCGTGACGCGGTAGTGGCCGTCCAGAAGCGTTCCCACGGCGACCGTCGGCGGCACCGCCGGGTTCTCCTCGCCGGGCGCGGGCGGCGCGGTCGTCAGGCGGCGCTTCTTCGTGATCGCCCGGGCCCCGGCTCCGAGAAGACCCAGGAGTATCAGCAAGGACGCGGCCGCGATCGCCCCGCCGCGGAACAGCGCGCGGCCCACGGGCGCGGCGGACGGAGCGGCGCCGTCTCCGCCCAGGCGTTTGAGCCCCGCCTGGGCCAGGGCGCCCAAGGTCGGATCCAGCGCCTGCGCCTGCGCGTAGTCCCGGAGGGCGTCCGCCGTCCGCCCCAGCTTCTCCTCGGCCATCGCGCGGTACAGGAAGCCCAGTCCGTTCTGCGGGTCGAGACGGACCGCGCGGTCGGCGTCGGCGAAGGCCGCGGCGAAGTCGCCCGTCTGAATCTCGGCGTAGGCCTTCAGGCGCAGGGCCTTCGCGTCGTTGGAATTGAGCTTCAACGCCTCGTTCGCGGCGGCGATCGCCCCGGCGAAGTCTCCCAGCCGCGCGTTGGCGTCCGCGATCATGTCCCATACGGCCGGCGACTTCGGGTCCAGCTCGCGCGCCTGCTGAAGCGTCAGCAGCGCGCCCGTGAAGTCGCCGATGCGCATCTTGGCCTCGGCCGCCTGGAGCAAGGTCTGGACGGCCTGGGAGGGGACGTCCACCGGAGACGGCGCGACCGCCGGTCCGGGAGCGCCGCCGCCGGGCGCGATCCTCGCCGCCGCGCGCGCCGGTCCGAAGCCGCGACCCTCGCCGCGGTTGGCGCCGCCCGCGCCGGCGCCCGCGTCCGGCGCCGCGCCGAAATCCAATTTGGCCGACTTGACCTTGCTCTGCGCCCGCGACAGGCTCTGCAGTTCGGTCGCCAGCCGGCGCGAGGCCGCGTCCTCGGGATTGAGTTCGGCCGCGCGCTTCGCGTCGGCCAGCGCGCCCTCGTGATCGCCCGACTCCTCCCGCAGCTGCGCCCGCAGCGCCAGCGCCTGCGCGTCGTCCGGGTTCTTCTTCAGGTCCTGGGCGATGATCTTTTGGGCGCCGGCCGTGTCTCCGCCTTGATAGGCCCGAGTGGCGTCGGCCGCGGTCGGGTGAACGCCGTTTCCGTTCCCGTCGTCCGTTTGCGTCAGATCATGACCGGGGGCTTCGGTCTTGCTCTTATCGCCTTTGACCCCGGTGCGCAGACCCTGCTCCAAAAGCATGTTGAGGGCGGCCTGGTCGTCGTCGTTCAATTTGTTCGTCTGCGCCTGCGAGCGCTCGGCGACGTCCGGGTTCTTTTGGGCGAAATCGAGAAGAGTCTTGATGCGGTCGGGGAGCTGAGTGCAGTTCGGGTTGTCCACGCAATCCTTCTCGTTGTTGATCTCCTTGCGTTGACAGCGAATCAAGACCGGGACGAGCCTCCGCGCGCATTCATCGGCGTTCGCGGCCTTCGATTTCGAGTTTCGCGCCGGATTGGGGAGGCCGCAGGCGTCGAGCGTCTTCTCATAGCCGCCGTATTTGGTGCTCCCGTCGGTGACGTCGCATTCGAAGGCGCGCGCCGCGGAGGGCAACAGGACCAGGACGCCCAGGAGGAAAAGAGGGGGCCGCATCCCCGCAGTGTAGGGCCGGGGTCGAATTATTTCAAGGCGTATTTCCGAAGACGCTTGCGCCGGAGCCGATCCGCGGTTAAACTCCCCAATCGACATCTACCGGATCGTGTCGGCGACCGAATGGGAGACGGCGCGCGCGTCGGGCGCGTTCGCGGGCTCGGCGCACGATGTTCGGGACGGCTTCATCCATTTCTCCACGGCCGAACAGCTGGCGGAGACGGCCGCGAAGCATTACGCGGGGCGAACGGATCTGCTCGTTCTGACCGTGGACGCGGCGGCGCTGACCGCGCCGTTGAAATGGGAGCCGTCACGGGGCGGGGCGTTGTTTCCGCACCTGTACGGCGTTCTTCCTTTGACCGCCGTTCGAAACGCCGAGAAGCTGCCGCCGCCCTAGGCGAAATCGCCGACGCGGCGCGCCCGCGCCAGACGCTTCATCAAGGCGCGGAGGACGGGCTCCAGGCCCGTGCGGCGCCCGGTCAAAACCTTGACGCTGGTCGCGCGCTTGAGCGGAGGCGCGTTGTCCACGTTCACGCCCACGCCCACCACCAGCCAATGCAGGCGGGACGAATCGCCGGAGGCCTCGCACAGGATGCCGCACAGCTTGCGGAATTTCCCGTCGGAACATTGGGCCAAAACGTCATTGGGAGGCTTCACCGCGGTTTCCACGCCGGTCGCGTCGCGCAACGCCGCCGCGGCCGCCGCGCCGCAGGCCAAGGAGAATTCGCCCAAGCGCGCGGGCGGGAAGGACGGGCGGATCAGCCAGGAGACATACAGCCCGCCCGGCGCGGAGCGCCAGCGCCGTCCCATGCGTCCCTTTCCGGCGCTTTGACGCAGCGCCCAGACCAAGGTCCCGTCGGGAGCGCCCTCGCCGGCCAAGCGCCGGGCGACGGTCTGCGTGGAGTCGGTCTCGGCGAGGCGGACCAGCCGCTTCACGCCGGCGTATTTCGACGCCACGGCTACAGGTCGAACCCCAGGTCCAGCGCCGGGGCGCTGTGCGTCAGGCGGCCGATGGAGATCCGGTCCGGTCCCAGCCGCGCCAGCGCGCGCACCGTGTCCAAGCTCACCCCGCCGGAGATCTCCAGCTTCACGCGCGGCGCCAGGCGGCGCAGGCGCTTGATTTCGCGGCGCAGGGCGGCGGGCGCCATGTTGTCGAGCAGGATCACGTCGGGCTTCAGCGCCAGGGCGCGCGTCGCCTGCGCGGGGGTGTCGCATTCCACGATCAACGCCATCTTGGGGAAAGCGCGGCGCAGTTCGCGCGCGCCTTCCTCCAGGCGCCGGCCCATGTAATGGTTGTCCTTGACCATGGCCGCGTCGTAGAGACCCATGCGGAGATTCACGCCGCCGCCGCAGACGACCGCGTACTTGTCGAGAGCGCGCCAGCCCGGCAAGGTCTTGCGCGTGTCCAGGATCTTCGCGCGCGTGCCCTTCACCCGATCGGCGTAGCGCCGCGTCAACGACGCCACGCCCGACATCCGCTGCAGGAAGTTGAGGGCCGTGCGCTCGGCGGTGAGCAGGCCGCGGCCTCCGGTCACCGTCATGATCGCCTGACCGGGCCTCACGCGCGCGCCGTCGCGCACGAGCGCGCGCACGCGCGCGCCGCGGTCGCAGGCGCGGAAGGCGGCGGCGGCCACGTCCAGGCCGCACACCACGCCCGCCTCGCGGCTGACGACCCGCGCGGAAAAGCGCGCCTTCGCCGGAACGAAGAAGCGCGTGGTCACGTCGCCGTCTCGGCCCAGGTCCTCGCGCAGGGCGGCGCGCAGCAGCGGGAGGTAAGCGGCGGGGGAAAGTTTGGTCATGCGCCTATTTTAGCGGTTCCCGGGCGCGCGTGGTAGAATGAAGCGATGACTTCGACGGAGCTCGAGGCGGAAATCCGACGGAACGGCTTCGCGTTCGCGCGCGCCGCGGAGATGCGCGGCTGGCTGACGGAAACCCGTCCGGACGGACTGTCGGACTGGGATCGCTTCGCCGACAGCTGGAATTACCTCCGTCCGGACGAGTACATGGCCGACGGCGGACGCTACCGCCTGCGCCGCCACGCGGTGCTGTCCGCGGCGCCCGGCGCCGCGCCCCGCCTGGAGCCGCGCCAGCCCCACTATCAGAGCCGCGATTACAACGCCCTCAACGGCGGCGTCGCGCGCTGGTTCGAGCCGATCGCGCCCGGCGTCGTCGCGGGCGCGACGATGACCTCCGTGCTGGACTTCGCCGGCCCGCTGTTCGGCCGTCTGCGCCCGGGCGCGTCGTGGAAGATCGAACTCCACCAATTCCGCATCGAGGCGAAGTCCGGTCTTCCGGGAAGGCCCACCCCCGAAGGCGTGCACCGCGACGGCGTGGACTGCGTGCTGGTGATGCTGGTCCGCCGCGAGAACGTCGCCAGCGGCACCACCACCGTCCACGATCCGTCGGGCCGAACCTTGGGCAGCTTCACTCTGGCGGAGCCTTTGGACGCGGCCATCGTGGACGATGCTCGCGTCTTTCACGGCGTCACGGCCGTAACTCCGCTGGATCCGTCCCGCCCGGCCTACCGCGACGTGCTGGTCGCGACTTTTCTCAAGCGGGATTAACCTTCGGCGTTAGTGCCGCGTGACGGCGCCCGGCTTCGAGCCTTCGAAGACCGTGATCCACTTCTTGAAGGCGTCCAACTGCGCCCGGGTCATGGAGCTGAGCGCGGCCCATTCGTCGACGCCCGTCTTCCGCGCCAGGAACGCGACGTATTTCGCCGTGGGGTTCTCGGACGGCGGGGCGTACTTCGCGACGGCGGCGTTCAGCTGCAGATCCTGGTAGGCGTCCATTCCCAACAGCCGGTCCAGAGCTTTCATCGCCGTGGCTCCGTCGGGGAAGATCGCGTAGCCTTTTTCGTCCTTGGCGATGGCGCCGTGCTCCATGGTCCACGGCGTGGCGATGATGTTCCCGGGATTATTGTTGCGCCAGGCCCGGGAACCGCCGGTTCGGGTCTCCCCGTTGTTGTAGCTGACCGAAGGCACGCCGTCGACCGCGTAGGCGTGCGCCAACGCGTAAGCCGGCGTCACGGCGATGGGCGCAAGGCCCCAGCTCGACGTGATGTTCTGCGCGGGGAGGAGCTCCGTCGCGGCGGGAGCGGCCTCCGTCGGGACCGGGGAACCGAGCGCGGAGCCGTCGAAGAGGGTGGACGCGGGAGTCTGGACGATCGCCGCCGCCCGGCGGGAGGTCTCGATGGAAATCGCCGCGGCGCGCGCGCCTTCGGCGGCCTGCCGTTCCGCTTGGGCGCGGAAGGCGTCGTAGCCGCCGGCGGATTTCCCGGCGCGCTTGTCCTGATCGCGGCGGGCGTGAAGTGCGTCGTCCAACAGGCGCTCGAAGGCGTAGCGGGACCGGGCGATGTCTCCCGGGTGCTTCTGGCCTCGGACGGCGGCTTCCAACGCGTCGTAGCGGGCGCCGAAGCGCGTACGCACCGGATCGGATTCGGAATCGGCGAACAGGATCGGCTTCCAGGAATCCATGCGGCTCAGCAGTTCCTCGCGCAGCGGCGCGGCGATGCGGGCCGCTTCCGCGGGATTTTCCGAGACGACCTGGGAGGAGGCGGGGAAAGCCAGCGCCAGCAGAAGCGCGATCAGGAGAGACTTCCGCGAGGCGTTCATGCCTTCTTCCGGGGCGCGGGTTTTACCGGCGCCGAGGGGGCCGCCGGCGCCGCGGGAGCGGCCGCCGCCTCGGCGGCCAGCTTGGCGAGCATCGCCGAGTCGGCCGTCGTCGCCAGGCCCCACAGCGTGTTGAAGTGGGCCGAGATGAACGCGGCGTGGAAGCCCTGCCAATAGCCGGTGTTCTCGAAATTATGGTTGAGGGCGTTCATGCTGATGTTCAGGGAGTCGCCCATCTTGGCCAGCGCGTCGGCCATGCCCCCGTCGAAGATCATCACCTTCTCGTGCATCTTGGACGAGCGGCTCCACGGCAGATGATGGATCACCACGTCGGGGCCCTCGATGACCTTGAGCTGGAGGCCTTTCTGCATCAACGGCTCCAGGATCTTGCCCGCCATGGAGACCTGGCCCTTGTCGGCGATCAGGCGCACGGGAATCTTCTTGGCGAGGAGGGTCGTGATCGTCGCGGCCATTTTCGGAGAAGGGAACGGGCTGAACATCAGGATGTCCAGCGTCTTCTGGACCAAGGACTCGGCCTTCACCAGCCAGTCCTCGGTGCCGCCGTTCGGGGAGCCGGAGGCCTTGGGGAACGGCACGCCGTGGAAGGAGAGCGCGCGGCTGGCGTCCTGCGGGATGGGGTCCTTCGGGTCCATCACCGGATCCTGGGGCAGGAGCTTCGGCGAATACGGCCGGGAGCGGCGCAGGATCCAGGCGTGGTAGCTCTTGTAGAAGGCGAGGCGGTCGGCGTCGTCGGTGAACACGACGTTTTCCCAATGGTTGTTCTGGGACGTCTTGGTGTAGTTGAACGAGCCGGATTGAAGCAAAGTCGAGCCGTCGGGCGCGGTGAACAAAGTGAACTTGTTGTGGTTGATGCCGATGGAGCCCAGACCCTTGAGGATGTGCAGCTCCAGGTTCGGCCCCAGGTTGGCGATGATCAGCTGCATCGCCGGCGTCGGCTGGGGGAGAGGCGTCCCGTTCTTCTTGGCCTCGTCGATGGCCGTCTGCATCTTCGCGGGGAACCAGTTGCTGTAGTCGCCGACGATGATCTGCTTCCGCCCCATCTTGGCCGCCGCCACGATGGACTGCGCCATGTCCATGTCGTCGAAGTTGTACATCGCGATCAGGGCCGAGCGGCTCTGATCGTGGGCGGAGATCCAAAGCTGGGAGATGTCGTCGCCGATCGTCGGCTGGGCGACGACGGGAAGGCTGGCGGCCCCGAACTTGACCTGAGGCCGGTTTCCGACCGGAGCCGGGGCCGGCGCGGGAGCGGGAGTCGGAGCGGCGGGCCCGCCCTTGCGGCCCTTTCCGGGCTTGGCGGCGACGGCGGGGGGAGCGTCGACGGCGGACGCGCCGGGGACCTTCCCCCAGTCCAGGAACGCGCGGAAAGTCGCGATCAGATCGGCGGGAAGAACCTTCTCCGGCTGCGCGGCGACCTGAGCGACGAGAGCGGCGTCGGCGGCGCGTCCGGCCGAGACCTTGGCGGCGAAGGCGGGGTCCTTGCGCGCGCCGGCGTCCAGTTTCGTCGCGACGGCGACCAGGCGCGCGGCGGCCGCGGGCGGCAGATCGGAGGCGGCCAAGCGTTGGGGGAGGCCCGCGGGCGGCAGAGCCAGCGCGCCCAGGACCGCGATGGCCGCCGCGCGCTGTTCGAGATTGGAAATTTTCGGAATTTGCCCGCGAAGTTGGTCGACCGAATCCAAGGCCAGACCGGGGCTCCTCAGCGACAGGGCCCCGGCCGTCTGCAGGACCTGAGCGCCCATCGTCGCCCCGAACGCCGCCGTGACGGCGGACGCGGGCAGGGCGGGAATGCCGGCGACGACCGCGGCGAACGACGGCGCGGCGGCGAGGAGCAGGGCCGCGAGCAGACGCAGGGAAGTTCTCATTACGAGTAGTATGACGCAGGCCGCGGCCGAGGTGGAGGGTCGAAAGCCCTCCGGCCGGCGGTCTTTGGGCCTAGTGAGGAACGCCGTTCGCGGCGAAGCGCTTATGCAGTTTCAGCGTCTTCAGCGTGGCCAGGCAGGCGACCAGGCTCTGAACCATGTACAGAAGATACATGGCGAATCGCGACGTCGCGGCGGCGGGAACGCCCAGCAGGTCCACGAATCCGAAGTAGCCGACGGCCGAAAGCGCCAGGATCAGCGCCGACAGGGAGACGAAGGCCGCGATGTCCACGATGCGTTCGCGGGGCAAGGTGCGTCCGGCGAAGGTCAGGTGATCGGGCAGCGACGCCCACGGCGCCTTCAGCAGGCGCTTGAGCACCGTCTTCCCCGCCAGCCAGCATACGGCGGCGAATCCCACGGCCGCGGGAAGCGTCAGCCACGCGGGCGCCGTCGCCAGCGAGACCATGGTGGCCAGCGACCACACCCAGATCGTCTTGGTGCCGAGGTACGCCCACATCATCGCCCGCGACGAGTCGCCGGAGGAGCCGTCGCGCTTCATCTTCGATAGCTGGGCGTACATCAAGTAGGTGAAGCCGAAGCCGGACGCGATCTGGAGCGGAACCAGCAGGGAGTTCATCAGAGCGATGCCGGGGACGGCGGCCATGAGGGCCGGTCCGGAGGCGAACATCAGTCCCCCGATGAGCAGGACGGCGGCCCCCGTCTCCAGAATCGCGCGGGTTTTCGTGGGGAGAGGCTGGCCCGGCGCGCGCGCGTAGCGCCAGCGCAGCACGAGCATCGCCGCGAAGCCCAGCAGCTGCGCCAGGTTGCGGTACATCATCAAGTCCTTGCCGTCGAAGGCGAAGTTCAGCGTCGCGGTCGCCGTCGCGGCCAGGCCGACGGCGATCATGCCCGCGGAGACGTCCGCCGAACGACGGGAGAGCATCCGGTGGATTTGCGGCACTGTGAACAGGAAGGCGAAGGGATTCGCCAGCCAGTAGGCGCCCTGCCCCAGCCAATGGAGACCGATCAGCGCGGCCTGCGGCGCGAGCGCGCCGGCGACTCCCCCGAGGATGGCGAGGGGAACGGCGACGGCGGCGACCTTGAGAACGCGATGCGGAATGCCGCGGCGCAGCGGCTTGGGGGCGGACGGACGTTCGGGGCCGTCGGCGGCGGCGGCCAGGCC
>JBIOJO010000002.1:0-132135 GCA_044450965.1 Elusimicrobiota bacterium | reverse complement strand
TTGCTGGGCGGAGCGGGCGGGGTTCCGTAGTAATAGTTCTGGATGGTGTAATTCATCGGCGCCGCCGAGGCGTTGAAGACGAGCAGGCCCAGGCAAAAATTCCCCGAGTTCCCGAAGCCCGTGCCCACGCCCGATTCCAAGACCCAATCCATGTAGCCGTTGATCGTGTCCGGATCGGTCTTGCCGCCGGCCTTATAAGCGTAGGCGGCGTTGTATTCGGCCAAAGTCGGCGGCGCGCACGGCGGCCAGCCGGACGCGTAGAGCAGCCCGGAGGTGCTGGCCTTCCACATCATGTAAATGCCCGGCTGCGAGTTGGCCAACCCGTAATTGATCTGTCCCGGAGTCCCGCTCCTCAGAGTGCCGCTGAACTGGTAGAAGTCGTAGCCCTGGGGCGGAAGCGCGCTCCGGGTGAACGTCTGCGGGACCGTGACGCTGAGCTCGGGAGTGATGGTCAAATTCGCGAACCCCGAAGTCTTGCCGTCCGGATTGCGGACCTGGACCTGATAGTTTCCGGGCGGCATGTTCGCCTCGAACGTCCCGCCCGACAGGATCTGGGTCGCCGTGACTCCGGACGCGGTGCGCGTCAGCGACGCCGGGCCCGTGATGGAAATCACGGCTCCGCTCGCGAAATTGCCGCCGTTCAAAGCCAACGTCGTCGCCTGGCCGATGGGCACGCTTGCGGGCGTCACGCCGGTCAGAACAGGCGGCGGAACCACCGGAGGCGCGCCCCCCCCGGTGCTCGTGTTGGTGTTGGCGTTGGCGTTGGTGCTCGGCGATCCGCCGCCCCCGGAGCCGCCGCCTCCTCCGCTGGCGCCGATCGCGTTGCCGCCGGAGGGTTTCTCGGCCGCGCCGCCGCTGCGGACCCCGCCTCCGGATATGTAATTGCCCCCGCCGACGATGGCGTTTGTCGCGTACTTCCCCGACGTCGCCGTCGTGTCTGAGGCGGCGGGCTGGGCGCTCAATCCTCCCGCGGCGCCTTTTTTGCCCGGGGCCTGGGTCATGCCCGCTCCGCGCGACGCGCCTTTCGTTTTTTTGCCGCGGAACCGGCCGCCGACGAATCCTTGCCGCGTGGAGACGCCCCCGAGAGGATAGGAACGCGCGGCGCCTCCGCCGGCGCCCGGCGACGTGACGACGACGCGGCCGGAAATGTACGGGGCCATCAATTCCACGTAGGGCTTCAGATCGTCGCCGAATTTCTCCCGGTTCTTCGGGAGAGCCAGAACTTCCTGCTTTTTCTCCTCATCCGTCAAATCCGATTCGATGATCCTCTGGTTCTCGGGCTGCGACAGGAACCACTGGAACATCTGATCCTCGACCGATGCCTCGGCCGCCCGAGCGGCGCCCACGAGCGAAGACAACAGGGAGGCGCCCAGCACGGCGGCGAGAACTCGGCGCTGTCGAAGGTTGTCGATCCACATGGGTTCAGCATAACAGGCCAATCCGAAGCTCACCAGTAAAAATATGGCTAATGCGGACCGCCTAGGTCTCTAATTCGGGCAGGGAGACGGGGCGGGCGAGGCCGATGCCGCGAGGATCGACAGCAGCGCGGCGGAAAGGATCAAGACTCCAAACCCCAACCTTTCAAGGTCTCGCTTTCTTCCCCGGGCGATTTCACTTTCTTGAATTTCGCCGGGCGCCCCTTCACGCGCGCTTCGCAGTCCTTCCACGAGGCGTGACGTTCCAGCTTCCCGTCCAAAAGGCTCAAGTAGGTCGCCGGGCCGGTCGGCGCGGCCGCTTTCGACTTTCCGGACGGCTTCTTCTTTTCCGGCAGAGGCTTCGCCGCCGACGGCGCCAGGGAGCCGTGCGGATAGGACAGGAGCGGACCTTCGTAGAGATCGATCGGATATCGCTTCGAGAACGCGACCGCTATCTCGTCGCAGCGCTCGTTGGCGTCGTGGCCGTCGTGCCCGCGCACCCAGCGCCATTCGACGCCGCCCTTGCCGCGCGCGGCGACCGCCGCGTCCAGCTCGCGCCAAAGGTCCTCGTTCTTCACCGGCTCGCCCGCCGCGGTGGTCCAGCCCCGCCGCTTCCAGCCCGAGATCCAGCTGGTGATGCCGCCCAGGACGTACGTCGAATCGGTGTGCACGACCACGGTCCCCGGATGTCCGGCCGCGGCGCGCAGGCCCTCCAGCACCGCGCTCATCTCCATGCGGTTGTTGGTGGTCGCCGGCGTCCCGCCGCCCAGCTCCCGGACGCGCCCGTCCGCGAAGCAGACGATGGTCCCCCAGCCCCCGGGGCCGGGATTTCCGGAGCATGCGCCGTCGGTGAAGATCGCGATCATGGGGGCCATCCTATCAAACGCGCCCCCCGGCGCGCAGGCCGGACTAGTTCGCGATCGCGCGCGAGAGCTGGCCGTAGTAACCGAAGATCTTGCGGACGTAGTCCTGGGTCTCCGCGATCTGCGGGACGCGCCCGCCGGCCTTCATGACGTTGCCGGGGCCGGCGTTGTAGGCCGCCAGCGCGGCGGCCACGCGCGGCGCCTGCGCCGGATTCAAGGGATTGACGGCCAGCATGTCCGAGCCGACGAACTGGTCCCACATCTGCTTCATGTAGTTCGTTCCCAGGTGGACGTTCAACCCCACGTCGGTGCGCACGGCGCGCTGGTTGCACGCGCCCATGTCGCAGGCCGTGCCGGGCATCAGCTGCATGGCGCCCAGCGCCCCGGCCGAGCTCACCGCGCCGTTGCGCAGGCCCGACTCCTGCATCCCCGTCGCCAGCACCAGCAGGGGATTCATGCCCTTGCGCCCGGCCTGCCGGATCATCTCGTCGGCGACGCGCATGTCCCCGCCCCACCCGGAGACGAACTGCCGCAGGCGGCCCATCTTCGCCGGGTCCTCCAGCATCAACGGGGGCGGCCCGGCGGTCTCCAGGTCCTTCGGCAGATAAGGGGTCATGCTGGTGTAGCGGATCGGCGGGCGCGGACCGAAATCCCGCCCGGCTCCCGCGTAAACGCCGCCTCCGGGATCGGCGTAGGCGGACAGCTGGCCGTCGAACATCTCCCGGCCCGCGTCGCCGCGGCCGGGGGACGCCGCGCCCGCCCGCGCCCGGTCGGCGTACGCGGTCAATTGGTCGGCCTCCTTGCCCATGGAGGACGCGGCCCGCCGCGCGGCCGCGGCCGACCCCGGCGTCGGAGCGGAGGATTGGGGCTGGTCCTTCTCGTCGCAGCCCGCGGCGAAAAGACCCAGAACGGCGAAGGCGAACGCCCACCTCTTCATGTCCCGAGTGTAGCCCCGGAACGCCGTCCCGGCCAGGGGTCTTTCGGCCCGGTCATTGATGCGCGGAAACCACGCGCAGACGGTAGCCCACCGTCTTTCCGGCCAGCGGGTGATTGAAGTCGATCCGAACCGCCCCCCCCGTCCACGGAAAGCACCACCCCGGACTCCGCCTTCCCGTTGCGAAACCCCGAGATCTTCTTCCCGACCTTCAGCTCCCGGCCCAGAGCGCCGAAGCTTTTCAGCGCCGAGGTCCGCACGAGGGAGGCGTCCCGTTCTCCGAAGGCCGACGACGGCGTCAGGGTCAGGTTCTTCTCGTCGCCGGGCCGCATCCCGATCAGGGCCGCGTCCGCGCCGGGCGGGACGTCGCCGCGTCCCTGGACGATCTCCACGGGCTCGCCGCCGTAGGTGGATTCCCGGACGGAGCCGTCCACGGTCAGCTCGTAATGCAGAGTCACCGCGTCGCCGGGACCGACGCGCCCGTCGCGGCCGCAGGCGACCGCCAGGAGGACGGCCAGCGCCGCGACGCTCCTACGCATCGGTGACCGTCACCGGCACGAACTCGTCCTTGCCGGCGCCGGACAGCCGCGCGGTGAGCTGCCGCGTGCGGGCGTCGATGCTCGCGCGCAGGCTGGCGAGGATCGCCATCATGTTCTTCCCGGGGCAGTCGGTCTGGTCGTAATGGCGGTGCGGCTCCAGGAAGCCCTGGCGCGAGGGATTCTGCCCGTACTTGATCGCCAGGAAGGAGACCAGGCGCGTGAGGCTTTCGATCTGCGCGTCGGTCGGCTTCTGACGGTTGAAGTCCCCCATCATGGAGATGCCGATGTTGTCCTGATTGGCGCCGCCCGCGTGAGCGCCCAACGTTTCCGCGGGCCTCCCTTCCGCGACGCGTCCCGAGCCGTCGATCAGGAAGTGGTAGCCGATGTCGTCCCAGGTGTCCTTGCCTTCCAGCCCGCGGCCGACCATGTGGTAATGCTGGATGCCGCGCACCGCGGCGGCGGTCTGCGCCTCGGTCATCGTCTGCGGACCCTGCGTGTGGTGGACGGTGACGTGGGTGGGGTGCATGGCGACCGGCGTCCCCTTGCGCTTGGCGGCATGCCAGCCGGCGCGGCTGAGAATGGGGGCCGCCTGGGCGAACAGCTTGCGCTGAAAGCCGTCGAAGGCGGCCAGAACCTTGCCCGCGCCCTGGGCGAGGGCTTCATTGCCGGGCGGATAGGCGTCGGCTCCGGGCGCCGGAGGCGCGGCCGCGTCAAAATCCGACGGCTTGCGGACGGCCCCACGCGTGTACGGCGGCAGGGGACGGCGCGCGCCGCCGCCGGCCGGCACGGTCACCACCGCGGCCTCGGCGGGCACCACGAAGCCGCCGGCGCGCAGCGCCTGGCCGTCAAAGAAGCGCCGGCCCGCGTCCGTTCCGGTGTCCCGCCCCGCGGCCGACACGGCCGCGATCTGATTGGAAGCCGCGGCGTTCAGCGCGTCGGCGGCGGGATTCGAAGGACCCGTCTCCTCCGCGTAGCCCAGCGCCGCGGGAGCGGAGGAAGCGCCGCCGCCCGAGGATGACGTCTTCTTCTCGCGTTCGTCGCAGCCCGCCGCCATGAGAGCGACCGCCGCCGTCAGCCAGAGCCATCGTTTCATGCCCGGAGTGTAACTCTCTTCGCGGGGATGTCTATGAATCAATGGGCCCAGAAATGGGTGGGTCAATCGGCCCATCGGTGCCGGAGTTTAGGTGATTAAATCAGACGCCATCCTCTATGACGATCATTGAGGGCAACCACGCGGTGCCGGACTTTAATTGTTTAGATACTAACGTCAGACGCCGCCGTATCGGACAAAAAGCGCCATGACAAATGCATTTTCCGGTGGACGGGCCGCGCGGATCTAAACGGATTCTTCGCGCGAACGGGCGGCGGGGCGCTCCAGGGACTTCCGCTTAAGAGCCAAAGCGCCCAACCCGGAGGCCGCCCCCGCCAAGGCAAGAGCGCCGGCCGTCCAAGGATCGTCCTCGGAGGGCGGCACGGGAACCGGGGCGCCGCCGCCCATGTTCATTGCCGATGAAGCGACCGCGGGCGCCGCCTGCGCCGAATGAGCCGCAACCGCGTCATGGAGATCGTCGTCGTTTCCGACCACGGGAACTCGAAGCGGCGAGTCGGCCGAGCCGCTCTCGGCGCGCGGAGCCGCCGCACGACCCGCGACGGCGGGCATCGGCTCGGGCGCGGACCCGCCGGCGCGCATCGCTTTATCGGGCGACGGGGCCTTATCAGGATTCTTGCCGTAGGCGCCCTTCGATTTACCTCCCGTCTTGCCGCCGAAGTCCCCGCCGGCTTCTCCGCCGCCGCCCTTCGCGCCCTTGCCGGCCTTTGCGCCGCCCGACCCGCCTTCCAAACGGTCATGGCGCACGGGGAATCCTTTCGGCAGAGGAACGCGGCGATCCGACTTCTTGGAGGAGGGGCCGGAGCCTTCTCCTTCGCCCGAAGACAGACGGCGGCCGCTTTTGATTCGAGCGGCCCCGCGCTCGGCGCCGGAGCCGCCACGCTTGGACGCGCGCCCGCCCCGGCCGCTACGGCCGCCCGGCGCGTCGTCGCCGCCGGTAGCGCCGTCGAACATCGCGGCGCCGCCGCGCTTCTTGGGAACGCGCGCGCCTTTTCCGCCCCCGCCGCCGGAAGAAGCCGAGCCGTCGCCGCCGCCGTCTCCGGAGCCGCCGCCCTTCTTCCCGCCGCCGCGGCGCTTGCTCCCGCCGCCGCCGCCTTTCGACTTGCCCTTCGAGGATCCGCCGCCGTCGCCGCCATCATCGCCGTCGCCGCCCTTGGCGCCTTTTTTTCCGCCCTTCTTGGCTCCGCCGCCTCCGCCGCGGGAAGCGCGGCCGCCGCCCTTTCCAGGTTTGCCGGGCTTGACCGCGACGTCCTTCTCCGCGGACCACTCGTCCAACAAGCCCAGGTCCTCGTCGGTCAGCGAGCCCGACTTCAAGCGGTAGATCAGATGGAGATGACCGTCGGACGTCGCGCTCAAGTTCAGGGACGCGAACTGGCCCTTCCGCGGATGCTTGGAAAGGTGCTCATGCAGCCGGCGGGCCAGGATGATCGAGCCCTTGGAGCCGGGATCCTTGCGCGCCATACGAGCGAACAGGTCCGCGGTCACCATGCGCAAGTGGGCGTGACGCTCCTCGTCCCCCGTCAATGACAGGTATTTTTCCAGGCTGGCGCTGGCCGGCCGAGAGGCGGGCTTTCCCGCCGAGACGGGCGCGCTGTCCGCCCGCTTCGCGGAAAGATCGAAATAGGCGGCGCCGGCCGCGGGCGGAACGGCCGCGACGGCGTCGCGCAGGAGTTCCGCCCGAGGCTGGACGGGCAGCGGCGGCGGCTCCGCCGGAGCGGACTCGCCGGCGGCCTCCTCCCTGTCCGGAGGCAGGAGCGGTCGTCCGGATTCAAGACGGTCCAGGTTCTCCGCGGCCTGACGCAGATGCCCCGAGATCTCGGCGTCCGGCGCCGCGAGGTTCTCCTTCCGCAGTGCCGCCAGCCGGGCGCGCAGGGGAGCGGCGTTCTTGACGGGATTCAGCGACTCGAGACGGATCTCGCGCATCAGCCGCACGGTCCGCTTGTGCAGATCCGGAGACGGCGCGGCCGACGCCAGGACGGCGCTGAGAAGGCAGGCGAACGCGAGGGCGACGCGCTTCATGCCCGGTTATTGTAATAATCGCCCTCGCCGCCCGAGAGACGAACGTGTGACGATCACGCGACTCTTTTTATGGGTCGAAGGGCCTGGCGGCCCGGACCCACTGGGCCAGCCGGGCCATGCCGTCTTCGATCTTCACGCGCGGCCGCCAGCCCAGTTCGTCGCGGGCGGCGTCGATCTTGAACCAGTGGGCGGTGGTGAGCTGCAGGACCAGGAACCGGGTCAGCGGCGGCTCCGACTGCAGACCGAGCGTGCGCCACACCGTCTCGCACGCGCCCGCGGCGGTCATCGCCAGGCCTTTCGGCACGGACTTCTTCACCGGCGGCAGACCGGCGGCCGCCAGCATCCGGTCCACGATCTCCCACACCGGCCGGGGGTCGCCGGCGGACAGGAAGTACGCGTTGCCCGCGATGTCGGCGATGGGCGACAGCTGGACGGCGGCCATCAGGTGCGCCTCGACGGCGTCGTCAATGTAGATGGTGTCGATTTTCTTGCTGTCGGCGCCGATGCGGAACAGGCGCCCGGCGCGGGCGCGCTTGACCAGGCGCGGCAGCAGGTGGTTGTCGCCGGGGCCCCAGATCAGGTGCGGCCGCAGGGAGACGGTCGCCAGGCGGTGGTGGTTGGCGGCCAGAACCATGTCCTCGGCCTGCGCCTTGGTGCGCGAGTAATGGGAATCGAAGCGCTCCGGATAGGGCGCGCTTTCGTCCCAGCCCTCGACGTCACTCCCGTTGAAGACGACGCTGGGAGAGCCGGTGAACACCAGCTTGCCGATGCCGTGCTCCCCGCAGGCCTTCAGGACGTTCTTCGTCCCCGTGACGTTGGAGGCGAAGTACTCTTCGTAAGCACCCCACAGCCCGACTTTTCCACCGACATGAAACACCACGTCGCGGTCCTCGCACGCGGCCGACACCGCGTCGGCGTCGGCCAAATCCCCGCGCATGACGTCGATGCCGATCACTTCCAAGGCGGGATAGGAGCCGCGCGCAAACACGCGCACGTCATCGCCTCGTTCACGGAGCTTCCGGGCGATGGCGCTGCCGAGGAAACCCCCGCCGCCGGTGACAAGCGCGCGCATCACGCGGGAACCTTACCGGCGGCCCAAACGGACAACTTCTCGCGATATATTTTCGCGTTATGCCGAATATCCACGGGGAAAGCGGGGTGATAAATTATCTTTTGAATGTTTTTCGTTAAATCGTAGGCGCTGCCCAGCTTCAACAATTCCCGCGTCAGGTCCACGTCATTTTTCTTCGTCGCTAATTCTTTCTCGACGCAGAGGACGGGCTTCCCGCGGACGCCCACCAACGCCGTTCGCTTCACGTCCGGATGGGAGTTGAACACGCCTTCGACCGGGATGGTGTACATATCCCCATCGGACGTCTTCACCCGATGGGCTTTCCGGCCGCAGAACCAGAGGCGGCCCTTCTCGTCGAAATACCCCAAATCTCCCATGCGATGGCGGATTGCGTTTCCGCCGCTGATCTTGGCGGCGGCGGTCTCCGCCGGGCGTTTGTCGTACTCGCGGCTGACCACCGGTCCGCTCACGACGATCTCGCCGATCTGTCCCTTTGGCGCCAACAGAGCGTCGTTCCAGCCCATGGCCGGTTCGTCGAATACACGGATGATCTCGACCGAGACGCCGTTCACGGGAAGCCCGACGCACACGCCGCGTCCTTGCGCGGTCATGGGAGCGGTCTCGCGAAGAATCTCATCCGACCCGATGAGAGCGACGGGCAACGCCTCGGTCGCGCCGTACGGGGTGTGAATCTGGACGCCCTCCGGAAGCATGCGGGAAAACCGCTCCAGAACCTTCGCCCCCACGGGCGCCCCCGCCGAGAGGACGCGCTTGAGCTGAGGCAGCGCGATGCCGTGCTCGGCGCCGTAGCGGCCGACGCGGTCCAGCAGGGCGGGCGAGCCGAACAATTGATGCGCGCCGTGCTTCTGGAGGCAGGCCACGATGTCCTGGGGCCGGACGTCGGCGGGACGGGTGAAATCCATGTCCGGGATGACGCAGGTCTGGCCCAGCGCGGCGTCGAACAGGCCGAACAGGGGAAACGTCGGGACGGACACCTGCCCCTCCTGGATGTCGAACATCGAGCGGAGCAGTTCGACCTGGGCGGCGAACATCCCGTGCGTGTACACCACGCCTTTCGGCGCGCCGGTGCTTCCCGACGTGAAGAGGATCGCCGCGACAGAGTCCATCGGGACCTCGGGAGCCTCGACGGGAACGCGCGATCCGATGCCGCGAAGCTCCCGGGTGTTCCACATTCCCGGTATCTTACCGTCGGCGACAACGGAGATCGTCGCTTTGGGCGCCCATCGGCCGATCAGGCGCGCCAAATGCGCCTTCGGCGAACCGATGAACGCCGTGGGCTCCGCCTCGGTCAGGCAACGGCCCATATTGGAGAAACCGATGCCGGGATCGATGAAAACGGGAATAGCCCCGGTGCGAAAGAGCGCAAATGTACATGCATACATATCCCGCGACGGCGGGATCAGCAGCGCGACGCGGGCTCCGGACGCTATCCCCGCCCTACGGAATCCCGCCGTCAATCGCTCGACGTCGGAAGCGAGCTGGGAGAAGGATACCGATTCGTCGGCGCGGATCAGCGCCGGCTTGTCTCCGAGGCGCGCGGCGGCCGCCAAGAATTGCGCGGCGACGCCCGGGCGGTCGGCCACGGTCACGCGCGGCTCGCCAGCGGGTGGCGGGTCAGGAAGTCTTCGATCATGGGGTTCACCTCGGGGGCGTCCTCCAGCAGATAGTGCCCGCAGTCCTCGAAGCGGTGCGCTTCCGCCTTGGGAAAACGGGCCAGCCAGCCTTTGAGGAACTCCGCGTCGAACACCCAGTCCTTCATGCCCCAGGGCAGGAACAGGGGCACGTCCTTCAGCAGGAACAGGTTCTCCTCCACGGCCAGCACGGCGTTCCACGCGGGATCGGCGGGCGACAGCGGGATGTCCTGGACGAACTTGAGGGTCGCGACGCGGTCCTTCCAGTTCGAATACGGGGCGACGTAGGCGGCGCGCAGCTCCGCGCTGAGCGGGCGCTTCAGCGCGCAGACGCGGGCGGCGATGGCGGCGAAGGCGTTGCCGCCGCGGATCAGGACGGGACCCAGCGCGGAACGGGCGATGGCCAGGGGCAACGGAAAGCGCTTGGCCTCCGGGAGGCGGAAGCAGCCGGTGTTCAGGGCGACGATGCGGGCCACGCGCTCGTGATGGCGGACGGCCCAGCCCATGCCGATCATGCCGCCCCAGTCGTGAACGATCAAAGTCACGGGGCCGGTCGGGGCCACTTTCCGCAGAAGCTCTTCCAGGTCGTCGATGCGGCGGGAGAGGGTGTAGTTGTAGTGGTTCTCATCGGGCTTATCCGACAGGCCCATGCCGATGTGGTCGGGCACGATGCAGCGGTATCGTCCGCTCAGGGCCTTCACGACGTCCCGGAAATAAAAAGACCAGGTGGGGTTGCCGTGGACCATGACGACGGTCTCGCCCTTGCCCTCGTCCAGGAAGTGCATCTGGTGGCCGTTGATGTCCAGGATGCGGCCGGTGAAAGGATAATACGGGGCCCAAGGCGCTCTCATAGTCTCACCACTCCCAGCCCAGCATCATGCAGTTCAGCCCCGAGCCGATGCCCAGGAATCCGACCTTGTCGCCTTTATTCAAAAAGCCGCGCTCGTCGGCCAATGCCGCCGTGAGAGGCAGACTCACGGTGCCGATATTCCCGAGATGTTCATACGTTGAATAGTCGTTATCGGGCGAAACGCCGAAGGCGTTGAGCACGGCCGCCCGGTGCGGTCCGCCGACTTGGTGGCAGATCGTCTTATTCACGTCCGCCGCCGTCCAGCCGAGCGTCGTCAAGAAGCTCTTCCAAGTACCGCGGGCGAGCTCCACGCCGTTCTTCAGCACCGCCGTGGCGTCGGTCCTCATGAAGTCGCGCTCCCAACGGCACAGGTCCCAATGCTCGGACGCGGACTGCGTCGTGCCTCCGAGAAGCTTATGTCCGTCCTTGCCGAACGAACCGTCGGTGAGCAGCACCGCGACCGCGCCGGACCCGCCGGTCAAAGTGGCGATCGAGAGCTTGAAGTGCTCCATCGTGGGCGTCGCGATCATCGACGCGATCATGCTGTCGTTGATCTCGCGCGCCGACTCGCAGGACACGATCAGCCCCGCCTTGATGTGCCCCAATTCGATGCGGTTGGCGACGTCCACGATGCCGGACAAAACGCCGAGACAGGCGTTGGAAATGTCGTACACCGCGCAGTCCCGTCCGACCCCGAGGGCGGACGCCACCGCGCACGCCGTGGCCGGCTCGGAACCGTCGCGGCAGACGCCGGCGTAAACGACGACGCCGAGCTCGGAGGACTTCACGCCGGACTGCGCCAGCGCCTTTTTGCCCGCCTTGACCGCGCCGTCGCTGAGCTTGAAGCCCGGGTCCCACCAGCGCCGCTCGCGGATGCCCGTCAGCGCCTCCAGCTGGCCGATGGGAAAGCGCAAAGCCCGGTACACCGGCTCGACCCGCTTCTCGAGCTCGGAGGACGTGACGACGTTCGGGGCCAACTCATAAGCGAGGCCGTTCAGGCTCACTCGGGAGTAACGCATGCCGCTATGATACCAATCTCGGATAGGGAGTGACCGCGCCCACCTGGACAGGGCCCGGAGGCGGAGCTACACTTCGCGGGTGAGACCTCGAACCTGGGTCACCGCGGCTTCGTCCGGGCTCATCCTCGTCTTCGCCTTCCCCCCTTTCGGATATTGGCCGCTGGCCTGGGTCGCGTTCGTGCCCCTGTTCCTGGCCCTGGACGACGCGCCCGACGCGAAGGCCGCCTCGAACCTGGGCGCCGTCGCGGGCTTGGCCTTCTACGTGCCCGCCCTGCATTGGATCGTGAAGGTGTTCGGCCCCATGGGCGGCGCCTTCTGGTGCGTGTTCGCGCTGTGGATCGGCCTGCACGCGGCGCTTTCCTGGTGGACGGCGCGGCGCTGGGCGGCGTCCCACCCAGGCCTCTGGCTGGCGGCCGTCGGCATCGGCTGGGTGGGTCTGGAGTACTTTCGCTCGGAAATCTGGAAGCTGCAATGCTCGTGGCTGGCCTTGGGCTACACCCAGGTCGCCTTCCCCCCCTTGCTTCGTTCCGTTTCGCTGATCGGGGTCTACGGGCTGTCGGGGCTGATCGTCGCGGCCAACGCGTCCTTGGCGCTGGCCGTCCGGGGCCGGCGGCGTCCGGCGGCGGCGCTCTTCGCGGGCGTGATGGCCCTGGCGGCCTGGGGCGCGTCGTGGCCGCGCTCGGATCAAGGGCGGCCGATCGTCGCCGCCGCGGTCCAGGACGAGGCCTACGACATCCCCAAGATGGCGAAGCTGAGCCTGAGCCCCGCCGCGCGCCGCGCGGACCTGTTGGTCTGGCCCGAGTACGGCTTCACGGTCCAGCCCGGGATGGAGGAGTCCATGCGCGGGCTTCTGGGGCGCCAGCTCCGCGGCTCGAAGGCCGTGGCCGTGCTGGGCGCGGCGATCTTCCCCGACGATTTGCGCAAGGGCTGGGAGCAGAACTTCGCCTGGGTGCTGGGCCCCGACGGCGCCTTCCTGGGCCGCTACGACAAGCACCACCCGATCCCTTTCGTCGAGCCGCGGCTGAAGCCCAACCGGGATCCGCGCCCGGTGACCACGCCTCTGGGCGTGGTCGGCGTGCAGATCTGCTACGACCTGGATTTCGAGGACGGACCGCGCCGCGTCCAGCGCCTGGGCGCGGAGATCCTGGCCGTGCCCGACATCGATCCGTTCGAATGGGGCGCGTTCCAGCACCGCCAGCACTCGGCGATGTCGCCCGCGCGCGCCGTGGAGACGGGATTATGGATCGTGCGCGCGGCCTCGTCGGGGCTGTCGCAGATCGTGGCGCCCGACGGCACGGTGCGCGAGGAGCTGGCGCCGCTCACCTCGGGCGTCGTGGTCGGTACGGCGCGCATGACCGCGGGCGGGACCGTGTACACGCGTTTCGGCTGGCTCCTGCCGAAGCTGTGCCTGCTGCTGACGGCGGGCTTCCTGCTGTGGCTGGGCGCGGAGTTCTACAGGACGCGCAACGTGAAGTCGCGCATCTCGTAGACCGTCAGCCCGTCGCGCGTGAGGTAGCCGTCGGCGGTGATCGTCCTGGCCGCGTCGTCCGCGCCGGTGATCACGCAGTCGATGACGATCTCCTTGTTCACCTGCGTGTACTGGCCGCGGTACAGCCAGCGGTGGGGCCGGCCCAGGATCATGTTCTCGAAGCGCCCGGCGCCGGGCCAACGGTCGCGGGCGTAGCACTTCATCAGCTGGATGAACGACTCGAGGCCGAGCGAGCCGGGGCAGACCGGGTCCTGGTAGAAATGCGCCTTGAAGAACCACTCGTTCGGGTCCACCTTGCGGATTCCGCGCAGGACGCCGAGATTTTTTGGGCCGCCGGGGAAGAGCGTCACCTCGTCGAGCATCAGCAGCATCGGGCCGGGCAGCGCCGGAAGACCGCCGGACAACGGCAGGGAACGCGCCGCGGACGATTCGGCGGAAGTCGGGACCGGGCGCTTCGCTCCACGCAGACCGAGCTGATTCGACAGAGCGTCCTTGGTGAAGAAGCCGAATTCGGTGGTGCCTTTGTAGATCAACCCACCGGCGGCATCACTGATCTGCATGTCATAGCCCTGGATGATCATCCCGCCGGACTGCGATACCTTGGTCAGCTTCACCGTCGTGCTCAAGGTGCCCGTCTGCGGCGTCACTTCCAGGAACTGCGTCGCGACGCCGCCGAGGTTCCGGAACGATAGATCGACGGGGCTGGTCAGCGCCGAGCCGCAGTAGGCGGCCAGCCAGCCGCAGGGCTGAAGGGCGATTTCCAGAAGAACGGCGAAGGGCATGGTCGCCTGGGCGTTTTCCTTGAAGTACCACTCGCCGGGCGGGACGTCGTACTCCGCGGTGGCCGAGGCGCCGGGCTTCATGATCCACTTCTCGCCCTCCAGCGCGACGATCCGGTCCAGGAACTGGTACGGCGGGCCGGGAAGCCGCGCCAAAATTCTGTCCTTATCGAACGGCCGGTACTTATCGCCGAAGGCTTCCGACGGATTGCCGTTCGAGTAGGCCAGAATCTTGTCGGGGCCGTAAAGAATCGTCCGCTTCGCGGACGGCGCGCGCTTGGACCAAAGCGATACGACCTCGGCGCGGGTCGTGCCGGTCAAGCGGACGGTCATGTCCGTGATCTGGACGATGTTCTTGTCGTCCGAGTACATGAACGCGTCCGCCACGCAGAACGGGGTTCCGTCGGGCTGATAGCCGAGCTCCTTGATATGGAGTTCGTACCGCGCTTTTTTCGTGTTCGACAAGACCTGGCCGCGGCACTTCAGCTGGCTGGCGACGCCCGGAACGGGTTCATGATGGAGCGAGCCCTTCGCGCCGACCCAGCCCATCCGCAGGAGGTGAACGCGCAGCGTGTGCAGACAGCACTCGTACATCAAGGTGCCGGGCATGACGTTGTCGTCCTTAAAATGACAGACCAGGTGCCAGTCGTCGGGGTGTATGTCCATCTCCCCCACGGCGCGGCCGAGGCCGTATCGTCCGCCCTTCGGATCCAGCTCGAGGATACGGTCCACGAGCTTCATCTTCCCGGAAGGCAAGGTTTCAGGGGTGAACGGTAACGAATCAAACATCGAACCGAACGCCGTTCCCAGGTCGCCCGACCTCAGGGCCGCGAATTGCTTGTCGTCCAACGAAACCTTATCGGTGAACGGCGCCAACGGCTTCCAGTCGGCCGGCTTCTTTCCAGGCACAAGCGCCTTCTCGGCCTCGGTGAGAACTATGCCGCGGCCTTTCGCCAGTTCGGCGTTCGTGAAGAACCCCGCGCAACCCTTTCTCATCGTCATCAACGACCGGCCGTTGACGGTGGCATCGAATCGAAAGAAGAAAAGCCAAATATCGTCATGTTGACCAAATCCGTCGATGGCGATGTCGTAGCGGATCACGTCGCCGGGCCTGGGAAGATGATCCTGGAAGGTGACGATCGCGTCGAGCAGCCGGTAAACGGCGAGGCCCTTGGTCTGCGTGTCGATCCCGAGGTACCCCGATAGGAAGAGATCGGCTTGACCGGCCTCGACGGCGATGCACGTCGGAATCCGGTCGCCGTCCAGGTACCAGGCGCCCGACTTCACGTCGTGCTCGGTGACGCAGGTCCCGGACTTCATCGAGTTCGGCGCGCCCGTCACGCTCACGATGCGATCCACCAGCATCAGGGGTTCGTCGGGGAGCCGAACCCGAGTGGGATAGGCGTCCACATGCGCGAATTCTTGACCCAGCAGCGCTCCGATCTTACCGACGGCGAATTCGAGGCACGCCTTTCTGTCCATGAAATACCGCGGCGGCGCAGCCGCCGCAGTCGTTTCCGGCGCGGGATTGGCGATCATCTGGGGCTGGATCGCGCCTTGTCCCGTGACCAAGCGGATCTGCTCCGTTAGATTCCGGACCTGGTAGGCGTTGAAATTCTCGGACAGACGCAGGAACGCTTCATGCGCCTTCGCCGTCAGTTCCGCGGCGGACGTCGGCTGAGTCTCCGGCGACACGCGGACTCTCTCCGGAGGGAGTTCACGTGTCGTTCGCGACACGCGCGGCGGCGCGGGAATAATCGTCGTGGCGGGCGGCGAGATCAAATCATCGCCCGGCAAGGACGGCATCGGGATTCTCACCGACGGCGAGACCGGCGCGCGCGGCGCCTCGGGCGGAGGCGGCGGTTTCTTCGGAGCCGGAGACCAGCCGACATGGGCCGGACGGCCGCCCAAAGACAGCCGGACGAACTGGGCGGGCGGGGGCGGCGCCGTCTGGTGGCCCACGCAGTGCGTCGCGCCGCCGTAGAGAGCCTTCATGTCCACCGGCACGCGCTCCGCGATCAGGAAGGCCAGCAGCTTCAGCACGCCGGACACGTCGTCCTGGCCGCGCCCGTCCACGGAACGGGCCGCGTACGGCTGCGGCCCCAGAATCTTCCCGATCATGCGCGTGCAGGAGCCCTGAGGGCCCAGTTCCACGAACAATCGCACGCCGTCCTCGTGCGCCTTCTTGACCAAGGCGGCGAAGTCCACCCAGCGTATCGCCTGGGTCGTGATCGAGTCGGCGGCGGTCTCCCGCGTGGGCTCGTACGCCTTGCCGAAGGCGCCGGAATAGTAGCGGATGCCCTTCGGCGCGCGGGTCGGGAAGAGGTGCAGATCTCTGTATTGTTTTTCGACGAGCTTCGCCGCCGGGAAATGCACGGTACTGACGCCCTGCAACGGCAGAAAGACGCATCCAAGGCCTTCGACGAGTTTCTCCACGGCCGACCGGTAGCCGCCCACCACGCATTCCACCGGAGCGTTGACGATCAACAACGCCGCGCGTTCCGCCCCCTTCAACGCTTTATGGACGGCGTCGGCCGGCCGGTCCACCACGCCCAGGACCCAGTCCACCTTCTCGTTCTTCGGCAGGCTCCAGAACTGGCGCGCCGCGTCGCACGGCCCGGCCAATTCGCTGGTGAAGAGGCTGGACGACTTCATCCGGCGCAGCATCTCGTCGCGCGCGGTCCAGGCGCGGGTGGCGAACAGGCCCGCGGTCTCGCCCAAGCTGTAGCCGATCACCGCGCTCGGCTCCACGCCGAAGGAGCGCAGCAGGTCGCAGGTGATGGTCCCATGCCCCACCGAGCCGAAGATCAAGGCGTGATAGTCCTCGTTGAGCGCGCGCTCCGCCCCCGCCTCCCAGCCCGGCTCCCACGTCAGGCGCCAAGGCGCGGTGCGATGCGGCACCAGCTGATCGCGCAGATAGCCGTTCTCCGCGTCGTGGCGGCGCAGGATCTCCGGCCACTGGGCGCCCAGGCCGGCGGTCATGCCCAGATATTGATTGCCCGATCCCGGGAAGACGAACGCCAGGTCCCCCGCCAGAGGAGGACGCCACGTGAGGTGGATGCGGTCCAGCGGAATGGGCCGCTCGGGATTCTCGCGGATGGAATCCTCCGCGGTCCGCGCCAAAGAGAGAGCTTCCTTCCAATCGCGCGCGACCAAGACGCAGGCCAGCTTCCGCTCCGGCGCGGAGCCGCGCTTGAGCCACCAGCGCCGCGCCAGCGCCTCGACGGCGTCCGCCGGGTCCTGCCCCGACACCCACGCGCGCAGGTCGGACAGGCCCGCGAGCAGGCCCGCGGCGTCGTCGGCCTCCACCGCGAACAGGCCCTCCGCGCGCGCCCCCAGCGGCTGGCGGCGCTCGTCGTCCACGCGCGGCTCGCCCGGATCGCGTTCGAACTGCTGGAGGACCACGTGGACCGCGCCTCCGTCCACGCCCAAGGAGGTCACGCCCGCGCGGCGGGGCCCTTCGGCGCGGTTTCGCAGCCAGTATTGCGCCCGGCGCGGCGAATGAAACCGGGCCTTCGCCTTCGCCAACGGCGCGATGGGATTGATGATCTCCGGGCCGGCCGGAAGAATTTCCTGGTACAAGGCGAGAACGGCTTTCACCAATCCCGCCAAACCGGAGGCCGCGCCGGCGTGACCGATGACGGTTTTTACGGAAGATAAGGACAACGGCAGCTCGGCCTCGGCGGTTCCAAAGACATCGATCAGCGCCGTCGCCTCGGACAAATCCTCGCGCGCATCGCCGGAAGCATGGCATTCCAGCAACCCCACGCGGCTTGTGTCCACCCGCGCGTCGTCGTACGCCCGGCGCAGGGCCTCGGCGACCGCGGCGGAGGCCGGAACGGACGCGTCGCACCCGCCGCCGGACGCGGAGCCCACGCCTTTGATCACCGCGTACACGCGGTCGCCGTCGCGCACGGCGTCGTCCAGCCGCTTGAGCACCACCGTCGCCGCGCCCTCGCCCGGCGTCGCGCCGTCGGCGGCGGCGTCGAACGGCCGAGGACGCGTCATTGGAGAATAGGGCTTCAGCGCGTGGGAGCCCGCGAGCGCGCGCACGTCGCCGGCGGCGTCGGCCGCGCCCGCCACCGCCGCGTCCACCTCGCCGCGCTGGAGCGCGCGCACCGCCGCCTCCACCGCCTTGAGCCCCGAGTTCTCCTCGGCCGAGATCGTGAAGCTGGGGCCGCCCAGGCGGAACTCGCGCGCGATGCGGCTGGCCGCGACGCTGGCCAGACCGCCCATCACGCGGTTGGCCGTCAGCGCGGGGCCCGCCGCGTCGCGCAGGGACTTGAGCCACGACGCCCGCTCGCCCGCGTCCAGAGCCCAGCCCTTGGCCGCCGCCCACTCGTCGGCCTTCGCCGCCAAGGTCCAGCGGAAATCGTAGTGCGTGACGCCCATGTCGAAGGCCGCGCCCAGGAACACGCCGGTCCGGTCGCGCCCGTCCTCCGGCAGCCTCGCGTCGCCGATGGCCGCCGCGGCGCTCTGCAGCGCCAGCAGCTGCTGCGGCAGCATCTCGCTCAGCTCCTTCGGCGGGATTCGGAAGGCGGCCGCGTCGGAGCCCAGCTCGGACAGGAAGCGTCCCGCGAAGCCGGCCGGAGCGTCGGCGCCCCACCAGCGGCCTTCGGCCGCCGCGGGCTCCGGCGCGGCTCCGGCCAGAACCGCCTCCTGGAAGCGGCGCAGGCCCGTCAGCCCGCCGAAGCGCGCGTCCATGCCGACGATCGCCACGGGGACGTGGGTGGCCTCCGGCCGTTTGTGCGCGGATTTGCGCGCGGCGGCGCGCGGCTCCGGCGCCGACTCGACGAGCAGATGGGCGTTGATGCCGCCGAAGCCGAACGCGGACAGCGCCGCGCGGCGCGGGGTCTTCGCGTCGCGGCGCGCCCAGGGCGCGGCCTCCGTCGGCACGCGGAACGGACTGCCGTCCAGCCCCGCCGCCGGATTGGGCGTCCGGAAATTGGCGTTCGGCGGGACGATCTCGTGCTCGAAGGCGAGCAGAACCTTCATCAGTCCCGCGGAGCCCGCGGCGGTGAGAAGATGGCCGACGTTCGACTTCACGGAGCCCAGCGCGCACTGACCCGCGGTCCAGCCGCGCTCGCCCCACAGCGCCTTCAGGCTGGCGACCTCGACGGGATCGCCGGTGGGCGTGCCGGTCGCGTGACATTCCACGAAATCGATCTGCGACGGGCTCAGCGCCGCTTCTTTATAGGCCGCGCGCATCGCGCGCAGCTGGCCCACGGTGTTGGGCGCCAGCAGGCTGCCCCCCACGTCGTTGGACAGCCCGCCGCCGGTCAGCACGCCGCGGATGCGGTCGCCGTCGCGCTGCGCGTCGGACAGCCGCTTGAGCACGAACATCCCCGCGCCTTCCCCGACGACGAGTCCGTCGGCGGCCGCGTCGAACGGCGACGGCGCCCCGGACGGCGACAGCGCTCGAAGCTGGGCGAAGCCCATCTGCGTGTACAGGCTCTCCGGCCGCGACACGCCGCCGGCCAGCATGGCGTCCGCGCGGCCGGCGCGCAGCTCCTCCATGGCGAACTTGAACGCGTACAGCGACGACGCGCACGCGGCGTCCAACGTCCAGGAGCCGCCGCCCAGGCCGAACGCCTTGGCCAGCACCCCGCCGGGAAGCCCGGCCACGAAGCGGTTCGCCGGATTCACGGCCGCCCCGGCGCGGGACGGCGTCAGGGACAGCGCCTCGCGCTCGAAACCCGGGCGCAAGAGGTCGCGCGCGTAGGCGGACGCCGCGTCCGTGGGAAGCGCCAACTGACCGATCACGACGCCCACTCGCTCCCGATCCCCGGCCGCGAGCTTCGCTTCGTTCATCGCCGTCCGCGCCGCGTGCAAGGCGAAGTGGAATGCGGGGTCCAACGACAAGATCCAAGAACGGTCGAGGGCCAATCCGGACGGATCAAACGAAAAGTCTTCAACGAAGCAAGCCTTCAGGGAGTAGAGCTTGTCCTCGGCGCCGCGGACCGGGTCGAGAACGGAAGCGGGATCAATGGGCCATCGGCCCGCAGGAACATCTTTGGCCGCACATCGGCGCGCGACGAGATTTTCCCAGAAGCGCTCGGGCGTGGGGGCGTCGGGGAATATCCCCCCCGCTCCGACGATCGCGATGGCTTCGGGCTTGGAGTTCACTTCTTGTAGATGGTGTAGGCCTGCGCGTCTTCCGCCCATTCCGTCCGGGAGCGGTTCAAGCGGCGCAGGACGCCCAGATAGCCGCCGTCGGTCGGATCGTACACGGCGGCGGGAAGGGGCGTCACCGTCGCGACGACGCGGATGACCTCGGCGGAGACCTCGTCGGTGGGCTTGGGAAGCTCCGCGACCAGATGCACGCCGCGCCTCTTCGCCTCTTCGTCGGGGTACTCCCAGGTCTCGCCGGCCTTCAGCGTCTTCGACTTCACGGCCTCGTTCGGCACGACCAAGGCGGTCTTATCCTTGTCGCCCAGGTCGTACACGTCGTAGAGGTACACCGAGCAGTCGCGCGTCGCCGTCAAGGTGATCGAGGCCTCGTCGCCCTGGACGAAGCGCGTGCGCGACATCGCCAGCTCGATATGGAAGTCCTTGTCGGCGTTCGCGTCGCGAGGCAGGACGCAGGACTTCAGCACCACGTGGTAGCGGCACGAGGGACAGTCCGGCATGTCCCGGAAGCCCTCCTCGATGATCTGCTCCTTGATGATGCGGCCGTTGCGCGTGGTCTGCAGGATGCTCTCCGTCAGATGCGCGTCGTGGCGCAGCCCTTCCTGCTGGAAATCCATCAGCTTGGACTTCACGTCCACGCCGAGGAAGTCCTGCACGGCGGCGGCGCGCGCCTGCTCGATGGCCGCGGCGCGGGCCTGATGCCGGGAGTCCTGCTCCCCGACCACCACCAGCGCCTCGCCCTCCAGCCACGTGCAGCCCTCGGAATCCTTGCCCAGGATCTTGCCGCGGCGCATCTCCAGGTCGCCGCGCTGGGGGCCCGTCGGCTCGGGGACGGCGCTGCCGGTGGGCATGGGCACCGCGCCCGCTTCCCGCGCGGCCGCGGCGGCGGCGGCGCGCGCGGAGACGGCCGCCCCATCGACCGGAACGACGTCCGTCTTCTTCACCGGCGCGTGGCCGCAGCCCGCGGCCAGGACGCTCAAGGCGATCGCGGCGAGAAATTTCTTACCCATGGCTTCGATCTCCCTCAAACGGCCGCCGGCTCGACCGAGTTGCGGCGGAACGCCGCCGTCAGGGCGCCGGACGCCGCGCAGTCGCATCCTTCGAGGCGGGCCACGAGCGCTCCGCGCTCGTCTAAAAAGTCCATGTCGGCCGACGCGAGACCCTCGCCGCGCTTGCGCGCCCGCGCGACGATGCGGACGCCGCGTTCCGGGAACTCCGCGTACTGGCGGTAGCGCGCGGCGAAACTGGGCAGCGACGGCGCGCCCATCTCCTGCTCCGTCCAGAGGATCATCGCCTGGAAGGCCGAGTCCAGCGCGGCCGGGTCCGACAGCCAGCGATCGCGCACGGGCGAGCGCATCCACGACGACGGCGCGGGCGCGGTCCGCGTCTCCGCGACGAAGCCCTCCGGCCCGCAGGCCGGCACCGACAGGAGGAACTGCATCTCGGGACCGTGGAAAAGCACTTCTTCGTAGGCTCGCGTCATCGAGCGGCCGTACGTCGGACCGGACACGGCCGGGCCCGCGGCCGGCGCCGACGGGCGCTTGGCCGCCAGCAGCACGCGGGCGGAGACGCACAGCGCGCCGCCTTCTCCGCGGATCTCCGCGGGCACCGAGAACAGGCCGTCCTTCTTCTCCGCCGCGCCCGCGCGCACGGAGATCGCGGTCGCCCGTCCGGCGCCGACCGTCACCGCCTTGGTCACGCGCAGGTCGTCGAAGCCGACGAAGGCCAGCCCGGGGTTCGCGTGCAGCGCTCCGTGAGCCAGCCATTCGGCCGACGCGGCCAGCGGCACCACCGCGCGGCCGTTGATCACGTGCGCGGCCAGGAAGGGATGGGTGTCCAGGGACAGGTCGCGCTCGAACGCGACGGGCAGGGAGGCCTTCGCGCCCGGAAGGGCCGCGATGACCACGGTCTCCGCCGGCGCGCCGGAGGCGCGAAGCTCGGCGGCGAGATGACGGCCGCCGTCCTCCAAGCCGATCACGCCCACGCCCTCGGCCGCGAACATCCGGCGCAGGGAGGCGTCCACCATGCCCCCGTCCCACGGGCCCCAGCCGATCGCGGCGACGCGGCACTCCGGCAGGCGCCGCGCCAGGACCTGGGCGGCCTTGTTCAGCGCTTCGTTGGCGATCGCGTAGTCCGACTGGCCGGCGCGCCCGTAGCGCGCGGTCGAGGAGGAGAACAGCGCCAGCACGCGCAGGTCCGCCGTCTTGACCGCGTCCAGCAGGTTCCTTAGTCCCGCCAGCTTCGTGTCCAGAACCAGGTCCACCTGTCCGGCCGTCTTATCCAGGATCAGCTTGTCGGCCAGGACGCCGGCGCCGTGGACGACGCCGCGGATCGGGCCGAACGACTTCTCGGTCTCGGAGACCAGCTCCGCGACGGCCGCCGCGTCGCGCACGTCCACGGAGCGGTAGCGGACCTCCACGCCCTCGTCCTCCAGGCGCTTCAAGGTCTCGCGGATTTCCCGCCCGGCCAGAATCTCCTTCGCCTTGCCCCCGATCTCCTTCGGGCTCAGGCCTTTCTCGCGGGCCGCGATTTCCCGCCGCAAATCCGCCTCGTTCCGCGCGGAAGCCAGGTGCGCCGGCTCCGCGGCGGGCAGGGGGCTGCGTCCGACCAGCACCAGGCGCGGCTTGAACGCCCGGCCCAGCGCCAGCGCGGCTTCGGCGGTCACGCCGCGCGCTCCTCCGGTCACGATCACGGCGTCGCCGGGACGAAGCGGCTCGCGTCCCGCCGCCGGGACGGGGCGTTCGACCAGCGCGACGCCCCGCACGCCGGCCGCGTTCACGGCGGCCTCCGCCGGCCCGTCGAAGCCCAGCTCCTTCGCGATCAGCTTGGCCGCCGCGTCCAAAGGCAGGGCCGGGTCCACGTCGAGCGCGCGCCCGGCCGCCCCGGGCCACTCCCGCGCCGCGGTCTTGATCAGTCCCGCGATGCCGCCGAACGCCGGATCCTGCTCGCGCCCGTCGAAGCCCAGCGCCCCGTCCAGGCGCGTCACCGACATGATCAGCCCGCGGCCGCCGCGCGCCGCGAAGGCCCGTCCCGCCGCCTGCGCCATCAAGAAAGATTTCTTCAGCCACGCCTCGGACTCGGCGGTCCACGGCGCGCCTTTCGCCGCCGGCCGCGTGGGCGCGACCAGCACCAGCGCGCCCAGCTCCGCCGGCAGGGAGCGGGGATCGTCCAAGGCGACGATCTCGGCGTTGAAGCCCTTGGCCTTCAGCTCGCGGGCCAGGGCCTGATCCAGACCCGAGTCGCGCGTGATCGCGATGGTCAGGGACTTGTCGAGCGCCGACGCGTCGCGCGGCCCCACCGGAACCAGTTCCGGCACGAAGCGCTGCAGGACGCCGGGCTCGTGCGCTTCCGCGGGAGTTTCGACGGCGGGCTCCGGCGCGGCCGCGGAAGCGGGCGTCTTAGCCGCCCCTTGGGACAGATAGTCGGCGATGGATTTCAGGGTGCGGAGGGTGCCCAGATGCTCGGGCTTCACCTTCGGGGCGCCCGGCAGCCGTTCCTGCACGGCGGAGAGGATTTCCACGCGCTTGATCGAGTCGATGCCCAGGTCCGCTTCCAGATCCATGTCCGGGTTGATCGTCTCGGCGGGGTAGCCGGTCTTCTCGGCGACGATGAGAAGCAAGGTCGGCAGGATCTCGGACGAAGGCGCGGAGGCTGCCGCCGCCGGCGCCGGGATCGACGACGTCGCGGGAACCGAGGCCATCCCCTGGGACAGGTAGTCCGCGATGGACTGCAACGTGCGCAAGGTTCCCAGATGCTCGGGCTTGACCTTCGGCGCGCCCGGCAGCTTCTCCTGCACGGCGGAGAGAATCTCCACTCGCTTGATCGAGTCGATGCCCAGGTCGGCTTCCAAATCCATGTCCGGGTTGATCGTCTCCGCGGGATAGCCGGTTTTCTCGGCGACGATGCCCAACAGGACGGGAAGAACCGGAGCCGATCCGTCGGAAGCGATCGCGGGCGCCTCTGGAGTCAGCGCGACGGGCTCAGCCGCGACCGTCGCCGGCGCGACCATGCCCTGCGACAGATAGTCGGCGATGGACTTAAGCGTCCGCAGCGTTCCCAAATGCTCGGGCTTCACCTTCGGCGCGTCGGGAAGCTTCTCCTGGATGGCGGACAATATCTCCACGCGCTTGATCGAGTCGATGCCCAGATCGGCTTCCAGATCCATGTCCGCGTTGATCGTCTCGGCCGGGTAGCCGGTCTTCTCGGACACGACGGCCAGCAAGGTCCCCATCACGTCGGCCTTCGGCGCGGCCGGAAGCGCCGCGGGCTTGGGCGCGGGCGCGACGACGGCGGCGGGCGCGGGACGCGGCGCGGCGACGGGGGCCGGAGCGGAAACGGGCGAGGGAACGTACGGAACGGTCCCGCCGTTCATGCGGGCGGTGAGCGCCTGCTGCTGCTCGACCAAGGTCTGGACCGAGCGCTGGGCCAGCTCCTGGCCCTGCAGGAACTGAAGATGGAGCTGGGCCGTCTGCTCCTGCAGGCGGGTCAGCGCGTCGATGCTCGCTTGCGCGGCCGACAGCGCCTGGTTCAGCAGGCCGGCGTCGCCCGAAACGGGCGCGGAATAGACGGGGGCCGGAGCGGCGGCCGGGGTCATGGGAGCGCGCGCCGGGCGGTCCTTCGGCTTCGTGGAGCGGTACGGAGCGCCGGTGAGGGTGACGGACATCTTCGGCTTGGGACGAGCGTCGCGCAGGCCCGGCTCTCCCCCCTGCCACGGCGTCAGATTCACGGCATGCCCCGACGCGGCGACCTGGGCGAGGGCCCGGGCCAGGTCCGCGGCTCCGGGCTTGCGGCCGTTGGACGCGTCCACGGCGACGGCGTTGAAACCCTTCCCCTTCAGGGTCAGGCCGACCAGGCCGGTCATGCGGCCGCCGGCGCCGACTTCCAGGAACGTGCGCACGCCGTCGCGGTGCATGGCGGAGACCAGCTTCACGAACTCCACGGGCTTGGCCAGCTGGTTGGCGAGCAGATCGCGGGACTTCGCGGCGTCAGACGGATAGGGCTCTCCCGTCGTATTGGCGTACACCGGAACGGACGGCTTCGAGAAAGCGACATTCTTCAGCGCGGAGGCGAACGGAGCCAGAGCCTGCGTCACCAACGGGCTATGGAACGCGGCGGCCACCGGCAAACGGACGCATTTATATCCGCGCGCTCCGAGCGCCTTTTCGGCGCGCGAAATTTCTTCGGTCGATCCGGAAACGACGTTTTGTTCGGGCGCGTTGCGGTTCGCGACCACCAGGTCGAGTTTCTCTTCGGCCACGGCCTTCTCGATGTCGGCCAAAGGCGCCATCACCGCGAGCATGGTCCCGAGGTCGCCCTTGCCGGCGGCCATCAGGCGGCCGCGCAAGCCGGACAGATCGTGAAGGGTTTTCTCGTCGTAGCGTCCGGCGGCGTGCAGCGCGACGAGCTCTCCATAGGAATGGCCGGCGAAGGCGTCCGGCTTCACGCCAAACGATTCAAGGACGCGAAGAGCTCCGAGGGCCACCGCACCGAGGGCCGGCTGGGCCACATCGGTGGATCTCAGCGCCTTCTCCTGGGCGTCTTTCTGGTCGGGCTTCCAGGCGGGACGAGGGAAAATCATGTCGGTCAGCGAAGAGGCGCCCTCGAAAGACCGGCCGGCGTTCTCCAACGTCTTGAACGCCTCCGGGAACTGGCAGATCAGATCGCGGCCCATGCCGACGTACTGGGCGCCCTGGCCCGGGAACAGGACGGCGAGTTTTCCAGGCTCGCCGGAGCCGAAGTAGATGCCTTCAGGCGAGGACCAAGACGATTTTCCGGCGTTTGAAATGACCAAGGACAACGACTTCGCGATAAGCGCTCCGAAGTCGGACGACTTCTCCACGACGATCACAAGACGGCACGACGATTGGAACTCGAAGGAAGAACGGCTTTTCACCGCGGCGGAACGGATCTCATCCCAGCCGGTCAACGACTTGAATGCCGTCAGCTTCGTCGAGAGCTCAGTCGTCGTTTTGCCCGACAACGAGATGATCTCGTTATCCGCATCCCAATCCGTTTCCGTTTTCTCGGGGCCGTACTCCTCGAGGACGGCATGGAAGTTCGTCCCGCCGAAGCCCAATGCGGAACACGCCGCCCGGCGCGGATGCCCTTCGGGCGCGGGCCACGGGCGCTTCTCGAGGCTCAGGTACAGCGGAGAATTCTCAAGGACCTTCAACGGCTCGCTCACCTTGATCGTCGGCGGCAAAACCTTATGATGCAGCGCCATGACCGTCTTGACCAAGGCGGCGGAGCCCGCCGCGGCCTTGGTGTGTCCGATCTGGGACTTCACCGACCCGAGCGCGGCCCACGTTCCGTCTTTCTTGGCTTCCCGGAAAACGCCGCTCAACGCGGTCACTTCGATTCCGTCTCCGACCGTCGTGCCGGTTCCATGCGCCTCGACGAGGCCGATGGTATCGGGAGTGACTCCCGACACGCGATAGGCTTCCTTCAGCGCCCGCGTCTGGCCGTCGGCGCTGGGAGCGTAGATGGACTTGCCGCGCCCGTCGGAGGACGTGCCGATGCCGCGGATCACGGCGTAGATCCGGTCGCCGTCCTTCTCCGCGTCCGCCAGGCGCTTGAGGACCACCATGCCCACGCCCTCGCCCAAAGTGGTGCCGTCGGCGGCGGAGTCGAACGGCTTCGCGCTGCCGTCGACGGACAAAGCCGGCGTCTTCGTGAAGCACGTATACATAAAGATATCGTTAAACGTGTCCACCCCGCCGGTGATCACCATGCTGGAGCGGCCGGCCTGCAGTTCCAGGCAGGCCATGTGCGCGGCGGACAGGGAGGAGCCGCACGCGGCGTCCACGACGCAGTTCGTGCCGCCCAGGTTGAAGCGGTTGGCGATGCGGCCCGCCACCACGTTGCCCAGCAGTCCCGGGAAGGAGCTTTCCTGCCACGGCACGTAGCCGTCGGCGATGCGGTCCACGACATCGTCGGCGACGTCCTTCGGCACGCCGGCGTCGGCCAAGGCCTTGCGCCAGATCGGATGGCCCAGGCGGGCGCCCAGCGGCACGACCAGCTCGAGCGCTCCGGTGATGCCCAGGATCACGGACACGCGGCTCTTGTCCCAGTCCTTGTCCACGGGGTAGCCCGCGTCGGCCAGCGCCATCTTCGCGGCCACCAGGCCGAACAGCTGGGCGGGGTCGGTCGCTTCCAGGGTGTTGGGCGCCAGGCCGAACTCGGAGCAGTCGAAGTCGTAGGGTTCCAGGAAGCCGCCCTTGTAGGCGTACACGTGGTCGGGCTTCTTCGGGTCCTTGTCGAAATAGTCCTCGTGGCGCCAGTGGCTGGGCGGGACGTCGCGGATCGCGTCCACCTTGTTCTTGACGTTGGCCCAGTACTCGCGCAGGGTCTTCGCCTTCGGGAACACGCAACCGACTCCGACGACGGCCAGCGGGACGGACTTCGGATCCTTGTTCATGGACTCTCTTGGGTTAGTTCAGATGACGGTCGAGATCTTCGTGGGTCAGCGGCTCGGTCCGGGCGGCGTCGGCGGACAGCGCGACGCCCTGGCAGCGGAGAAAATGAGCGCGGGTCAGGACGGCCGCGCCGTACAGCAGGTTGCGCGCGACCAGGGCCGTGCGACGGTTCTCGGGCGCGGCCAGGAAGCTTCCCTGCGCCCATTCGTTGAACGCGCCCATCGCGGGGCCGCACCAGACCTGGTAGTCCAGCACGCGGTCGGGCACGCCGGCGTTGGCCCAGCGCGAGGCCTGGCCCAGGTACGAGCGGAAGACGAGGGCCAGCTTGTGCTTCGGGTCGGATTCGGCGCGGGCGACCTGGGACGGATCGCGCTGGAGGAAGAACGCGCGCGTCTTCTCCCAGACGGCCTCGAGCGGCTCGCGGAACAGGTCCTTCTCCAGCGGCGCGCGCACGGCGGCGGGAATGGCCTCGATGGAGTCGTAGGCGCGGTAGACCTCGTAAAGCTTGGCGCCGCGCATGGCGAACATGGTGCCGCGCTTGAGGATCTGGACCTTCACGCCCATCTCGAACATGTCGGCGGCGGGCGCCATGGCCACGTCGGCCTGGCCCGCTCCAGCCAGCATCTTGCGGACGAGATCGGACGAGCCGGATTCCACGCAGGCCTGATTGATGGACCCGGTGAGGACGTACGCGGCTCCCATCATATAGGCCGCGGCGACGGACGCGGGCGTCGCGATGCCGCCGGCGGCGCCGATACGCGACGGATGCGCGAAGCGGTATTTTTCCTGAAGCCGGTCTCTCAGGGAGATAATCGACGGGAGCAGCGAGACCAACGGACGGTTGTCGGTGTGCCCTCCGCTGTCGGCCTCGACGGTGACATCCTGCGCCATCGGAATCTCGGCGGCCAACGCGGCCTGCTCAGCGGTGATCAATCCCGCCGCCGTCATCTCACGGAGCAATGCTTCCGGCGCGGGCGAGAGGAACTTTTCGGCAACCTCGGTTCGGGAGATCTTCGCGACGATCTTGTTCGGCGCGACAATATGTCCATCGGCCCCGCGATGAATACCATGCAGGCGATACCGGACGATGGACGGCGTTAATCCCATGAACGCCGAGGCTTCGACGAGGCGGACCCCGCGACGCAGGAGCAGGTCGCAAAGGGCGGATTCGAGCGCCGGTTCGTTGGGGCTATAAATGAGGTTCACGCCGTACGGCAGCGACCCAAGCGACTTCTGAAGCCGCTCGATCGCCGCTTCGACCCGATCCACGCCCAAGCCGGCGGAGCCGAAGAAGGACAAGAGGCCCGCCTTGGCGCCGGCCTCCACGAGTTCGACCGACGCGATCCCGTTGGCCATGGCCCCGGTCGCGTACGCGTAGCGCACGCCGTGCTCGCGGAGAAACTCGGGGTCGCCCAGACTTTCAGGGAGGAGGGCCGGGGCGGTGGCGGCGCCGGCGCGCACGGGGGTCTTGAGCTCGCGCAGGGCGGTGCGCAGGGCGGCCTGGTCGGAAGGATCGAGGACGGCGTCTCGGGAAGCGGTGCTCGGGGTCAAATCGTGCTCGTTCGCGCGCGCGTACGGAGAATCAACGAATTATACCGCTTTTACGGCGGGAATTGACGAGCGCCTTTTGCTAGGATGTGCCCCTCATGCAAGCCCATTTCCACGCGCTTTTGACGGTCTGGTTCCATTTCGTCGAAACCCAGGGCTACCTCGGAGTTTTCCTTCTGATGTCCTTGGAAAGCTCCATCGTCCCCATTCCCAGCGAGATCATCATCCCTCCCGCCGCGTACTGGGCCGCCCAAGGACGCATGGACTTCTGGCTGGTCGTCCTCGTCGGGGCGGCCGGAGGCCTGTTCGGGTCTCTGGTCAATTACTGGGCCGCACGGGAACTGGGTGCGCCGGCCGTGCTACGCTACGGGAAGTACGTCTTCCTTCCGCGCGAGAAGGTCCAGGCCGCGGAGGACTGGGTGCGCGAGTACGGCGTCGGCGGCATCTTCATCTCTCGTCTTCTGCCCGTCGTGAGGCACCTGATCTCCATCCCGGCCGGCATTCTGCGCATGCCCGTCGCCGCCTTCTCCGCCGCCACCGTCGCCGGCGCCGGCCTGTGGTGCCTGATTCTGGCCTGGTTCGGCCGCCAGGTGATCGGAGACCAGCCGCACCTGCTCGATTCCCCGGAGATGCTGACTCAGGCGCTGAAGCAGAAGATGCACCTGATCGTACTGGGCGTCGCGGCCCTGGCCGCCGCCTATGCGCTGATGCTGTGGCTCAAGAAGCGCAGCTCGTCGCGCTCCGCCTAGTCCAGTTCCAGGTGCACGCGCAGCGCCGCATCGACGCGAGCCATAAATTCCGGTGGAAGTATTCCCAATTTCTTTCGCACCCGGTTGCGGTCCACACTACCGATCTGATGAACGATCGCCCGGCATGCGCGGCCGTCTCCCACGATCCCGGCCGGGATCGACGCCTCGCCGGGACGTATTTTGACGGGCCCGGAGGTCAGCGGCACGACCGATACGGTGCTCATGTAGAAATTATGAGCGTCGTTCGAGACGACGACGGCGGGGCGAGCCTTCCGTATCTCCGCGCCGCGCGAGCCTCCGAACTCGACCCAGTAAATTCCGCCGCGAAGGATCACCATTCCTTGTCGTCCAAAATCTCGCCCGCGAGCCCGTCCTAATACACACTCAGATACACATCAAGGCCTTCCTCCCCGCCGCGTCCGGCGGGAAGGGGCCCTGTTCAGCCGCGCGCCGACGCCTGCGCGCCCTCGCCGGCCTGGCGCCAACGCTCCAGCACCAGCGCGGTCGCCGCGGTGCGCGCCTCGGCGGTCACGGGATGGGCGACGTCGAACCAGCGGTCCTGCGCCGCGCCCTTTCCCTTCTCCGCCGGGAAGACCACGAACGGCTCGTCGTCTCCCGCCTCCTCGCGCTTGAGCACGCGGATTCCCTTGATCACGAACGCGTCCGCGATGGTCAGCTCCGCGAACGCCAGCAGCTTCGTCGGCCTTCCCGACGAATCCACGAACGGCCTCACGCGCGCGTCCAGCTTCGGCATGTTCACGTCCATATGCGCCTCCCGGGTTTCACCCTGTAACGACGGTAGGTATACGGATCGGGGCCCGAAAAAGTTCCATCGATTCAACGCCCGCCATCGGCGCCCGCGTTGGCGCGTCCGTTGCGTGGGGGCGGACATGCCCCTCCCCACGAAGTTCCTCCCGGCCGAGGTCGCTCCGGAGGGAACGGTCCGCCGCCAGAACGAAGCCATCGCCGCGCTGCCTTTGGTGACGGGAATGCTGGACGCCATGCCCAACATGGTGCTGATGCTCAACGATCAGCGCCAGATCATCTACGCCAACAAGCTCGCGCTGGAGACGTTGGGCGTAAGCCTGGGCGAACTGCTGGGCAAGCGGCTCGGAGAGGCCGTGAACTGCGTCCACGCTCACGACGAGACCGGCGGCTGCGGGACCAGCCTGCACTGCACGGCGTGCGGCGCGGCCAACGCCATCGCGTGCGCGCTCAGAAGGAAGCCCGATCAGAGGGACTGCCGCATCCAGGTGCGGCAACCGGGAAACGACCTGGACCTCAAGGTCTGGGCGACGCCCTTCCGTCACCAAGGTCTTTCCTTCACGATCTTCGCCGTCGCGGACGTCAGCCATGAGAACCGCCGCCGCGTCCTGGAGAGCCTCTTCTTCCACGACGTCCTGAACACGGCCGGCGGCGTGAGGGGGCTGGCGGAGCTGCTGATGGATTCCAGCCCCGCCGAGGTCCCCGCCCTCGCCAAGCTCCTGAACCTGTCTTCCGAGATCCTGGTCGACGAGATCCTCGCGCAGCGCGATCTGGCCGCCGTCGAAATCGGCGAATACAAGATGACGCCCTCCTCGTGCCCGCTGCCCACCTTTCTCGACACCGTCGCGAAGCTCTGCGGCGCGCACACGGCGGCCGACGGCCGCCGCATCCTCGTCGACAAGAACGTTCCCGACGAAAGCATCGTCACGGACCGGGCTCTGCTCGCGCGCGTGATGGGAAACATGATCAAGAACGGCCTGGAGGCCGAAAGCCCGGGCGCGGTGATCACGGCGGGATGCGAGAAGGTCTCCGGAGGACGGTACGCCCTGTGGGTGCGCAACGCCGCGGTCATCCCGCGCGCGGTCCAGCTCCGGATCTTTCAGAGGTCCTTCTCGACCAAAGGAGCCGGACGGGGGCTGGGGACTTACAGCATCAAGCTGCTGACCGAGCGCTACCTGAAAGGGACCGCGTCCTTCTCGTCCGTGGAAGGCCGCGGGACCGAGTTCCGGGTCACGCTCCCCGCTTCGCTTTCTTGAGGCGGGGCCGAGGCGCGCGCTTGCGCGGGGCCGCCGCGGGAACGGGCAGGGCGCGCAGGACCCCGGCCTCCAGGAAAACGCCGTCCGTGTGACCCACCGTCCCGTCCGGAGTCCGGTGGATCTCACGCAGGACGCCGCGGCGGCGCAGCGTCAGCGCCGCGGCGCGCACGCGCTCGGCGGGAAGGTGCACGGCCGGGATATAGGAGTATTCTCCGCCCCACAGCACGGCGTACGAGGGGATGTACAGTCCGCCGTCCAACGAGTAGCCCGCGTAGGCCAGGACGTGATGCAGGACCACGGCTTCGTCGGAGGTCAAGGTCGCGGCGCGCGAAATCAACGCGGACAGTTCGGCGACCAACGCGCGGCGCAGCTCCGGCGCGCGCCCCACGAACTCCCGGCGGGCGCGCTCGGCCGCGTCGTCAGCCATGGGACCACTCGTACGACGAGCGGTGGGCTTCCAATTCATCCGCGTGCGCGACGAACTTCTCGTAGACGTTGTGGCGGGCGATGGTCACGCCGTCGCCGATGACGATCAGGCACCGGCGCGCGCGCGTGATGGCCACGTTCAGGCGGCGCATGTCCGATAGGAAGCCGATCTGGCCGCCCTCGTTGGAGCGCACCAGGCTGAGGATGATCGCCTCCTTCTCCCGGCCCTGGAAGCCGTCCACCGAGCCGATCTCCAGGCCCGAGTCGCGCGCCAGCGTCTTGAGCAGCTTCGCCTGCGCGACGTACGGCGTCAGGATGGCCACGTCCTTGGGCTTCATGCCGGCGCCGAGCAGCTCGTAGAGGATCTTCACCGCCAGCTCGGCCTCGCCCTTGTTCTCGCGGCTTTCCAGCATGTCGTTCCACGACTCGTCGAAGCCCGCGCCGGCCGTGTCGATGAAGGTCACCGGCTTGCTGGTCAGCGGCGTGGAGGCCACGCCGGGAAGCTCGTCGGCGGTGTGGCGCGCGACGGACTCGTGGGCGATCAGCTTGCCTTCATAAAATTGCTCGGACGGGAACTTCATGATGCTTTCGTGCATCCGGTACTGCACGCGCAGCAAGGTCTGCACGTTCGCCGGCAGGAGGTCCTTGAGCCGGTCGAACAAGGTCACGGCCAGGCCGCCCTCGGCGGCTTCCTTGGAATAGATCGTCGGAGGCAGTTGGTTCGCGTCGCCCGCGAAGACCACCTTCTTGGCCATGGTCAGCGGCACCCAGGACAGGGGCTCGGTCGCCTGTGACGCCTCGTCCATGGCCACCAGGTCGAAGTCGCCCTTCACGAAGCGCTTGGAGATGCCGGCGTGGGTGGCGAGCACCACGTGCGCGGACGCGACGATGCGTCTTTGGATCTCGAACTCGAGGTCCCGGGCCTCGCGCCACATCCGGCCGACCTCGCGCTCGCGGTTCTGGCGCTCGTCGTAGCCCAGCTGGTTGCGTTCGCGGCGCGCGATGCGCGACTTGCGGTTGATCAGCCGCTCGCGCGCGGCGTCGATCTCTCGGACCTTCTCGTAGAGGGGCTCCGCCTCCGTCTGCGCGGCCAGGTTGCCGTGGCGCAGGCTCTCCAACGTGCGCGCCGGGTGGCCCAGGCGCACCACGCGCAGGCCGCTGTTCAGAAGCTTCTCCAGGATGTTGTCCACCGCGATGTTCGACGGCGCGGTGGCCAGCACGCGCTCGCCGCGCGACACGTGCTGGCGGATGATCTCGACCAGCACCGTGGTCTTCCCGGTGCCGGGAGGTCCGTGGATCAGCGAGACGTCGTCGGCCGCCAGCGCGCGCTTGACCGCTTCCTGCTGATACTCGTTGAGGTCCTGGTTGAAGAATCTGACTTTTGGAACCCGAGACCGCAACGGGGATGTTTCACCGAGGAATATCTCGCGCAGCGTGGACAGCCGCGAGCGCTTCGTCTCCGCCACCGTGATCAGGGCCTTGCGCATGCGCTGATAGGTGGCGTCGCTGCCCAGCAGGTCGATCTGCGAGGAGCCGCGGGCCTCGGTCTCGGGGCCGGGGCCGTTCAGCGCCACGATGACCTTGTACTCTTCCACCTTGTACAGCGTGCCTTCCACGGAGCGCGGCTCCATGTTCGGCGGCATGGTCAGCAGGACGTTGTCGCCGGCGTTCATCGCGTGGAAGGGCGACAGGTCCTCCCCCTTCGGCGGCCGCGAGAGCGTGATCATCGTCAGCCCGCCCATGCCGCCCTCGATGGCGTCCATGTTGAGGCCGGTGACCGTCTTGCCGCGCGCCTCGCGCTGGGAGACCGGGAACTTGCGCAGCTCGCGCAAATTCTCCGCCTTCTCGGCCTCGCGCTCGAGGTCGATCAAAGTCTGAAGGCGTTCGAAGTGTTCCTTGCCGGCCATGGGGGCGCTATTCTAGCAGTTAAGCGTCAGGGGTCAGGCTTCAACTAATCAACTTATTGCCGAATAAGTTGATTAGTTGAAGCCTGACCCCCACCTAGCCGAGGCTGAAGGAACGCATCGAGATGGAGCCGTTCTGGATGCCCTCGTACTCGAACTTCAGCGTATCGGACGCGTCGGAAGCTCCCAGCGCATAGAGCATGGGATCGTAGTGATCCGGCGTCGGCACGCTGGCGAGGCCCGACGGGGCGGCGGACAGGTCCCCCAGCAGGGGTTCGTAGTCGCGCTTTTCCAGGCGCGCCTTCACCCAGGCGTCGAACTCGACGGCCCAGTCCTCGGGAGCGGCGTTCTCGTCGAAGGAGATCCGGCGCAGGTTGTGAACGATGTTTCCACTGCCGACGATCAGGATGCCCTTGTCGCGCAGCGGCCTGAGCTTTTCCCCCATCTCGAAATGGCGGCGCGCGTGCGCGGCGTAGTCGATGCCCAGCTGGACGACGGGAACGTCCGCCTTCGGGTACATGTGCCGCAGGACCGACCAGGCGCCGTGGTCCAGTCCCCATTCCGACGCGTCCACGGCCGTCGAGCCGCCGAGCGTCCGGCGGACCAGCTCCGCGACCTCGGGGCTGCCGGGGGCGGGAAAGCTCACTTGGTAGAGCGCTTCCGGGAATCCGCCGAAATCGTGGATGGTCCGCGGCTTCGCCATGCCCGTGACCGCGCTCCCGCGCGTCAGCCAGTGCGCGGACACGCACAGCACGGCCGCGGGCTTGCCCAGGCGCTCGCCCAGCTTCGCCAGCGCGCGCGTGTACTGGTTGTCCTCGATCGCGTTCATCGGCGAGCCGTGTCCGATGAACAGGACCGGCAGACGGGCCCCGGATGTTTTCATATGTAACCATTATAGGTACAGTTTAGGCGGATGTCAACCCCCTCGGCTCCATTTGATATCCTGTCGCCGTGCCCCTGTCGCGCCTGCCGGCCGTCCCCCGCCTCCTCAAGCGCCGCCCGAAGCCCGGGTCCGGAGACTTCTCCTGGGATTACGACGAGTACGTCCCCGGCAACGCCCTGAGCCTCTACGTCCGAGGCCGGGAGCTCTACCCCGCGATGACCGAGGCCATCGAGGCGGCCAAGCACTCGGTCCACCTGGAGACCTACATTTTCGACGGCGACAACGCCAGCCGGGCGTTCACGGAGCTCCTGGCCAAGAAGGCGCGCGAGGGCGTGCGCGTGCGCCTGATCTACGATTCGGTGGGCTCCATCGACATGGACCCGATCTTCGAGACGCGCATGCGCAACGCGGGCGTCCAGATACTGGAATACCATCCGGTCGCGCCCTGGAGGACGCGCTGGGCGTGGAACCGGCGCGACCACCGCAAGATCCTGGTCTGCGACGGCCGCGTGGGCTTCGTGGGAGGAATGAACATTTCCGACGAGAACTCCCCGGCCGAGCTGGGCGGCGGGGACTGGCGCGACGCCCACCTCCGCGTCGAGGGCCCCGCGGCCTACGACCTGGACCGCCTGTTCCGCGCGGTGTGGTACCCGGAGACGGGGCGCTGGTTCGAGTCCGTCGGCGACCCGAACGCCCACCGCGGCGCGGCGCGGGTGAAGGTCGCGGCCAATCAGGAGCTGCTGAAGCGCTTCGTGATCCGCGAGGGCTACGTGAACGCCCTGCGCGCCGCGCGCGAGGAAGTCTCCATCGCCAACGCCTATTTCATCCCGGACTGGCGCATCCGCCGCGCGCTCGCGCAGGCGGCGGCCCGGGGCGTGCGGGTGCGCGTCATGGTGCCGGGAAACTCCGACTCCGCCGCGGTCTGGCACGCGATGCGCGGGCAGTACGAGTACATGCTGTCCCACGGCGTGCGCATCTATGAGTGGCAGGGGCCTATGCTCCACGCGAAGGCCGTGGTCGTGGACCGGACCTGGTGTTCCGTCGGGACCTACAATCTGGACCACCGCAGCCTCCGGCACAATCTGGAAGTCAACCTCAACGTCATGGACCGCGCGCTCGCCGAAGACGTGGCGGCTCACTTCGAGACGGGTCTGGCCGGCTCCCGGGAGATCACGCGGGATGAATGGCGGCGCCGTCCCTGGACCGAGCACGTTCAGGAGCGCTTCTGGTCGCTGTTCGACTACCTGTTCTGACGGCCGGTCCGGCGCGCGGGCGAACGCGCCGAATTTGATAAGCTTCGAGCCCGTGAAAAAGCTTTACCTGATGCGCCACGGTCACTCCCCCTCTCCCGCCGAAGCCGGCGTGAAGACCGACGCGCTGCGCCCCCTGTCGGACAAGGGCCGCCGCGACGCGGGGCGCATGGCCGAGGAGATCGCCGCCCGGGGCGGCAAGTCCGTCCTGATCCTGCACTCCCCGCTGACGCGCGCGGTCCAGACCGCCCAGGCCGCGGCCGCGGTCCTCAAGACGGAGCCCCAGAGCTTCCTCCCGCTCGACAACACGTTGCCCCCCGAGGAGGCGCTGGAGCGGCTGCGCGCGCGCGCCGCCGGCGCGGACGAGGTCCTGGCCGTCGGCCATCAGCCGCAGATCGGCGAGATCGCCGTCCTCCTGACCGGCGAGGTCATCGATTTCCGGCCCGCCGGGCTGGTCGCAGTGGAATTCGGCCCCGAACCGCGGCTGCTGTGGTCGTCGAACGTGGACGAGCTCTCCTGAGAGGCCGCGCGGCCGCTGAAGCCGCGCGCCGTAATTGCTAAACTGACAGCGTGAGCGCACGCCGCCGCCGCCGCACCGACCTGGACGAGACGCGTCCCTTCTGGCGCGCGCTCCCCCACTACCTGTCCTATCCCGCGATCGGCGCGCTGATGGGCTTGGGGTCCCCGATCGGGGCGTTCGCCCTGCGCTTCTGGCTGGCCGACCCACTTCTGAAGATGACCTGGGCGCGCAACGAGCTGGACTACAACTTCCTTTTCTACGCCTACATGGCCATCGGCACCATCGCCTCGTTCCTGATCTTCGGCTACGCGCTGGGTCTGCGGTCCGAGCGGCAGAAATTCAGCAACCGCATGCTCTCGGTCCGCGTCGACGAGCTTCACCTCAAATCCGTCACCGACGCGCTGAGCGGGGCCTTCACCTACGGCTACCTTTACGAGGTCCTGGAGATCGAGATCCAGCGCACCCTCACCGACAAGAGGCCGCTCTCGGTGATGATCGTGGACATCGACGAGTTCAAGCGCGTCAACGACAGCCACGGGCACCTGTTCGGCGACCGCGTGATCCGGGAAACCGCGGAGACGATCTCCGCCCACGTCCGCTCCCACGACATCCTGGGCCGATACGGCGGCGACGAATTCGTCGTCGTGATGCCTGGCGCCGACGCCGCGACCTCGGGGCACGTCGCCGAACGGGTGCGCGCCGGCGTGGCCAAGAACGGCTACATGACGACCGTGAGCATCGGCGTCGCGACCTACGACGGCTCCACGAAAGAACTGCCCAGCGACCTCCTGCACCGGGCGGACATGAACCTCTACCAGGCCAAACGCGACGGCCGCGACTGCGTCCGCGACCGCTGCGACGCGCCGGACGAGCCCATGCGCCGCCACGGGGAGCCGAAGCCATGACCTCCGCCGCGTTCGCCCTCCTGCTCCTGCTGCCGTCCGCCGCCCGCGCGGCGTCTCCGTCCGCGTGGAGCCTGGCCTGGAGCGACGAGTTCGACGGCAAGGCCGGCGCCCCTCCCGATCCCGCGAAATGGCGCTACGACGTCGGCGGGGACGGCTGGGGCAACCAGGAGCTCGAGCACTACTGCGCTCCCGGCTCCCCCGCGCCGTGCGACGAGAAGACGCCCAACGCCGTCCAGGACGGGCGCGGCCGCCTGGTGATTTCGGCCGTGCGCGACTCCTCCGGGACCTGGACCTCCGCGCGGCTCAACACCAAGGGGCTGGAGCAGTTCCAGTACGGCCGCGTGGAGGCGCGCATGCGCCTGCCCGCCGCCGCCGGCCTGTGGCCCGCGTTCTGGCTTCTGGGCACGGACATCTCCACGGCCGGCTGGCCCTCGTGCGGAGAGATCGACGTGATGGAGAACGTCCCCGCGAACGTGCCGGGAGGACTGGGCGCCGACGTGATCAAGGCCACCCTTCACGGTCCGGGCTACTCGGGCGTGAACGGCAAGGGCCGGACGCGCAAGTTCCCCCGGGACGGCCGCGTGGACGACGAGTTCCACGTTTACGGCGCGATCTGGACGCCGGGCCGCGTGCAGTTCTACGTGGACGACTGGACCAAGCCCTTCTACACCGCGACGCGCAAGACCGTGCCCAAGGGCGCGCGCTGGGTCTTCGATCACCCTTTCTTCGTCATCATGAACCTGGCTGTCGGCGGCTCCTGGCCGAAGAATCCCGACGCCGCCACGCCGAATCCCGCCAAGATGCTGGTGGACTACGTCCGCGTCTACCGCCCCGCGCCGTAGGCGCGGAACTTTTTCGCCCCCCAAGCCGTATACCTACCGCAGCAAGGCTCCCCGGCTCAATTTGGTGTCGCTTACGGCGCCGAACTAGCTCTGGAGCGAGTTTGGTGTCCTGCACGACACCACGGGGGATAACCAATGGATGTGACGGCGGAGACGTCGGAGGATTTCGTGCGCGCGATAAGAGGGCTCCTGAACGTTTCTCAGCGGGAGCTCTCGGATCGAACTTGGACTCAGCGCGCACTCATCGCCCGCATCGAACTGGGGCGCGAACCGCGGCTGCCGACCCTACGCCGCCTGGTCGCCTCGCTCGGCGGCCGGTTGGAGCTGGTCGCGAGATTTGAGCGGCCGCTCGAAGCCCTCGCGGCCGAGTTCCAGCGGGAACGGGACGAACGACGCGTCGCGAGGAATTGGGCGAGGCGTCGAGAGCGCGCGACGGGTTAACGCGACAGACGGGTGTCGAGCCAAACGGCCAAGGACAACACCAACCCGCGGGCGATGTACTTGATCTCCGGGGAGACGGCCAGCAAGGTCATTCCGTTGAGCAAGGTCGCCATGATCAGCGCGCCGAACAGCACGCCGCGCGCGTTGCCGCGCCCGCCCTTGAGGCTGGTGCCGCCGATGACGCAGGCGGCGACGGCGTCCAGTTCCATCAGGTCGCCGACGGTGGTGGTCGACGCGCCGGCGTAGGCGGTCTGCATGAAGCCGGTGATGGCGACGGTGGCGCCCATGATGGCGTAGGCCATGATCACGGTCTTGTCCACGTCGATGCCGGCCAGCGACGCGGCCTCCTCGTTGCCGCCGATGGCGTACAGGCGGCGGCCGAAGGCGGTATGTTCGGTCAGGACGACGATGAGCGCCGCGCTGACGGCCAATAATACCGCGGGAAGCGGCACTCCGCGGAAAGCGTTGGTCACCGCGACGAACAGGATCACGCACTGGACGGCGAGAAACGTTTTCAAGAAGCCGGTCTCGGCGTCGTAGGGGACGCCCGACGCGGCGGCGCGCCTCGCGCGGGCGGACCAGGAGCCCAACAGGAAGATCGCCGCGGCCGCCGCCAGCGCCCAGCCCAGGAGCGGAGGGAGATACGTCGTGGTCAGGCACGACAGCAGGTTCGGAGCGCCGGCGGGGGATACCGGAACGGTCGCGTTGCGGATCACCAGCCAGAACAGGCCCTTGAAGACCAGAAGGCCGCCCAACGTGATGATGAACGACGGCATCTTCTGGGTCACGATCAACCGTCCCATCGAGTTCCAGATCAGGAGGGCGAGCAGGGCCGCCGCGCCCATGGCGACGGGCGCGGGCCAGCCCGCGCGGGTGATCAGGACCGCCGCGACGCCGCCGATCAGGCCCACGCCGCTGCCGGCGGACAGGTCGATGTGGCCGGGCAGGATCACGCAGAACATGCCCAGCGCCAGGATCGCGGTGATCGACAGCTCGATGGCCAGCATGGAGAGGTTGCGCGCGCCCAGGAACGCGGGCTGGGCGAACGCGAACACCGCGACGATCGCCCCGAGGGCCAGCGCGGACGACCAGTCGCGCGCGGCGAGGACGCCTTTCGATTCGCTCATGACTTCTCCTGTTGGCCCAGCGCCGACGCGATCAGCCGTTCCGGGGTCGCCTCGGCGCGCGTGAACTGTCCCGAGACCCGTCCGCCCCGCATCATCACGATCCGGTCCGACATCCCGATCAACTCCGGCAGCTCGCTGGACACCAGCACGACCGCGAGGCCCTTCTCGGTGAGCCTGTTGATCAGCTCGTAAATCTCGACCTTCGCCCCGACGTCCACCCCGCGCGTCGGCTCGTCGAGAAGCAGGACCTTCGGCGAGCTCCGCCGCGCGCGGCCCACCAGGACCTTCTGCTGGTTGCCCCCCGACAGGCCGCCCACGCGCGAATCCAGGCTGGGCGTCTTGATGCGCAGATCGGCGCGGTCGCGCTCGTTGAGTTCGGCCTCGGCGTGCGCGTCGATCAGCCCTCCGCGCAGAAGGGACTTCAGCGTCGAGAGCGACAGGTTGAAGCCTACCGACTGGTCGATGATCAGCCCGTGACGGCGGCGGTCCTCGGTGACCAAGGCCAGGCCCGCGGCCAGAGCGTCCCAAGGACGGCCGTCGCCCAGAGGCGCGCCGTCCACCGTCACCGTCCCGCCGGTGCGCCCGCCCCACGCGCCGAACAGATGCATCACCAGCTCCGTGCGCCCGGCGCCCATCAGGCCGCCGATGCCCAGGACCTCGCCCGCGCGCACCGAAAACGAGACGTCGGTCAGGTTCTTGACGCCGCCGTCGGTGACGCACAGGCCCTTGGCCTCAAGCCGCACGGGGCCCGGGGCCGGCGCGCGGCGCGGGAACAGGTCTCCGATCTCGCGGCCCACCATGTCGCGGATCAGGACTTCGCGCGTCGCCTCCGCGGCGGGGCGGGTGGCGACGGTCGCGCCGTCGCGCAGAACGGTGACGCGATCGGCCAGGTCGAATATCTCCTCGAGGCGGTGCGAAATGTAGACGATCCCGATTCCCTGACCGCGCAAAGTCCGCACCAGGTCCATCAAGCGGCTCGCCTCGGCCTGGGCCAGCGCGGCGGTGGGCTCGTCCAGGATCAGGACGCGCGCGTTCTTGCGCAGCGCCTTGGCGATCTCCACCAGCTGGCGCTGGCCCGCGCCCAACTTCTCCACCGGCATGTCCGGATCCACGTCCAGGCCCAGCCGCCCCAGCCAGTCGCGCGCGTCGCGCCGCGCCTCGTCCCAGTCCACCAGACCGCCGCGCACCGGCCAATCCCCCAGGCGGACGTTCTCGGCGACGCTGAGAGCCGGCACCAGCGCCAGCTCCTGCGCGATCGAGGCCACGCCGGCCTTCTGCGCGTCGGCCACGCCGCGAAAACGGGCCGGCTTGCCGTCCACGAACAGCTCTCCCTCGTAAGCGCCGTACGGATACACGCCGGACAGAAGCTTGATCAGAGTGGATTTGCCGGCGCCGTTCTCGCCGCACAAGGCGTGGATTTCCCCCGCCTTCACGTCGAAGCGCACGTCCTTGAGGGCGACGACGCCCGGGAAGCGCTTGGTGACGCCGCGCGCTTCGAGGAGCGGCGCGCTCACGGGCGCTTGGGCCTCTGGTCGGCGGGGACGCCCTTGTAGACGTCGTCGTAGGAGTGGTAGCCGTCCTTGACGACGGTCGCGAGCAGGTTCTCGCGCGTGACCGCGATCGTGTCCTTGAGGATGGTCGGGATCTTGGCCTTGCCGTTGTCCATCTCGTCGCGCGCCACCACCGGGCGCCCCTTGGCCATCTTGATCGCCGCTTCCAGCGCCGCGGTCACCTCGATGATGGTCGGCTTGTAGATGGTCGCGGCCTGCGTTCCCGCCGCCACGCGCTGGCAGGCGACCAGCTCCGCGTCCTGGCCCACGACCACAACCTTGTCGGCCATCCCTTCCTCGTCGAGCGCCTGGATCGCGCCGCCGGCCGTGCCGTCGTTGGCGCAGAGCACGGCGTCGATGTCGTGCCCGCGCGTGGTCAGAGCGGCGTTCATGATCTTCTTGGCGTTCTCGGGCTTCCAATCCTGGGCCCAGTCCTCGTGGACGACTTTGACTTCGCCCTTGGCGATCAACGGCGAAAGAATCCGATCCTGCCCCTCTTTCAACAGAAAAGAATTGTGATCGGACTTCGCGCCCTGGATGCGGACCAGGCGGACGGGACGGCGGCCCTTCAGCTTCGTGATCAAGGCCTGGGCCTGCATCTCGCCGATGCGCACCGCGTCGAAGGCCACGTACAGGTCCAAATCGGGCGCGTCCGTGATCAGGCGGTCGTAGGAGATGACGGGAATGCCGGCCTCGTGCGCCAGGTCCACGGCTTTCGCCATCGCCGCGCCGTTATGCGGAGCGATGATGATCGCGCCGACGCGGCGGCTGATCAGCGCCTGCACGTCCTGCATCTGGCGCGTGTCGTCGCTGTTGGCGGCCTGGACCAGAAGATCGACGCCCAGCTCCTTGGCCTTCGCCTCGAAGATCGTCTTGTCCCGCTGCCAGCGCTCTTCCTTCAGAGTGTCCAAGGACAGCCCGATCAGGAGCCGGGACGAAGGACCGGCGGCGGGAGCCCCGCCTCCGCGCGCGAGGGCCAGGCCCAGCGCGGCGCTGACGGCGAAAGACGCGACGACGAGCCAGTTTCGAGCGGTCAGGTTCATGGTCCGATCATAGCATGGACGCAGTCGTTCTTGAAGTCGCAGCGCGGGCAGTAGCGCGTGTCGGATTCGAAGCGTCCGGCCTCGATCCCGTCGGCGGCCAGCGCGATGTCGGCGGTCAGCGCCTCCTCCCCCGACGCGTCGTAGGCGATGCTGGTCCGGGCTCCGGCGGTGAGGCTGTCCACGGTCAGGGTTCGCCACGCGCACGCCCAGGCCGCGGTCGGCGCCCAGCGCGTAATAGCGCAGCTGGAGATCGGCCTTGAGCTGCTCCAAAGTCGGGGCGACCGGGCCGGTTTTGTAGTCGATCAGCTCGTAGGCGCCGTCGGGGCCCTGGTCGATGCGGTCGATCATCCCGCGCACGGTGTGCTTGCCCAGCGGCCACGTGAACTCCTTTTCGATGGCGATGGGCCGCGCGCGCCGGGCCATCTCGTCGCCATGGAAGCGCGTGAGGACGCGCTCGGCCTTCGCGTACCAGCGCGACTCGGCTCCCTCGTCGGGGTAGCCGCCGGCCTGCCAGCGCGCGCGCAGCGCGTCGAGAAGGGCGTCGAGGGAGTCGTCCCCCGCTCCCAACCACGTCTCCAGCGCGCGGTGCACGGAGAGACCGAAGGCGGACTTCGGATTCGGCGGGATGCGGCGTCCGTCGACGAACAGGAGCTTGTACTTCCAGGGGCACTCGCGGTAGATGCGGTACCGCGTGTACGAAATCTCCACTCTTAAGGCGCCGGCTCTGCCGGCGCGGGTGCGGCGGCGCGGCGGTGGAAGTCCATGAAGGTGTCGCCGTATTTCTCCCGGCGGAACCGCTCCCAGCCGGAGGGAACGACAACCTCCTCCTTCACGTGATGCTGGACCAGGATCAGCGCCTCCGGCCCGGGCAGGCCCGCCTCGACCACGCGCGCCAGCGACGGCGTGGAGAAGTGCAGCGGCCGGTCCTCCTCGTCGCGGTACGGCGGGCCCAGGAAGATCACGTCGAACGTCGGAACGCCGGCCCGGTAGGCCACCCAGGACAGATCCTGCAGAACGTCGCCGTAGCAGGTGCGGCCCTTTCCGGCGAAGCCCAACGCCTTCAGGTTCTCGTCGATCACGGCCAGGCAGCGCTTGTCGCGGTCCACGAAGAACGCGGACTCCGCGCCGCGCGACAGGGCCTCCAGGCCCACGGACCCGGTGCCGGCGTACAGATCGAGGAATTTCGCTCCGCCCAGGTAGGGGCGGAGGATGTCGAAGAGGGACTTCTTGATCCGCGAAGAGATCGGCTTCACGGGAAGGCTCTTGGGGACGCTCTTGAAGGGACGGCCGCGGCTATTTCCTGCGAGGATGCGCATGAGGGATATTATATAGAATGCGGACGCATGGCGACCCAAGTCATCGTGGTGGACGACGATCCCATCGTGGGGTCCCTGACCCTCGAGCTCCTGAAGGACGCGGGCTTCACCGCGCGCCTGATCCAGGACAGCCTCAAGGCCCAGGAGGAGATCAAGCGCGACCAGCCCGCGTTGGTGGTGCTCGACATCCTGATGCCGGGCATCGACGGACTGACCTTGCTCCACCGGCTCAAGTCCGATCCGGAAACCCAGAAGATCCGGGCGATCATCGTCTCGGGAAAATCATTCGAGGCCGAGAAGACCCGCGCCCGGCAGTACGGCGCGGAGCTGTTCATCGAGAAGCCGTACGACGTGGAGACCTTCGGTCAGAAGGTCACCGAGATCATGAACTCGTCGGGCATCGAGCCGCATAAGATCGCCCGCCCCCCCTCCGCCCCCGCGCCGGTTCCGCGCGCGGAGCTGAAGGCGACCGTTTGGGGCTGCCGTTCCGCGTCCTCGGCGATCTCCCCGGTGGTCACGCGCTACGGCAAACACACCTCCTGCGTGTCCGTGGAGCTTCCGCACAGCCTGATCGTCTTCGACGCCGGATCCGGCATCTCCCTGCTCGGCAACGAGATCTCCAAATCCGGGAAGTTCAAGGAGATCTGGCTGTTCCTGACCCATTTTCACCACGACCACGTCGAAGGCCTGGCCGGCTTCCCCTGCGCCCGCGACAAGGATTTCACGCTTCACGTCAGCGGCTCCAGCGACCCGGACAAGACCTTGGAGGCCGCGTTGGCCGAGGCTTTCGAGCCCGGTTTCGGCGGCGACGTCCCGCCCTGCAAGATCGAGGTGTACGAACTGATCGAGCAGACCTACGAGATCATGCCGGGCGTGCGCATGACCGCCTTCTACGCGAACCACCCCGGCACCACCTTGGGCTACGTCCTCCAGGCCGAGGACCGGAAGATCGTTTACTGCCCCGACAGCGAGATCTACGGCGATTTCGGCACCGCGCTGCAGGACTATGACGAGAAGCTGGGCGGCCTGGTCCGCGGCGCCGATCTGCTGATCCACGACGGCCGCTACACGGTCGACGACTACGCGAAGAACCGCAACAACGGGCACTCCAGCTTCCTGGCCGCGGTGGACTTCGCGGGCAAGAACAAGATCAAGCAGCTGATCCTGGTCCATCAGGACGACAGCTACGCCGACGACGTGCTGGACAGGATGGCCAAGGACGCCGACGCGCGCGTGATCGAGAAGGGCTACGCGATGAAGGTGGCGCTGGGCCGCGAAGGCCTTCGGGTCCCCGTCTAGCGCCCGCGCTCCCCGGACAGCCGCCGGACGAGCTCCAGGTTGACGGCGTCCGCGCCGGGTTCCTTCGGCGTCTCCAGTATTCCCGGAACGTCCCCGAACTCCTCGCGCTCCAGCAGGACCTTCAGTCCCTCCAGGCCGAGGCGGCCCTTGCCCCAGTGCTCGTGATGCTCGCGGTGAGAACCCAGAAGGGCGCGCGAATCGTTGAGATGAAAGGCCCGGATCGCGTCGAGGCCCAGCAGGCGGTGGGCGCGCGCGACGAACTTGAGCGCGGCTTCGGCGGTGGACAGATCGTAGCCATGGGCCCAGGCGTGGGCGGTGTCCAGGCAGACGCCCAGGTCCCCGACGAACGGCTTGACGGCGTCCTGAAGGCGCGCCAGCTCCTCGAAGCCCCCGCCCATGCGGCGCCCGCCGCCGGACACGTTTTCGAGCAGCAAGGTCCCTCGGTAGCCCGACTTCTCCGCGGCGCGGCGCACCGAATCGGAAAACAATCGGACGCCCTTGTCCGCGTCCGAATCCGGCGAGTACGCCCCGGCGTGGAGGACGTACGAATCTCCCCCCAGCCCCGCGCACAGCCGCAATTCCTCCGCCAAATGGACGACGGAGCGGGCCCGGCGCGTCTCGTCGGACGACGCCAGGCTGGGCACGAAGCGGGAGTGGACCAGCAGCACCCGGACGCCGGACGCGGCGCGCGCCGCGCGGAACGCCGCCAATTCCTCGTCCGTGGGCGCGTTGTGCCGCGGATACGGAAGGACCTGAAGCGCGGAGCAGGACAGGGCCGCCGCCTCCTCGAGCGCGCGCCGATGGCCGCGCCGCACCGAGGCGTGGACGCCCAGGATCACGACAGGCCCAGGAGCCGCCGCAGAAGGGACACCACCGACGGATCGCGCGGAAACCACCACGGGTCGGGCGCGTTGGCGGGCCACTCGTGGACGATCAGGGACTGCGCCTGAGTGAGCGCGAGCAGGCCCTCGTCACCGTGCCGGCGCCACATGCCGCTTGATTTCACCCCGCCGAAAGGCAATGAGCCGAAGGAATAATGCGTCCCCGGCTCGTTGACGCCGACCATCCCCGCCTCCAGCGCGGCCGCCAGGCGCCCGGCCTTCTCCAGATCGACGGACCAAACGCTCGCGGCCAGGCCCTCGGAGGACGTGTTGGCCAGCGCGACGGCGTCCTCGGGGCGGGAAACCTTCATCACCGGCAGCACGGGACCGAAGGTCTCCTCGGTCATCACCGCCATGTCCATCCGCGCGCCCAGCACGAGCGCCGGAGCCATGCGCAGGCCCGCGCGGTCCAGGACCTCGCCGCCGATGACCTGCCCGCCCTTCTTGCGCGCGTCCTCCAGTTGGGCTTGGACCCGGTCCAGAAGCGGCGGGAACGCGAAGCGCCCCACTTCCGCGTCGGATCCGGCTCCGAGCCGGAGCGCGGCGATCCGGGCGCGGACCTTCTCCACGAACGCGTCGTGAACCCCGGCTTCGACGAAGACGCGCTCGACGCCCACGCAGACCTGGCCGGCGTTGGCCATCGCGCCCCAGACCGCGCCCGCGGCGGCGCGGTCCAGCGCCGCGTCGGCGCAGACGATCATCGCGTGCTTGCCGCCCAATTCCAATATCGCGGGCTTGAGCAGGGCCGCCGCGCGCTGGGCCACGACGCGGCCCGTGGCCGCGGAACCGGTGAACATCACCAGATCGGAGCCGTCCACCACCGCTCGGCCCGCCGCGGCGGCTCCGGGGACCACGGTCAGCAGGCCTTCCGGCAGGAGCCCGGTCGCGGCGACGGAGGCTTCCAGCCACAGCGCGGTGCGCGTCGTCCATTCCGAGGGCTTCAGCAGGACCGCGTTGCCGGCCAGCATGGCGCAGAACGCGTCGCCGAACGGAATGAGAAACGGCATGTTCCAGGGCGCGATCAGGCCGACCACGCCGCGAGGAAGGCGCCGCACCGCGGCGCGCTTGTTCAGGAAGAACCACGGCGTCCACGCCGGGCGCTCGCCCAGGATCCGCTCCGCGTTCGCCGCGAAATAACTCACGAGCAGTCCCGCCGCGCCGAACTCGACCAGCTCCGCCTCCAAACGCGGCTTGCCGGTCTCCTCGTGGATGACGGCCAGCGCCTCGGAGCGGCGCGCGGACAGATGCTCCCAGACGCCGGTCAGGGCTTCCACGCGCTGGGCGACGCTCGCGCGGCCCCAGACCTGCGCCGCGCGGCGCGCGGCGGCGATCTTGGCGGAGTGCTCCTCGGGAGAAAGCTCGGTCACGCGGCCCCCGCGGAAGCGGCCGGGAAGGACGCGGTCAGCGCCACCTCGAACGGATCGGCCTCGTCGTGGCAGGTCTCGCGGACCAGGCCCACGCCGGGCGCGTACAGGCGCTCCCCGGAGCCGCCGTCCCCCCCGGCGATCAGGTAGCCGACGCGCAGGCACCCGTTGAACCGGCCGGCCGGGGTGCTCGCGGCGGCGTCGAGGGTTTCCACGCGGTATTCGCGGGGCGGCGCGGACCAACGCGCGCCCGGAACCGCCGGCAGGGGCAGGATCAGGGCCCCGTCCACGTAGATCCCGTCTCCGCGGCGTTCGGCGCGGCTGGTCTCCGATTCGCTGGATCCGTCCGGCGCCGTCCACGTGCGGCGCACGGTCACGCCCGCGGCGGACGGGAGGTGCTCGACCACGAGCGCGCGCTCGCGCTGGAAACGGTTCACCGCGTACTCCAGGCGCAGGCCCGGGGTCAGCGGAAGATAATCCGGGGCGCTCACTTGCCCGCCTTGCGGAACAGGGAGTCGAGCGCGGAGCGCGCGGCGGACGCCGCGGCGTCGATGGTCTTGGAGCCGATATTCGACACGCCGCGCTGGGCCGAGGACGTCACCGCGCTCAGCGCCTCGGCGGCCACGGCCGCCGGGGACTTCCCCTTGCCGCCCAGATTCTTCAGATGGACGTCGGGAAGCGGCGCGTTCAGGGCGCCGCCGCCGAACGCGGTGGCCGACAGACCCACGGAACCGCCGGTGACCCGGAGGTCCGCGATCAGCAGCGCCTTGCCCGGCTTGGCCGCGGGCACGGGCGCGGGAGTCGGCTTGCCGCCGCCCAGGGTGGCGGCCGACGTCTCGGCGTTCTTCTGCAGGCGGGTCAGGTTGGAAACGCCGCCGGGTCCCAGCTCCCAGACGATCTCCGGCCGGCTCACGACGACGCTCTCCACGACGATCGTGTCCGTCAGCAAGGACGAGACCTTCAAGGCGATCTCCACGGAGCCGACGCGCACCGCGTGGGGACCTTTGAATCCCGCCGGATTGCCGATCACCAGCCCGCGCAGGGTCCCGCGTCCGGAAAAAGGCGACAGCGCGGCGAATTCCAGCGTGACCGGCGCGCCGAGCAGGCGCGGGCCGGCCGTCTCGACCGCGGTCTTCACGATATTCCCCAGCGTCAGGGAGACGACGCCGATGCCGATCACGGCCAGGACGAGGGCGGCGGTGAACGCCGCGCGGAACGCTTTTTTCATGGGGAGAGCTCCTCCAAGGGAACGTCCAGAAGCGGCCAGTCCTTCGCCGCGGGATCCTGGTAATGCCACCATTCCTCGGCCAGGGATTTGAATCCCGCCCCTTCCATGGCCGCCTTCAGGCTTTCCGCCTCGGCCCGGGCGGCGGGCGGAATATCCGGCGCGCCGTGGGCGGCGCGCGGTCCGAACTCGTCGAACCCGCTGGGCATCGCGACGGGCGCGCCGTCGGCGTCCGCCAGACCGACGTCGACCGCGCCGCCGCGATTATGCGCCGAGCCGCGCGCCGGGTCGGCGACGAAGCGCCGGTCGGGCTTGGCCGCCCACATCAGCTTCTGGACCGACAGCGGCCGGTACGCGTCGTAGATCACCAGCCGGCGGCCGCGCGCGCGCAGGGCTTCGGCGGCCTTCGCCAATTTAGCCGCGGTGGAGCGGCGCAGAAAAGCGGCGGGCACGGAATAGAGCGCCCGTCCCGTGAAGTTCCGGGCGGTGGCGTAATGCAGGTCCAGCACGACGCCGGGAACGGCCGTCCTCACGTTGACGAGCGGATCGGCGGCGAGCGCGGGAGCGGTCAGCGCGACGATGACGGCCAGCACGCGCCCATACTATCAAAATCTCGTCAACGGGGCGCGGGAGTCTGGTCTCCGGGGATCGGCGCGCGCAGGTATTCAACGAACACCTCGCCCGCTCCCATGTACTGCGCGGCGATCTCCAAGCGGATCTCCTCCAGGCGCTGAGGGTCGGTGAAGCGGCGCAGATCGGCCACGCCCTTGAGCGCCGCGCCCATCGCGGCGCTCGGCTCCACCGTCGCGTTGGAGGCGTCCATTACCGCGGCAAGCACCAGCATGGCGGCGCGAGTCAGGTTCTGATCCGCGAGCAGCACCGCCGTCATCGCGCCCTTGACCGAGTCCTCGATGATGCGCTCCGGAGCGGTGCCGTCGGGAGGGCTTTGCAGGGCCGCCGTCAGGGTGCGGCGGACCACTTCGGCCGCCGTCTTGCACGGATCCCCCATGAGCCGCAGCTCCTCGGCGACCATCTCCTTCGTCAGCTGGTGCATCCGTAGTTCGTCCATGATCTCACTCCTCCCGTCACGGAGAATATACCCCCGGAACCCGCGGCGCGCGACGAAACAAGAGGTAAACATCCGGCGAAGCCTGACCTCGCTGACTTTCCCGTCATTGAAGCCGGGCCCCGCGGGCGGCAAACTGGAATCGTCGCCATCGGGAGGGCGGATGCAGAAAACGCTGTCCAAGAGCATCGGAGGCAAGGGCTCCGCCGTCGTGCTGGTCGCGGCGGTGTATTACGTCCTGGCGCGCGCGGGCCTTGCGGTCGCCCTGAGGGGAACGGCGGCCTCCCCGATCTGGCCGGCGTCCGGATTCGCCCTGGCTGCCGTGATTCTATTCGGGCCGGAAGCGGGGGCGGGCGTCCTTCTGGGGGCGTGGCTGAGCAATTTTCTGGCGCTCGCCGCCGATCGCCCGGGCGCGGTCGCCTCCGTCGCCGCGGCCGTAATCGCCGTGGGTAGCGCGGCCCAGGCTCTCGCGGGCGCCCGGCTGCTCCGTCGCTTCCTGGCCGAGCGCCGTCCTCTCGAGAGCAGCCGGGACGTTCTCTTCTTCGCCGCGCTGACGCCGGTGATCTGCCTTATCGGCGCCAGCGTCGGAACGGCGGCGCTCGTCGCTCTCGGAATCACGAACCCGGAACTGTTCGGCCAATCCTGGCTCACATGGTGGATCGGGGACGTCGTCGGCGTGCTCATCGTTTCGCCGCTCGCGCTCGCATGGTATCCGCGCGCGCCTGACGAAGAGGAGGACGCCCCCTCCTCCGCGGACGCGGCGCGGACCGCCGCGGCGATGGCGCTCGTCGCTCTCTCCGTCTGGATCGGATTCGGCGCCTTCCGCCGGGAAGCGCAGTATCCTCTCAGCTTCCTTCCGTTCCCGATACTGGTCTGGACCAGCCTGCGTCGCGGCCCGCGCGGCGTCACCGCCGCCGCCGCGCTGCTCGCGGCCATGGTCCATTGGTGCGCCCTGCGCGGGGCGGGACCGTTCGTCGCGAACTCGACTCGCGTCGAATCATTGGCATTTAGTTCGGTCTACATCGCCGCCGCGGCGCTGACCTCCTATCTTATCCGCGCGTTGATGTCGGACCTGGGGCGGGCGCGAGCCGCGCTCGAACGGCGCGTGACGGAAAAGGACGGCGACCTCTGGACCGCGAACGCGACTCTGCGCGTCGCGGCGTTGGGACGGCAGCAGGATGGCCAGCGAATCCGGCTCTACAAGCACCTTGTCGACGAGCTGCCCGTGGGCATCGTCGTCCTCCGGCTCGACGACCCCGCCGACGTGCGCTCCCTGCGCATCGTGGAGATGAATCCCGCCGGCCTCAAATTGGCTGAAGCCTCCGATCCGGCGGAGGGACAGAGCCTCCTCGCGTTCGCGCCCGAGGTCTTCACCACCGATCTGCCGCGGCTGTGCGCGGAATCGATCAGATCCGGAGCGGCCAGCCTTCTCCCGGATTTCGTCAGCCGTGAGCGCGTACCGGGGGCGCACTTCTCTATCAAGATCTTCCCCCTCGGCGGCCCGCTGGTCGGACTCGTCGTGGAGAACATCACGGCGCAGAAGGCCGCGCAGGACGCCCTGTCGCGCTCGAACGCGGACCTCACGCAATTCGCGTACGTGGCCTCGCATGACCTTCAAGAACCGCTGAGAAAGGCGTCGGCCTTCGCGGAGCAGATCGCGCTCCATATGGCCGGGCGCCTCGACGAGACCGACCGCGACTTCTTCGCTCGGCTCCGCCGAGCGCTCGACGGCATGCAAAAGCTCATCGACGGCCTGCTGACGCTGGCGCGAGTCAGCGCGAGCGAGGCGCCGGCCCGTTCGGTCGACCTTTCCGCGCTCGCCGCGGATGTGGTCGACGGTCTGGACGTGGCGCTCGCCGAATCGGGCGGAACCATCGACCTCGGGAAGCTGCCGACGGTCATGGCGGATCCTCAGCAGATGCGCCAACTCCTCCACAATCTCATCGGGAACGCGATCAAATTCCGGCGTGCGGACCGCTCGCCGAACGTGCAGGTCCTGGGGAGGACGCGGGACGACGGGCGTTGCGAGCTCGTCGTCGCGGACGACGGCGTCGGATTTGACATGAAGTTCGCCGAGCGCTTGTTCCAGCCCTTTCAGCGCCTGCACAGCCGCAAGGATTTTCCGGGAAGCGGAATGGGGCTGGCCATCTGCCAAAGGATCGTCGCCCGGCACGGCGGGACCATCTCCGTTGACAGCGCGCCGGACCGAGGCACGCGCTTCACCGTCGTCCTTCCGTCCGGGAATCCGAGCGCGAGCCCAGACGCCGCCGCCGTGGGAGGTGCATCGTGGAACAACGAGTAAGGGTGCTCTTGATCGAGGACGATCCCGACTACACGATGCTGATGAACATGTACGTCAACGAGGCCTGCGGCGACACGCTGAGGTACGTCCTCGAAAGCGCCGACAGCCTTCAGTCCGGCCTGGACTTGCTCGCGCGCCATGAGTACGACATCGTGCTGACCGACCTGATGCTTCCCGACAGCCGGGGCCTGGAAACGCTGCTCAAAGTACGAGCCAAAGCGCCGGGGTTGCCCGCCGTCGTGCTGACCAACAACGACCAGGAGGACGTCGGCTTGGAGGCCATCGCGCACGGCGCCCAAGACTTCCTCAGCAAGAGCAAGGTCGACGCGACGCGCCTGCGCCACGCGATCGCCTTCGCCCTGGAGCGCAACCGCCTGTTCCGTCAGATGGAAGCCCTCGTCGACGGTTCCCCGGACGGAACGGTCATCGTCGATCGCGACCGGCTGGTCCGCTACGCCAATCCCGCCGCGGCGGCTCTCTTCGGCAAGAAGAAAGAGCAGCTGATCGGTCGCCTGTTCGAATACGAGCTCGCCTCCGGACGCTCGATCGAACTCAATATTCGCAAGGAGCCGGGCCCCGACGCGTTGGTCGAGATGCGGACGGCGGAGATCGAGTGGCGGGGGTGCCCCGCCTGGCTGGCGACCCTGCGCGACGTCACCGAGCTCAAGAAATTGGAGGAGGTTCGGGCCGAGGTCCGCGATCGGATGCGCGCGGATCAGATGAAGGACCAGCTTCTGAGCACGGTCGCCCACGAGCTGCGCACGCCCCTCAGCGTGATCAAGGCCGTGGTCGGCACGATGCGCGACCATTTGGCGGGTCCGATGAACGCGGATCAGGAGGGCCTGATCGCGTCCGCGGATCGAAACATCAACCGCCTGACCCGCCTGCTGAACAACTTCCTCGACCTCTCCCGCCTGGAATCGCGGCGCGCGCGCGTGAGCCGCAAGGCGGTGGAGCCGATCGGCCTGATCCGGGAGGTCGCGGAAGGCGTGCGGATGGCGAACCGCGCGCGTCCCGTCGTCTTTCTGTACGACCTCCCCGAGAATTCGCCGGACGTGCACGTCGACGCGGACATGATCGCGCAGGTCCTCGGGAACCTTCTCGACAACGCGCTGCGCTACGCCCGGGCGCGCGTCCTCGTCCGCGCCGCGCTCCAGGAAGACGCGCTGGAGGTCAGCGTCGTGGACGACGGCCCGGGCATTCCGCCGGAGAAGATCGCCGATCTTTTCAACAAATTCGTCCAGCTTGATCGCCCGAAAGGCGGCTCGGGCTACAAGGGGACCGGGCTGGGACTGGCCATCTCCCGGGAGATCATGGCGCTCAACGGAGGGAAGATCACGGCCGAGAACGCCTCCGGACGCGGGGCCTGCTTCCGCTTCACGCTTCCGATCGCGACGCCGGGCGACGCCGCCGGGGAGGTGCCCCATGCCAGGGCCGGCGCCGACTAGGAAAATTCTCATCGTGGACGACGAGCGCGACCTCGTCGAACCGCTCGCCCTGCGCCTGACGGCGGGAGGGCATGAGGTGAGCACCGCCTACGATGGAAGCGAGGGCCTGCGCAAGGCCCGTCTGATGCAGCCGGACCTGGCGATCATCGATCTGTCCATGCCGGAGATCGACGGCTGGGAGCTGTGCCGGCGGCTGCGCGAGGACCCGCTCACGCGGAGGACGCGGCTCGTCATCATGACGGCCTGGGTCTCCAAGGACCTGGAGAAGCGGGCGCTGCGCGAGGGCGTGGCGAAAATCCTGCTTAAACCGTTCGAGGACGAGGATTTCATGGCCGCGCTCTAGATTTTCAAACGGGAACTGCTAATATGAACGAAGACCCTCGACCCTCCCGCTGATGCACAGAATACTCAGCGTCGAAGACGATCCAGATTTCCAGCATCTGATCTCGCACGTCCTGCGAAATCAGGGCTTCGAGGTTCATTACGCCTTCACCGGCCCCGAGGGCCACGAGAAGGCCCTCTCCCTCAACCCCGACCTAATCCTGCTGGACATGATGCTCCCGGGGCTCAACGGAGTCGAAGTCGTCAGGCTCCTCAAGAAGCACAAGGCCACGCGCGACATCCCCATCATCGTCTTGACCGCCTACCCCGCCGATGCGAACTTCTTCGAGAGCGAGATCAAGGCCCTCGGAGCGGTCGAATATCTCCGCAAGCCGATCCAGACGTCGGAGCTGGTCCCGCGCATCAAGCGCCTGCTCGCCAGCCGGAGCACGAAGCCGCCTTTCGCGGTGTGGTCACGCGGCGTTTTCCGGATTTTGCCGGAATCGAAGTCGGTCTGGGTCGGCGGAAAGATGATCGCCAACCTGGCGCCGAAGCGCTTCGAAGTCCTGTTCCACCTCATCCAGAGGGAAGCCGAGGTGCCGTGGCCGGAGCTCGTCGAGAACATCTGGGGCCGCGAAGGCACGAAGAACGACCTCGAGAAGACGGTCCAGCGCCTTCGCCAGGACTTGGGCGACGAAGGCTACCGCGTCTCGACGACGAGAGCCGGCTACCAGCTGATCGTCTGACGCCGTCCGCTGACAGTCCTGACAGCCGCGGCGTTGATAATTTCCGCCGTGGCGCGCATAGTATCGCGATGCCGACGACAGCCCGCGCCGCACGAGGCCGAAAACGGGGACCCCGCCGCAGCTCGAAGCGGGAATACCGGCGGGAATTGGTGCGGACCTTGCGCGCGTTTCGCCGCGGACACTTCGCCGTTGTCCCGCCCAAACCGGAACGTCCCGATGACCGCGAACTCTCCGCCGAGATCGGAGCGATCTTCGAATTGAATCGCCGGCTGGCGCACCAGCTCCAGCAGATCAGCGAGTCCGTCGGAAAGGAAGGCAAGATCCGCCGCCGGGCGGATTTGGGCCGCGTGGGCGGGTCGTGGGCAGCGTGCGTGGACTGCCTGAACACCTTGATCGCGGACCTGGTGCGGCCGACCACCGAGGTCTCCCGCGTGATCGGCGCCGTGGCCAAGGGCGATCTTTCCCAAAAGATCGGCCTGGAGATCGACGGTCGTCCAATGAAGGGCGAGTTCCTGCGCACGGCGCGGACCGTCAACACGATGGTCGACCAGCTGGGCTCTTTCGCCTCCGAAGTGACCCGCGTGGCCCGCGAGGTCGGCACCGAAGGCAAGCTGGGCGGCCAAGCCCAGGTGAAGGGCGTGTCCGGTACCTGGAAGGACCTCACCGACAACGTCAACACCATGGCCAGCAACCTCACCAGCCAGGTGCGCAGCATCGCGCAGGTCACCACCGCCGTCGCCAAAGGCGACCTTTCCAAGAAGATCACGGTCGACGTCGAGGGCGAGATCCTGGAATTGAAGAACACCATCAACGCGATGGTGGACCAGCTCAGCTCCTTCGCCTCCGAGGTCACCCGCGTGGCCCGCGAGGTCGGCACCGACGGCAAGTTGGGCGGCCAGGCCCAAGTGAAGGGAGTCTCCGGCACGTGGAAGGACCTGACCGACAACGTCAACACCATGGCCAGCAACTTGACCAACCAGGTGCGCAATATCGCCCAGGTGACCACCGCCGTCGCGAACGGAGACCTGTCCAAAAAGTTCACCGTGGACGTGAAGGGCGAGATCCTGGAATTGAAGAACACCATCAACGCGATGGTCGTCCAGCTCAGCACCTTCGCCTCGGAGGTCACCCGCGTGGCCCGCGAGGTCGGCACCGACGGCAAGCTCGGCGGCCAGGCGGCGATCCGCGACGTCTCCGGCGTGTGGAAGGACCTCACCGAGAACGTCAACACCATGGCCAGCAACCTGACCAACCAGGTGCGAAATATCGCCAAGGTCACCACCGCGGTGGCCAAGGGCGACCTCTCCAAGAAGATCACCGTGGACGTGAAGGGCGAGATCTTGGAGTTGAAGAACACGATCAACGCGATGGTGGACCAGCTCAGCACCTTCGCCTCCGAGGTGACCCGCGTCGCGCGCGAAGTCGGCACCGACGGCAAGCTGGGCGGGCAGGCCGCCATCCGCGACGTGTCCGGCGTATGGAAGGACCTGACCGACAACGTCAACACCATGGCCAGCAATCTGACCAATCAGGTGCGCAACATCGCCAAGGTCACCACCGCCGTCGCCAAGGGCGACCTCTCCAAGAAGATCACGGTGGACGTGCGCGGCGAAATCCTGGAACTCAAGAACACGATCAACGCGATGGTGGACCAGCTGAGCTCGTTTGCCTCGGAGGTCACGCGCGTGGCCCGCGAGGTCGGCACCGAGGGCAAGCTGGGCGGCCAGGCCCAGGTGAAGGGCGTGTCCGGCACCTGGAAGGACCTCACCGACAACGCCAACACCATGGCCAGCAACCTGACCAATCAAGTTCGAAACATCGCGCAAGTGACGACCGCGGTGGCCAAGGGCGACCTCTCCAAGAAGATCACGGTGGACGTGAAAGGCGAGATCCTGGAACTCAAGAACACGATCAACGCGATGGTCGACCAGCTCAGTTCGTTCGCCTCGGAAGTGACCCGCGTGGCCCGCGAGGTCGGCACCGAGGGAAAACTGGGAGGTCAAGCGCAGGTGAAGGGCGTCTCCGGCACCTGGAAAGACCTCACCGACAACGTCAACACCATGGCCGGCAACCTGACCAACCAGGTGCGCGACATCGCCGAGGTCACCGACGCCGTGGCCAAGGGCGACCTCTCGAAAAAGGTCACCGTGGACGTGCGCGGAGAAATACTGCGCCTGAAGAACACGATCAACGCGATGGTGGACCAGCTGAGCTCGTTCGCCTCGGAAGTCACCCGCGTGGCCCGCGAAGTCGGCACCGACGGCAAGCTGGGCGGCCAGGCCCAGGTGAAGGGCGTCTCCGGCACTTGGAAGGACCTCACCGACAACGTGAACACCATGGCCAGCAACCTCACCAGCCAGGTGCGCGGCATCGCCCAAGTCGTCACGGCCGTCGCCAACGGCAATCTGCGCCGCAAGCTGGTGCTCGAGGCGCGCGGCGAGATCGCCGCGTTGGCGCAGACCATCAACGAGATGATCGACACGCTCGCGATCTTCGCCGACCAGGTGACGACGGTGGCCCGCGAGGTCGGGACCGAGGGGCGCCTGGGCGGCCAGGCCAAGGTGCCCGGCGCGGCCGGCATCTGGAAGGACCTGACCGAGAACGTCAACCAGTTGGCCGCGAACCTGACCACCCAGGTGCGCGCGATCGGCGAGGTCGCCACGGCCGTGACGAAGGGAGATCTCACCCGTTCGATCACCGTCGAGACGCAGGGAGAGGTGCTGGCGCTCAAGGACAACATCAATGAGATGATCCGCAACCTGCGCGAGACCACGCGCAAGAACGTGGAGCAGGACTGGCTCAAGACCAACCTGGCGAAGTTCGCGTCCATGATGCAAGGGCAGAAGGACCTCAACACCGTCTGCCAGACGATCCTCTCCGAGCTGGCCACCGTCGTCTTCGCGCAATGCGGCGTCTTCTACGTGAATATCGGCGAGGAGAGCGAACCGCGCCTGCGCCTGCTGGCAAGCTACGCGCACAAGGGCCGCGCGATCAGCCCCGCCGAGGAGTTCGCCTCGGGCGAGGGACTGATCGGCCAATGCGCGCTGGAGAAAAAGCGCATCTTGATGACCGGAATCTCCCCCGACTACGTCCGCATCCGCTCCGGATTGGGCGCGTCGGCGCCGCTCAGCATCGTCACCATGCCGGTGCTGTTCGAAGGCAAGGTGAAGGCCGTGGTCGAGTTGGCCTCGTTCAACTCGTTCACCGAGGTTCAGCTGGCCTTCCTCGACCAGCTCACCGAGTCCATCGGCGTGGTGCTCAACACCATCGCGGCCACGATGCGAACCGAGGACCTGCTGGCCCAATCCCAGTCCCTGACCGAGCAGCTTCAGCGCAAGCAGCAGGAACTGCAGGAGAAGAACAAGGACCTGGAGGAGAAGGCCGTCCTTCTGTCGGCTCAGAAGAAGGAGGTCGAAAGCAAGAACAGCGAGGTCGAGCAGGCGCGTCAGACCCTGCAGGACCGCGCCGAGCAGCTGGCTCTGACGTCCCGGTACAAGTCGCAGTTCCTGGCCAATATGTCTCACGAGCTGCGCACGCCTCTCAACAGCCTCCTGCTTCTGGCGAGGCAGCTCGCCGACAACTTGGAGAAGAACCTCAGCCCCAAGCAGATCGAGTACGCGCAGATCATTTGCGCGGCCGGCAACGACCTGCTGGCTCTCATCAACGATATCCTGGACCTCTCCAAGATCGAAGCGGGAGCCATGACCATCGAGATCCAGCCGATCGCCCTTTCCAGCCTAAAAAACGACCTGGAGCGCAATTTCGGACAGCTGGCACAGTCCAAGAACCTGGCGTTCAAGATCGAGCTGGCCGACGGCCTGCCCAAGACCCTCAGCACGGACTCGAAGCGGCTTCAGCAGGTCCTCCGCAACCTCCTGTCAAACGCATTCAAATTCACGGAAAAGGGGAGCGTCACCGTTCGAATCGAGCCCGCGGAAAAGGACGCATCGCCGGAATCCGTCCGCGGCGCCGGCCCATTGATCTCCTTCTCGGTCAGCGACACCGGAATCGGCATCGCAGAGGAGAAGCAAGCGATCATCTTCGAGGCCTTCCAGCAGGTGGACGGCGGCACCGACCGCAAGTACGGCGGCACCGGCCTGGGCCTGACGATCAGCCGGGAGATAGCGCGTCTCCTGGGCGGAGAGATCCGCGTGCGGAGTTCCTCGGGAGGCGGCAGCACCTTCACCTTCTACCTGCCGTGGTCCGGCGCCGCGCTGAAGGCACAGGCGCGGCGCCGCGCGCCCGACGCCCCGCCGACGACGGAGCCGGTCGAGACCGTCGAAGATTCGCCTCCGGTAACGCCCCTGCCGGTGGCCGCCGTGGACGACGACCGCGACGCGATCAATCCCGGGGACCTGGTCCTGCTGATCGTGGAGGACAATCCCATCTTCGCCCGGTTGATGCTGGACAGCGCCCGGGAACAGGGCTTCAAGGGCGTCGTCGCGCTCCAAGGCGACGCCGGGCTGGCGACGGCGCGCCTGTTCAGCCCGCAGGCCGCCGTCGTGGACCTGCGCCTTCCCGACATGACGGGCTGGATGGTTCTGGACGCCCTGAAGCACGACCCGGCCCTCCGGCATATCCCGGTGCTGATCATGTCGGGCGCCCCGGACGAGGAGCGACGCGCGCTCAAAATGGGCGCCGTCGGCTACCTGGAAAAGCCCGCCACGCGCGAGACGCTGAGCGCCAGCTTGTCCAAGCTCGTGGCCTTCGTCCGCAATCCCGAGCGGAGCCTGCTGCTGGTGGAAAACGACGAGGCCTGCGGGCGTTCCATTCTGGAGTTGATCGGCGACGACGGAGTCCGCATGGCCACCGCCAAGGATGGGGCCGAGGCGCTGCGGCGCTTGAATGCCGAGACCTATCAGTGCGCGATCATCGACGCGGCCGTCCCCGATGCCGCCGGCCTGCTGAGCCGGCTGGCGCGGGAGCCGCGGCTCAGTCAGCTTCCACTTCTGATCTATTCCGGCCGCAAGCTGCCGCGGGAGGAAGAGATGCGCCTGCGGCACGCGTCGCGTCAGTCCGTCGCCAAGCTGGTGCAGTCCCCAGAGCACCTGGTGGACGAGACCGATCTGTTTCTCCACCGGATCGCGCCGCCGCTGGCGTTGCCGCGCGATGAGGCGGCGAAGCCCCGGCAGAGCGACCCGGTCCTGGCCGGACGCCAGGTCCTGGTCGTGGACGACGACATCCGAAACCTCTTCTCGATCACGAGCGTGCTCGAACGCTATCAGATGCGCGTGTTGAACGCGGACAATGGCCGCAAGGGGATCGAGACGTTGGAGAGGGTCTCGGACATCGATATCGTCCTGATGGACGTGATGATGCCCGAGATGAACGGGTATGAGGCCATGCAGGAGATCCGCAAAAACAAGAAATTCCGGGGACTCCCCATCATCGCGGTGACGGCCAAGGCGATGAAGGGCGACCGTGAGAAGTGCATCCAGGCCGGAGCCTCCGACTACATCCCGAAGCCGGTGGACGTGGACCAACTCCTGGCGGTTCTCCGGGTATGGCTCTCATGAGGGGATGAACCATGGGCTCCACGCCGTCGCCGCAGACGAAGGCCCGGGCCGCCGTCCTCATCGTGGACGACGACCCCGACGACCTGTTCGCGCTGAGGGCGACGTTGGAGTCTCTCGAACTGGACATCGTGCAGGCGTCGGACGGCGAGGAGGCCCTGAGGCGGCTCCTGGAAAGGGACTTCGCGGTGATCGTCATGGACCTGATGATGCCGCGCCTGAACGGCTTCGAGGCCGCCGCCCTGATCCGCCGGCGCGAACGGTCCCGGGATCTCCCCATCCTCATCCTGACGGGCTTCGACATGGACGGGATGCGCGGACTGCCTGGCTACGGCGCCGAGGGCCTGGAGTTCATGAGCAAGCCGGTCCTGCCGCAGACGCTGCGCGCGAAAGTCGCCGAGTGCGCCGCCCGCGCGCCTCGCCGCGCGAGCGGCTAGCCCTCAATCCGCGCCGCCGGTGTCGGCCGTCTGGACCTCCCCGCCGATCAGTTCGCGGAACATCCCCAGCAGCTGCTTGCGCCCGACGGGCTTCGATAGGTAGGCGGTGCCGCCCGCCTCCAGGTTCTTCAGGAAATCCTCGTCCTCCCGGCTCCCCGTGAGAAAGAGCACGGGGATGTCGTCGTAGCGCCTTTGCGCGCGGATTTCACGGCAGAGCTCGAAGCCCCCGATGCCGGGCATGTTCACGTCCAGGACGATCAGGCTCGGCTCCAGCCCGTCGATCTCTTCCTCGAGCTCGCCGCCGTCCGTCAATCCGACGAACTGGTAGTCCGCCTCCGCCCAGCGCCTCACGATGTCGATGAATTCCGCCTCATCGTCGACCATCAGAATCACCGGCTTCGTCTCCTGTTCGGACATAAGCGCCTCCGCGCGGGGCAGGGAGAGAGGGCCTGCTATTAAGTGTAACCGCGCCCGCGCAGGGGACAATCTCGCGATTGTCAGCGGAATCAGGCGGCCGGATTTTAGAAATTGACGACTGTCGCGACGATCACGCCGTCGGAAACCATGCCGGAAAGCATTTCCGCCGGCGCCGCGAACGGCCGCGTGGGCGTCCGGCCCGGCTCGAAGCGACGGACCGTATGGTCGTCCAGCACCCCGATATAGGAGTCCACGCCCAGGGCCCGGGCTTCCTTCACGTCGTCGGACGAGAAAAGAAGATATTCGGAGGAAGCGCCGGGATGGGTGTGATAAATGGCCGCCAGCCGGGCCCCCGCCGGTATCACGGCGGCGAAGGAGATATGTCCCTCTTCGTGGGCGGAGACGGGATCGGAGTAGAAATACTCCCCGTCCCGTTCGGCGATGAAGCCGCCGTTCTCATAGCTGCCGCTCAGCGGCATCGCGATCTTCAACGCCTCCACCGCGGCCTGCTCGGCGCTGGCGTACGCCAGCGTCTCCGTCACGTTCGACTTCGGGATGGAGCCCGCGGCCGCGGAGGCGGAGAGCGCGGCGGTCAAGGCGACGGAGAGCAATGCGGATTTCATGCCCGTTAGACGATGGAAGCCGCCGGAAGTGTCGGATTTCCTCCAGCGGGGGCTTTCAACCGCCTTCGTCACCAACCCCGCCCGACGTTTCCTCAGAGGTCTTGCAAATTGGACAGTTGCGACTTATAATTCAGATAGTGAATAATAACGATTCAGACAAAGAATTGAATTTTCTCCCCCGTTGGCTAGCCCCTCAGTTCGCGCGAGCCGTCGCCGAACACCCGGTCGTGGTCCTCACCGGAGCGCGCCAGGTGGGCAAGAGCACCCTCCTCCGGCATGAAGAGCCGACCAAGCGCTGGAAGTACGTCACCCTCGACAACCTGGATGCATTGCGGCAGGGCGAGCGCGACCCCGCCGGCCTTTGGGCGGGCGCGGATCACGTGATTCTGGATGAGGTCCAGCGCCTTCCCGCCATTCTTTCCGCGGTCAAGCAGGCCGTGGACGAGCATCCGCGTAAGATGCACTTCGTCCTGTCGGGCTCCGCGAATCTCCTTTTGATGAAGCATGTCTCCGAAAGCCTGGCGGGACGCGCCGTCTACTTGACGCTCCTTCCCATGACGGCCGGCGAGGTTCAGCGCAAGAATGCTCCGTCTGTCGTCCAGGCGATCTTCGAAGGGGAGTTCCCCCGCGACGAGACGCTCGCGGCGCATGCACAGGACCCCATTTCCGCGATCGCGCGGGGCTTCATGCCCGGCCTGCTCTCCTTGCCCACGGCGGAGAGCCGGACGCGCTGGTGGGAAGGCTACTCGGCGACGTATCTTGAACGCGACCTCAGGCAACTCTCGCAGGTCGAATCCTTGTCCGACTTCCGCACGGTCAAGGAAGTGCTGGCCCTTCGCTGCGGGCAGGTGGTCAATCAGACCAATGTCGCCCGCGACTCCCACGTTTCCCAGGCGACGGTGCACCGATACCTGAACCTCCTTGAGACGACCTGTCTCATCGACCGACTCCCCGCGTTCGCTCGCAACCGGACCACGCGATTGATCAAGGCTCCCAAGCTTCATTGGATCGATCCGGCTCTGGCAGCCTATCTCGGCGGCTTGCACGACGAGGCTTCGATCAAAGCCTCACGGGAAACGGGCCCGCTCTTCGAGAACCTGATCTTCCATCACTTGAAGGCTCTCGCCGGGACCTTCACGCCGAAACTCCGCCTCTACTATTGGCGCACCATGAAAGGCAGCGAAGTCGACCTGGTGTTGGAGTGGGGCCGCAAGATCATCGCCGTCGAGGTCAAGCTGACCGACTCCCCCAGCTACGCCGACTGCGGAGGCCTCGAGGCGTTCCTCAAGGACCACCCCGAGGCGAGCGCGGGCGTTCTCGTCCATACCGGCCGAAAGGTGGCTCGGATGGGCACGAAGATCGTCGCTCTTCCGTGGACGATGCTCGCCGGCTTGTAGGGCCGGTGAAACGGTTCTTTACCATCGCTAGTAGCGTCAGCTGCTATTAGCGGATAGTGGCCAATGGGAATCACCAGCGAAGCCGAGTTCGGACAGTGGAGCTACCTCCCGCCGATTGTTCGTGCCACGAGGCTGGATCCTTCAACTTCATATTCAACGGTCACAGGCGCACCCGGGACGAGCGTCTCGACCGGAACCTTTATCGGCAAACCCTTATAGCGCCAAATCTTGGTATCGGGAGTGATGATGAAGCTGTAGCTCTGACGGACAGAGCCCCAAGTGAGTACGGTCAATTCCGCGCTTGAGCCTGAGTATGAGACGACTTCCGCGAGTACAGAAGTCATGGCCTTCTCTGTTCCATCGGCGACCGGATCAAGAAAAATGACACACAGTAATTCGCCGTTCGACGCCCGGATCGTACTGACCCTTTGCCCAAGATGAAGCAAGTCGAAGCGGGCTGGGATAGGTTTCTGGCCTGAACGCATCATCATCGTGTGGCTACTAAGAGTGGTCGCCCAACCCTCGCCGTTGACCTCGACTGTAAACCAGTTCCGCGCGGACTCGAGGGAACTGACGATCCCCTCAACCTTTTGCGTTGTTTCTTCAGGTGTCGGAAGACGAGCGCGTGCCGTCACGCTATACCATGTCTTTCCTCTGAGGCCGAAGAAGACCGCGGCGCTGGGACTGCGCCGAGGATTGAATACGCCATTGCTGCAACAAAGCCCATAAGGTATTGCGTCGTAATGGAATGGGAGAACCTTGCCATCGAAAGACATCCCAAATTTTCCGGCGGCATCCACGAACAGGAAAAAGGGACGATCGCCGAGAAACCGATAGAAGAAGACCGCTTGATATCCATTTTCTTTGGCGATGTCATGGCCGTCGACCACAACGGTGCCGTCGTGCTCAAGTACCCAGCTTCGATCATGGAAAAACGCGGCCTGAATCGGCTCCCTTACGCCGTGCGGATCCGTGAACTCGGCAACTTTTTTTCCATCGACAAGAACCAGGATATCGTCGGCGACCTCGACAACTGCCAGTGTCGAACCAAAGTTTGAGAACGTTTGGCCCCGCTCGAGGTTGGCTCCTTCTTCGAATGAAAAAATGTCGTCGGGCTCTGTCCCGTGAGGAGAGGTCTTACATCCCTTTCCACCTTCTCTAGGAAGCCAGTCTTGAGTGCTCTCAGCGACCGCAAAGCAGGCCTCGTCGACCAAGAGCGGCGAGGCCGCCGCAGCGTCGGCCCGCGACGACAAACTGACACCGGCAATCGCCAGCAGACAATTGAACAACCGCCTGCCAAGTTTCGTGTCGCCCCCCATCATCGCCGCTCCATCGCCTGAGTGTAGCCCCGTAGCAGCTCGCGTCAAGGCCTGTGTTCGTTGTGGCGCCGGCCAAAAAGGCTTGTGACCAATTTGTGACCATAGCCCCTCCAAAAGCAGAGAACCCGGTCAAAGCCAAACGAAAGGCTCGAACCGGGTTCTCGTCGAGAAACGCGTCGAAAGTGGTGGACCTGAGCGGGATCGAACCGCGGCCCGGCCGCGCGGCACGACGCGCGGCCGGACCGCCTTTAAAGTCGTTCAGCGGTTCGATCCCCTGAAATTAAAAACCCCCTCGCGGGGGTTTTAAATCTGGTGGACCTGAGCGGGATCGAACCGCTGACCTCCTGCATGCCATGCAGGCGCTCTCCCAGCTGAGCTACAGGCCCGTGACGGACATGATACCAGATATGCCCGCGGACCTCAACCGTCCGGGACTTACGGCTTGGCGGGAAGAAGCCCGGAAGGACGCGGACGGCCGTCGGGCCCATACACGCTCGCCGGGGCGGTCACGACGGAGGACTCGGCGGCGCCGGCGCGGACGCCCTCGATGCCGTCGAACAGCATGTCCAGCCGCCCGTCGGGGCCGTAGGTCAGCATCTTCCCCTGCGGCTTGTTTTCCCCCGCGGCGCGCAGCGCCGCGATGACGCGCTTGTCGCCCTCGCCCTTGGTTTCGCGCAGGATGGCGGCCGCGTGGCGGCCCAGGCCCGGCTTGAACGTCTCCAGGTTGTCGATCACTTCGCGGAACTGCCGGGGACGCGCCAGCGCGTTGGCGATCAGCAGCGCGGCCGCCTTCGGCGGATCAAGGGGCACCGCGCCCAAGGACTCCTTCAATTGGCCCAGGCCCTGACCGGCGGTGGCCGCCTGTTCCAGGTAGCTGGCGATCGCGGGCTGGGCGGTCATGCCGCTCACCGCCTGCAGATGGACCTGGAGCCCGTCCAGGAAGCGGGAGCCGTAGAACGGATCGGACGCGGCCGCCAAGGAGATGCTCTCCAAGTACGCGCCGGGAAAACCCGTGGCGGAGACCGCGTGCGCGTCCACGGCCCCGATGGGGCCGGCGACCCCGCGCGTCGCGCAGAACAGGACGGCGAAGGAAAGGAACAGCTTCACGCCGTCAGGATAGCCCCGCCGCCCGGCGATTTCAAGGGCGATTTAAAGGAGAAGACCCGGCAGGCGCGAGGAGAACTCCAGGTCGGACGGGAACATCTGGTCCAGCGGCAGGCGCGCGGGATCCGCCCAGAACAGCTCCAGGACGTCGTCGCCGTTGCCACCCAAGCGCAGGTCCCCTCCCGTCTTCTCGACCAGCCAGTACGACGCCACGATCTGAATGGGCGCTTGAGTGGACAGATGCGCGCCCTCGCTGGAATGGAGGACGCGCACCGGGCGAACGGTCAGCCCCGTCTCCTCCGCGAACTCGCGGCGCAGGGCGTCCATCGGCGCCTCGCCGATCTCGATTCCCCCGCCGGGAAAGTTCACGAACGGCGAGCCCCGGAACACCGAGCGCGTCAGTAGGACCTTGCCGCCCTCGCGCAGCACCCCATAAATGCGGCAGGAGAAGACGCGTTCGCTCATGTCCGGTCCACCGCCGCCGAGATCCGGTGCTTGGACGCGACGGACAGCGCCGCCAAAGCGCGCACGCGCGCCCGGCCGTGATCCACGATGGGCAGGGGATAGTTCCTCGCCGCCCCCAGATGACGCGCGTCGGCGTTCCAGGGCTCGTGGATCAGCTTCGGGGGAAGCTCGGTCAACTCCGGAACCCAGCGCTTCACGTATTCCCCTTCCGGATCGAATTTCTTTCCCTGCAGCACGGGATTGAAAATGCGAAAGAAAGGCGCGGCGTCGGCGCCGCAGCCCGAGACCCATTGCCAACCCAAGGTGTTGTTCGCCAGATCCGCGTCCACCAAGGTATCCCAGAACCACGCCGCGCCCTGGCGCCAGTCGATCAGCAGATCCTTGACCAGGAACGAGGCCGCGATCATCCGCGCCCGGTTGTGCATCCAGCCCGTGCGCCCCAGCTCCCGCATCCCCGCGTCCACCACCGGGTAGCCCGTCCGCCCCTTCGTCCATGATTCGAACGCTCTCACGTCGCTCCGCCACGGGAAGCTTTCGAATTCCGGCCTCAGCGGCCGGTCGACCGTCCGCGGAAAGCGCGTCAACAGGTGGTGGGCGAACTCACGCCAGCCCAGTTCCTTAAGATAGGTCTCCGGGCCGCGCCCCGGGTCGCCCGCGGCGCGGCGGCTGACGGCGGCCCAGACCGCGCGCGGGGAGATCTCCCCGAAGTGCAGATGCGGCGACAGCCGCGACACCCCGTCCCGCGCCATCCGGTCGCGCGACTCGTGGTAGCCGCCGGCGGCGTGCTCGACGAACGCGTCCAGGCGCTCGCGCGCGCCCGTCTCGCCGGGGGTCCAGGCCGAATGGAAGCCGGCGGTCCGCTCGGCTTTCGGCGCCAGCTTCAGCGCGTCGAGGGCTTCCCCGTCCGGCCAGCGGCCCGGCGCCGCGAGCGTCTTCGGAGACGGCCCGGGCGCCGCCGGTTCGGGACGATCCAGGCATGCCCGCCAGAAAGGCGTGAACACCTGGTAGGGATTGCCGGTCAAGGTTCGAACCTCGTCCGGCTCGAACAGCAGCGACGAGTTGAAGGTCTTGGTCTCGAAACCCTCCGATCGCAAGGCCCGTTCGACCGCCGCGTCGCGCTCGACAAGGCTGGGTTCGCAGCGCCGGTTCCAGAACGCCGCGCCGGCCCCCGTTTCCCGCGTCAGCTTGACCAAGGCCGCCGCCGCCGGCCCGCGGCGGATGGTCAGACGGGAGCCGCGCGCGCGCAGGCTTGCCTCCAGCGCCGCCAAGGAACGGTGCAGCCACCAGCGCGAGGCGGCACCGGGCGCCGCCGCGCCCTCCTCCTCCGGCGACCAGACGAAGACCGGGATCACGGGCCCGCCGCGCGCCGCGGCCTCGGCCAAAGCGGGCTGGTCCTCGAGACGCAGATCCAGGCGGAACCAGACGAGCGCGGGAGCGGGCACGGGGCCATTATAACCGTCCTATCCCGCCTTCACCAGGGATCGGGGCCGGAGCCATGAATACGCCGGGAGAAAACCTTGGACTCATCTTCGCGCTTGACGGAGCGACGGGGCGCGGCTACACTGGCGCATGCGGCGAATGCTCCTCGCGTCCGTCCTGGCGGCGCTGACGGCGTGCGCAAAGCCCCCGGCGCCCGTCAAGCTGGCCGTGATCGCTCCGATGAGCGGGGAGCTGGCCGCGGACGGGCAGGGCATGGAGCGGGCCGTGAGCCTGGCCGTCGCGGACGACGCCGCGTCCGGCGCGTCCGCCGTCTCGGTCGAAGTGGTCCCGTTCGACGACCGCGCCGTCCCCGCGGCCGCCGCCGACGCCGCGCGCCGCGCGGCCGCCGATCCCCGGGTCTTCGCCGTGATCGGACCTTTGACGTCGGGCTGCGCCATCGAGGCGGCCCGAGTCCTCTCTCTCGATCCGATGCCCATGATCACGCCCTCGGCGACGGCCCCGGAGCTGACCCTCCAGCAGGAGCGCGACGACTGGGGCGGAGCCCGCGTCGTTTTCCGCCTGCCTCCTTCCGACGCCCTGCAGGGGGATTCGGACGCCGAGTACGCCCGCCGGCGCCTCGGGCTCAAGAGGCTGGCCGTGATCCACGATGGAACCCCCTACGGCGTCGGCTTGACGGAGGCGTTCCGGCGGGGCTTCGAAGCCCGCGGCGGGGAGGTCTCCTTCTTCACCTCGATTCCCCGCGGCGGCGCGGATTTCTCCGCCACGGTCCGCCAGATCGCGGACATGAAGCCCGACGGGGTCTTTTTCGGCGGCGTGTACGTGGAAGCGGGGCTCCTGCTCAAGCAGGCGCGCGCGGCGGGCTTCGCCGGCGCGTTCTTCTCCGGCGACGGCGCGAAGAGCGACGATTTTTTCCGCTACGCCGGCGACGCGGCCGACGGGGCGTACCTGTCGGTCAGCGGCGTTCCGTTGGAGGCGCTGCCGTCCGCGGAGGACTTCCTGGCCAGGTATCACAAGCGCTATCCGGACGCTTCCCCGCGCACCTTCGACCACTACGCCTACGAGGCGGCCCGCATCGCCCTGTGGGCCCTGCGCAAGACGCACGGCGATCGGAAGGCCGCCATCCAGGAGATCCGCGCTCAGCCGCACAAAGCCATGATGGGGACCTTCATCTTCGACGCCAAGGGCGACAGCCTGAAAAGCCTGATCACGATGATGAAGGCGGACGGCAAGCGCCGCCGCTTCGAACTGGCCTACTGACTAAAGTCAGGCCCGCGGTTGATCCAGGACAGTAGGCCCTCCGCTCCGGGCCCCGCGGGGCCGTCGGACCCTTGGTGCGGCGCGCCTCCCGTGGTTTAATCAAGGCATGAAGAGATTGAACCTGCTTCTGACCGTGCTCCTGGCGCTGCCGGTCCGCGCCGCCGTCCTGGGCCGCGTCGAGGTTTCCCCCGTCCCGGCGGCCGTCGGCGTCCCCGCGGCCTTCACCGCCTCCCCGTCGCTGGCGCCTTCGCTGACCTCCCCCGTTTTGTCCGCGCCGTCGCTCTCCGCGCACGCGGCGGCCTCCGCCCCCTCGCCCGCGCCGAAGCCCGCCTCCGCGTCCCGCGCCGTCGAGATCGTTCCGTTCGCCCCGGCCGCGAACGAGGAACTTCCTCCGGCCGAGCGCCTTTACTTCCTCTTCAACCAGCTGGACGTCCGCTTCCCGCTGCCCGCCTCCTCGCCGACCGCCCAGGTCCGCGCGCGCGTCCGCGTCCAGCTCCTCTCCGCCGCGCGCGAGTACACGGAGCCCGAAGCGTCCTTGCTGGAGACCGTGGCGGTCGAGTCCGACCGCGCCCTGGCGCGCATCCAGGAGCGTCTCGACGCCAAGGAGATCGACCCGACCCGCTCCATCCGCCTCTCCGAATCGGATCCCGCCAACCCCGAGGAAACCCACGCGCGCGTCGGCGTCTACCCCGTCGCCGCGGACCCGTTCCAGTGGGGCCATCTCCTGATCGCGCTGCGCGCCGTCGGAGAACTGGGCGTGGACAAGATCGTCTTCGTTCTGGCCGGAGACGACCCGCGCAAGCCGACGATGACCCCGGTCGCGACCCGCCATCCGATGGGCCGCGAAGTCCTGGACGTCTTCGCGCCGTTCTTCCAGTACTCGCCCATCGCGGTCGGCACCACCTTGGACGGCGAGACGAACATCTTCCGCATCCTCGCGCTCAATCAGGAGCGCCGCGTGGACGCCTGGTACATGGTCGGGGACGACCATTACCGCCTGGTGGACAAGAAGGGCAACCCCGACACCTTGCCCAAGCTCGAGCGCCATTTCGAATCCGAGATGGGCCACAGCCCGACCTTGCACGCGCTGAAGGTCGCCTTCATCAAGCGCGAGCACCCCGAGTCGGAGGTCCCCACGACGCTGGAGGTCCGCTTCCTGGACCACGTCGGATTCGACGCGTCGTCCACCCAAGTGCGCGGCGGCCAGCACACCTTGATGCCGTTCGCGGCCTACGAGCACGCTCGACGCCTCGGTCTCTACGGCGTGACGCCGCCCAAGCCCGGCAAACCTTAAGGCGTCGCGGGCAGGAGCGCCGAGACTCCGGCGCTGCCGCGCTTCTGGGATATGTCGCGCGCGGATTGGCCGTTCTTTCCCTTGATCCGGGGATCGGCCTTCGCCGCCAGCAGCGCCCGCGCCGCGTCGACGAAGGCGTTGTGCGCGGCCCACATCAGCGCGGTGTAGCCCTGCGCGTCGCGCGCGTTCAGCGCCGCGCCCTTCGCGATCAGAAGATTCACTTCCGCCGCCTGTCCGGCCTGGACCGCGCGGATCAGCGGCGTGAACCCGTTCGCGTCCTTGGCGTCGATGTCCGCCTTGCAGGCGAGAAGAGCCAGGGCCGTCCCCGTCGAAACCTGCGAGACCGCGTAGGACAGAGCCGGAATGCCGAGCTCGTCCTTCGCCGCGCAGGAGAAGCCTTTCGCGGCCAGAAGGGGCACGACGTCGAAGCGCCCGCCCTTGGCGGCCTCGATCATCGCGTTGTAGTTCGGCGCGTCCTTCGGCGCCGGATCGGCGCCCGCGTCGAGAAGGGCCTTCGTCATCGCGGCTTCGCCGTGACCGATGGACCACATCACGGCCGTCCACCCGTACCGGTCCTTGTCGCCGACCGCGGCGCCCCCGGCGAGCGCCGCCTTCAAACCGGTCAGATCCCCGCCTTTGACCGCCGCCACCAAGGGCGGATCGGACGGGGCGGGCGGGGCCGGCGCGGCGAAAACCGGAGCGGCGGCCAGCGCGAGCAGGAGGGCGGGCAGTAGGCTCATCTTCGGAGTATAGACCCGGAGGAGCCCGTCGTCAAGGAAGGTTCCGTCGCCGAAGGAGAAGAAAAAAGCCCCGGGCCGATCGTCTCGGTCCGGGGCTTTCTTCGATGAGGAATAATTTTGCGCGAGGGGGGACTTGAACCCCCAAACCCTTTCGGGCATACGCACCTCAAGCGTACGTGTCTGCCAGTTCCACCACCCGCGCGTCGGTGCGGCTACTTCTTCTTCGCCGGAGCCGCGGCCGGAGCGGCGATCGGAGCCGCGACGGGCGCGGAAGCCGAAGGCTGAGGTGCCGGCGTTTCGAGGGGCGCGGGAGTATCCGCGATCTTCGAGGTCACGCTCGACATGCCGGTGCGGTTCTGAAGAAGCGTCAAGAAAAGCGAGGTGAAGGCGAACGTCGCGGCCAGGCCGGTGGTGAACTTCTTCATGAAGCTCGAGCCGCCCGGCGTGGTGATCAGCGAGTCTCCGCCGCCGCCGAACATTTGAAGGCCCGCGCCGCGTCCGGTCTGAAGCAGGACGACCAGGACCATGGCCAGGCAGGCGATGATGTGAACGACGAGAAGGAAGTGGTACATGAGGGTTGGATTATACCTTTTTTCTGGTCTTAGGACGCCAAAGCGGCCAGGCCCGGAAGGATTTTCCCCTCCAGAAGCTCCAGACTGGCGCCGCCGCCGGTGGAGCAGTGGCTCATCTGGTCGGCCAGCTTGGCCTTCGCGACGACGGAGAGGCTGTCCCCCCCGCCGACGATGGTGGTGACGCCGTTCTTCGTGGCGTCCGCCATGGCCTGGGCGACGGCGAAGCTGCCCTTGGAGAACGCCTCCATCTCGAAGATGCCCATGGGGCCGTTCCAGAAGACGGTCTTCGCCTTGGCCACGTGCTCCGTGAAGAACTCGATGGTGTGCGGGCCGATGTCCACGCCGATGAGGTCCGGCGGGATGGACATGGCCTGGGTGATGGTGACGGCGGCGTCGGCCTTGATCTCGCGCACGGCCAAGTGGTCGGCGGGAAGGAGAATCTCGACCTTCTTGTTGTAGCCCTTCTCGATGATGGCCTTGGCCGCCTCGATCTGGTCCTTCTCCAGCAGCGACTTGCCGATGCTGATGCCCTGGGCGGCCAGGAAGGTGTACGCCATTCCGCCGCCGATCAGGAGGACGTCGACGCGGTCCAAGAGCTTGTCCAGGACCGCCAGCTTGTCCGAGACCTTCGCGCCGCCGATGATGGCCAGGAACGGACGCGTCGGATTGCCGATCACGCGGTCAAGGAACTCCAGCTCGCGCTGGACCAGGAAGCCGATGGCGCCGGGAAGGTATTTCGTCACGCCCGCGGTGGAGGCGTGCGCGCGGTGCAGGGCGCCGAACGCGTCCTGGATGAACAGGTCCCCGTTCTTGGCGAGAGCCTTGGCGAACGCCGGATCGTTGGCCTCCTCCTCGGCGTGGAAGCGAAGATTCTCCAACAGGAGCACGTCGCCGGGCTTGAGCGCGGCGACGGCCTTCTCGGCGACGGGGCCGACGCAGTCCGTCGCGAACGCGACGGGCTTCTTGAGGAGGCGCGCCAATTCCTCGGCGACCGGCTTGAGGCTGTACTTAGGGTCGACCTTCCCCTTGGGCCGGCCGAAATGGGCGATCAGGACGATCTTCGCCCCCCCGGCGATCAAGGCCTCGAGGGTCTTCAGCGTCTCGCGGATGCGGGAGTTGTCCTCGATCTTCGTCCCTTTCATCGGGACGTTGTAGTCCACGCGGACCAGGACGCGCTTGCCCTTGAACGTCAAATCCTGCAGGCGCTTCAGCTTCAGGGCGGCCTTCTCGGTCATCGGAGGTACCTCAGTAAATGTTCTTGCCCATCGCCGAGCAGATCAGCTCGGAGGCGAGCACGGCGGTCGCGTTCTGGGTGTCCTCGAGAGGATTGACCTCGACGAGGTCCAGGCCCAGCATGCGTTCGGAGTCGGCGACCAGCTCCATGAAAAGGTGCGACTCGCGGTAGGTCAGGCCGCCGCGCTTGATGGTCCCGGTGCCGGGCGCGTTGCCCGGGTCCACGCAGTCGATGTCGAAGCTGACGTGGAAGCCCGCGGTGCCGTCGCTGGCCATGTCGATGGCCTGCTCGGTCACCACGCCCATGCCGTAGCGGTCGATCTCCTGCATGGAGAAGACGCGGATGCCGGACTTGCGGATGTTGACCGCCTCCGCGCGGTCCACGTCGCGGATGCCGACCAGCACGACGTTGCGCGGGTCGATCTTCGGGGCGAAGCCGCCCAGGCGCGCGAAGTCCTTGTGGCCCATGCCGAGCAGATGCGCCAGCGGCATGCCGTGGACGTTCCCGCTCGGGGACGTCTCCGGCGTGTTGATGTCCGCGTGCGCGTCCACCCAGATCAGCCCGACCTTGCGTCCCTTGTCGCGGAACGCGCGCGACACGCCGGACACCGAGCCGACGGCCAGGCTGTGGTCGCCGCCCAAGGTGATCGGCGTCGAACCGTTGGCCACGGCCTCGTACGTCTGCTTCTCCAGCTCCGAGCACACCTTGAGGATCGCCGCGGCGTTTTTGAGCTTGCCCTTGGCGGACGGGGCGATCTTAGGAACGGTCAGGTCGCCGGCATCGGCGATCTCCAGATCCAAGGCCTCCAGGCCTTCGATCAGGTTCGCGCGGCGGACGGCCGCGGGGCCGCCCGAGGCGCCTCTTTTGGAGGCGCCGTAATCCAGGGGCACGCCGATGATGGTGGCGTGTCGCTTCTTCGAATTGCTGGCGATGGGATTAGGCCGTGACGCCGACTTTCTTGGAGATGTGCGCGACCAGGTCCACGACGCGGTTGGAGTAGCCCCACTCGTTGTCGTACCAGCCGAAGACCTTCACCAGGTTGCCGTCGATGACGTCGGTGAGCGTCGCGTCGAACACCGAGGAGTGCGCGTTGCCCATCACGTCGCGGGACACGATCTGATCCTCGTTGTACTGCATGAAGCCCTTGAGCTTGCCGGAGGCGGCGGCCTTCTTGAAGGCTTCGTTGACCTCTTCCTTGGTGACCGTCTTGTTCACGACGACGGTGAGGTCCACGATGGACACGTCCTGCACGGGCACGCGCAGCGACGTTCCGGTGAGCTTGCCCTTCAGCTTGGGCAGGACCAGGCCGATCGCCTTCGCGGCGCCGGTGGAGGACGGGATCATGGACACGGCGGCCGCGCGCGCGCGGCGCAGGTCGGTGTGGCGCTGGTCGAGCAGGTTCTGGTCGTTGGTGTACGCGTGGACCGTGGTCATGAGGCCGCACTTGATGCCGAACGACTCGTCCAGGACCTTGCCCAGCGGCGCGAGCGCGTTCGTGGTGCAGGACGCGTTCGAGATGATGGTGTGCTTGGCCGCGTCGTAGAGCTCGTCGTTGATGCCCATGCAGATGGTGATGTCCTCGCCCTTCGCGGGCGCGGAGATCACGACCTTCTTGGCGCCGCCGGCGAGGTGGCCCTTGGCCTTCTCGGCGTCGGTGAAGAAGCCGGTGGACTCGATGACCACGTCCACGCCGACCGAGCCCCACGGAATCTTGGCGGGCTCCTTCTCGGCGAACACCTTGATCAGGTGGCCGTCGATCTTCACGTCGTTGCCCACCGCTTCGACCGAGCCGGAGTACACGCCGAACGTGGAGTCGTACTTGAAGAGGTGCGCGTTCATCTTCGCGTCCGTCAAATCGTTGATCGCGACCACCTGGATCGCGGGATTCTTGAGGCTGGCGCGCATGACCAGGCGCCCGATGCGGCCGAAACCGTTGATGCCGACTTTAATCGCCATGATGAGACCTCCGGTCCGGCCGATGGGCCGGATACCGGCTCATCTTAGGATTTTTGGGGCGCGGGGTCCAGCGGGGAGGTCGCGTTTATTGACGCGGGACAACCTGATAAATGGCAGGGATCGGGGCGCCGCGCCCGGGTGGCGAGGGGTTTGACGCGTTTTCCACAACCCGCAACTGTTGGCGCCAACAGCTGAACGCCAGGTATCGCGTGACTGTTGTTAACAACAGTCAACGATTGGAACCGAGTTTGGCGTGCCAACCGTACCGCGAGAGCGAAATTTTCCCATTCGCGCCGAAGACGACGCCTTCCTTCTCCAGCATGGCGCGCTGCATCATGACCGCATAAGGATGAGGGCGAGGACTGACTCCCCCCGAAGCGTTCACCACGCGCTGCCAAGGCACGTCCGAGGCCTCGGGCAGCGCCTGGAGCGCGTACCCGACCTGACGCGCGTGGTTCGGGAGGCCGGCCAAGGCCGCGATCTGACCGTAGGTGGCGACGCGGCCGCGCGGAATCCGCCGCGCGACGGCGTAGATGCGCTTGTAGTTACCCGAGCCGACGGTCACCGGTTCAGAAGCACGACCTCGACGCGCTGATCGGAGAACGGGGCGCGCGCGGCGTCGGTGGAGATGTTGCGCGCCGGAACCATCAGGTCGCGGAGCAGGAACTGCTGAACGGCCGCGGCCTGGGCGTCGCCCAGCTCCTTGGTGTTGGAGTAGACGCGCACCGCGATGGGGATCGCGGGAAAACGGCGCTTGACCAGGTCGGCCGCGGAGCGCAGCAGGTCCTTGCCGGGCCCGTCCTGGAGCTCCTGGCCGTTCTTGTTGGTGCCGAACAGCACCGAGGAGTCCATGCTGATGTGCAGGCCGGTGTCCTCCTGGTGGACGATGCCCTTGAACAAAAGCGGGTTGCCCACGCGCGTGCGCGGCGAGCCGTCGGGGCTGGTGAACGTGTAGACGGCGGAGTAGGAGCGGCCGGCGCGGACCCACTCGTTCTGGTCGTTCTGACCGTTCCAGATGATCTCCTCGGGCGGATCGCCGGAGCCCTCGTAGTGATGGAAGACGCGGCCTTCCTCGTCGGCGATGGTCAGGCTCCAGCCCCACTTCTTGAGCTCCTTGGGGTCGCCCTTGCCGCCTCCCAGGAGGTTCTCCAGCTGCTCGCGGATCTTGAACGCGATGCCCGGACGCTGGCTGAACGTGCCGCGCCACGGCTGGATCACACGATCGTTGAACAGGAACTCGGGGTGCGTGCGCCGCCACGACACGGTCAGGGGCGACACGGCCAGCAGAAGGTTCTGGTCGGGCTTCAGCTCCGGCCGGATGGTCTCGAACGGGTCCACGTCGATCTTGAGCGGCGGCTTGGTGTCGGAGAGCTTGTTGCCGTCGGCCTTGATGACGACCTCGGTGGGCATGCCGCCGGTCGTGGCCGGGCCGGTGGACGCCGGCGCGTTTTGGGCCGAGACCGGGACGGACAGAAGCAGGACGGCGATCGCGTTCATCATCATAGTCGTCACTCCAAGATAAACCGGAAGGTGATCACGCCCCACTGCACGCCCGCGCCCGGCTTCGTCGCGAAGCGCCAGCTTCTCAAGGATTCCATCGCCAGCTTGTCGAGGCGGCCGTAGCCCGAGGAGTTCTCCACGCGCATCCCCGGCATCACGTTGCCGTCCTCGTCCACGGTGAACCGGATGGCCACGTCGGCCTCCAGGATTCCCTGGTTCCGGGCCCAGTCCGGAAACGACGGCACCGAATAGGCCGCGACCTTACGGTCGGCCAGCGGCCCCTCGATCTCGACGCCTTTCTTCGCGGCGCCGGCCTGCTCGGCCTGGCGGCGCTCCAGGCGCGGAGCGATCGCGGAGACCTTCTCCATTTTAGCGGCCATGACCGGCTGAGGGCGAGCCTCCATCAGCAGCGGCCTTTCCGGCAGGAGCGAGCCCAGCCCCTTACGCTCCGGCGCGCGCTCGGCGGGCGCGGCTTCCTGCAGCGCGGAGACCGCGGCCAGAGCCTGGCGCCGCGTCGGAGTCTTGATCGTCATCTCCGGCAGGCCGGAGGCGGCGACCGCCTCCCGGCGGCGGTCCTCCAGCTCCAGGGCCTGAGGCAGGTTCTTCACCCGCTTGCGGCCGACTTCCTCCAGGCGCGGCAGCGCGGCCAAGGTCGCCGCGGCCTGGCGGCGGGTGATCTTCACGTCCAGCTTGGCCACGTCCACCGGATGGGCGCTCAGGTCCAGCGTCTGAAGCTTCGGCCCACGGTCCTTCTTCGCCTCGTCCTCCAGCTTCGGCGCGTCGGCCAGCGCGATCTTGTGCTCGGGCATCTTGATCGACAGCTGCGCCGGGGCGGCCGAATGCGGGACCGTCGGCAAGGCCAGCTTCAGGAAATCGAACGTGGACAGCGGCGGCGGCTTGGGAGCCGCTTCGCCCTGCGCCGCGCGCGGCTTTGGCGCGGAGATCAGCAAGTCCACCCCGTCCACGACCTTGGCCGCCTGCTTGGGGGCCTCGCGCATGGCCAGGCCGAAAAACACCAGCAGCCCGCCGTGCAGGCCCACGGAGACGACGACCGACGTCGGGATGCGCGCCTCAGCCATGCCTCAGAGACCCCGTCTTCATTTCTGTTGTTCCGTCGCGATCGTCATGGACAGCGCGCCGGCGTCCTTGGCGCGGGCCATCAGGTCCGTCAGCTGGCCGGTCAGCGCGTCCTTGTCGGCGCGCAGGATGATCAGCTTCGAGTCGCTCTCCGCCAGCTTCTGCTTGAGCGTCTCCTCCAGCTTCTTGACGTCCGTGAACTTCACGTAGTCGAGCGCGTACTCGCCGTCCTTCGACAGCGTCAAAGTGATCTTGTCCTTCTCCTCGCCTTCCTGCGTGTGGGCCTTGGGCAGCTCCACCTTGATGGCCGGATCCGACATCATCGGCGCGGTCACCATGAAGATGATGACCAGCACCAGGCACACGTCCACCAGCGGCGTGATGTTGATGTCCGTGATGGGAGCGTCGTCGCTGTAGCTGGATCCCGCCATCAGCTCCCCCCGTCCGCCTTCATGATCGCCAGCTTCAGCGCCCCGGCCTGCTTGGACGCGTCCAGGACCTCGACGACCTGCCCGACATGGTTGCGGGCGTCCGCGGTGATGATGACCATCTTGTCCTTGCTGCGCGTCAACGCGCCGGCCAGAACCGAACGGAACGTCATCCCGTCGGTCTTCGTCCCGTTGACCGTGATGCCGCCGTCCAACGCGATCTTGATCTGGACGTTCTCGTCCACCGAGGCCTTGCCTTCCTGGTTCGACGGGCGGGATTCGAGAACCTTGATGCCCAAAGTCACGGCCATGGGCGCGACGGCCATGAAGATGATGACCAGCACCAGGCACACGTCCACCAACGGGGTGACGTTGATCGCGGTGATCGGTTCGCCGTCGTTCTGGGACGCGCCGGCCATGGTTCTCCCGGTCCTTCTATTTCGCGCCCAGCATCACGATCAGGCGCGCGCTCGCCACTTCCATCTCGACGGTCGTCTTCTTCAGACGGCCCATGAAATAGTTGTACAGGACCGCGGCCGGAATGGCCACCAGCAGGCCGGCCGCCGTCGAGACCAGCGCCTCGGCGATGCCCGCGGCGACCACCGAGGGCCCGCCCGTGCCGGAGGCCGCCAGATCGCGGAACGCCTTGATGATGCCGACCACCGTGCCGAACAGGCCGATGAACGGGGAGATGTTGCCCAAGGTTCCCAGGATGGGCAGGAAGCGCTCCAGCTTCAGGCGCTCCTCCTTCAGCTTGGAGAGCATCAGCTCCTCCAGGTCCTTGCGCGAGCGGCCCGCGTGCATCAGGCCGTAGGCGACGACCTGCGCCACCGCCGTCGGGTTCTTCTGGCACGCCGCCGCGGCCGCCTCGGGCTTGCCGCCCTCCAACTGCTTGCGCACGCCGCCCAGGACGTCCTCGGCCCTGCCGGCCGCCGTGCGGAAGTACCACCAGCGCTCCACCGCGAAAGTCACCGAGAGCACCGACAGGAACAGCATGATGACCAAGGTGAAGCTTTGCTGGAAAAGCTGCAGAATATGGATGTCGCCCATGAAGTTTCCTCTTTAGTTGGTCTGGTTGGACATGCCCGGCATCGAAGGCTCGGCGGCCCCGCGTCGGCCCTTCACGGCGGACTTCGCCTTTTTCGCTTTCTTGACCGGGACCGCGTCCGGCGCCGGCTGATCGTCGCCCGCGTCGGACGGCATCACCTGGGTGCCGCCGCTGTCGGGCGAAACGGATTCGTCCACGTTCGGCGTGGCGGCCGCCGCCTTCTTCGGCTTCGCCCCGCCCGCGGACTTGCGCAGCACGGCCGCGCGCGCGGCCGCGGCCTTCGCCGTGTCCTTCGGCCCGGACTTCGCCAGGTCGTCGTACACGTCCGCGGCGGAGGCGGGATCGTTGGCCTTCTCGTACGCGTCGCCCAGCTTGATCAGGGCCTGGAGCCGGTACGGGGAGCCGGCGGGCTTCATGGCCCGCATCTTCTCCCAGACGGCCAGCGCCTCGTCGGGCCGGCCGGCGGCCAGACGGACCTCGCTCTCCCTGTAATAGGTCTCGAACGTCAGGTCCGCGTCGGCCTTCGGCACGGAGCGGATCTGAGCCAGCGTGGCGATCGCGCCGTCGAAATCCTTGCGGTCCTTCTGGATCTGATACGTCTCCCACAGCGCGCTCTGCGCCTGCCCGTCGCCGGGCTTGGCCGCGGCCACGTACTTCTGGTAGGCGTATTGCGCCATGTCCAGCTTGCCCAGCTTCTTGTACGCCAGCGCCAGGTTGAACTGCGCCGGCTCGGCGAATTCGGAGCTGGGATACTCCTCGATCAGACGGTTGTAGAAGCGCGACGCGTCGTCGTACTTCTCCAGAGCGTAGTAGGCGCTCGCCAGATGGAACACCGCCAGAGGCGTGTCGTCGTTCTTGTCGAAGTTGTTGAGCAGGCGCTCGTACGCCGGGATCGAGTCCTGATGGCGTCCCTGGTTGAAATAGCTTTCCCCCAATAGGAACTGCGCCTTCGGAAGCTCGGGGTGGTTCGTGAAGTCCACCGAGAACTTCTGGAACTCGACGGCGGCCGTCGGGTAGTCCTTCGCGTCGAAGGCGCGGCGGGCCAGGCGGAACTGAGCCTCCCCGCCGATGGGCGTGCCGGGCTGGGACGTCACGATCGCGCGCAGGCTGGTCTTGTAATCGTAGCCGCGGGAGCGGTCGAACACGGCCTCCAGGATATCCAGGCCGTCGTTGGACTCCGGCGCCGCCGGGAAAGACCCGACCAGATCCTGGACCTCCTTGACCGCCGCCGCGTCGTCCTTCATGTTGAACGCCGACTGCGCGATGCGCAGGTGCGCCAGCGGCGCGGCGGGCCCCTTCGCGTCCGCGTCCAGAAGTCCGCGATAGGCCGCGATCGCCTCGGGGTATTTTTGCGCGCGGAACAAGGTGTCGGCGATCTGCGCGCGGGCCTGGGCGGAGTCCTTCGCGTTCGGGTACTGGTCGATCAGTTTCTTCCACAAGTCGATGGCCTGCGTGTAGTAGCGCTGGTGATACGAGCTCATCGCCGCGCGGTACAGAGCCGACGGCGCCTCGGGGGACGCGGGATTGTCGGCGGCGTACTTCGCGTAGAGCTGATAGGAGTCCTCGTAGTTCTTCTGGTTGAACATCGAGTCCGCGATGCCCAGCTCGTTGAGGCCGGAGAAGCTGAACGAGGAGTTGGCCACGGCGAGCATGTCCTTGAGCTTCTGCCGCGCCTCCAGCGCCATCTGGTCCTCGCCCTTGTACGAGTGGCACCACGCCAGGCCGTCCTGGGCGTAGAACGCCGCGGGGTCGTCCGGATAGACCTTCAGGATCATCTCGTAGATGACCTTGGCCTCGTCGACCTGCTGCAGCTGCAGGTAGGCCTCGGCGGCGTACAGGTAGCTCATCGAGCGCCATTTGGATTTGGACGGCGGCAGATGGCGGAAGATGAACTGGTAGGACGTCAGGATGGAGTTGAAGGCCTTCTGGTCGTACTGGCTCTTCAGGATCGAGAACAGCGCCTGCTCGGCGATGTCCGACGACGGCGCCAGGTCGATGATGCGCTGGAAGGACGACGTCGCCTCCGCGTAGCGCTTCAGCGACAGCTGCGAGTTGCCGACGATCACGTAGATGTTCTTGGCCAGCACGTGGTTGGGGTACTGGGCCACGAAGTTGTTGCCGGTCTGGATGGCCTGCATGAAGTCGCCGACCTGGTTCTGGCACCACGCCAGCTTGAAGTAGGCGACCGGCGCGATCTTGACCGCGTCCGGATACTGCGTGATGACCTTGGTGTAGGCGAACAGGGCCTCGCGCGTCTGCCCGGCGATCAGGTAGGACTCGGCGATGAAGAACTGAGCCAGCGGCGCGAAGAAGTCCTTCGGGTAGCGGTCCAGGACGGCCTGGAAGTTGGCGCGCGCCTCCACGTAGTCCTTCTTCTGGAAGTACGACGAGCCGATGCGGAACAGCGCGGACACGCGCAGCGGGCTCTCGGGATAGAGCTGGATGAAGCGCTGGTACTTGGAAATCGCGCCGTTGAAGTCCTCGGCCAGGAAGAACGAGTCGCCGATGAAGAACTGCGCCTCCTCCTTCAGCTCGGAATCCTGGTAGTCGCGGATCAGGTTCTCGAAGGCGGCCGCGGCCAGGTAGGCGCGCTTGCTGAGCAGGTAGGTCTTGCCCAGGTAGTACTGCGCGTCGGCGGTCTTCACTTCCTTCAGCGAACGCTCGGCGTTGGCGTAGTCGCCCTTGTGGAGCGCCACGATGCCCTGCGCGTACAGGACCGCCGGCTCGCGCAGGAAGGTCGGGTAGGTCTCGCCCAGCAGGAACAGGTTCGCCTCGGCCTGGGAGAACTGCTCCAAAGCCAGGTCCGAGTAGATGATCCCCATCAGCGCCTCGGGGTTGATGTAGGACTTCGGGAAATTCTTGTCGACGTTCTGGAACTCCGCGACGGCCTTCTCCCAGTCCTTGTCGTTGTAGGCGACCTCCCCCAGGCGGTACTGCGCGGAGGCGGCCAGGCCGGATTTCTTGTCGCGGACGACGTCCTCGAACGCCTTGCGCGCGTCCTCCAGGGCCTTCGCCGCGGCCGGATTCTTCGGCGCGAGCAGGCGGGCGGTGGACGACTTCTTGGCGGTCGCCTCGGACTTCAAGATGGACAGCGCGTGCTGCAGGTAAGCCTCGCCGATGAGGAACTGCGCGTCGACGACCCGCGGGCTGCGCGGGAACTGCGAGACGAAATTCTCGAAGGCCTGGACCACGGCCAGCTTGTCGCGGCCGGTCTCCTGGAACAGCTGGGTCGCGGAAGAGAACCCGGCCTCCTCGGACACGGCGTCGAAATCGGGCTTCGAGGAGCCGCCCCACGACATCGCCCTGGCGGGCAGGGCGAGGGCCAGGGTCAGCGCGATCGGGACGGCGAGGGTCGTCTTCATTCTCACTCCCAGGACGGCGCGGTCTTTTTCGATGCGGCTTCGTCGGTCACCTTGGCGATGAAATCGGCGGGGGCCAGCCCGTTGAACTGACGGCCGTCGCGGAGGCGCACGGCCAAGGTGCCGGCCTCCACGTCCTTCGGGCCCAGGACGACCATGTACGGAACTTTCTCGAGCGTCGTCTCGCGGATCTTGTGCTGGATCCGCTCGGGGCGCGCGTCCACCTCGACGCGCAATCCCGCGGCGTCCAGCTTCTTCCTCAATTCCTCGGCGGACGCGTTCTGCTCGTCGGTCAGCGTCAGGATCTTGATCTGGACCGGAGCCAGCCACAGAGGGAAGTTGCCCGCGTAGTGTTCGACGAGAATGCCGAAGAAGCGTTCGATGGACCCGTACAGCGCGCGGTGCACCATCAGCGGCCGGTGCCGGGCGCCGTCGGGGCCGACGTACTCCATCTCGAAGCGCTTGGGCAGGTTGAAGTCGAACTGCACGGTGGACAGCTGCCACGGGCGCCCGATGGCGTCGATCAGCTTGACGTCGATTTTCGGCCCGTAGAACGCGGCCTCGCCCTTGCACAGCTTGTACGGCGTGCCTCGGCGCTCGAGCACGGAGATCAGCGCGGCGGTCGAGCGCTCCCAATCGGAAGCCTCTCCGACGTAGTCGGAGGACTTCTCGGGGTCCCAGGTGGAGACCTCCATCTGGTACTTCGTGAAGCCGAACACATCGAAGACCTTGAGCGCGAAGTCCAGGCAGCCCTCGATCTCGGACTCGATCTGATCCGGCGTGCAGAAGATGTGCGCGTCATCCTGGGTGAAGCCGCGCACGCGCATCAGGCCGTGCAGGACGCCGGAGCGCTCGTAGCGGTAGACGGTGCCCAGCTCGGCCAGGCGCATCGGGAGCTGCTTGTAGCTGCGCAGGCCGCTCTTGTAGATCAGGATGTGGCACGGGCAGTTCATCGGCTTGAGCATGTACTCGGCTTTCTCGACCTCGATCTCGCCGAACATGTTCTGCCGATAGAAGCCCGTGTGGCCGGAGACGTTCCAGAGGTCCTTGTTCGCGATGTGCGGCGAATAGACCATCTGGTAGCCGCGCTTGAGCGCTTCCTGCTTCAGCCAATCTTCCATGATCATCCGCATGCGGCCGCCCTTCGGATGCCAGAAGATCAGGCCGGGGCCCGCCAGGTCCTGAATGCTGAACAGGTCCAGAGCCGGACCCAGCTTGCGGTGATCGCGCTTCTTCGCCTCTTCCAGCTGCTTCAGGTGCTCGTTGAGCTGGTCCTTCGTCGGCCAGGCCGTCGCGTACAGGCGCTGGAGCATCTGGCGCTTCTCGTCGCCGCGCCAGTAGGCGCCGGCCACGGACAGGATCTTGAAGTGGCGGATGGCCTTGGTGCTGGGCGTGTGGCCTCCGCGGCACAAGTCGGTGAAGGTCCCGTGGGAGTAGTGGGTCAGCTTCTGGTCCTTGAAGCCTTCCAGCAGCTCCACTTTGTACGTCTCCCCCTTAGCGGTCCAATACGCCTTGGACTCGTCGTAGGTCACTTCCTTGCCGACGAACGGAAGGTTTCCTTCCGCGATCTGGAGCATGCGCTTCTGGATCGGGAGAAAATCCTCCTCGCTGAAGCGGTGCGGGGAGTCGAAATCGTAATAGAAGCCGTTCTCGATGGCGGGCCCGATGGTGATCTTCGTGCCGGGAAAGAGCTCCTGCACGGCCTGGGCCATCACGTGCGCGCAGGAATGCCGCAGGGCGTCCAGCGCCTCGGGAGAGTTCGGATCTTCGGAACGAACGATGTCGGCCATGGTCAGCAACTCCTTAATGGTAACGGGGCGATATTATAGACATATTGCCTGGGCCTCTGCCCACCGCTCCGGACCCCGCGCGGCGGCCGCCCGCGGAGCCGCTCATTTTTGGAATTATGCCGCGATTCGATGGGCAATTCGGGCAAAAAAAGAGCGCGCCGAGCGCGCCCGATCAGGAAGGAAAATGGTGCCCAGTACAGGATTTGAACCTGTGACCTTTCCCATGTCAAGGGAACGCGCTACCACTGCGCCAACTGGGCAAGTACGGAAGAGCGACGGCCGTAATCTTATCATGTCCTGAGGCGGCGAATCAAATCCGCGGCGAAAGGTCTCAGCGCGCCCGGCCCGCGGAGTCCACGTCGAAATTCTCGTACACCCATCCCGAGGGGCCGCTGGCCGCGGTCGTCACGGTGAGCACGTCCCCGGACGCCGAGAGCGTCAGCGCGAACGCGTAGCGCGAGGCGGGGCGGCTGGGGCGGAACACCCAGGACGTCTCGCCGCGACGATCGATCCTCCAGAGAGTCGCATCGGACGTCCCCCCGGCGACCGTCGTCGCCAGCACGTAGGAATTCCCGCTCTCGTCGACCAGGACCGTCCGGGCGTGGCATTCGGATCCGTATTGAAGCTCCTGCGACCACACCCGGTTGGAACGCGTTGACCAGTGGCCGGCGAAGCAGCCGACGTCGTCGTCGCCGACGACGCTGACGCCGCCGTACGACGTCACCGCCGCGGCGACGGGAGATTCGTTCCGGCCGCTCCCCCAACGGTCCTCCCACAGAACGCCGCCGTCCAATCCCAGACGGCGAACGATGACCCGACCCGACGTCGCGCCCGCGTCGGTCACCACCGAGTACGCCGCGGCGCCGTTGGCCGCGGCGAAGCCCGAAGCGCCGCCCTGAGGCGCCGACGCGCGCGCGGAAGCCGCGGCGGCGAGGAGAACGGCGGAGACTCGTAGAAAGGTCACGGCTTTATGATACCACTCGCGCCGCCGCCGCCGCCGGTGGACCGGCGATGGAACAGCGGCAGCGGGCCGCGCCGCGGGGAAAAGTCGCGGAACAAGGGATCGGGATTGTTCTGCCACAGCAGCCGCGGAGCCTCGACCAACACCGCCTCGTAGCGTCCGGAAGCCGCCAGCTCGCGCACGCGCGCCGCCAAATCCGGAGTCAGGCTCAGCCAGGGCGACGGCAGTATCCAATCCGGCTCGCCGGTCTTGAATTCCTCCGGATACATGGGACGCAGCGGGGTCGCGAACATGAGCGGAAGTTCGTCGGCGTCGGAGAAGAACGACCGCCCCCCGCCCGCGCGCATGGCGGCGGCGGCGGCCTCGACGTAGCCTTCGCCGCCGTAAAACGACGCCGTCGCGAAGCGCGCCAGGTCCGAGCGCAGGGGAATGTCGCGCAGGCGCCCGCGCATCATGCCGGACACCGAAAGGGCCGGCTGGTCCGGCGCCGCGAAGGCCTGCGCGGCTTTCAGCGGCGCCAGAAAAAAGAGATTGCTGGAGACGGCCAGGGCGGTCAGCGCCGCGACCGCGGCCGGCCGGCCGCGGCCCAGCGTCGACAACGAACGCGCGGCCAGGTAGGCCAGCGCCGGCAGAACCCCGGCCAGATAGCGTCCGTAGGGCTCCGCGGCGCCGAACGCGAGCAGGCCCAAGGTCGCGGCCACAAAAAGGAGGCACATCCGCCGCAAGTTCATCACGCCGTAGGGCGCGGGCTCGGCGCCGGCGGCGGCCAGCACGGCCAGCCAGGTCAGAACGGCGCAGATCAACGACCAGGGTCCTTCGCCGACGAGGCCGCAAAGCAGGACGAACCCGACGGCGAGAAGAACCCAGCGCCGCGCGAAAGCGGCGGGTACGAGCGCCGACGGGACGGCGAAGGCTCCGATCCAAAGTATGAACGTTTTCAGGAACTCCAACGATTCCACCCAGCCGTAGGAATGGTTGCCGGGACGATCCCAGACCCGGAAGTACCACGCCGCGGGAACGGCGAGGGCGAGCGTCATCAGCGCGGCGTCCCAGAAGCGGCCCGCGCGCGGGCATTCGTCCAGGCGCAGAACGGCGTCGAGCGCCAGGGCCAGCGCCGCCGCCGCGAAGAAGGCGAACGACGCGTGAAGGAGGAAGTTGAGGGAAAGCGCGAGAGCCAGCGCCCCCCAAGGCTTCTTCTCCAGGAGCCGGCGCCACGACCGGAGGACCAGCGCCGTTCCCAGCGCGACCAACGCGTAATATCGCGACTGACGGCAGAACAGAAGATACGCGGGAGAAAGCGCCAGCAGGGCCAAGGCCGCCTCCGGCGCCCACGCGCGCCGGTCGGCCAACTCGTCATTTTCCCCGTCCGCGCAAAGTCCCCACCACAGCCACAAGGTCAGGATTCCGGCCAGCGCGAACGGCAGGCGCGCCGCGAAAGGCGTCCGGCCCAGGACGGCGAACGACGCCGCGGCCAAATACGCCGGCAGCCACGTGTTCCACGTCCAGATCCCGGAGGCGGTGCCCTCCGACTTGACCAGCGAGGGCTGGGCCGTGACGACGACGCCGCGAAGCGTCATCCGGGGAAGCCCGGTTTCCAGTATCGACTCGGCGCGCAGGGCCGTCTCCGCCTCGTCCTGCCAAAGCGCGGGACGGCCCAGGTTCAAAAGAAGAAGAACGGCCCCCAGCGCGATCAGCGCCGGCGGGACGTATTTCCTCAACGCGGCGGGAAGGCCTTGCGCGGCCAGCGGGCGGTGATCGTCGACTGCATGCCGCCGCGCGGCGTGAACTTGCCCACGACCTCAAGCCACGCGGGCTTCGTCGCCTTGGCGATGTCGTCGCAGATGCGGTTCACCGCGTTCTCGTAGAAGATGCCCATGTTGCGGTAGCCCAGCATGTAGTACTTGAAGCTCTTCAGCTCCAGGCACTCCTTGTTCGGCAGATAGCGCACCGTGATCGCCCCGAAGTCGGGAAGCTTGGTCTTGGGACACACCGACGTGAACTCGGGCACCTCGATCTTGATCTCGTAGCCCTTGTACTGGTTGGGCCAGGTCTCGATCGGCGGCAGGGGCGCGTCGGCGCCGGACAGGGACAGCTCCGGGTTGTAGCCGTAGATCAGCGGTTCCTTCTTGTTCTTAGACATCTTTTCTCCTGAGGCGCAGCGAGTTCAAGGCGACGGAAATGGAGCTGAGCGCCATGGCGGCGCCGGCGTACTCCGGGCGGAGCAGGATGCCCCACTTCGGGTACAGCGCGCCGGCGGCGACGGGGATCAGCGCGAGATTGTAGATGAAAGCCCAGGCCAGGTTCTGCCGGATGACCGTGCGGATGCGCTGGCTGAGCTCCATCGCCTTCGACAGGTAGGTCAGGTCCGGGTTCATCAAGGTCATATCCGCGGACTCGATGGCCACGTCCGCCCCGTTGGCCAGCGCGATGCCGATGTCCGCGTGGGACAGCGCCGGCGCGTCGTTGAAGCCCTCGCCGACCATGGCCACCTTCTTGCCTTCTTCCTGGAAGCGGCGCACGATCAGCGCTTTCTCGTCGGGGCGGACCTCGGCGAAGACCTTGCCGATGCCGACCTGCTCGGCGACGCGGTAGGCCGCGGCGTTTCGGTCGCCGGACACCAGGCAGACCTCCAGCCCGCGCGCCTTCAGCGCCGCGACCGCCGCCGCCGCCGACGGACGCAAAGTGTCCTCCATCCGGTACGCGCCCAGGAAAATCCCGTCCACGGACACGCCCAGCAGGGAGCCCGCCTCGGAGAAGCGCGTCGCGTCGTCCTGCGGGATCAGAACTCCCTCCTCCTTCAGCCAGGGCAGGCTGCCGGCGCGCACCAGCCGCGAGCCGGAACGGACGATCACGCCGCGCCCCGGGAGCGCCTCGAAGGAATCCACCTGAGGGGCCTTCACGCGGCGCTCCCGCGCCAGCGCCAGGACGGGCGCCGCGAACGGATGCTCCGAGCGCTCCTCGCAGGCCAGAGCCCAGGCCAGCATCTCGTCCTCGGTCCCCGTCACCGCGACGACGCCCGCGATCCGCGGGCGCCCCAGCGTCAGCGTTCCGGTCTTATCGAAGAGCACGACGTCCAGCTTGCCCACGTCCTCCAGGATCTCGGCGTTGCGGATGAAGACGCCCATCTCGGCCGCGCGCCCCATGCCGGCCACCACGGCCAGCGGCGTCGCCAGGCCCAGCGCGCACGGGCAGGCGGACGCCAGGACGGAGACGAAGCAGGTCATCGCCAGCAGGAAGCGCGGCTCCGGCCCCCAGCGCAGCCACACCGCCGCCGTCAGCACCGCCAGGCCGATGACTCCGGGCACGAACCAGCGCGCGATCTTGTCCACGTAGCGCTGGATCTTGGGCTTCGTGGCCTGGCTCTCGCGCACGGACTCGACCAAGCGCGCCAGGGCGGATTCGTCGCCGGACCGCGCGACCTTGATCTCCAGCGCGCCGTTCTTGTTCAGCGTCCCGCCCCACACGCGCGAGCCGGGGGCCTTTTCGACCGGGAGACTTTCTCCCGTCAGCAGGGCCTCGTCCACCGTCGAGCGGCCGGACACGACCTCGCCGTCCGTCCCGATCTGCTCCCCGGGACGCACGCGGACGACGTCGCCGATGACGACCTCGCGCAGCGGCACGGTCCGCTCTTCCCCGTCGCGGAAAACGCGGGCGGTCTTGGGCGTCATGCGCATCAGCTTGACGACCGCCTCGTTCGTCTTGCCGCGGGTCTTCGCTTCCAGCCAGCGCCCCAGCGTCACGAAGACGATCAACCCGCTGACCGCGTCCCACTGCGTCAGCCGCGCCGCCGGCGGCAGGGTCTCCGGAAACAGCACGACGTAGGCGCTGTAAAGGAAAGCCGACCAGGTCGAAACGGAAACCAGCGCGTCCATGTCCGCGCGCCGGCGCAGCAGGGCGCGCGAAAGGCCCTGATGGAAATGCCAGCCTCCCCAAACCTGGATCGGGATCGCGATCAGCAGGGACGTGTAGGCCGACAGGTTCAGCCAATGCGCCAGCATCAGCGGCACGGACAGGATCGTGGCCGCCTGCAGGCGCGTCAGCAGCGCGCTCTGCTCGTCCTGCTGGGACAGCAGGCTGATGGACTCGGCCTGGGTGCGGCTTTCGCTTTCGCCCAGCACGTCGTAGCCGGCCTTTTCGATGGCGCGCCGCAGATGCTTGACCTCGAGCTTTCCTGGCGCGGGGGTAAAGGAGATCGCGACCGTCCGCGACGGGAGATCGACGCTGACCGAATCGACGCCGCGCAGGGACGTCAGCGCGCCCTCGACCTTCGCCACGCAGGACGCGCAGTGCATGCCGCGCACGGGGAGCACGATCCGCCGGGAGGGGCGGGCCTCGGCGCGCGGGCTCATAGGAGGCTCCGCTTCCAGTCGTTCTCGAAATCGCCCAGCGTGCGCCACTGCCCCGGGAAGCCCGCGAAGACCGCCGCGTCGAAATTCTGCCCGTCGCGGATCGCGATGAGGAACTGGCCGAAGCCGATGCGTCCGCCCTTCTCGATCATGTAGCGGATCATGCTCTCGGCCTGCGCGTACCACAGGCTGGCGTCGTAGGCCCGCTCGTTGTTCGGCGCCAGGTTCTGAAGCTGGTCCATGGGGAGCGGCGCCGAGCGCAGCGTCGGAAGGAAGGTGACGAACAGCTCGCGGCCTTGGTTGCCCGCCTTCGCTTCTTCGTAGACGGCCAGGCCTTCGTTGACCCAGCGCTGCTGGTCGGAGAGGCGCCCGTTCATGAACTCGAACCAGATCAGGTGGGTCATCTCGTGCGACAGCACGCCGTTGAGCCGGTCCGAATAGAACGTGTAGATGGCGTTGCCGACGGTCACGCCGGCCGACCAGTCCGGCTGGCCGGTCTTCTTGCGGTACTCGTCCTGGGAGCCGTACACCACGATGGAGTACATGCCCCGGGGCTGGAAGGAATACAGCCCGGTGTCGTTCATGACGCGAGTGTAGGCGGATTCGCACATGTTCGAGACCGACTGCGAAACCTCGGCTCCGTAGGCCTTCACCTTGAAATGCAGCCCCTGCTGCTCGGAGGACCCCGCGTCCAGGCCCGGGTAGGCGCCCTCGATGATGCCGTAGTTCGAGTTCCCGCGGCCGTCGTCCGGCAGTTCGCCTGGATAAGGGACACAGCCCCCCAGGACGGCGGCGGCCGCCAGCGCCAGCAGTTTGAAACCGGTCTTCATGCGTCGATTCTATAAAATTGGTACCATCGGGGTCATGAGCGTGGGCGAAATCCTGACGGTGAAGGTCAACTCGATGGCGCCGGAAGGCGACGGCGTCGCGCGGGCCGAAGGGTCGGCCCGGGTGCTGTTCATCCCCCACGCGGCTCCCGGCGACCAGCTGGAAGTCGAGATTTTCGAGGAGAAGTCGAACTTCGCGCGCGCGCGCATCAAGCGCGTGATCTCCTCCGGGCCGGAACGCATCGATCCGCCCTGCCCGCACCACTCCGCGCCCTCGCGTCCGGGTCCGGCCTGCGGCGGCTGCGACTGGCAGCATCTGGCGTACGAGTCCCAGCTGAAACACAAGCGCTCCATCGTGGTGGACTGCATCCAGCGCATCGGCAAGTTCGCCGACGCCGACAAGCTGGTCGCCGCGGTCAAGGCGGCGCCCAAGCCGTGGGGCTACCGCAACAAAGTCCAGATTCCCTTCAGCGACGGCCCGCACGGCCCCATGATGGGCTTCTACTCCGCGGGCTCGCGCACCATCGTGGACATGCGCGAGTGCCCCATCCAGCCGGAGCTGTCCGTGCGCATCGCGCACACGGTCAAGAAGATGGCCATCGCGCGCCGCTGGTCCTTTTACGACGGCAAGACCGGGAAGGGCTGGCTGCGCCATCTCTACATCCGCACGAACGTGGAGAACCAGGCGATCGTGGCCCTGGTCGTCACGCGCTCCGAGTTCTCCGATCGCGAGGCCTTCGCCGCCGAGCTCCGCGCCCAGCACCCCGAGGTCATCGGCCTGCACGTCAACGTCCAGCAGGAGCGCACGTCGGTGGTCATCGGCGAGCAGTGGCGCCGCATGTGGGGCGCCCGCGAAATCGAGGAGACGATGGGCAAGTTCCGCTTCTCCATGTCCCCCGGAGCCTTCATGCAGGTGAACACCCCCTCGGCCGAGATCCTCTACAACGAGGCCAAGCTGGCCATGCGCGAGGGCGGCCGCAAGTTCCCCATGGGCCTGGACCTCTACTGCGGCGTCGGCACGCTCACGCTGTGGATGGCGGACACCTTCCCGAAGATCATCGGGGTCGAGGAAAACCGGGAAGCGGTCCAGGACGCCTACCGCAACGCGGAGCGCAACCGCGTCAAGAACGCGCGCTTCCGCGCCGGCCGGGCCGAATCCGTCCTGCCGAAGCTGGCCAACGAACTCACGAGCGAGGTGGCCGTCACGGTGGACCCGCCCCGCATCGGCCTGTCCCAGCCCGTGCGCCGATTCCTCACGGACAAGCGCATACGGCGCGTCGTGTACGTCTCCTGCGATCCGGCGACCTTCGCCCGCGACGCCCAATTCCTCGCGCACTCCGGCTTCTCCCTCAAGCGCGTCCAGCCGGTCGACCTTTTCCCGCAAACGTCCCACGTCGAGCTCGTCGCTCTGCTGGATAGGTCTTAAGGCCCAGATCGCGGTAGGTCCGGAGGGGCTTGCGCGAAAGCGCCCTCGGGGCTATTCTCAATAGGTTCAAGGACACCCCAAAGTGAGGCCAAAAATGAGGCACCCCTCTCTCATTCTCGCCGCGACTTTGCTCCTGCCCAACGGAGCATACGCGATCGTTCCGCCTCGTCCCGCGTCCTCGCCCGCGCCTGCGGCCGGGACCGTGCCTTTCAACCCCCAGGAATGGAAGGTGCTGTCCGGCGCCGACGCCGCTCAGGCGGCCGGTTGCCCCGGAGGGTTTCTCGCCAGCAAGCTCTCCGAAGTCACCGCCGAGTCGCACAGCTGGGGCACCCGCTTCGGATACAACACCAAAATTCCCGTCTATTGCGTGAAGCTCGACGTCTCCAGCGGGAAGGCGGCGATCACGCCCGTCGACCCCAAGATCGCGGAATTGACCGTCTACGGCCCCGGGACCATGACGCCGACCTTCGTGGTCAACCGCGGCAAGAACGGGAAGGACGTCTCCCTTCGCGCGCCCTCCGACGCGGAACTGAAGCCGGCCGTCAGCGCGGACGGACGCTTCGCCGCGCTCGGCGCGGACGAGCGTTATTGGCTCGAGAAGACCGAACTAGCGTACTACGACAAGACCGCCGGCGAGAATCCCTCCGCCGACGCGCGACTGACGCTCGAGAGCCAGACCCGCCATGCCGTCGCCAAGCATCTCCCCTCGTTCGCCCAGGCGCAGTACGAGGCGCTGGCCAAAGCCCCGCTCGATCCCAAGAAAATTTCCGCGTATCTGGACGCGCTGATCGCCATACGCGACGCCGATGAACTCAAAAAGCTCGGCGCGATCAAAAAAGGGGCCGGCGTCGGCGCCCATCTCCAGCGCGACAATGCGCTGGAGGAGTACAAGGGCGCGATGGCGACGGTCAGGCTCGGAGCCGACGGGCGCCCGCTGCCCGGGCCGAACCGCGACCATGCCGTCGAGAAAGTGGCGGAGTTCCGCGGGATGCTGGCCGGCCGCGTCGGCGGCGCCAAGCCGCGCACCGGTCCCGCCGGCGCCGATGACCGTTCGAAGGTGGTCCTGAAATTGTCCCCCGCCGAGGAGGACTGGCTCACTCCCATCCAGCGCACCGCCTACGACGCGCGAAGTAAGGTCGTGGTCAAGGAGTCGAAAGCCGCCCGGATCGAGCTCTACAAGACGACGCGCGACAATGTCGAGAAGAATCTCCGTCCCGAAGGGCTTCCCCAATATCAGGAGGCCCGCAAGAAGATGGATCCCGTCGCCATCAGCGCGGCCATCCTGGCCGTGAAGCATTACTCCGGCGCGGAGATCCAGCTGGCCCCGGCGGAAGTGGACGCCCTGGCCGCCATCACCAAGGCCAAGGTCCAGACGCTCCAGCTGGGCGACGCGAAGGTCGACTACAAGCGCGAGATGGCCCACATCATGATCGTCAACGGCGAAGCCAGCAGGCCCTCGGAGCATTTGGTGGCGTACGAAATCGCCACGCGCTACCGGAAGATGCTGGCCGACGCGGGCATCAAGGTCCCCGGCGCGCCGGACGTCGGCACCGTCCCCGGCGCTAAACCCGGCGACAAGCCGACCGACACGTCGCCCCCCGAAACGGGAAAAGCCCCGCTCACCGACGATCAGATCAAGAAGCTGACTCCCGATGAAAAAACGGCCTACCTGAAGGAGGTCGCGGACGCGAAGGGCGACCCGGCGAAGCTGGCCGCCGTGTACGAAAAATACCGGAAAATCCTCGCCATCCGGGATAACGACACCTTCACGACCTTGTCCCCGACCCAGCAAAAGGACGTCTGCGCTCCGTATAAGAACGCGGTCATCAACGGAGGCGGCGCATCGGTCGCCACGGCGGCCTGCGCCCCGGAGGAGAAAGCGCAAAAAGTGCTGGCATGCGCGAAGGACAAGGATTGCATCAGCCGCGTCGCGGCCGAATGCGATCCCAGCGCCGCGAAAAAATCCAACGCTCCGGCCGCTTCGCTTCCTCCGATCACCGACCCCGCCGTCAAGGCGGCGTGCGCCTCCCTCAACGCCCAGCCGGACGACACGCCCCCTCCGGACTCCGGCAAAAAGCCGGCCGTTGTCGGCGACGTTCCCGCGGCCTCCTGCGGCGGAAAGACCACCGCGAATCCGGGATCCACGGCCGGAACCGACAAGGAGTGCGGCGCCGCCGACAAGAAACCCGACCCGAACCTGTACCGCAACATCGCCAACGGCATGGCCTTCGGAATGTTCGGCCTGATCCTGGGAAGCTTCTTCGGCGGGCCTCTGGTGATGCTGGCCGGCGCGGCCATCATCGGCGGCGCGGCCTACGCGGCGAGCAAGTACCTCAACACGCCCAAGAAGAAGGACGGAGCTTAGTCTAGCGGGCGGCTTCGGCCGGCTTCTCGTCCTTCAGGCCCCAGGCCAGAAGGCAGGCGCCGACCGTGATGCAGGAGTCGGCCACGTTGAACACGGGCCAGCCGTGGATGTAGAGGAAGTCCACGACGTATTTATAGGCCAGCCGGTCGTAGAGGTTGCCTAAGGCGCCGGACAGCACCAGGATTCCCCCCGCCTGAAGCCACAGGTCGTCCTTCGGCCAGCGGCGCAGCATCCGCGCCAGAACGGCGATCAAGACGACCGACACCGCGATGAACAGGCCGTTCGCCCCGCGCCCCAGGCCGAAGGCGGCGCCGGTGTTTTCCACGTAGGCCAGTTCGAAGTAACGGAAGACGGGAATGGAGCCGACGCGGCGCAGGTCGCCCATCGCCCAGAGCTTCGTCGCGCGATCGGCGGCGACCAGCGCTACGACAACTGCTGGGCGCAGCGCCCGCATAGCTCCGGTTGGGTCGGATTCGAGCCGATGTCGGCCTGCCAGCGCCAGCAGCGCGGGCATTTCTTACCCGGAGCGGCGGTGACGAACGAAGTCAACTCGCCCGTGACGCTGATCTCGGTCGTGGCATTAGAGACAATCAAGAACTCGGGAAGATCGATTCTCTTGAGGGCCTCCAACGTCTCGGCGGGAGCTTTGACCACGACAGTGGCCTGCAACGAGGATCCGATCGTTTTGGCGGCCCGCGACTCTTCGAGAGACTTATGAACGACAGCGCGCGCTTCCAGCGCCTTTTCCCAGCGCGCGGCGAGTGCGGCGTCGGTCCACCGAGGATCGCACGCGGGCAAATCCCACAGGAATACGCTGTCGGACGGGCGCGACGACCAGAAGCGCCACGCTTCGTCGGAGGTGAACGATAAAATCGGGGACAGCAACGCGCACAGACGCTGGAACGCCTCGGCCATCACGGTCTGCACGGCCAGCCGCTCAGGGGCGTCCGCGGCAAACGTATACAAGCGATCCTTTGTCGCATCCAGATAGAAGGTCCCGCAGAACTCCACCAGGCGGCGGGCCGCGGCGCGGTAGCGGTACTCGCGGTAGTCCTCCAACGTTTCCTTTTGTAGCGCGGCCAGGCGGTGCAGGAAGAAACGTTCCATTTCCGGAAGCTTTTCGTACGGGACGGCGTTCTTGGGGTCGAAGCCGTTTAGGTTTCCCAACATGTAGCGCAAGGTGTTGCGCACGCGGCGGTACGACTCCGCCGGGCCTTCCAGGATCTTGTCCGAGATGCGCACGTCGTCGTTGTAGTCCGACAGCGCGACCCAGAGGCGCAGCACGTCCGCGCCCCACTTGGAGATCACTTCCTGCGGCGCGACCACGTTGCCGGTGGACTTGTGCATCGCCCGTCCTTTCTCGTCCAGCACGAAGCCGTGCGTCAGCACCGCTTTGTAAGGCGCTTTTCCGCGCAGGGCCGTGGACATCACCAAGGAGCTCTGGAACCAGCCGCGATGCTGGTCGGAGCCCTCCAGGTACAGGTCGGCGACGGCCTCCTCGCCAAGGACGGACAGCCAGGACACGCCGGAGTCCAGCCACACGTCCAAAATGTCGGACTCGCGGCGGAAGCCGTCCTTCAGCGCGGGATGATCCGGCAGAAACGGCCAGTCCTTCCGGGTCAGGATCTCGCCCCAGCGCTCGAACCAGAAATCGGAGCCGTCGGCCGCGGCCTTCTTCTCGATGGCCTCCAACACGGCGTCGTCCAGGATCGCCGTACCGGACTTGGCGCCGTACAGCACCGTGATGGGCGTGCCCCAGACGCGCTGGCGCGACAGGCACCAGTCCGGCCGGTTGCCCACCATGGACGCGATGCGCGTTCGCCCGTCGGCCGGCACCCACTGCGTCGCGTCGATCTGCGCCAGCAGGCGGCCGCGCAGTTCCTCAGACAGCTTCAGGAACCACTGCTCCGTGGTGCGGAACACGACCGGGTTCTTGCAGCGCCAGCAGTGCGGGTACGAATGCGTGATGTCCTTCTTGGCCAGCAGCCAGCCGCGCTCGCGCAGGTCGGCCACGATCTCGGGATTGCCCTCGTCGAATATCTTCTTGCCGGTCCAGCGCGGGGCCTTGTCCGTGTAGCGACCGGAGGCGTCCACGGGATTGAGGATCTCCAGCCCTTCGCGGACGCCGGTGTGGAAGTCATCCTCTCCGTGTCCAGGCGCGGTGTGGACAATGCCCGTCCCGTCATCGGCCGTCACGTATTCGGCCAGCACGGAGACGCCGGTCTCGCCCGGCTTGGTCTCATACGGCAGGGCGTAGCGCGGCAGCAGCGCGGTGATCTTCTCGCCGGTCCACGAGCGCAGGACTTTGACGTTCTCCGCGGAGGTCTCCTTGACCACCGACTCGACGCGCGCCTTCGCCACGATCAGGCGGCGGCGCCGTCCGGCGACGTCGGCCTCCACTTCCGCGTACTCCAGAAGCGGGTTGAACGCGGCCGCGCGGTTGGCGGGCAAGGTCCAGGGCGTCGTCGTCCAGACGACGATTTCGACGCCCTTGAGCTCGCCCTCCGTCACCGGCAGGGCGACGTACACGGACGGAGACGTCTTGTCCTTGTACTCGACCTCGGCCTCGGCCAGCGCCGTCTCGCAGGTGATGCACCATTGCACGGGCTTCAGGCCCCGGTACACGTGGCCGTGCTTGACCAGCAGGCGGAAGGCGCGCAGGATCCTGGCCTCATAGTCCTTGGCCATCGTTTTATAGGGATGCGACCAGTCGCCGAACACGCCCAGGCGCTGGAATTCCTCGCGCTGCAGGACGATGAAGCGTTCGGCGAAGGCGGCGGCGTCGCGGCGGAACTTGGGGATGTCGGTGACGCCGCGCTTGCTCATCTTCATTTCCTTCAGCAGCGCGGTCTCGATGGGCAGGCCGTGGCAGTCCCAGCCGGGCACGTACGGCGTCGCGTGGCCCATCAGGGCGCGGGCCTTCACCGTCATGTCCTTGAGAACCTTGTTGAGGGCGTGGCCGATGTGGATGTGGCCGTTGGCGTAGGGCGGGCCGTCGTGAAGCACGAACGGAGGGCGGCCCTTCTGGCGCTCCTGGAGGCGCTCGTACAGGCCGGCGTCGGCCCAGGCCTTCAGGAATTCCGGTTCGCGCTTGGAAAGATCTCCCTTCATAGGGAAATCCGTCTTCGGCAGACGAACCGTCGCCGACCAGTCGGAACGCGTCTCGGACATGCGCGCATCTTATCAATTTTGGTACGATGGCCTCCATGGACACCTTCATCGCCGTTTGCCTCGCCCTGATCGTGGTCGAATTGGCGGTCATGATCGCCGTCTTCGCCGTCGCGATGATCAAGGTCCGCGACGCCGCCTCCGCCGTCGAAGTCGCGGCGTACCGCGTGGACCAGGAAGTGCAGAGCTTCGGCGAGTCCATGCGCCAGGGCTGGGTCTCCTCGCTGAAGAACATCCTGTCCGTCGGCTTCAAATTCCTGAGCTGACGCGCATGGCCCCCTTCAAAGCCCTGCGGCGCTGGTTCGTCGACCCGCAGTTCTCCAAGAAGAAGCAGTTCCTGCATTCCTTGGAGCTGTTCGCCGACCTGAAGGGCGGCGAAATCGGAGAGCTGGTCCACTCCCTGCACGCGCGCACCTACCGGTCGGGCGAGGTGGTCTTCATGGAGGGCGACATCGGCCGCGCGCTCTTCATCCTGGAGTCCGGAAAGGTCGAGCTGACCCGCAGCGGCGCGGACGGAAAGCCCGTCAAACTCTACACCCTGGAGCCGGGCGAATTCTTCGGCGAAATGGCCCTGCTCGAGTCCCTGCCGCGCTCGGCGACCGCGACCGCGATCGAGCCCTCGCGCCTGCACCTGCTTTATCGCACCAAGCTGGACTCCCTGCTCAGCGCCCACCCGCGCATCGGCGTGAGCATCATGGGCCACCTCGCGCGCCTGTTGTCGGCGCGCCTGCGCCGCTCGATGAGCGGCGCCCCGGCCGCCGCGTCCCCGAATGCCTGAGCAACAGAGCCGCGCCCTTCCCTCGCTGAGCGCCTTCGTCGTCGCCGGCGCGTGCCTGTACGGCGCCTATCTGGTGCGCGAGGCCCTGACGCCCTTCGTCCTGGCCGCGGCCTTCGCCTACGTGCTCAATCCCCTGGTCACCTACTTCGAGGCGAAGGGCCTGCGCCGCTCCCACCTGGTTCTGGCCGGCTATCTGGCGGCGGGCCTGCTGGGCTACGCCACCTACGCGGGCCTCAAGTCCGTCATCGTGGAAGAGGTGGAAAGCCTGGGCGCCAACGCCCCGGCCTACGCGAAGCAGATCCAGAAGCTGGTCGCCCTCCAGCAGGTCAAGCTCACCCGCGAACTCCCTCTCCCGCCGAAGATCGCCGAGCACGCGCTGGATTCCGTGGTCGGCACGGGCCTGGAGCGGCTCCAGGCCCTGCCCACCGAAATCCTGGGGCTGCTGCCGTTCCTGGCGCACGCCTTGCTGGTGCCGTTCATCGGCTTCTTCTTCCTTCTGGACGGCCCCGACGGCTTCGATCACCTGATCCAATCCGCGCCCAGCCGCTACGTGGAGCAGGCCATCCATTTGATGGGCGAAATCGACACCGCGCTGGGCAACTACCTGCGCGGCATCCTGATCGTCGCCGCGGCCATCACCATCGTCTCTTTCGTCGGCCTGCTCGCCATGGGCGTGGACAACGCCTTCGCGATCGCCGCGCTGTCGGGCGTCAGCTCCTTCGTGCCGTACATGGGCGCCGTCGTCGGGATCCTGGTGGGCGGCGGCATGGCCTGGTACCAGTTCGGCACCGTCTGGGCCGGGGCGAAGGTCGCGCTGCTGTTCGTCGGCATCCGCGTCGCCGACGAGGCCTTTCTCCAGCCCGTCATCGCCCGCCACTCGGTCCACCTGCACCCGATGGTGTTCCTGCTGGCCCTGGTCCTGGGCGGAGAGGTCTTCGGCTTCCTGGGCCTGGTGTTCGCCATTCCCGCCGCCTGCATCCTGAAGGCGCTGGTCAAGGTCGCCTGGTCGTGGTACGCCAGCGAGAGCGGCCTGGCCGCCCCTTACTCGTCCGAGTGCGAGGCCGTTCCGTACACCTGATATCGGTCAATCCGTTGCGACGAGCCATTTCGTATAATTAAGCCAAGATTTCGGATCAAAGGAGACACACCACCATGACCGTCGCCACCAAAGCCAACGACATCGAAGCCCTGCTCGGAGCTGACGCGAAGTCCCTCCTCGAGCACAAGTGCGTCGGAATCCCGAAGGAGAGCATCCACGCCCCCGGCCCGGACTCCGTCGACCGCCTGTTCGGCACGTCCGACCGCTCCATCCCCGTCCTGCGCAGCCTGGCCCAGCTCCACAACCACGGCCGCCTGGCCGGCACCGGCTACGTGTCCATCCTTCCCGTGGACCAGGGCATCGAACACTCCGCCGCCGCCTCCTTCGCGCCGAACCCCATCTACTTCGACTCGGAGAACATCGTGAAGCTCGCCATCGAGGGCGGAGCCAACGGCGTGGCCTCCACCTTGGGCGTGCTGGGCTCGGTCGCGCGCAAGTACGCGCACAAGATCCCGTTCATCCTCAAGTTCAACCACAGCGAACTGCTGTCCTACCCGAACACCTTCGACCAGACCCTGTACGGCAGCATGCAGCAGGCCCGCGACATGGGCTGCGTGGCCGTCGGCGCCACCGTGTACTTCGGCTCCGCCGAGTCCCGCCGCCAGATCTGGGAGGTCTCCCAGGCCTTCGCGCGCGCGCATGAGCTGGGCATGGCCACCATCCTGTGGTGCTACGTCCGCAACAACGCGTTCAAAACGGCGGAAAAGGATTATCACGTGTCCGCCGACCTGACCGGCCAGGCCAACCACCTGGGCGTGACCATCCAGGCCGACATCATCAAGCAGAAGCTGCCGGAGAACAACGGCGGCTACAACGCCATCAAGGGCTTCGGCAAGACCAGCAAGCTGGTGTACGACAAGCTGACCACCGACCACCCCATCGACCTGGCCCGCTGGCAGGTCGCCAACTGCTACATGGGCCGCGCCGGCCTGATCAACTCGGGCGGGGCGTCCTCGGGAGCGTCGGACCTGGCGGAGGCCGTGAAGACGGCCGTCGTCAACAAGCGCGCCGGCGGCATGGGCCTGATCTCCGGCCGCAAGGCCTTCCAGCGCCCCATGAAGGAAGGCGTCGGCATTCTCAACGCCATCCAGGACGTCTACCTGAACAAGAACGTCACGATCGCCTAAACGGCGTCGCGCCGATGAGAGCGCCGGCGGGGAACACCCGCCGGCGCTCTTTTTTCAATCCATGATCGACATCGTCCGATATCAAGCGTCCCTGCCCGGCCCGCACCTCCTGCTCCTCGGCGGCGTCCACGGCGACGAGAAGCCGGGGGTTCTCGCGCTCGAGAAGCTGATGACCGAACTCGAGGCGGGGCGCCTGCGTCCCCGGCGCGGGACGCTCACTCTCGCGCCCCGCGTCAATGCCGAGGCGGTCAGGCTCGGCCTCCACGGCGTCGACGAAAATCTCAACCGGATCGTGCGCCGGCATGCCGCCCCCGCCACCCGGGAGCAAGCGCTCGCCAATGAATTGCTGCCCCTTCTCGAAGCGGCCGACGCGACGCTCGATCTTCACGGCACGCCGGCGCCCAGCCCGCCCTTCGTTTTTCTCGACGACGAATCGCCGGAGACGCGGGCCTGGGCCGAATCGCTGGGCGCGCGCTTCCTTCTGACGGGCTGGCCGGCGCTTTACGCGGGCGGCAAGACCATCACCACCACGGAATGCGCCCACGCCCTGGGCAAGCTCGCGCTGACGGTCGAGGTGGGGCAGAACGACGACGGCGCCTGCGCGGAGCTAGGCTTGGCGTTCGCCGTCCGTTCCATGGCCCATTTCGGACTGACGGACGCGCCTTCGCCGGCGCGGCCGCCGCGAACCCTCCGGTTCACGCGCGTGGTCTACCGCGAGAGAGAAGGCTCCTTCGCTCGCGCCTGGTCGAACTTCGACCCGGTGAGCAAAGGCGAACTCCTGGCCCGGCGCGCCGACGGAACCGGGCTGACCGCGCCCGAGGACTCGTTCCTCGTCATGCCCTTTTCGGACGCCAAGTTCGGCGAGGAATGGTACTACCTCGCCGTCCCCGTCTAGCCTGTCAGATGCTTGCCATCTTTTAACTCGACAAGCCGGAGGGGCGGGGCTACACTGAGCCCATGCCTCCCTGGAACGCCGAACGAGAAGCCACCGGCAAGCGGCGTGAAAAAGCGGTCATCGCCGCCGCCGTGCTCGTCTCCGCCGGCATATTCGGCTACAGCTTCCTGATCCGGGACGGGGGCTCAAAGCGCGGCGCCGCGCCGTCGGTGTTCGATCCCAAAACCGCTCCCGTCCATGCGAACGCCGCCCCCGCCGCATCGACCTCCCTCTCCCCGATGCCTCGATCCCGGCCGGCGGACTCGCCGCGCCCGACGATCCAGACCGATGAGCGCCCGCCGACGTCCGCCGCGACGCGCCCGATCTCCGGAATCCTCCCCTCGCGCTCCTCGTCGGCCGCGACCGCGGGTGACGCCGCGGCCCGAAGAGAGGATGTCGTTCGTTCCTCGAAGCTGGAAGGTGAAGGTCCCAATTCCGTGGCGCCAAGCGCCGCCCGGACCGCTCGAGCGCGCGCGGCCGCCGGCCGCTCGTCGCCGGCGAAGGCCTCCGCCGCGGGCGCGCCGGGATCGTCATCCCAAGGACTGTTGGCCTTCGGCGTCCGGCCCCGGCGCGGGATGTCGGGAACGAGCAAGACGGGCGGCTACCGGACCAAGGCCGACACGGGCAATCGCGACGGCGGCGGCGCGCCGCCCGAAGTCGCCGCCGACGGCTCCGGACCCGCGGGCGAGTCGGCCGGCACGACCGTGAGCGACGCCCTCGCCGCGAGAATCTCCGGATCGCAGGCCTCCGGAACGGCCGCCGCCTACGGCGGCTCGGGCGGTTCCGTCGGCGCTTCTCCCGCCTCCGACGCCGCCAAACCCCCGCCGGCGTCCGCGACCGGACAGGCCGCGGGCGCGACGTCGGGCGGCGGAAGCGCGACCTTGACGGCCGGCACGGCCGGGCCCGACGGCGAAGTGCCCGGCGTCTTCGGGAAAGTGTCCGCCGGCTACGCGCGGCTGTACGCGGATTATCTGAGCATGTTCGGCCCGAACCCCGTCGTCAGCATCCCGGTCGGCGGCTCGATTCCCTGGGCGCGGGGGCAGCTCACGCGCAATACGGACGGCTCCCTGACCTACGACCCGGGCAACAACGGGCAGCTCGTCTTGATGAAGGCCAACGGGACTCCCGACGTGCTGGCGCGGCTGGACGAGAACATCAACCAGCAGTGGATGAACCAGTACGGCGTGGGGCTGGCCAACGACGAGAACCAGCAGGCGGCGTTCCTGGCCGCGATGACCGACGTCATGATGGCCTTGATCGAACACCCGGAAAGGTTCATGGGCCGCGCCAACGCCTTCAGCATGGGCTCCAACGGCCACGGCACCGTGGATTTCTTCGTGGATCCGGACACGAAGAAACCGATGGCGGGCACGCCCTTCGCGGTCATGACGACGAACGATTTTTTCCGTTCGAATTATTATTACGCCATGACCGGCTCCGGCCCGCCGAACGAATAACGCCGGACGCGCCTACTTCGCGGAAGGTCCTAGGCCCACGTACGGGCTCAGCAGGGCGCGCAGGTCCTCGGGGATGCGGGTGGTGCGCCACAGGTCGTTGACGATGGCGTGGCGGGAAAATCCACGGGCGCAGAGCTTGCCGCCCAGGTCCTTGTCCACCACGTCGCACTCGAATGAGATGCTGGCCTTGCCCATCTCCGCGATCCAGGTGCGCACCGTCAGCAGGTCGTCGTAGCGGCTGGGCGCCTTGTACTCCACGCGCGCCTCCACGGCGGGCAGGAACAGCTTGCGGGTGATCTCCAGGTCCCGGTAGCGCACGCCCAGGCCGCGCATCAGCTCGGTGCGGCCCTGCTCGAAGTACTTCAGGTAGTTCGCGTAGTAGATGATGCCCAGCTTGTCGGTATCGGCGTAGGTGACGCGCACGTCGAACTCGTTGAACCGCGCCTTCGGCCGGACGATGGGAGCGGCCGCGGCGGGCGCCGGAGCCGGGGGCGGCGGCGGGGTGCCCGTGGTTTTCGGCAGTTCGGGGTCGCCCATGATGGCGCGGCGGTCCTCGCCCAGAACCTGGTTCACGATCGAGAGAATACCGTTGAAGCCCACGGGCTTCTTCAGGAAATACGTGCGGGAGCCGGACTTCACCTTCTCGCGGAGCTCCTCCAAGGTCAGGCCGGTCGAAAAGACGACCGGGATTTCCATAGTGTCCGGCGCGGCGCGCAGGCGCTCATAGACCCAGCCGCCGTCTCCGCCGGGCATGTAGAAATCCAGGATGATCAGATCCGGGCGCGCCTCGTGCGCCTGGAGGATTCCCTGGGCGGCGTCGAACGCCGTGGCCACGCGGTAGCCCGCGGACTCAAGGCCGTCCTTCAGCGGAGCGACCAAGGTCTGGTCGTCGTCAACGACGAGGATCGTGCGCGCCATGAGGATCAGGAGATTAGCAAATTGACAGGTCAGGCGACGACTTCCGCGTGCCCGCCCAAGGTCAGCCGGTATGTTTTTCCCCGCCAGGTGACGGTGCGACGGAGCGCCAGCGGGAGGAAAATCAGCGCCCCCAGGTCCGCGATGGGAAGCAAGGCGTAGCTCCAGAATGGGGCGCGGGAGCCGCTGAGGAACTCGTCTTGAAGAACGCCGACGGCGATGCGGGAGAGCGCCGCGACGGACACGGCGAACAACGATAATTTCACTGGAAGCCCCAGCGTCACGGCGAGCGCAATGGATATATATCCCAACAAACATGGACTCGCGAACGGTGCCGCGATCACCGGCGCGGGCCAGCTCCAGAAGATGATCGAGGTCCATTTGGAGATGTGAGTGAACGCCTCGCTCACGGAAGTCCCCGTCTCGCGGACCAGGACGGGTTCGCGCAGCAGGACCTGGCGCAGGCCCGCCCGGCTCGCCGCCAAACCCAAGGAGAAATCCTCGGCGATGGCGTTCTCGAAGCGCTCCAGGCCCCCGATCGCCGCGAGCGCCTCCTTCGTGTAGCCCATCCAAGCCCCGGCGAACGAGCGCAGTTTTCCCAAGCGGTAGGTCAGCGCCACCGGGACGCAGAACGAGTGGTTGAACGCGACCAGGAACAGCCAGCCCCCGGGACCGGACACGAAGGCGTGGTAGGGCAGAGCGTAGACGGCGTCGGCGCCCGCGTCGAACGCCCGCGCCGTGTCGGACAGGAGGGTCGGCGTGATGCGGACGTCGGCGTCGGAAAACAGGATGACGCGGTGCTTCGCGCGGGGCGCGGCCTCGATCATGTTGTGGATCTTGCCCATGCGCGGGCCGGAGGGGCCCGTCAGCACCACCTCGATGTCGCGGTCCGGGTGCGCGTCCGCGAACGCGCGCGCGACGGGATAGGCCGGATCATCGGCCGTCTCCAGCGCGATCAGCACCTGCAGCGTCCGGCCCGGATCCGCCGCCACGATGGCGCGGAAGCCGTCCTCCATGGCGTCGTCCCGGCCCTTGATCGGCTTGATCAAGGTCATCGGCCGGGCGCAGGCCTCCGGCGGCGCGCCGCGGAAATGGCGCCGCGTGACCGCCAGGCACACCCAAAGGCCCGCGCTCCCCAGCAGAGAGAGGAGCGCGAGGGCGGAGCTCAGGAGGGCTGGGGCTGCGCGCAGTGGCCGCAGCGCTTGGCCCGGAGCGGGATGGTCAGCAGGCACTCGGGGCACTGCTTCTCGCTGGGCGCCGCCGGCTGCTCGCGCTTGAGCGTGTTCATGGCCTTGACCAGCATGAACACCGCGAAGGCGACGACGGCGAAGTCCACCACGGCCGTGATGAAGGCCCCGTAGTTGAGCGTGACGGCTTTCCCACCGGCCTCGGCGGCCTTCAGCGTCAGGCGGTGGTCGGTGAAGTCCACGCCCCCGGTGAGCATCCCCAGCGGCGGCATCATCATGTCGTTGAGGAACGACGTCACGATCCGGCCGAACGCGCCGCCGATGACGACGCCGACGGCCATGTCCACGACGTTGCCCTTCATCGCGAATTCCTTGAATTCCTTGATCATCTTCATCCGCGGATTTTAGCAATTCGTCCCGGCGCTTGACGGGGGCCGCCCGCGCGGTCATACTATCGGGGTGACCGCCGCCAGCCGCGCCTTGAGGACCGCCGCCTGGGCCGCCGCGGGGGGCTTCGCGTTCGGCTGGGTCGCGAAGGGCCTGGCGACGCCGCGTCCGCCGGTCGTGGAGGCCCTCCCCCCGCTCATCGCCGTCGCGCCGCAGAACGCGCCGACCGCGGCTCCTGAGGGCGGAACGGTGATGGAGGACGGCCGGGTGGTCACGCCTCTGAAGGCCAGCGATCCGTCCTTGCTGGTGTCTTATCCCGGCGATCCCTGCGCCGAGAAAGCCAAGCTCAAGAAGAAGTAGCGCGGCTACGTCTTCGGCGGGCGCGACGAGCGGGTCTTCAGGACCTTATGGAGCGCCCCCAGCAGCTTTTCCTGGTTGATGGGCTTGGAGAGGAACAGGACCACGTTGGGATCCTTCATGACGGCCTGGACTTCCGCGGACTGCGCGTGGGCGGTCACCACGATGACGGGAGGGACCGTCCCCTCGAACGTCCTCAGGCGCGCCAGCACGTCGAAGCCGCTGGTCCCGCCGGGCAGCATCAGGTCCAGGATCAAAGCGGAATGCGGGCGCTTGAGCTTCTCCAGCGCGTCGTCCCCGGTGGAGGCCAGGTCGGTGCGGAAGCCGTCGCGGCGCACCAGGATCTGAAGCAGGTTCAGCATCGCCTCGTCGTCGTCGACGATGAGGATTTCCTTGGTTTTGGGGTCTTCGCTCGATCCGGCCGCGAAAGCGTCGCTCATGCGGCGATTATGGCATACCGGAGCCCGGCTTGCCGAGGTCCGGCCTACTTGGATTTGTAGCCGGGCAGATCGCTCGCGCCGGGGTCGTGGACCAGCGCCATCGCCTCGACGACGGTTTTCTCGAAGTCGGCTTTGGTCGGGTAGGTCTTCACGCGGTCCCGGAAGAACTGCGCCCATTTGAATTCCGCGAACGGGACGGCCGTCTTGTCGTAGCCGCCGCGCTTGCGGACCTGCCAGGCCACGCTGCGGAACGGATCGTCGCCCATGCCGCGCACGTCCTCGGGCAGGTGATTGGGGTCATGCGGGCCGGCGCCGAACTGGTCGCGGTCGTAGAACAGGCCCATCGCTCGGGTCACGGCGTAGAACTGCTCACGGGGCAGGGCCTTGAGCCGCGCGTGCATCTCGTCGTCGAAATAATGGTGGGTGTAGGCGTCGTCGATGTCGGCTTCCCAGGCCGCGCGCGCCTCGTGATGGTGGTCCACGGGGCGCTGTCGGCCTTTGTAGTCCTCCACGACCGGCACCGAGTTCTCCTTCAGCCAGGCCTCGGACTCCTTGTTCTTCATGTCACGCAGCTTCTTGGCCTTGTCCTGGACCTCGTACATCCCGGCCGGGATCTGCATGGGCTTGAGGTCCAAGATCCGGGTCTTCACCGAATCGGGATGGTCGTTGAGATGCGCCTCTTTCAGCTTGAGCAGTTCCTGGACGGCGACGTTCGATCGAGCCGCGTCGTTGCTCATCAGATCGGCCACGAGGCGCGGGAACTCGGAGGGAGCGGCGGCCTTCTCGGGCTTCTGGGCCCTCGGCTCCGAGGCGCTCATCGGCGCGGCGAACGCCGGCGCCAGCGCGGGGGCCGAGAGAAGCGCGGGGCTCAAGGGCGCCGGAGACAAGCCGGCGGCCGCGGCGGCCGACGGCTCGGCGAAGGCCGGAAGAGCCGCGACGGGCGACGTGAACGAAGCGCGCGGCGCGGCGATCTGCGCGGAAACGGCGACGGCCCCGGCCAGCAACCAGGCGGTCAGAACGGCGGAGGTTTTCCCCATAGCGCTATTGTAGTCCCTGAAGACGCGCCGCGACACGGCGCGAAGTCCCAGGGAGGCCGCGGTAAAGGCCCTAGTCCTTCTTGGGTCCGACGCCGCGGCGCTCGTACAGGGCCGCGCGGCCGTCGGTGCCGACGGCCTTCCAGCCCGGATCGCGGTCCAGCGCGCGGGCCAAGGACGAGGCCGGAGGCAGGAGCGCGGCCTCGATGCCGTAATCCGCCGCCAGCTTCTCCCACCCGGGGGCGGCGTGCATCAAGATCTCGTAGTCGGTCAAGAGCGTCCAATAAGGGTCCAACCGCCCGTCGATAAACACACGATCGCCGGGCGGGAGCTTGTACGTCAAATAGCCGCCCCATTCGTAGGCATGAAATATCCGTTTGCCGGAGTCGCGCGCGATATATTTTTGCACGGCCTCGCGAGGAAATTCCCTTTCCCAATCGGAGATCGGTCCGTACGCGGTCATGCCCCGTGCTTCCGAGAGTTCCACCGCCGTGATGGCCGCCAAGACCGTAACGGTCCCCGCCAGCATCCACTTCTTCCTTGAGCCGTTCGATTTCGTCCCCGCCAGAGCCAACCCCGCCGCCGCGCATTCGACCAACGCGAAATACGGCATCATCTTGCGGGCGCGCAGACCCATCACCAGAAAGACGAATCCCAGGAACGCCCACGGGAACCGCGAACGAAGCCGGTCGATCCGGAAGTACAGCGCCGCCGCCAGCACGAATAAATACGGCACCGACGACCAAGCCCAGCCGAGAGGTCGCCACTCGACGATCAATGAACGCGCGGCGGGCGCGGCGAAGACGAACCAAATAGGATAAACGAACGCCATCGCCCCGTTCGGATGAAGGAAGCACGCGAAAGTGCCCGCCGCCCACGGAGCGAGCGCGCTCGGGCGCTTTTCCTTCCAATAATCGAGGGCGCACACGGCCCCGAGAAGAACCCACCCCAAGGTGAATCCGCCGTGAAGGTTCACCCAGATCGCCAGCCCCCCCGCCATGGCCCACGGCGCCCAGCGGGCGCCTTTCTCCCAACGACGGACCCAAAATAAATACAGCGCGAAGAATAGAAACGTGAAGTTCTGGACCTTCGCCTGGGCGAAGCTCAGCAAGGCGAAGGCGGCCAGGGCCGTCAACAGCGCCCGCGCGCTCTCCGGAGGCCCTTCCTCGTCCCAGATCTTCGTCATCAGCCGCAGGGCGCCGACGATCAGGAGGACGTTGAGGACGACGACCGCCGGGTAGCCTCCAAGACGGAAGGCCGCGGCGAACGCCGCGCCCGACAGCCACTCGGTCGCGACCATCGCCTTGCCGGCGCGAGTGAATGAGTACTCCTCGACCAGGGGCAGGCGATGTTCGGACAGGACGCGTCCGCCCTCCTTGAGGTGGAAGAACACGTCCGGGTCCACGTGGACCAGCATCCGCATGAAGAACAGCGCCGCGACGGCCGCCAGGACCAGCCTCATTGGCCTATTCTAGACAATATCGCCCGGGATGCCCGGCGGCTACTCGTCGCGGAGACGACGAAGATATTCCAGCAGGGCGTGAGCGTCCTCGCGGCTCAGGGCCTTTTTATATTCCGGCATGGCCTTCTTTCCGTCTTTGAGCGTGATCGAAAGGCCGTCGGGAGAATAGGCATCCAGGTTGACGCGCGTGAGATCCATGGCCTCGGGAGACAGCCGGAACATCGCGATCACGGCGGGGCTGCCCTTTCCCTCGATTCCATGACATCTCACGCAGTCCCGCTGGTAAAGCTCGCGGCCCCTGGCGATCGCGGCGGAATCCTCCCCGGCGGAGATCGGCTCCGAATCGGCGGGACGCCCCCGAGGCTCGTCCGGTACCAGTGCGCTCGCCTCAAGATCGGACGACGTCCTCAATGAGTCCAGGCCCTCCTGCACGGCCTTGCTGATCTCTTCCTGCTGACGCGCGTGGAAGTCGCTGACGGGCGGCGAGAAGAATTCGTTGACCCAATTCCCCACAGCGGTTAATTTGGAGGGAGCGGCGGAGATCTCCATGTTCCGCAGCATCAGGATATCGGCCGCGTTCTCCCTGTTTTTTTCCGCCGCCGCGGCGTAGATGCCCTGCGGGAACATCCGGAGGTAATCCGTGCAGTACTTGAAGAATCGGGCCCAGTCGTCGCGGGCCAAGGCCGCGCTCCAGGCCAAAGGGAAAGCCAGTTCGCGGGTGTGTTCGTAATCCTCGGACGATGGCGCCGCGGGGCGCTTCCGGGAAATGACGGCCTCGAGGAATTCGCGATCGTCGTCGGCCTTCGAATAATGGGCGAAGATGGCGTGGACCGAGACGACGTCGTCCACGGCGATGGTTCCGGCGGCGATCTTGCGGCGCGCCCTGGCGATGAAGCCGGCCTGCTCCAGCGTCGGCCCTCCCGGGCACTTCGTCCCCCCGCAGCGCGCCTGCGGGCGCAACAGGTCCGAGAAGATCATCTCGGTGCTGGCGACGTTGGCGCGCACGACCTGATCCAGCGCGGTGCCGGAGCCGATCAAGGCCTTCACGCTCGCGATGGTGTCCTTCATGAGCAGGGGAGCCAAAGACCGCCGGGGATTTTCCGCCGAACGGTCGAGAATCCGGCTATTGCTGGACTCGAGGACGTCCAGGCGCCGCTTCAGATCCTGCAGCACGGTATTCGCGCCGGCGCCTGGGTTCCGCGCGAGGAACTCGCGCACCCGCGCCTTCCCGATCCGGACCATGACGTAGCTGAACCCCTTGCAGCGCCGGAAGTCGTCCTGCTCCCATCCCGCGAGCAGGCCGGTGTCCGTCGCCAGGCCGTCGGCCCGGCCGGTCGCCTGCAGCGCGAGATTGGCCAGGGCCGCCGCGCGCGCCTTGTCGGTGTCCGGGTCCTTGCCGACGCCGTAAAACCAGTCGGCGTCTCGCGCCAGGGTTTCATAGAAGGCCGGCGGGGCGCAGCGCTCGTCCGAGCGTTCTCCGGCGCCGCGATCCGTGGGAGCGAGAGCCTCCTCGGGAAGGCGCTGGCCGAGATCCTGGACCAGCTGGAAGACCCCCAGCTCCAGGAGCTTGCCGGCAAGAACCGCGTCGGATTCCCGCGGCGCGCCCAGCATTCTCTTGAGCAACGGCGCGCCGATGCGGACCGTCCGCGTGTCCGCCCAGAGAATCTCGCCGGAGGGGAGCTTCATGAGGCGCGCGCCGATCATCAGCGTCCCTCCCCCTCCGTCGGCGTTCGTCTCCAACGCCATGATGGTCCCGCTGGCCAGCGCGTCCACCTCCAGGGCATTTTGCAGCGCCCCGGCCGCTTCCGGGTCCAGCCTTTCGTTCCCCCTGGGAAGATGCTCCCTCGAGATCACGGCTTCCACCTGAGCCGGCCCGACCACGGAGAGCCCGGGAAAATTCCGGTAGAGGGCGGCGCTGAACAGGTCGCCGGCCGCCGCGCCGCTGACCGCGGCGTCGGCCGTATCGAACTTGAGCACGCCGATCCGCATGGCCGGAGGGGAGTCGCCCCGGAGGAGGGCGGCGCCGCAAGCCAGCAGTAACGCCGCAGGCAACCACCTGATCATATCGTAGGCCGCTCTCCTTACGGCCGGGGCTTCTTCTTTTTCGCCAGGGAGTCTTTGAGGCGGTCGGCGAACTCGCCGAACGCGAAGGGCTTGAGAATGAACCCGTCGAAACCGGTCGCCCGGGTCCGGGCTTCGTCATCGATCACGGCGCCGCCGCTGATGGCCAGAATGACCGCATCGGCGCCTCCGGGCAGCTTCCGGACGCGCTCCGCCAGCTCGAAGCCGGTCAGCGTTCCCGCTCCGAGACGAAGGTCCACCAGGAGAATCTCCGGCATCGCCTGGGAGGCGATCGCCAGGGCCTCTTCCGCGTTCGACGCCTCGAGCACGCGGAAGCCCTGCGTGGACAGGAGCTTGCGCACGAGCCTGAGATTTTCGGGCATGTCGTCGACGGCCAGCAGCGTGATCATCGTCCCTCCTTCACGGACTCCGCGGCGGGCACCGGCGGCAGGCGCACGAAAAAAACCGTTCCCATTCCGGCCGCCTTGCCGGCGACGAGCGTTCCTCCCTGCAGCTCCACCAGCCGCTTGGCCAGGAACAGCCCCAGCCCGAGCCCTTGCGTCTTCTTCACCCCCTCCAAGCGCCGGGATTGCCAGAACGGCTCGAAGATCTTCTCCCTTTCCTCCGGCGAAATGCCCGGGCCTTCGTCCCGGACGCTGAAAACGACTTCCGCCTCGTTCGATTGCATCCCCAAGGCGACTCCGCCCCGCGGCGTGAACTTGATCGCGTTGGCGACGATGTAGGCGAGCGCTTGGCGCAGGCGCTCCGGATCGGCCTGGACCTGCGCCTGACTCTCGCCGAACTCCACGCGCAGCGACAGTCCTTTCTTCGCGGCTTCCGCGGCAAATCGCCGCCGCAGATCCTCGAGAACCTCTCGGCCCGCCACGGGCTGGAGAGAGACCTCCACCGCGCCGGCCTCGAGCCGCGCCAGCTCCATCAGCTCCGCCATCAGGGCCCCCAGACGCCGGCCGCCGTCGACGATGGCGCGGAGATCCTCGTCCTGCTCGGGGTTGAGCTCGCCGTCCTGGCGGCGCAGGAGGATCTCGCCGAAGCCGATGATCGCGTTCAGCGGATTGCCGAACTCCCGGGAGATGTTGGCCAGGAAGCGGGATTTGGCCTCGCTGGCCGCCGCGATCTCCTTCGCCTGGCGGCGGGCCAAGCTTGAAAGATACACGGACCAGCCGAGAAGGAACGACAGGATCAGCCCCACGGACCCTACCGCCGCCGGCAATCGCGAGCGCTCGATGGCCAGGAGCTCCTTGCTGGGCCAGAGACGCACCCACCCGTCCGCGCCGCCCAGACGCACCGCCACGTTCCGGGCATATTCATCGGGCCGGGGATCGGGCGCTCCGGGGCTCGTGTAGATCGGCTTTCGTCCCAGAAAAACCGCGAACGCGCACGGAGACGGCGTCTTGGCGTTCAGGATCATTCCGAACAGCTGATCCGGGCGCAGGTCCTCCTTTTTTCGACCGGGCGCTTGGGCCGACTGGATTTTGCCCGTCAGCTCGAGCGCGGTCACGTCGACGTGATATTGGATCCGCACGCGCTCCTCGGCGTGGAGCGCCATCCAAAGGAACAGGGTCGCGGTCGCGGCAGCCAGACCCGCCGCCCACGGCAGCCAGCGCGATTCCGCCGCGCCCGCCCCGCCGCTCGGCCAGGCCTGCAGGAGCAATCCCGCGCCGATGGCGGCGAAGGCGAGTCCGGACTGGGGCGGCACCCGGGTCAGGTATTCCCAGCCGAAGGCGGAGGCGATCCCCGCCAAGGAGCAAAGGAAGACGACCAGGCCGAAAGCGGAAAGGACGGCCCCCGACAGGAAAGTCCCGGGCGCGACCAGCCGGCGCGAGGAGTTCGCGCGCGCCGTAAGCACTCCGCCCGCGAGCAGAAAGGCGAGAGAGGACAGCGGCTCCATGCGCAGGGACGGCGGGATGGCGTCCCTCGTCGCCGCGTCGTCGAACAGGCGCTCCAGCCCGAATTCGACGCCCAGGAAGCCGCGGAGCATCGACCAGGCCGCCAGCGCCGCCGCCGCGGCCCCCAGCGCCGCGGCCGCGCGCCGGCGTCCGAGGCCGAGCGCGGCGAGGCCCGCGCCGCAGAGCAGCGCGCAGACGGCCGCGTCATACTGCATGGGCACCAAGGACGGAAGCACCCGCACCAGATCCATGCGATGCGCGTGCCAGCCGCCCATCACGAGCAGTCCCAAGGCGGCCGTCAGGCCGCCGGCGGCGGCCGCCGGCTTGTTTATCGTTGTCATAGGGTCATCATGAGGATTTTGGAATAGACGCTGAATTCCAGATACGGGAAATTGACGGGCTTCAGGAGGTAGTCGTAAGCGCCGAGCTCCCGGCAGCGCTTCATCATCTCGAGTGTGCCGTCGCCCGTGATCATCATCACGGCGACCTGGTCGTCGAGCTCCCGGATGCGCTTGAGCGTCTCGATGCCGTTCATCTTCGGCATGTCGATGTCGAGGAGGACCAGATGGGGCCGGAGCTTCTTGAGCAGGGGAAGGGCATCCAGTCCGTTGGACGCGACGGCGACCTCGTATTCCTTTTCCGTCAGGAAGCGGCGCACCGTATTCAGGACCTCGGGGTCGTCATCCACGACGAGCACCCGCGAAGCGAAGCGCGCGCCCTGGCCTCCCGGCCGCCTCGCGCCGCTTTGGAGCGCTTCGACGACTCGAAGAACCTCCCCCGGCCCGAAGGCCGGGATCCCGAATTTCGCGGGGGCTTTCTGATATTCGAAGGTCCGCTGCACGGAGAAGAGCAGCACCTTGGCTTGAGGATCCAACGCCTTGATCTCGGAAAACACCTGGAAACCGGCCATGGCCGGAAATTCTCTGTTCAAGATGACGATGTCCGGCTTGTCGCACTTGTATGCCGCCAAGGCCCCCGCTCCATCCAGGGCCGATGAAATCCGGTGGCCGCCCTTCTCCAACAAAGAACACACCGTTTTACCGATCTTGACGTCGGGGTGGACGAACAGGATCGAGCTCACAGGACACCCCCCTTGCTTTTCAACAGAGCGCCCTCGACTTTCTTCAGCAGCCGGTTCATATCGAAGGGTTTGACCACGTAGCCGTCGATGCCGGCCTCGAAAGCTTCATTGACGTCCTTGGTAAAGCTGTCCTGGGTCACCATGAGGATCTTAAGGTCCTTGAACCGCGGGCTGGTGCGTATGACGGCGACGGCGTCGAGGCCCGACATCTTCGGCATGAATCGGTCGATGAGCAGGAGGTCGTAATGCTTTTTCTGAAGCTGGTCGACAGCCTCCGTGCCGTCGCAGGCCGTGTCCACCTGATACCCGTGAAGGCTCAGCAGCCTCTTCAGCAGGTCGCGAATCGGCGCGTCGTCGTCGACGACCAATATCTTCATAAAGGTCTATCCAGGACCTCCCGGACCTTGCGCACGAGGACGTCCGGGGCGAAAGGCTTTTGCATGAAAGCGGCGCCGTCCGCGAGCGCGCCTGGGTGCTCGTTGAGCGCATTCGAATACCCGGACATGTAGATCACCTTCGCCTCGGGATGCATCGGCGAGAGGCGCTTCACCAGGTCGGGGCCGGACATCTGCGGCATGACCACGTCCGACAGTATGAGGTGAATCGGGCCGGTCTTCCGCTTGCACAGACGGACGGCTTCCTCCGGATCTTGCGCCGCCAAGACGGCATAACCGCTCCCCGTCAGCGCGCGCTGGACGACCGCCCGCATCCCTTCCTCATCTTCCACCAGCAGTATGGTCTCCGACCCGGACGCGGATTCGATGGGAGAGGAATTCGCCGAGACCGGTTCGGGGGTCGCGTCGACCCGTGGAAAATAAACCGTGAAGGCCGTCCCTCGCCCGAGCCGGCTCGAGACGGAAATATCGCCGTTGCTCTGCTTGACGATCCCGTAAACGGTGGCCAGGCCTAGTCCCGTACCCTTTCCCTGCTCTTTCGTGGTGAAGAACGGCTCGTACATATGAGACAGCGTCTCGGAGCTCATGCCGGTCCCCGTGTCGCTGACCATGATGGAGACGCAGGGGCCCGCCTTCATTCCCATCCGCGTCAAAGCGGGATCGTTCGAATCGACATTGGCCGTCTCGACGGTCAGTTTGCCTCCCTTCGGCATGGCGTCCCTGGCGTTGACGACCAGATTCAGGAGGACCTGTTCGATCTGGCCGGGGTCGGCCAGGATGTTCCCCAGCTTCGGGGCCAGAACGACGGTCAGCTGCACGTCTTCGGAGATGAGGCGCTTGAGCATCTTCTCCATATCGGCGACGACGGCGTTGCAATCCAACACTTTCACGTTGAATATCTGCCGGCGGCTGAAGGCGAGCAGCTGGCGCGTCAAGGCGGCCGCCCGGTTCGCGGCCTTCTCGATCTGCTCCACGTCGGCGCGATTCGGGTCCTCCGGCCGGAGGGCCGCCAGCAGGAAATAGCAATAGCCGCCGATCGCGGACAGGATGTTGTTGAAGTCGTGGGCGACCCCGCCGGCCAGCCGCCCCACGCTTTCCATCTTCTGGGCCTGAAGGAACTGCGCCTGAAGGCGCTTGCGCTCGGTGATATCGCGGGCGCTGCATTGGATCACCGCGCGGCCGTTGACGACATAGGAGGTGCCGACGAGCTCGACGTCGACGCTCCGGCCGTCTTTCGTCAACAGAGGAATATCGTCATGGCGGACGTAGGCCAGAGTCCGCAGGGCGCGCAGGTCCGCCGTGACGACCGCCGATCCCTCGGTCGCGTAGAGGTCCCACAGCTTCTTGCAGAGGATATTCTTCAAATCATAGCCGAGAAGCCCCAGGATGACGGGATTGGCGTCAAGGATCGCGCCGCTCGCGGCGTCCGAGATGAGGATGCCGTCCTGGGACGATTCGAAAAGGCGCCGGTAAAGCCTCTCGGACTTCGTCAGCGCGTCATGCGTCGCGGCGTTCTCACGGCGGATCGCCGCCTCCGAGAGAGCGCGGGAGACGATCGGTCCGAGGCTGACCAGCCTCGATTTCATCACGTAGGCGAAGGCCCCTTCCAGCATGGAGGCCACGGCCTGCTCCTCGCCGATCGCGCCCGAGACCAGGATGAAGGGAATGTCCAGACCCCGGGACTTCAGCAGCCGCAACGCGCGCATCCCGTCGAACTGCGGGAGATTGAAGTCGGCGAGGATCAGGTCCAGCTCCGGCTCGAGGGCGGCGGCGTAATCCGCCTCGGACTCGACACGCCGGGAGTCGAAGGCGAAGCCCGCCTTCTTCAGCTCGTGGATCTCCAATTCCGCGTCCTGCGGATTGTCCTCCAGGATCAGGATGTTCAGCCGTTTATTTTGGTTCATGGCGCTTCGCGGTCACGGGCGGCTGGTTGAGTAGAAGCCAATAGAGGCCCAGTTGCCTGACGGCCTCCGAGAACTCCTCGAAATTGACGGGCTTGACGACAAAGCTGTTGACCCCCAGCCGGTAGCTCTCCACGAGGTCTTTCTCCTCGCGCGAGGAGGTCAGCACCACGACCGGAATCTCCTTCGTCCTCGGGTCCGACTTAACGCGCCGCAGGACCTCCAGGCCGTCCACCTTCGGCAGTTTGAGGTCGAGGAGGATCGCCTTGGGGTAGTTCACCTCCGCCCCGTCCCCGGAGGGGCCGCCGCCGAAGAGGTAATCCAGGGCCTCCTGGCCGTCGTGGGCGACCCGGATATCGTTGGCGACGCGATGCTTGCGCAGGGTGCGAAGGGTCAGCTCCTCGTCCTGAGGATTGTCCTCGACCAGAAGAATCTCGACTGCATTATTTTTCATAGTGTCCTCCCGCGCCTAATGTGAACGCAAACTCCGCTCCATGATCGAGTTCGCCCCGCGCCCAGACCCGCCCGCCGTGGCGCGCGACGATGCGCGCGACAATGGCCAGTCCCACGCCCGTCCCCTCGTATTCCGTCTCGCGATGGAGGCGCTCGAAGACCTTGAAAAGCTTGTCGACGTGGCGCATGTCGAAGCCCGCGCCGTTGTCTTTGACGCGGTAGACGGTCTCCCCCGCCTCGTCGCGGGATTCGATCTCGATGACGGCTTCCGGCCGCGTGCGCGTGAACTTGAGAGCGTTGGACAGAAGGTTGATCCAGACCTGCTTCAAGAGCGAATAATCTCCCTCGCACGGGGCGAGCGCTCCGATCTTGAAGCTCACTTTTCGGCCCCGGCTCTGGGGCGCCAAGCTCTCGACGGCCGCGCGCACGACTTCCTCCATGGAGACGGGCCCCTTGGTCAGGACCTGGCGTCCCAGGCGCGAGAACGCGAGCAGGTCGTCGATGAGCCGGCCCATCGCCTGGGCGCTCTTGCGCACGATAGCCAGATAGCGCACGCCCTCCGGCTCGAGCTTCGGGGCGTAATCCTCCATGAGGATCTGGGCGAAGCCGTCCACCGCGCGCAGAGGCGCGCGCAGGTCGTGCGAGACGGTATAGGTGAACGCCACCAGTTCCTTGTTGGCGCTATCCAGCTCGGTCGTCCGCGCCCGGACCCGCTCCTCCAGGTCGGAGTTGAGCCGCAGGATCTCCGCCTCGGCCCGTTTGCGCTCGGTGACGTCGCGGACGATCTCGAGATAATTCCATCCCGTCGGCGTCTCTTGGGCGAAGGCGCTCGCCTCCACCGGGAAGGCCGTTTGATCGCGGCGCCGATGGACGGTCTCGTAGATCATGCCGCCGCGGCGCCGGACCTCGTCCATCTGCCGCCGGAGGGCGTCCGCGGCCTCGGGCGCGCGCAGCTGGTCGAGGCTCATGCCGAGGAGCTCGTCGCGGCGGTAGCCGTAGACGCTCACGGCTTTCTCGTTGGCGTACGCCAGTCTCAAGTCCTTATCCAGGACGAGGATGATGTCGTTGGCGTGGCGGCTCAACTGCTCGAGCCGGTCGGCCAGAGCCCGCCGCTCGCGCTCGGATTCCTGCAGGAGCTTCGCGTGTTCCAGCTCCGCGCGCAGCAGCGAGTGTCGGAAAGCCGCGAACGCGAGAAGGATCGCGCCCAGGGAGACGAGAAGGAAGCGGCGATAACTCGCGTCCACGGGCCCGTAGACCTCGTCGGCGTCGACCTTCGCGACCAAGGTCCAGTCCGTTCCCGGTATGGCCCGCCCGACCCCCAGGACCGTCCTCCCTCGGTAGTCGACCTCGCTGCCATCCGGCGTTTCGCCGTGGGCGAGCACGGCCCCCAGAAGACGGGGCGTGCTGGAGAGCGGCAGGCTTAGGCGCAAGGCCGATCCGCTCCTGTGGCGCAATTCGTTGAGAAAGACGACTCTGTCCCCTTCCACGCGCAGGAGCAGCGTTTCTTCGCTCCGACTCATGGTGCCCGGGACGATCAGGATTTTATAAAGGACCAAGCTGGGATCGACGCGCAGGAAGACGGTCCCGGCCGCTTCCCCGGCCGCGCGGCTGGCCTTCGCCAGAACGAAGACCGGCCGGTTCAAAACCGGGTCCCACTGGAATCGAAGCGTCGCCCCCTCCACGGCCAGGGCCCGGGCCAGGTCCTCCCGGCTCTCTACGGCCCGGCCGGCCTTCTCGCGGAAGACTCCTATCAGCCGCCGCCCGGCCCGGTCGTAGTACTGGACTGACAGGCACTCCGAGCGTCGGAGATACGTCTGGATCAACGTCTCCGCCAGCGCGCGATTCCGCGCGGTCGCGTGCAGGATTCCGTCCAAGTCGATGAGATCTCCCTCGACCCAGTCTCGGATCAAGAACGCCTCGCGGTCGGCCAGAGTCTCCAACCGCCGGACGGCGTCGGCCCGCGCCCGCCGGCGCTCCGCCCCCCATTGCAAGCCCCCGAAGCCGGCCACGAGGGTCGCGAGGAGCGCCGCACTCGGCCAGAGACGGGAGGAAAACGTCTTCATGGTCCCGTCCCGGCCGAGGCGAGCGATCGGGCGCCCTCGCCCAAAGTAAACGAGAACTCCGCTCCATGATCGGGTTCGCCCCGCGCCCAGACCCGCCCGCCGTGGCGCGCGACGATGCGCGCGACGATGGCCAGCCCCACGCCCGTCCCTTCGTATTTCTCCATCGGATGGAGGCGCTGGAAGACCTTGAAAAGCTTGTCGACGTAGCGCATGTCGAAGCCCGCGCCGTTGTCCTTGACGCGGTAGACGGTCTCCCCCGCCTCGTCGTGGGAGTCGATCTCGATGACGGCTTCCGGCCGCGTGCGCGTGAACTTGAGGGCGTTGGACAGAAGATTGATCCAGACCTGCTTCAAGAGCGAACTATCTCCCTCGCACGGGGCGAGCGCTCCGATCTTGAAGCTCACTTTTCGGCCCCGACCCTGGGGCTCCAAGCTCTCGACGGCCGCGCGCACGACTTCCTCCATGGAAACGGCGGACTTGGCGATCTCCTGGCGGCCCAGCCGCGAGAACGCGAGCAAGTCGTCGATGAGCCGGGCCATCGTCTCGGCGCTCCTGCGCACGAGACCCAGGTAGCGTTGGCACTCCGGCTCCAGCTTCGGGGCGTAGTCCTCCATGAGGATCTGGGAGAAGCCGTCCATCGCGCGCAGGGGCGCGCGCAGGTCGTGCGAGACGGAATAGGTGAACGCCTCCAGCTCCTTGTTGGCGGCCTCCACCTGGGCCGTCCGCGTCCGGACCCGCTGCTCCAGGTCGGCGTTGAGCCGCCGGATCACCTTCTCGGCCCGATCGCGCTCGGTCACGTCGCGGGCGGCCGCGAAGACTCCCATGGGCACGCCTTTCTCGTCGCTGTAGACGGCCGCGTTGTAGAGGACGGGGGTGACGCGTCCGTCTCGTCCGAGAATCTCCAGGTCGTAGTCCCGAACCTGGCCCTCCTCGAAGACCTTCCGGTAGCCGGCCCGGGCTCGCTCGGGATTCGTGAAATAGCTGGAGAAGTCCGAGCCGATCAGCTCCTTTCGAGCGCGTCCGGTCGCGATCTCGGTGGCACGGTTGACGTCGGTCACCTTGCCGTCGGCCCCGATGGTGACCAATGGATCGAGGCTGACCTCGATGAGATTGCGGTTGTAGGCGCTGAGGCGCTGCGTGACTTCTTGGGCCTGAAGAACCTCGGCGCGGGCGCGAATGGACGTGATGCCGTAGGCGAGGTCGTCGGCGAGCTCCTTCAGGAGCCCGACCTCCTCGTCGCCGAACGCCTCCGGTTGATGCGAGTAGATCGTCAGCGCCCCGAGGACCTCGTCCCGGTCGACCAATGGGAGGGCGATCGACGAGAAAAAGCCGCGCTGGAGCGCTTTCTCGCGCCATGGCGCCATGCCCGGATCCGTTCGGATGTCCCGACAAATGGTGACGGCTTTCGTCCTCACGGAGGCGCCGCTCGGGCCGCGGCCGCTGTCGCCGTCGCCCCACGTCACGTCGATTCCATCGAGATACCCGTCCACTCGTCCGGCATGCGCCACCGGCTGCACCGTTTTCCTCGCATCGTCCCGGCGGTAGCCGACCCAGGCCATGAGGAACCCGCCGCCGTGAACGACGGCCTCGCAGGTCTTCGCCAGAAGGTCCTCCTCGTCGCGGGCCCGGACCACGGCCTCGTTGCAGAGGCTCAGCGTCCGGAGGGCCCGGGCGGTCTTCCGCAGCTTCTCCTCGGCCTGCTTGCGCTCGGTGATATCGCGCATCGTGGCGACCACCCGGTCGGGCTTCTTTTCCGCCGTGTCGATGATGGGCCGGACGTTGATCGAGATCCAGGTCAGCGTCCCGTCCGGCTTGTGGATGCCCATGACGACGTCGGTCTGCGGCAACCCGGTCTTCAGCGCGACCGGGACCGGGTGCGTCTCGCCCGGGAACGGCGACCCGTCCTCGTGGATCGATCGCCAGCCGGGGTCGAACGATGTCCGGCCGCACAGCTGATCGGCGGTCAAGCCGAGCATGCGCTCCGCGCTCGCGTTGCTCATTAGAAGTTTCGCGTCCGCATCTTGGAGCGTCACGCCTTCGCCCATCGCCGAGATCAGCTGGCGATAGCTCTCCTCGCTCAAGCGCAAAGCTTCCTCGATCCGCTTGCGATCGGTGATGTCTTCCGAGATGCCCAGCAGGTATTTCGCGACGCCGTCGGCCCCCCGGATGGCCACCTTCCGGGTATGTATCAATCTCTGGCCCCGCTTAGCCGTCAAGACGGGCTCTTCCGGGATGTCCAAAACGCCCGCTCCCATTGCCAATATTTCCCGGTCCTTGGCATCGAAGAATTCTGCCTGCTCGCCAGGAAACAAGTCATGGACGTTCTTTCCGAGGAGACTCTTCCGGTCGTAGCCCAGGAGCTCCTCGCCCACCCGATTGATCAGGACGAACCGCCGGTCCGTGGCGTCCTTGAGAAAGACCAAGAGAGGCGCGTTTTCCACGACCGCTTCCAGGAGCGATTTCGATTCCTGCAGTTCCCTCTCCGCCCGCTTGCGTTCGGTGATGTCTCGGGCCGTCGCGTAAGTGACCCCTTCCACTTTGTTGAAAACGGCGCGCCACGACAGCCACTTGAAGGACCCGTCCTTGCACATATAGCGGTTCTCGAAATTGAGGGAAGAGCCGATCTTCTGCTGCCGCGCCATTTCGTCGAGCGTCGCCTGCTTGTCCTCCGGAACGATGAAATCGACGAAAGGCTTCGCAACGATCTCGGCCTCGGAATATCCCAGAAGCTCCGTACAGGCGGGATTGACCCTCTTGAAAGCCCCGTTGGGGTCGGCGATGGCCATCAGGTCCGAGGAGGTCTGGAAGAACTTGAGGAATTGATCGCGTTCCAACTCGGTGCGCTTGCGATCGGTGATGTCCTGGACGATTCCCACCATTCGCGCCGACCCGCCTGGATTGGCGCCCGCGGCGGATATCCACCGCACCTCGCCGTCGGCGCGACGGATGCGGCATTCGAATCTCCAATCCGTCCCGGCCGACAGCGCCGCGTTGAATTTGCTCTGAACCTCCGGGCGATCCTCCGGGAGGATATGTTCGAGGAACATCTCGAACTTCCATTCCGTCAAGGGCGACTGATAGCCGAAGATCCGGTCATGAAGAGGCGTGCGAATCGAGGTGTGGTCCGTCAAATTCAGTTCCCACGCGCCGATGCCGTTCGCCTGCAGGGCGAAGGAGAGCATCGCCTCGCTGCGTCGCGCGGCCTCCTCGGCGAGGATGCGTAGGGTATGGTCGTGCGTGATGGTGGAGAGGCCGACGATCGCTCCCGCTCCGGCTCGGATCGGGGACATGGTCAGGGCGACCCGGAGGCGACGCCCGTCCTTGCGGACCCGCGTCGTTTCGTGGGAGGAGACGATCTCGCCGTTACGGACCTTCTCCATGAGCGCGGCGGCGTTCGCGCGGTCTTCCGGAGGGACGAGGATCATGACGGACTTGCCGACCATCTCCTCCGCCTCGTATCCGTAGAGCTTCCGCGCGCCCGCGTTCCATTCCGTGATCGTACCGTCCAAGGATTTGGCGATAATAGCGTCTTCCGTGGACTCGACGATGGCCGCCAGCCGGGCCTGCGAGTCGAGAGTCATCTTGCGCGTGGTCGGCATGGACACTCCCTATAACTAATATAAGTGGCGCAACGAACAGGCCAGCCCCGTCGACGGGTCAGCGCGCGGGCTCTCAGGCGCCGGATCGGTGCGTCTTCCAGGCCGAGCGCATCTCCGCCTTGGCGCGGGCGAAAGCGCGGGCGACGCGCGGGTGGAAGGCTTTCCCCGCTTCCCGGCCGATGAAGCGAGAGCTCTCGTCGAAGCTCCACGCCCGCTTGTAGGTCCGCTCGGACGTCAGCGCGTCGAAGACGTCCGCCACGGCGACGATCTGCGTCTCGAGCGGGATCGCGGCGCCTTTGAGGCCGCGCGGATAGCCGCTCCCGTCCCAGCGCTCGTGATGGTCCAGCGCGATCTCGGCGGCCAGGCGGAGGAGCGGGCTCTTCGCGCGCGCCAGGATCTTCCAGCCGATCCGCGCGTGGCCCTTCATCTGGGCCAGCTCCGCCGGCGTGAGGCGGCCGGCCTTGCGCAGCACCGCGTCCGGGATGCCCACCTTGCCCACGTCGTGCAGAGGGCTGGCGAGCTCCACGGCCTCGACACGCTCATCGGGCAGGCCCAGGCTTTCCGCCAGAATGCGCGAGTAACGGCTGATCCGGCGCAGGTGCGGGCCCGTGTCCGTCGTGTCGCGGTACTCGGCCATGCGCGCCAGGTGATGGAGGGTCTCGAGATACGATTCGCGCAGCCGTTCGTAGAGGCGCGCGTTCTCCAGTCCCGACGCCGCCAGCGAGCCGAGAATGCGGACCAGCGCCTCGTCCTCCTCGTCGAAATCCTGGCCGCGGCGCTTGTTGAGGACCTCGAACACCCCGAAGGTCCGGCCCGAGGCGTCCTTCAAGGGCACGGCCAGGATGTTGCGCGTGCGGAAGCCCGTCGTCCGGTCCACCGCCGGGTTGAAGCGCGCGTCCGCGTAGGCGTCGTTGACGCGGATCGCCTTGCCGGTCTTGACGACGCGGCCGATGACGCCGCGCCCGAGAGGCAGGCGCAGCTCGCGGCCGCGCAGCCCGTGGGCCACCGTGGTCCACAGTTCGCGCTTCTCCGCGTCCACGATGAACAGGCTGCAACGCGCGGCCCCGATGACGCCGCGGACCTCCTCGGCGATCAACGCGAGCTGCGGACGCAGGCGCACGACGCCGTTGAGCTTATGGCCGAATTCGACGATCGCCCGGTACCGCGCTTCGTACACGCTCGCCCGTGCGGGAGCCTTCGTCGTCATCAGGACGCCTCCAACCCCTTTATGGGGCTAAAACGAGCGGATAGCGCGCGGTGAAGCGCGTCCCCTCGCCCCTCTCGCTCGTGAACGCGATCGTCCCGCCCAGGTAGCGCTCGGTCAGAAGCTTCATGCTGTAGGTGCCCAGGCCGCGCCCCGCGCCCTTGGTGGAGAACGAACGCAGGAAGACCTGAAGGCGCACGGCGTCGGGCATCGCCTCCGGATTATGGACCCAAAACTCGACCAGGCCGTCCTTCGACGCGCACCCAGCGGTCACCGTCTTGCCGGCGCTCGTCGCCTCGAGCGCGTTCTTGATCATGTTGCCCAGCACGCGCCGCAGCAGGGTCCGGTCGCTGGTCAATTCGACGCCGGCCGAAGCCGCGTCAAGATCGATCGTCTTGCCTTTGGCGATGTCCCGTTCCCGGTATTCCGAGACGACCTCCCGCAGCAGCGCGAGGGCGTCGATCGGCGCCGGATGCACGGAGAGGTCTCGGTTCTCGGCCGCGAGCAGGTCACGCTGCGCGACGATCTCCTCGATCAGCGCGTACGAAAGTCCGTGGAGAATCTTCACGTAGGAATCCCGTTCCGCGGAGGTCGCGTCCGGCATGAGCTCGACCAGCCCTTGAACGCCGGAGGCGGTGTTCAGGACGTCGTGGAAGAAGGTCTTCTCCAGGGCCTCCCGGCGCTTCTCGTCGCCCACGTCCATCGCGGAGAACACCGTGAACGAGTCCCCGTTGAGGGTCAGCCGCGCCGTCGTGACCATGAAGTCCAGCGCGTCGCCGCATAACTGCGTGATCCGGCAATTCTCGATGGCGTCATGCCCACGCTGGCTGCTCAGGGTCGCCAGCGCGCCGCCGCAGGCCCGGCAGAAGCTCGTCGTCCCGCAACCGGCCACCTCCGAGGAGTGGGCGCACAGAAGGGCCTCCCCCCAACGCTTGCCCGCTTCCGGCGTGCCGCCGTGAGCGAGGATGTAGCCGATCGCCGCCTTGTTGGCGTAGACGATCTGGCGCTCCTGGTTCAGGAAAACGACGATATCGGGCACCGCGTCCAGGACCTTCACCAGCTTGGGCGCGTCCAGAATGACGGCGCGCTGGCGGCGCACGGTCTCCGCGTCGGCACGGGCGACAGGGAGGAATTCGGTCCGGCTTTCGGAAGTCGTCATATTGATAGGCGCGTCGCAACGATTCGTCTAGCGGACACGGACGGCGCATGGTTGGAATGTTGCGATCAACACGGAATGAGGACAGCAATCGGCGAAGCGGCGCCGGCCGCCGAGGCCAACGCCCTGGCCTACCAGGAGATTCTTTTCGCTCTGGTGATGACCCTCGTGGCCGTCCTCAACCGCGAGAACGAGCTGGTCCGCTATCCGGAAATACTGTGGGCGTTCATCCTGATGCTGGCGTTCAACCTGTCCTACCACGTGTTCCTTCGGCGCCGTCGCGATTCCGTCGTCGTCCCGCTCGTCTCCGCGGCGGTGAACGTGGCCCTGGTCTCCCTCGTCGTGGCCTTCTCGGGCGGCGATCTCTCGCGCTTCTGGCCGCTGTACCTGCTTCCGATCTTCACCGCGTGCCTCTATCTCGAATCCCGGCACGTCGTCGCCGTGGTGCTCGCGACCTCCGCGTTCCTGGGGCTCTTCTATCTGGACGCGTTTTGGGAGTTCCGCCGCTGGGAGGCCTACGAGTACGCGATCAAGATCGGCGTGCTGGCCTTCTCCGCGGGCGTGACCGCGCACCTCTCCCTGCGCGAGCGGCGCCATCGCCGCGACCTGGAGGCCGGCCGCGCGCAGATCGTCGCCCTCGCGAAATCCCTGGAGCGGCGCACGACGGCGGACCTGCAGGCGATGAAGAAGGAGAGCCTGGACGCCTTGATCCCGGGCATCGCGCACAACCTGAACAATCCCCTCAGCATCATCCTCGGAACGGTGGACCTCCTGATCGCGGACGCGCCTGCGGGCTCCGTCCAGCGCGAGGATCTGGAGCGCATCCGCGCCGCCGCCTCCCGCTGCTCCGAGGTCACCGCGGACCTGGCCGACTATTCGCGGATGCCGGCGAAGGAGCGGCCATGAAGATCCTCATCGTCGACGACGAGGAAGGCATCCGGAAGACCTGCGAACGCGCGCTGACCCAGGCCGGCCATCAGGTCTCCACCTGCGCCTCCGGCGACGACGCCCTGCCGCGCCTCTCGGAGGGCTGGGACCTGATCGTGACCGACCTGACCATGCCCGGAAAAATCGACGGCAACGAGCTGGTACGGCGCGCCCGCGCCGCCGGCCACGCCGACATCGCGATGATGTCGGCCTACGCCACCATGGAATCCACGATCGCCGCTCTCAAGGACGGCGCCTGCGACTACATGCTCAAGCCGTTCTCGATCGCGGCCCTGCTCGACCTCGTGCGCCGCCGCGAGGCCGGCCAGGCGCGGGAGGCCTCGCACCCGCCGCAGCCCATCTCTCCGCGCAGCATGCGCATGGGCACCTACCTATTCGCCGACGTGCGCGGATTCACGAGCTTCTCACGGACCGTCAATTCCGAGGAGGCCGCCGAGCGGCTCGACGCCATGCTCGCGTGCTTCATCGAGGCGGTCAACGCCGAGGGCGGGACGATCCACAAGTTCATGGGGGACGGGGCCATGGCGATCTTCGGCCTCCCCCTTCCCCACGCCGAGCCGGCCGCCGGCGCCGCCCGCGCCGCGCTGCGCGCGAAGGCGGCCGTCGAGAAGCTGGGGACGCTGCGCTTCGGCTTCGGCATCAACACGGGGCTGGCAGCCGCGGGCTCGCTGGGCAACACCGCGCGGGCCGAGTACGAGGTCATCGGCGCGCCGGTGAATCTGGCCGCGCGCCTGGAGGCGGCCGCCGGCCCGGGGCAGATCCTGATCGGCGCTGACACGCGCGCCCTGCTCGACCAGCGCTTCGTCGTCGGCGAGCCGCGGAACCTGACATTAAAAGGCTACGACGAGCCCGTCCCGGCGTCGGAGCTCGTCGGCCTTAAATAGGAATCAAGCCCGCCTCATTGCCCTCTTCCAAACAAATGTTAGAATAGGCGGGTCGTACTCGCGAAATCGTAGGCGGCGTGGCGGAACTGGCAGACGCAAGCGACTCAAAATCGCTCGAGGGCAACCTCTTGTGGGTTCGACTCCCACCGCCGCTAACGATTTCCCCCCTTCACTTCACGACGGCCGACGCGAAGACGAACTCGATCCCCTCCGCCTGAAGCTTCGGCACTTCCTCCACCAGGCACTGGAAGGTTCCGTGGTAGTAGTGGTGCCCAATGGCCACGGCGAAGCCGTGCTTCCGAGCTTGCGCCGCGGAGTAGCGCAGCCAATGGACGCACACCGCCTTGTCCTTGGCGATGGCGGCGGCCAGGACGTCCGGCGCCTTCTTGCGCGACTTCGCCTCGTGCGTGCCGTCCAGGAAGATTCCGTTCTCGGCCGTCGGGATCCCCGCCTTCTTCGCCTCGTCGTAGGCGACGGACTTCGACGAGACGTGGCTGTCGAGGAAATACACGCCCTTGGGCTTGAGCAATTTCATGAACTCGGCCATCATCGGCCGGTTCATGGTGCCGCGATACGACTGGTGATTGTTTAGGCCCACGGGACCAGGAATCTGTTTGAAGGCTTTCTCAAGCAAAGCGACCACGCTCTTCATGTCCGCTTCCGACACATGATCCTTGGGCAGTTCCAGCTTCTGGTACTTATCGAAGGGGTAGTGGATGATCAGTTCATGGCCGGCCGCCTTCGTTTGTTCCGCGACCTTCGTGGTGCGCGGAGACACGGGCATGACGGCGAAGGTGACCGGGAACTTCAGCCCCATCCAGTCCGCGTCGGGCTGGTCCTTGGGATACGTCAGCCCGAAATCGTCGATGACGACGGCCAGGCGGGGCGCCGCGGCGAAGGCCGGGGCGGAGAGCAGCAGCAGGACGGCGGCGGCGCTATTCTTCATGGTTCTCCAGGGCGCGGCGGCCCAGCATCCAAGGAACGCAGACGGCGATCAGGTTCAACGCGCCCCACAAGGCGGCGGCGTAAAGCGTGACGCGGCGTTCGTTCAACTGATGATGCACGTGCATCTGCATGGGCAAAGCCAGGACCGCCAGCGCCGCGCCGATGTAGAACAGGCAGGCCGCCATGTAGACGAACCCGCCCACGGACGACTCGATCTGGTGGATGTTCTCCACGGTGAAGCGCGGGAACAGCGCGCCAAAGCCGATGCCCATGGCCGTGATGGTCAGCGCCGCCGTCAGCAGCGCGGCCAAGGTCAGCCACGCGGTGAAGCGGTCCGCGCCCAGGATCCAGTTCGTCATCAGGCTCAAGGTCAGAGCGACCGCCACGGTCGGAACCGCGGAGAAGACGAACTTCTGCCGCATGATCTGGGAGACCGTCAGCGGGGAGGACTTGAGTATCCACCAGGCGCGCCCTTCCAGGCTCACCGACGGGAACGTGAAGCGCAGGCCCAAGGCCGCGATCACGAAGCCCGCGGTCCCCACGTTCAGGAAGGAGATCAGGCTGCGCAGGTAGGGAATATCCAGTGGCATGCTGCGGATGCTGAACAGGTAGACGAAGACCAGCCCCACGATCAGCACGATCTGCGACCAGTGCTTCACGTCCCGGAAGAACGCGACGCGCTCCTTCCAGAGCAGGATCGAGTTGTGCCCGGGCCCCAGGACCCGCTCCTCGGGCAGGACGTCGTAGGCGTGCGTGCGCCGCCGCAGGGCCCCCTCCTGCGCCCCGCTGTAGCCGATGAAGTAGATCCGCCCGGCCAGCCACACCAGGCCGGCGTAAACCAGGAACGCCGCGCCCCAAAGCCGGGCCGCGTCCAGCCCCCACGCCGGCCAATGCCCCTCCGCCGCCGCTTCCAGGCCGCGCGCCATCCACCACGACGGCAGGTACGGCGCGGTCGGCGCCTGAAGGAAGCTCAGATACTCGGCCACGACCTTCAGCGTGTCGGGCCGGATCAGCTTCTCGGGCTGGGCGAAGCGGATCAGGCCGTACACCACGGTCATCGAGAGGCTCGACAGGACCCAGACCACGTCGCGCGTCCGCGACGACGGGAACAGGTACATCAGGATCAAGGTGAAGCCGATGCCGAAGGAGGCCGCGAACAGCAGGAACGGCGGCAGGGCCGCCGCGAACGCCAGGAACACCGGCGCGCCCAGATGCGCCACGCGCATCACCGCCAGCACGTACGGCACCAGCACCAGCCCGATCATCCAGGACGCGAAGAACGCGCTCTCCAAGGACTTGTCCAGGAACACGACGCGCTGGCTGATCGGCGCCTTCATCAGGAACTTCAGGTCGAAGGAGTAGAACAAGGTGGTCAGGGAGGTCAGCAGGCCGGAGACCCCCACCATGGACAAGGTCATCAGGAACATCATCGCGGTGAGCTTCCAAAGGAGCAGGGGACCGATCAGCTCGATGGCGTACAGATACTTCAGCAGGCGGTAGAACCCGTTGTGAAGCCCGAGGAGGAGGGCGAAGCCGGCCGCGGCGAAGGCCGTGTTGCGGACCCACTCGTAGGCCGTGTAGGCTCCCAGCGTGTTGATCAGCGACCGCCCGCGGCGGCGCAGCAGCAGGGACAGCATCAGAGGTAGCGCAGGAGGGTGGAGTACTCGGCTCCGCCGGTGAGGCTCAGGAAGATCCCTTCCAGGTCGCCCTGCTTCTGCGAGGACGCGCGCAGCTCCTCAAGAGTGCCGCAGGCGATCATCTTCCCGCCGATCATGATGCCGATGCGGTCGCACAGCTTCTCGGCGATCTCCAGGACGTGGGTGCACATGAAGATGGTGGTGCCGCGCTCGGCCAGCTTCAGGAAGATGTCCTTGACCAGGCGTCCGCTCTTGGGGTCCAGGCCCACCATGGGCTCGTCGAGGACCAGGACTTTCGGGTCGTGCAGCAAAATGCCGGCCAGCACCAGCTTCTGGCGCATCCCGTGGGAGTAGCTCTCGACCAGCTCCCCGCCCCAGGGCGTCAGCTCGAACATCTCCAGCAGCTCGGGGATCCGAGTCCGCATCGAGGCCAGCGGCGCGCCGTACAGCTCCCCCACGAAGCGCAGGTACTCGACGCCGGTCAGCTTCGGATAGACGAAAGGCTCGTCGGGAACCAGCCCCATCGCGCGCTTGGCTTCCAGCGTCTGCGTCGCGGTGTCGAAGCCCGCCACGCGCACGCGGCCGGCGGTGGGCTTGAGCAGGCCGGTGACGCACTTGACCGTGGTGGTCTTGCCCGCGCCGTTGGGCCCCAAAAAACCGAAGATCTCCCCGGGCGCGACCGTCAAGTTCAGGCCGTCGACGGCCGTGTGCGAACCGAAGCGCTTGACCAGCCCTTCGATCTCGATCAAGGCCTTAGGCCGGGACGGCTCGGCGCGCCTTGAGAAGGTCGTCGGCGCGAGGCACGCTCATCCGGTCCAACAGGTCGTGGAAGCGCTCGTCGATGCCGTCGCGGTCCAGGTCCTCGATGTTCTTGGTCGAGAAATCCTCGACGTTGAACGAGGCCATCACCGTGCCGTACGCCATCGCGCGCTTCAGGTGCCCCACATCGTCGTAGACGCCGCAGCTGGCCAGATAGCCCAGGAAGCCGCCCGCGAACGTGTCGCCGGCGCCGGTGGGGTCCTTGATGTCGGGAAGCGGGAAGCAGGGGAACATGTAGAAGCGCGAGCCGATCTTCATCAGCGCGCCGTGCTCCCCCTTCTTGATGACGACGACTGACGGGCCCCAGGAGGCGATCACATCGGCGGCCTGCAGCGGATTGGGGCGCTTGGCCAGCTTCTCGGCCTCCTCCTCGTTGCAGAAGAAGATGTCGACTTTCGACAGCAGCTCCTTGAGCGCCTCGGGCTTGGAGTCGATCCAGAAGTTCATCGTGTCGCAGGCCACCAGGGCGGGCGCCTTCATCTGCGCCAGGACCTCGGACTGCAGCTCCGGGTCGATGTTCGCCAGGAAGACCACCGGCGCTTTGCGGTGCGCCTCGTCCAGCTTCGGGCGGAAGTCCTTGAAAACGTTCAGGTGCGTGGCCAAAGTCTTGGCGATGCCGGCGTCCTTGCCGTACTTGCCCGACCAGCGGAAGGTCTTGCCCTTCGCGGTCTTCAAGCCGGAACAGTCGATGCCGCGCCCGGTGAGCAAGGTCCGGTGCTGGCGCGGGAAGTCCTCGCCCACGACGCCGACCAGCTGCACCGGCGCGAAATAGCGCGCGGACAGGGAGAAGTAGGTGGCCGACCCGCCCAGGCCGTCGCTGATCGAGCCGGCGGAGGTTTTGACGGTGTCGAGCGCGATGGAGCCGACGACGAGGATGGAATTCAAGCGGGATCTCCTGGCGGGCGGGCGATTAAGCGCCGGAATCGACGCGGTCGAGAAGGTTCTGGATCTCGACTTGGGTCTGCATCTGGCGCAGGCAGTGGTTGACCAGCTCCAGCGCGCGCTGCTGCTGCAGGCGCTGGGCGAAGGCGTCCTTCTCCTTCTCGAAATTCTTGAAGGAGCCCTTGTTCACCGCTCCGTAGGTCTCGCGCATTTCCGCCGGGGTGATCTTCACCGTGCGGTAGAAAAGGCTCTTCAGGCGCGCGGTCTGGATGCTCTTGCGCCGCTCGCGCTCGTACTCCTGGGGGCTCTCGCGGAAGGTCGCGCGCACGGCCTGGAAGTAGGCCTCCTGGTCGAACTGGCCGGCGCGGACGAAGGCGGGCGTGGCGCGGATGTCGCGCGCCAGCTCCTCGTCGGTCACGACCAGGCCCAGCTCGTCGGCCTTGATCGCCAGAAGCTCGTCCACCATCATGTTGTTGAGCATCTCGCGCTTCAGCTGGGCCAGCTTCGCGTCGTCCAGCTCCGTGCCCTGCTCGCGCAGGCGGTCCACGTAGAGATCCACGCGGGTCATCAAGGTCTGCTGGGTGATCTTGACCTTGCCCACGCGCGCGACGACGCCCTGCATGTCGCGGTTGGTGAACCAGTAGCCGCCGAATCCGACGAACATGCCGCCGAAGAAGACGGACAGCGTCGCGGCGAAGATGCTTTTCTGATGGTTGCGCAGGAAGGAGGTCATGCTCATGGGGTTATCGGGCCTCTTAGGAAACGGGGTCGGCCGGCTGCTCGGCCTCGGACTCGGCCTTGCCGCGGCGGCGGCGCGGCTTCTCGGAGCCTTCGCTCATCGCGCTGGTGCCGTCGAAGACGGCGCCCTCGTCGATGCGAAGCTTCTGGGTGCGGATGTCGCCGGAGAGACGCGCGCTGGAGAGCAGCTCGACGGAGCGCGACGCCACCACGTTGCCGACCACCTCGCCGGCGACGACCAAGGTCTCGGCCGCGACGTTGCCGAGGATGCGTCCGTGCACGCCGACTTCGACGTCCACGGCGTCGGAGATGTCTCCTTCGAAGACGCCCTCGACGCGGAGGGAGCCCTTCACGGCCAGCGCGCCGTGGAAAAACGCCTCCTCGCCGATCAAGGTCATGCCCTCGCGCGCGTCGCCGCGGGGCTTGGCGCCGAACAAGCTCAACTCCGCGCCCGCACGGTCCGGCCCGCGAATCCCAGCAGTTCGCCGGGTCCCCGGACCTTCAGGAAGGACATCGGGTTGACGGCCTTGCCTTGGCGGCGGACCTCGTAGTGCAGGTGCGCGCCGGTCGAGCGCCCGGTGGTGCCCATGTAGGCGATGACCTGGCCCTTGCCGACCCGGTCGCCGACCTTCACGAGCGCCTTCGACGTGTGGCCGTACACGGTCTGGATGCCGTAGCCGTGGTCGATGACCACCAGGTTGCCGTAGCCGTGCGACCAGCCGGAGAAGAGAACCGTGCCGTCGGCCGTCGCGTAGATCAAGGTGTCGGGGCTGTTGGCGATGTCGATGCCGGGGTGGAACTCCCCGCTCTCGCCGTCGTCGCGGCGCATCGGCGAGAAGCGGTAGCCGTACAGCGACGTGATCGAACCCTCGGTGGGCCACAGGCTGGGGGTGGCGTTGCGCAGGCTCTTCTGGTTGCCCACGTACCAGCCGATCTCCTGGAAGCTGGCCAGGCGCTTCTCGGCGTCCGCCCGGATGCGGGCGATCTCGCGATGCCAGTCCGGCTGGCGCAAAGCGTCGGCCCGGCCGACGGAGAGAAGGCGGTCGAGCGAAAGCCGGTCGGAAATCGTGGGGCCGCCCATGCCGGTCGCGGCCGAGATCGGATCGCGATCCCGCGCCATGGTCAGCAGGCCGCGGAGTTGGCGGTCGGTGGAGCTGGCCTGATCCAGAACGTAACGGGCGCGGTCCATCTCCTGGGCCAGGCGGGTCATCTTGGCCAGCATCACCTGGTTGTCGGCCTTGGTGATGTAATAATCGACGTGGCGGCCGGCGATGAAGCCCGACCAAACCGTGACGCCGGACCAAAGCCCCAGCATAAACAGGAAGAACCCCGTGCTGATCTGCCAACGCCACGGCTTGAGCCGGGTTTGGGGGATCACGAGCACCGTCAGGCGGCGCGAAAGAGCGTCGGCGAGCTTTTGATGAATTCCCACGTCGCGATGTTATAACAGACTCACGCGGGTCTGTCAACGAAAGAAAATCCCAACTCTGACGACTCAAAAATCGTCCCTTGACAGGTTTCCTCGGCGGACGTACACTCCCGGCATGCGGTCCCCCCGAATCCCCGCCGCGGCGGTATCCTTATTACTGGCCGCCATCGTTCCGGCCTCAGCCCAGGTCAAAACCGATCTCGGCGCCGCCGTTTCCGCCGGGGCCCCCGCTTCCGCCGCCGGATCCGTCACCGCGTCCCCCTCGCTGGGGATCGCGCCGCTCGGCTCGGCCGCCCCCTCCGCCTCCCTGTCGGCCCCCGGCGCGCTGGGCTC
>JBIOJO010000001.1:0-174356 GCA_044450965.1 Elusimicrobiota bacterium | reverse complement strand
GGCCTGGCTCTCCAGCGTGGTGTAGTTCGGGTAAAGGACCTTGAACCATTCCGCGCCGAAGCGCAGCGAATGGGGATCGTCGGTGAGCAGCTCCGCCTCGGCGCCGACCGTCAGGCGCTCCGAGTCGAACAGCCCGTGACCCCAGTCCTCGTCCTTCGTCTCCTTGAGCAGTTCCGTGTCGAACGACAGCGCGGGCTTCAGGCGCCAACGCGAGGCGGGATCGCCGTACACGCCCAGGATCCCGACGCGGCCCTCGGCCCGCTGCTGGGCCGGCGTCGCCGTGCCCAGGACGTCGGAGAGCCGCCGCGTGCCCTCGTACAGACCGCGCACGGACGGCAGGAGCGACCAGCTGTCCGACAGCCGCGCCGCGGGCGCGAAGGACGCGTCCAGGTTTCCCGAAAAGGCGCCGCGGTCGCCGTTGAAGGTGTGCAGACCGCCCAACGCGTCCACACGTCCCACGGGAACCCACTCCACCGCGCCCGCGGGGGCCGACAGCAGGACGGCGGCGAGGAGCGCCCTCCTCACTTGAGCCCTCCCGTCTCCGCCAATATCCGCGGCGAGACCATGACGTCCACCGAGCGGCCGAACTCGCTGGCCGTGGTCGTCTGTTCGAACGCCGACTTCAGCATGCCGGTCACGAAAGCGGGCCCCGACGCCGCGCCGCCGAGTTCGGAACTGGAGGCGGCGCCGCCGCCGGGCGCGACGGAACGGTTGTCGGAGGACACGAACGTGCCGTCGGCGTAGGACTGATAGACGACCTGGCGCGCGGAGCCCGCGTCGGGGAACGTGGTGTTCGACGTGAACACGGGCAGGGACGCCCCCAGCGCCGCGCCGGTGATCGGATCGTTCGCGACGGCGGGAAGGGCGTCGTTGGGGCTCTGGAGGTTCGATCCGGTCAATCCGCTCTTCAAGACGCCGTTCGAATAGACGCCGTAGCCGTCGAACAGGACCTTGAACACGGGTCGCCCCGCCACGTTGACGAAGGCGTCGGTCGTCGGATTAAAGAGAACGGCCACGTCGTCGGTCGGGTCCAAATTCCCGTTCAAGTCCACCTGATGGCCGCCGACTCCGCGTTCCACCAGGGAGTCCGCCCCGTTCGAGCGGGTGGCGACGTAGGAGGTCAAGGTCCACGGCGCGGGGGCACCCGCGCTACCCGGAAGTACGGCGAACACGCCGGACAAATCCGTGGGCAGGGGCCGGTCGAACGCTCCGCTCCAGGAATAGAACGTCAGGCCGCCCCCGCGACGGGCGTTCAGCGCGACGAAGGCGAAGCTGGACGGGCCGGTGCGCACCACGAACTCCTCGGCCCGCACGCGCAGACCGGACGCGTCGGTCAGCGCGCGCCCCAGCTCGAACTCCGCGCGCCGGATTTCTCCGGCGACCAGGCGCTGCGGAGCGTCGGCCTCCTGCTCCAGCGCCAGCTCGCGGCGCATGCGCCCGGCGAAATCGTCGCGCCGCGCGCGCGCGGGCGCGGGGACCGCCTCGGGCTCGTGCAGGCCCGCCAGGTCCGACTCGACGCGTTCGCCGTCGCGCAGGCGCAGGGAGGCTCCCCTCGCGTCCTCGACGGCGACCAGCCCCGACTCGATCTCGAACACCGCGCTGCCGCCCCCGCCGACCGCCGTCCGCCAGGCGACGGCTTCGCTGCGCGCGCGGGCGGTCCCGGTGGGCGTGCGGACTTCCAGGGATTTCCCGCCCAGGGCCCGGGCGGAAATCCGCGCCGAGCCGAACAGCAGGTTCACGACGGCGCCGCCGCGCGCGCCCGCCTCCAGGGATATCTGCGTGTTGCCCGACAGCTCCAACGCCGCGCCTCCGTCCAGCGCGATCACCGCGCGCGCGGAGAATCCCGTGCGCAGGGCGTCCCCACCGGACATGGTCCGGGGCAGGCGTCCCGCGGGGCGCCAGCGGTCCTCGCCCTCGGCGCGGATCTGAATCAGTCCCGTGGCCTCGCGCAGAACGGCCGCGTCCGCGAACCGCGCGAGCGCGGCGAAAGAGATTATAAGGAGAAGACGAAGCATCCACCTCTAGTTTAACAGGCCTCTCGGCCCGGTCAACGACACTTTTGTTACGAAACGGCGAGCCGCCCAGACATGCTAAAATCATCCCCATGTCCAAGGACCTGGTCCGACTGTTCGCCGATCCGTTTCTCGACGCGTATCACCGCGTGGCCGGTTCCGTCGCTTCCCTCGCCGCGGCGTTCCTGCTTCTTCTGGTCGGCATGGTCATGGCGCGCCTGGTCCGGGCGCTGGTCGACGCGGCCCTGTCCCGCATCCGCCTGGACGAGCACACCAGCCGGGCGGGCCTCAACGAGCTCTTCGCCCGCCTGGGCTTGGGCAAGTCGCCCTCCGCCGTCGCCGGGTTCGTCGTGCACTGGTTCATCCTGGTCGTCTTCATCGTGTCGGCCGCGAACGCGCTGAACATGACCGTCGTCTCCGACCTCCTGGAGCGCTTCGTCCAGTTCCTCCCCGCTTTGGTCGCCGCGACCTTGATCCTGTTCGGCGGACTGCTGTTCGGCCGGCTGGTGGCGCAGGTTCTCAGCAACGCCGCCGCGGCCAACTCCATCCGCGGCGGCGGCGCCGCGGCCACCGGCGCGTACGTCGTGGTCGTCGGCTACTCCGCGACGGCCGCGCTGGAGCAGCTCGGCGCGCGTCCCCAGCTGGTGCTGTCGGCGGCGCAGATCCTGCTGGGCTCGCTGGGCCTGGCGCTGGCCATCGCGTTCGGCCTGGGCGCCAAGGACCTGGCCGCGGATTGGCTGCGCGAAATCTCGCGCCGGAAGTCCTGACCATGGCCAAAGTCCTGGTCGTCGACGACGAGCCCTCCGTTGTGATGCTGATGCGCTTCGTGCTGGAGAAATCCGGGCACGTCGTGAGCGAGGCGCACAACGGGCTGGAAGCGCTGGAGATCCTGGGCGTCGAGCCCGAGAACGCGTCCGCCGAGCATCCCGACGTGATCCTGCTGGACGTGATGATGCCCATCATGGACGGCCTGGCCACCGCCGAGGCCCTGCGCGCCCACCCACGCGCCGCGAAGGTTCCGATTCTGGTGGTCTCGGCCAAGGGCGACATGCGCGGGCTGTTCCAGGAGATGCCCCAGGTCGTCGGCTTCTTCCAGAAGCCGTTCGATCCCAAGCTCCTGCGCGAGGCCATCGCCAAAATCGCGCCGCCGCGGTGAGGGCGCTCATCCTCGCGGCGCTGATCCTCCCCGTCCGCGCCCGCGCGCAGTCGACTCCGTCCGCTTCCCCGTCGCTGTACGACACGGGCGACGCCCTGCGTCGGCAAGGCCGCCCCCAGGAAGCCAAGGAAGTCTTCGCGCGTCTGCTCGAGGAAGACCCGAAAAGCGGCGGCGCCCTGGAGGGCCTGACGCTTTCCTGCCTGTCCCTGGGCCGCAACGAGGAAGCGCTGGACTACGCGCGGCGCTGGGACCTGCAGTCCTCCAGCAGCGCCTACATTCTGGGCATGGAGGCGCGCGCGCTTCACCGCCTGCGCCGCGAAGAGGAGGAACTGGGCGTCAACACCCGCGTCGTCGCGATCGATCCCTGCGACGTCCGGACCCAGCGCCATCTCGACGATCAGATGCGCCTGCTACGCGACGGCATCTTCGGGTCGGCGCGCGTCTACAAGTCGATCGGGCCGGAGGAACTGAACACCCCCAATCCCCAGCGCATCGTCTACGCGGGCCGCTCGGGCGGGGCGCGGTTCCGCGGCGTTCTGAACCCGAAACTGGACCTGGTCGGCGGCATCTCCATGGACGAGCAGATCCAGGCCAACGACACCGGCGGCTTCACCTACTTCGACATCCTGGAGCAGGTCTACTCGTTCGGCTTGGAGGGCCGCCCGAACCGGAACCTCGGCTGGCAGGCCGAGTATGGACAGTCGCTCCTTCAGGACGTGAAAGGCCTCGGCGTGGGCCGCACGGCCTTCAGCCGCGTGAAGCTCGCCGGACAATGGCACGTCGCGGACTGGGACCTGGGCGCCGCGGCGCAGCGCCAGCCGAAATATTTGCGCGGCGCGGGCGGCGTCAATTATTTCGCGCTCCTGCGCGAGGCCGACCTCCGAGCCCAGGCCGAAGGCCCCGCGCTCACGATGCAGTGGCTGGCGAAAGCCGGCGTCTCGGACTTCTCCGACCGCACGACGTACAAGGACGCCTCGCTGAACGGGACCAAGGAATTCGGAAATGAACTGATTCAGACCAACGTTTCCCACGGGGAGGTCGAGCATCCCGGCGCGTCCTCGAACGGCACGCTCGGCTACGTGGTGACCGACGGCGCGGGACTGCGCTGGCGGCGCCTGGTCGAGGATTCCTACCGCCTGTCGGCTTCCGGCTCCTACGCGTCTTATCGCGACGGCAACCACGAGGCGGATCTCTCGGCGGAGGCGACCGCGTGGCTGCCTTGGCTGAAGGACAAATGCGGGTCCCGCCCCCTCTACGCGTCGTACAAGTTCGACGCCGCCGCCTACCGCATTCCCTCCCCCGATTACCGCTCGACGGATTACCACTCGCACACCCTCGGCGCTTATTGGCGCCAAGGCTGGGGCGGAACGTGGACGACCTTGGGCTACGAACACTCGTTCTGGGTGGACGGAAGCCGCGGGGCGTATCAAGGCAACGCGGCCCTGGTCGAATTCGAGGCCTATCGCCGCGGAAGCCTCTCCGTGACCGGAAACGGACGCGTGGGGAGCAGCACCGTGCGCGACCAATCCTACTCGGCGGGCCTCACGGGCCGCTACAGCTTCTGATGCGCGGCGCGCGCCGCCGCGCCGCCGCCGCCGGAGGGAGCTTCGTCTGCGCGGCGGGCCTGTGGTGGATCGCGTCCTCGGCGGACCTTTCCCGCCGCCCAGCTCTGGAACCGGAGCGGGCCCGGGAACTGTGGGACGACGCGCAAAGCGCGCGCTCGGAAGGACGACTCGACGAATGCATCGGAGACGTGCGCCGACTGCTCGCCTCCTATCCCGGGGAACCGCGCTACATCGGATTCCAAGCCGAAGTTCTGGAACAGTCGCGGCGGTATCTGGACGCCGCCCGGTCCTGGGAGCTCTACATGACGGTCGCTCCTTTTCCCACGGACGCATGCCCTTCGCTCGGGCCCGACTACGTCAAGGCCGGCCGCGACGCCGACGCGCTGGACGCGGAGCGCCGCTGCCTGGCGCTCGACCCGTCCAAGCCCGACCTGATGATCCCATACGCGCTCGCCCTGGAGCGGGCGGACCGCGACGCCGAGGCCGAAAGCCTTCTTATGGACGCGCTGAAGCGGAACGAGAAGAATTCGGACTTCGCGGTCGCGTTGTCGCGGCTTCGGCTGAAGAAGGGCGACGTCGAGGGTGCGGCCAAGCTCATCGACGCGGTTCTCCCCGGGGATCCGGAAAACACGGATCTCCTTCTCTCCGCGGCGCGCGTCTCTCAGGCTCGCGGCGATCTCAAGACCGCCCGCGACCGCCTGGACGCCGCGATCAAGCTTTCCCCCGGTTACGCGGACCTCTACCGCGTTCTGGCCCAAGTCCTTGAACAAGGGGGCGACGCCGCCGGCGCCCGGAAGGCCCGCGCCGACGCGAAGGACGCCGACGCCCGGAGCGCGCGATGAGCGACCGTCGCGTCCGAACCGCCGCGCGCGCCGCGCTCTGGGCTTTCTGCGCCGCCACTTCCCTTTACTGCCTGCTGTGCCACCTTCCATTTGCTTGGACGAACTTCATCGCCGACGCGCGCTATCCGGCGTGGGTCGGGATTCTGGTGCGTCGTCACGGCCTGTTCGCCGTCGCCGCGGCCGCGCTGGGAGCGACCGCGCTGCGCGGAAAGGCCCGGACGGCCTGGGGCGCGATCTGGGGCGCGGCCGCCGTCGCCGCGGCCGCCGCCGGATGGCTGGCCTCGCGCGGCAACGACGGCGCAAGTCTGATCTGGGCGTTCGTCGCCTGGGCGCCGTACGCGAGCTGGGAAGCCGCCGTCGACCGTTCTTCGAAGACAGAACCTTCCGGCCCTTCGCTCTCCGCGACGGCGGCCGTCCTCGCCGGCGTCTTTTCCGCGGCGGTTTACTTCGCGGACGCCGCCATGCGCGGCGCCCTGTCCGGCACGGACCCCTTCCACGCGCTCCTCGGCGCGGCCTGGAGCGTCCTGGCCCACGTCGCGCTGTTCCTTCTGGCCGCGCTGGTGCTCGACGCAATCGCCGCCGCTTTCGGAACGGGCCCCGCCGCCCGCCGGACCGTCCGCGCGCTTTTGTGGGTCGTCTCGACGAAGGCCCTCGCCTGGGCGCTCGCGTCCATCTCATTCAGCGGGCCGGCGGCCTGGGGTTACGCGGCGCTGACGACCGCGATGATGCTCTGGATTCCGGATGCGGTCTCGACGGCGGCGCGCGGCGCGTCCGCCGGCCTCCCGCGGCGCCTGGCGGCCATCGCCGCCTTGATCGCCGCGCCGTGGGCCGTCCGCGCCGCCCTGGGCGGCCAGGACTGGAACCGGCTGTTTGAATCGCTGGCGGCGGTCGGACTCTGGGCGTTCTCCGCGGCGTTATTCGCGCGGATCCTTCCACCTCGTGATCCTGCGCGGGCGCGCCGGACGCTGTGGGCCGCAGGGGCCGTCTGCGCCGCGCTGATATTGGCGGCCGGAGCCGGCGTGCGAAGGTGGTCGGCGGCGCTGCAGTTGACCGGTACGGACGTCGTCGCCGCCGTGCGCGCGTATGAAAGCGCGGACATCTCCCTGATCACGGCGCGGCGGATCATCCGCCGGGTCTCCGCCGACTCGGAATTCTACGCCCTGCTTCAGGAAAACACGAACATTCCCCGCGGGGGATCCGGACGGAACCTCGAGCTGGTCAAGAATTGGCCCGCCGTTCCGGGCCCCAAGCCGCACGTGTTCATCCTCGTCATCGACAGCTTGCGCTCCGACTACGTCGGCGCCTACAATTCGAAGGTCCGCTTCACCCCCATGATCGACGCCTTCGCGCGCGATGCCGTGCTCTTCAGAAAGGCGTTCACTTCCTACGGCGGAACGGGTCTCTCCGAGCCGTCGATCTGGACCGGCGCCCGGATTCACCACGAGCAGTACCCTCAGCCCTTCCCGCCGATGAACACGCTGGAAAAGCTCATCGATCGCGACGGCTACCGTCCGCTGATCGCCGTGGACGTGGTCCTGACCGAGTTGCTCAAACCGGACAAGCGCGAGAACGCCCTCGACAAGGAAAGCTACCCCGAATACAAATTCTGCCGCAGCGTCGACGCATTGGACGAACGTTTGGACCAAGAGTTGGCCGCGGGCAAACCGTTGTTCGTCTACACACAGCCCCAGGACGTCCACATCTCCGAGATCCAGCGCGAGGGTGCGACGGCGGTCAGCCAGTCCCCCGACTTCAACGGCTTCTACGCTCCTTACGCGTCCCGCGTCGCCCGGATCGACGCGTGCTTCGGCCGCTTCGTGGAGGACCTGAAGAAGCGCGGCATCTACGACGACAGCGTCGTCGTCCTGACCTCGGACCACGGAGACTCCCTTGGCGAGGACGGACGCTGGGGGCACGCCTACACCTTGTTCCCCGAAATCCTGCGCGTGCCTCTCATCATCCGCGCCCCGAAGCGGCTCCTGGAAGGACGCTACTGGGACGCCGACGCCGCCGCGTTCCTGACCGACGTGACCCCCACGCTTTACGCATTGCTCGGCCGCGAGCCGGACGCGGAAGGCGAACCGTTCGGCCGACCCTTGTTCGAGCGCGACCGGGAGACCTTCGTCCGCCGGACGCGGACGGAGCGTCCGGTGGTCTCCAGCTACGGCCCCGTCTACGGTCTGCTCCGGGGCAACGGGCGGGAGCTGTATCTGGCCGACGGCGTGAACTACTCCACCTACCTCTTCGACCTGGAGAAGGACCCGGCCGGGACGGTGAACCGCGCCGACGCCGCCTCCGACGCGGCGGGAAGGGCGGCGCTCCGCGCCGAGCTGGACGCCCTGCGCCGCTATTACAATTATTAATCGACGCCGAGACTTCGCGAGGATTTCGCCGCGCCTCACGGCGCCCTTGATCCCGATGTCGTATAATAAGCGGCGATGGACGAAAAAAAAGAGTCGTTATTTTTGAAGACAACCCGAGCATTCAGCAGCTGCTGAAGTTCTTCTTTCAAAAGCGCGGATACGTCGCGGCCGTTTTCGAGGACGGCGTGGACGCGGTCGCGAACATCCAGGCCCACTCCCCCGCTCTGATCATGATGGACCTGATCATGCCCGGCAAGGACGGCATCGAGGCCTGCGCCGACATACGCCGCGCGGGCATCACCACCCCCATCCTGATGCTGACGTCCAAGGCCATCGAAGCCGATCGCGAACGCGCCCTGGCCGCCGGAGCCAACGGCTACCTGCTGAAGCCGTTCAACCCCACGGACCTCGAAGCCGCCCTCTCGTCTCTTCTCGCCTAGGGGCTCCCGCTGCAACACGCCCTCCACGTCCTTCAATCCGCGCTCGAAGGCCGCCTCGGTCTTCAGTTCGTCGTGCTCGCCAGCCTTTTCCTCTTCTGGACCGTGATCGCGCTGACGGTGTACATGGCCCTTTTCCGGACCTATCACCGCGTGCGTCGGGACTACCGCCAATCGCGCGCGGCGATCTACCGCCCCGCGATCGAACTGGTCCTGATGGAAGAGCCTTTCGAGACCGTCCTGGCCGCGCTGCGACCGCGCCGCGCCGGCGACTCGGACATGGTCCAGGAAGTCATGGTCGAATCCATGCGGCACCTGGGCGGGGCGCCGTTCGATACCCTGCAGCGCGCCGCCCGCGAGCTGGGTTTCATCGACGCGAACGTCGCGGCCCTGCGCTCGCCGCGCCGGCACCGCCGCGGCCGCGCGCTGGACCTACTCGGCGTCATGCGCTCGACGGACTCGGTCCCCGCCATCCTCGCGGCGCTCGACGAGCAGTTCCTCGACCAGAAGCTCGTCGCCCTGCGGGCGCTGGCCGCCATCGGAGACCCTTCGGCGCTCCCAGCCTTCGTCGCGCAGTCCGATATTCTTCCCCCGCCCCTTCTGCCCCGCTTGGTGTCCCTGATGTTCGAATTCGGCGCCCAGGGACGCGCGGCCGTCGCGGAAATCATCAATCGTCATCCGCGCCAGTTCCCCCCGGGCTTCGTCAAGGACATCCTGATGCAGTTCGCTTCCGACTTCGAGGTCGCGCCTTGACCCTGGCCCACGTTTCGTTGGCCGCTTGGTGGAGCGAAGTGAGCGTCCGCGTCGAGCTGGTCCTGATCTATTATTTCTTCCTGCTCAACGGCGTCTACATCCTTCTTTCGCTCATCGCGTTCCGCGAGGTCTATCACCACCTGCTGCGTTCCATCTACGGCGGCTACGAGCAGATCTCCCGAAGCCCGCTGACTCCCGCCATCTCGGTGGTCGTGCCCGCCTTCAACGAGGAAGTGAGCCTGGCGCTCACCGTCGGGAACCTCCTGCATCTGGACTACATGCGCCACGAGGTCATCGTCATCAACGACGGTTCCACGGACCGCACGCTGGAGCAATTGAGGACGGCCTTCCACCTTGAGCCCGCCGACGACCGCAGCCAGGGCCGCCTCAAGTACAAGCCGGTGCGGGGCGTCTACCGCTCCCGCCGCCACCACAATCTTCTCGTCATCGACAAGGAGAACGGCGGAAAGGCCGACGCGCTCAACGCCGGCCTGGATTACGCGACCCACCCCTACTTCTGCTCGATCGACGCCGACGTGATCCTGGAGACGGACGCCCTCCAGCGCGTCGTCCAGCCCATCGTGGAGTCCACGCAGCGGGTGGTCGCCGTCGGAGGGATCATCCGCGTCGCCAACGGCTGCCTGGTGGAGAAGGGACGGGTCGCCGAGGTGAGGATGACCTCCAATCCGCTGGTCCTGTTCCAGATCATCGAGTACTTCCGCTCCTTCCTCTGCGGCCGCACGGGCTTCTCGCGGCTGAACTGCCTGATGATCATCTCCGGGGCCTTCGGCACGTTCGAGCGCGACCTCGTCCTGGATTTGGGAGGCTACCGCGCGGACACCGTCGGCGAGGATATGGACCTGATCACCCGCCTGCACGCGCACCTGCGCGAGCAGGGCATTCACGATTACGCCGTCCGCTTCGTGCCTGACCCCGTCTGCTGGACCGAGGTTCCGACGTCCCTGCGAGTCCTCGCCCGTCAGCGGCGCCGCTGGCAGCGCGGCCTGTTGGAGGTCCTATCCGACAGCGGGAAGATGTTCTTCAACCCGCTCTACGGCGTCATCGGCATGTTCGGCTATCCGTTCTTCTGGCTTTTCGAGGGTTGGGGAGTGCTCCTCGAGCTGATCGGCTACATCGTCTTCATCCTGCTCTGGCTTCACGGCGCCATCCAGTCCGAGTTCGTGATCGCCTTCTTCTTCGTCGCGTTCCTGTGCGGCACGACGCTGTCCCTGTGCGGGATCCTGCTGGGGGAGATGACCCCGCGCAGCTACCCGAAGGTCAGCCATTGGTTCATGATGCTGGCCTTCGCGCTGATCGAGAATCTCGGCTACCGGCAGATGTCCTCCCTGCTCCGCCTTCTCGGCATCTGGGACTACCTCAACGGGCGCCATGGCAATTGGGGCCGGATGGAACGGGAAGGACTGCTTGTCGAAGGAAGGAAGGCATGATCCGCCGGTTTATCCTGACCGCGCTGACCTTCCTTTTCCTATTCTGGCTGTTCTGGCCGCGCGCCTGGCTCCCTTCCGGCGCCCTGACGATCGCGCGCTTGGAAGTCCTCTCCCCCAACACGGACATGATCGCCGACGCCCGGGACTTCGCCTCCGGCGACGCGGCCATCCTCCTGCTGGCCCCGGACCAGGAAGCCTTCGCGGCCGGACGCGTTTTCCGTTCCGCGGGCATCCCGTTCATGACCACCCGCGACACGGGAGAGGCGTTCACCCACCGACTGGTCATCATCCCAGCCGGAGACCACGGAATGCGCCTGAGCGCGCGCGAGCGCGCGCGCCTGGGAGCCTACGTGGCCGGCGGAGGGACTTTGATCATGCAGGTACTGGGCCCCGTCCAATGGGGAGACCTGACGGGACTGGAAAGCATCTCCCCGTCGCGCGGTCGCCGCCGTCTTATCTTCGTGCCGGCGGCCGACGACGGCTTCCGCTATCTGAACCTTCCGGAGCTGCAAGAGGTCCGATTGGCGTCAAACGCGATCGGCGACGGGGTTTGGAGCGCGGCGCTGAAGCCCCGACCCCGGGTGGCCGACGTGTTGGCGCACTTCGATGACCCGCGCGACGCGGCCGTGCTCCGCCGCCGCGTCGGGCTGGGCCGCGTCTACTCCCTCGGCTTCGACCTGCGCGACCTGTTCGTCCGCCCCCAGGCCGCCCGCCATTTCGACGCCGGAACCTCCCCCACCGAGCCCTATCAGCCGGGAGCCGACGTGTGGCCGCTGATCATCCGCGCCTGGTACGAGGGCGCCGTCCCCGAATGGGCCCGGCTGCGCTCGCTACCGGGCGAAGACTCGGGCCTGGTCGCCCTCACCCACTCCCTGGAATCGGGCGACTCTCCGGCCGCCGCGGCCGACCTGGCGCGCTGGGAAAACGCGCGGGGCGTGCGCTCGACCTGGTTCGTGCAGACCAACGACAGCGACGGCGGCCAACCCGGCCCGTTCTACGACGCGACCTTGGCGGCCGTCGTCCGGGGCATCGCCGCGCTCGGTCATGAGCTGGCCGCCCACACCGTCAGCCATCCCGCGTCCTTTCTGACGTTGCCCGAGGGATCCGGCCTGGAACTGCGCCGGACGTACCGGCCGGACACGGACAGCGGCAGCCTGTGGGACGCGTCGTTGATGGGTGAAATCCGCGTCCCGCGCGAGATTCTCGAGGCCGACGTGCCCGGCGCCAAGATCACGGGATTCCGCTCCCCCTTCCACCAATACCCGGATATTCTCGACGAAGCGCTCGCCGCGTCCGGCTACGCCTGGGATTCGAGCCTGACCGCGGCGCAGACCCTCACCCACCGCCCGTTCCTGCTGACGCGGCAGCGGACGATGCTTCGCGAGAGCCGCATCGTCGAGCTGCCCATGACCCTCCAGGACGAGGTCCCCTCGCGCCACGCGCCGCCGGACGCCGCCGACGTGCTTCGCCTCCTGGGTCAGGTGTCCGGCGAGGAAGGCCTGTTCGTTTGGCACACCCGCCCGACACAGGAGAATCGCGCGCTCGAGGCCGCCGTGCTGGCAGCCCTTCCCCGCGGAACCGGACTTCTGACCATGGGCGAGACGGCGCGCTGGTGGACGGCGCGCGAGAAGACGCGCTTCAGCCTGGAGCACGGCCCCTCCCCCCGCGAAAGGATCCTCCGCATGAGCCTGCCTCCGGAGGCCGACGGGGCACGGGTCTCCTTCGAGCTTTTCGCGCCCATCCGCTCGTGCTTCAGCGACACCCCGGGGCTTTCCTATTCGTGCATGGGACGGATCGTGACGCTGTACGGGACCGCCGGGGCGCGCGACGCCGCGTTATCGCTTCAGTTCGAAAAGCTGGACGCGGCCGAACCCCCCGGAGTCCCACGTCCCTAAGGACGTGAAGACGTCGGGACGCGCGGCGATCGTCGCCCGCTCCGCCGCCCCGACGTCGGGATACCACACGGGAGTCCAAAGCGCGTAGTACCGCGCGTGCAGGCGTCGGAGCAGGTCCAGCCAATCCGCGTCGCTCTCCGCCCACAAGGTTTCCGGAAGGTCGTTGGGACGGCGTCCCACGATGAACACCTTCGCCCGGGGAGGAGTCCCGGCCCAAGGCTGCATCAGCTCCCCGTAGTTGAGCGCCACCGCGTCGCCCGGCTGGAGGCGAGCGTCCAGGAACGCCCACGCCTCTCCCAGCGAGCCGTACTGCCACCGGTAATATTGATGGGGATCGACGAACCCGTCCCGCTTGAGAGCGGCCCGGGCCTTGCTCAGGCCCGGGTCGCGCGCCAGAAAGTCGGCCACGCCCAGCGCCCCCCACGAGACGCCCAGCGCCCACAGGCCCAGCGCGAAGGTCCGCGAGCGCCCACGCAGGCCGCGCAGAGCCATCGCCAAGGCGACGATCGGAACGCCCGCCAGGAAGATCACGTAGCGCGGTTCCCTCGTCGGGTGCATCGTCTCGAAGAAGAACGCCGTCGCCGGCGCCAGAGCCAGGAAGGCCAGACCCGCCCGCGAGCGGCGCCGCCAGCACAGATACGCCGCCCACGGCAGGAGCAGCCAGCCCGCCGCGAAGATGGGGCCGAAGCCGTTCTCCGTCGAATATCCGACCGTGCCGCGCATCGTCTCGCGGAACGGATAGGACAGCCACCCCCGCGGCGTGCTCACGAACCACCGTTCCACCGACACCAGCAGTTCGCCGGGCGCCAAGGGGCCGGAGAAAATCTTCACGCCGCCGACGCGCAGCGAGTACGGGAAAATGGGGCTCCCCGCGACGACCCAGTTCCGCGCGTAGGAGATTCCGCCCGACACGAATCCCACCACCGTCGCCGCCGTCAGCCAACGCAGGAAACGCCCGCGCCGGTCCGGGCGCACCAGCGGAGCCAGTATCGGAATGGCCAGCGGGGCCAGGAAGTACACTGTCGATTTCGTGCCGAGCGTCAGGCCGAAGGACAGCGCGCACAGCAACAGATGGACCTTCCGCCCGGAACGATCCCAAGCCGCGGCGAAGGCCGCGGCCGACAACCAGAACGCGGCGTGGAGGCCGTCCACGTACGGGACGCCGGCGTGGATCATGGCGATCGGCAGCGCGGCGAAGGCCAGCGCGCACGCGGCGGACCAGGCCCGTCCGGCCAGGCGGCGGCCCAGCACGGCGCCGGCCCCGCCCAACAGCGGCAGCGCGACCGCCTGCGCCAGCTTCGACGCGTCCAAGGAGCGCCCGTCGAGCACCGCGAGCCAAGCCGGGAACAGCTCGCCGTTCCACGGAAACCAGCGTTGGGGCCCGGACCAGCCCGCCATGTTGAAATTGCCCTGGTCCACCCAGCGCCAGAGGATCGGCATGTGATAACTGAGGCCGTCCCAGGACTCGGTGGGAACGGCGGCGGCCAGAACCAAGCGCACCAGGAGCACGGCCGCGACGAAGGCCAGCGCCGGCCACAGGACCCGAGGCCACGGCGACGCCCGGCGGCTGCGGGACGCGCGGGGCGGATCGTCCAGCGCGGCGGCAAGCGCCTGGGTGACCACGATCATCGCCGCGGCCAGTAGCACCGGGCGCCGCGTGAAGAAACCGGCGCTGCCCAGCAGGAAAGACGTGGAGATCGCCTCGAAGACCGCGACCAGCCCGGCCGCCAGGAAGGCCTCGTCGGCCGCCAGCCTGAAACGGCGGCGCAGGACCTCGTAGGCGGACCAGGCCAACGCGGCGAACGCCAGCCAGGAGGCGGGGCCCCCCATCAGAAAAGCAGGAGCGCGCCCGGAGCGAAACCGCGGTGCACCCAGATGTACGCGGCCAGCACGGCCGCGAAGACCGCCAGGCTCACGCGCGCGGACGTCCGGCGGCTCAAGGCTTCGCGGGCGCCGGGACGGCGCCGCTGCGCCGCGGAGCCTTGGGCGGCGACGCCAGCTTGATCATCGGCAGGCCTTGCACGGCGCCGGCGTGCGGCGGCCGGGCCGCGGCGGGCTGGGGGCCCTCGGCGTCGGTCCCCGGGCGCGAGGCGGGCCCGAACGAGGACGGTTGCCCGTCGGCGTCCGCGCGGGCGCGCCACTGGCGCAGAACGAAAATGCCCAGGGCGAAGGCCGCGACGACGACCACGACCTCCAGGACTTTCTTCATCTAGGCCTCGACCCTAAGGGCTCGGGACAGATGTGCGGAGGAAATCCTCATAACAGCTAGTCCAGATAATCCCGCAGGGACTTGCTGCGCGACGGATGGCGCAGCTTGCGGATGGCCTTGGCCTCGATCTGACGGACGCGCTCGCGGGTGACGCGGAAGATGCGGCCCACTTCCTCGAGAGTGCGCGGATAGCCGGAGTCGATGCCGAAGCGCAGCTTGATGATCTTGGCTTCCCGGTCGGTGAGCGTGGACAGCACCTTCTCGATTTCCGCGCGGCGCAGGAAAGTGCCGGCGGAGTTGGACGGGGCGGACGTGGTCTTGTCCTCGATGAAATCCTCGAGGTAGCTGTCCTCATCCTCGCCGATCGGCGTGGCCAAAGACACCGGCTCCTGCATGATCTTCAGGACGTTCTTCACCTTGTCCATGGAGATGTGCAGCGAGCGCGTGTACTCTTCCAGGCTGGGCTCGCGTCCGTACTCCTGGCGGTAGCGGCGGGTCACCTTCGTGAGCTTGGAGATCAGCTCCTTCATGTGCACCGGGATGCGGATGGTGCGCGCCTGGTCGGCGATGGCGCGGTTGATGGACTGGCGGATCCACCACGTCGCGTAGGTGGAGAACTTGAAGCCGCGCTTGTACTCGAACTTCTCGACGGCCTTCATCAGGCCCAGGCCGCCCTCCTGGATCAGGTCGGACAGCTCCAGGTTGGAGTTCACGTGCTTCTTGGCGATGGAGACCACCAGGCGCAGGTTGGCGCGGATCAGCTTGAGCTTGTCGACGAGGATGGTCTCCTCGAGCGACACGATGCGGTCGTTGAGCTCCAGGAACTTGTCGATCGGAATCGGCAAAGTGTTCTGGATGCGCTGCAGGCGGTCCACGACGGCGTCCATGTTCTCCATGGCCGCCTCGACGGCGGTGGTCGCGTAGCCGGTCTTGGCCTTGAAGGCGGCCTCGCGCATCTTGCCCTTCTTGACCGAGGAGAAGTACGTCTTCAGCTCCTCGTGCGAGCAGCCGTAGCGCTTCTGGTAGCGCTCCATCTCGTCGCGGCACTCGTCGATCTTCGCGGCCAGGTTCTTGACCTTGTTGGTCAGGCGCTTGATCTTGTCCTGGTTCAGGTTCAGGCTGACGATGCGCGCGATGACCTGCTTGTTGATCTGCTCGATCTTCTTCTGCAGCTTGATGCGGCGCTGGGGCTTGAGCTTGGGGTTCTCCAGCTTCGCGCGCACCACGGCCATCTGCTTCTCGCCGCGGGTGATGAACTGCGCCACGGACTTCATCTTGCGGCGCATGCCGGACAGCTCGGCGGTGGTCTTGCGTCCGCGAGGCATCAGCTCCTTGGGCGTCATCTCCTGCGCTTCGATCAAGGTCTCCCACGAGCGGATCTCGCGCATGGTGACCGGGGACTCCAGCACCAGCATGCGCAGCTCCTTTTCGCGCTCGCGCACGTTGCGCGCCAGCGTCACCTCTTCCTCGCGGTTGAGCAGGGGCACGCGGCCCATTTCGGACAGGTACATGCGGATGGAGTTGGAGATGTCGGAGGAGCCGCCCCAATCCTCGGAGAAGCGCTCGCGCTGGACGGCCGGGCGCTCGGCCTCGGGCTTCTTGCGGTCCACCAGCTCGATGCCCAGGTCCTCGAGAGCGGTCATCAGCTCGTCGACTTCCTCCGACTTCATGTTCGCCACGGAAACCGTCCTGCTGATCTCCTCCAGGGTCAGGTAGCCGTGCTCCTTCCCGAGGTCAATCAGATTCTTCATCGCCTGACTCGTCTGAATCGCCATAGTTCTCCCTTGCGTCAGCGCTTGGTGCCCTTCAATTCCACGACGAGGCGCTGATACTCGTCGCGCAGACCGGCGTCCACCGGACGGCCGGCTCCCATAGACAAAACGATCGGTTCGATTTCCTTAAGCCGCTTCAGCCGCTCGCGCTTGTCCAGCATCGCGCGCAGCACTCCCGCCGGATCCTCGTAGCCCAGCTCGTCGGTGAGAAGCCGCGAGGCCACGGCGGACTCCGCCGGCGGCAGGGACCCGAGCAGCCGCGGGCCCCAGCTCTTATCGTACGGCTGAGCGGTGCGCAGGTTCAGAAGGATCAGCCGCGCGGCGCCGGACTCCAACGCCGCCTCCGGAACATCGGCCGCGGAGGCCGGCGTCTTGAAGATCACGCCGAGCAACTGCAGGTCGTGGGCGGGAATCTCCGCGGCGCGGACGGGCTCGGTCCGGGGCGCGGGAGCCGGCGCGGTGGCCGGACGGCGCGACTGCGGGATGGCCTTGCCGCCCGCGCGGCGCAGGGAATCCTCGTTGACGCCCAGGCGCCCGGCCAGGCGGCGGACCCACTCGTCCTTCAGGATGTCGTCGGGGCATTGCGCGATGGTCCCCATCACGTCCTTGGCGACGGCGGACTTGGACTCCGGCGTCAGCTCGCCGGCGCGCTTGATCAACAGTTCGGTCTTGAACGCGACCAGGTCCACGGCCGCCTCCAACGCGGCCTCCAAGGCGGGCAAGCCCTTCAGATGGAGCAGCTCGTCCGGATCCTTGCCCTCGGGCACGGTGGCCACGCGCACGGCCAGCCCGGACGCCAGCGCCACCTCGGCGCCGCGCACGGCGGCGGTCTGCCCGGCGGCGTCCGCGTCGAAGACGATGACCGCGGAGTCGGCGTAGCGCTTGATCAAGGCCGCGTGCTCGGGCGTCAGCGCGGTGCCCAAGGCGGCGCACGCGGTCTTCAGGCCGTGCTGGTGCGCGGCGATGACGTCCATGTAGCCTTCCATCATGTGCGCGCGGCGGGCCTTGCGCACGGCGGCCACGCCCTCGAACAGGCCGTACAGGACGCGGCCCTTGGAGAACACCGGCGACTCGGGCGAGTTGAGGTACTTCGGCTCCCCGTCGCCGAGCGTGCGCCCTCCGAAGCCGATCACCGCGCCCTTCACGTCGCGGATCGGGAACATCAGGCGGTCGAAGAAGTAATCGCGCAGGGTGCCTTCGGCGCGGCGCGCCGACAGGCCGCACTTGAGGAGAATTTCCTCCTCGAAACCTTTCTTCAGCGCGGCGGCGGTCAGGTTGCCCTGGCGCGGCGCGTAGCCCAATTGGAATCCCTCGACGGAGGCGGCGTTCAGGTGCCGGGAGGCGACGTACTTGCGCGCGGCCTCGGCCGAGGCATCTTTCTTCAATACCTCAGCGTAATGCTGCGCGGCGAACTCGAGGGCCTCCTTCATCCGCAGGCGTTCCTTGTCCTGCGGACCCAGCGCCTGCGTCGGCTCCACCTTCACGCCCACGCGCGCGGCCAGCTTCTCGATGGACTCGACGAAGGACAGGTTCTCCGTCTTCATCACGAACGTGAACGCGTCGCCGCCCTCGCCGCAGCCGAAGCAGTGGAAGGTCTGGCGCTCGGGGCTGACGATGAACGAGGGCGTGCGCTCCTGATGGAACGGGCAGCGACCCTTCATGTTGCGCCCGGCGCGGGTCAATTGGACGCACTCCCCCACCAGCTCGACGATGTCGAGCCTTGAACGAATGAGTTCCAACGTTTCCGGCGGGACCATCGCCACGTCTATGCCTCCGGGAAAAAACGGGAAACCGGCGCCGCGCCTCTGGGACGCGGCGCCGATTCCTTTTTGCGTCTCGTTGTTAGGGGACGCGGCGGCGCTTGGCGCGCCGCATCTTGCGGCGGGCTTCGGCGGCCTTGAGCTTGCGCTTGACGGCCGGGGACGCGTAGCGCTCGCGGCGCTTCACTTCCTTCAGCACGCCGTTGCGTTCGCACTCGCGCTTGAAACGGCGCAGGGCCTCTTCGAGACCTTCGCCTTCTCTCAGTTTCACGAAAACCATTATGGATTCACCACCTTTCCGTCGTCGGAACTCAAGATATTCAACCCGGAGGCCATTCCATCGGCCGGCCGGCCAGCAAATGATAGTGCAGGTGCTCCACGGACTGCCCGGCGCCGCGCCCGTCGTTCGTCACGAGGCGGAACGAAGAAAGCTTCGCGTCGGCCGCGATCCGGCACGCCGTGCGCTGCAGGTGCCCCAAAAGCGCGGCGTCGGCGTCCGTCGACGCGCTCAAGGCCCCGAGATGCTTTTTCGGGACGATCAGCACGTGCGTCGGGGCCTGGGGATTGACGTCCTTGAAGACCACGGCTAGCTCGTCCTCAAGGACGATCTGGGCGGGAATCTCGCGTCGGACGATCCGGCAGAACAGGCAATCGGCCATCAACTTCCGGTGATTATATCCTTATAGTCCCGGTCGGGCAAGGGCCCAGGGCCCCCCCGCCCGGTGGGCCTAAAGGGCCGAGGCTCGGGCGCGGGCGCCCTCGGCCCCGGTCACGCGCACCCGGCGCAGGCCGGGAGACAGCGGCTGGGCCAGGGAAACCGTCAAAAAATCGTCCGTGAGCCCGTCGCGGCCCGACAGTTCCGGGACGACCACGCGCTCCATCCCGACGGCGCGGGCGGCGTGCGCGGCCCGGCGCGCGCCGTCCAGCGCGTGCCATTCGTCCGACCGGGCCCGGACGACGCGCGGGTCCGGAGCCTTGAGGGACGCCGCGGAAGTCCCCGGACGGGCCGAGTAGCGGAAGACGTGCAAGCCGTCGAAATCCAGCTTCTGAACGAATTCCAGGGACTCGCGGTGCTCCGCGTCGGTCTCGCCGGGAAATCCCGTGATGATGTCGGAGAACAGCGCGCCGCCGGGAACGAACGCGCGGTATTGATCGACGCGCCGGCGGTAAAATTCAGCGGAATACCAGCGCTTCATGCGCTTGAGCACCTCGTCGGAGCCGGATTGCAGCGGGAGGTGCAGCGACGGGCACAGGCGGCCTCCGGATTCGGCCATCAACGACAGCAACCGATCGGTCGCGTCGGTCACTTCCAACGACGACAGACGGATCCGGAAATCGCCGGGGAGTTCGAGAAGTCTCGAGACGAGCGCGCCAAGATCCGCGCGCGCGCCCGGCTCACGCCATAGGTAGCGCCCCAGCCGGATGCCGCACAGCACGATCTCCGGCACTCCGGCGGACGCCAGCGCGCGCGCCTTCTCCAGAAGCTCCGGCAGCGGCACCGATGACAAATCGGGACGGATGGAAGGGATCGTGCAGTACGCGCAGTCCATGTTGCAGCCGTCCTGGACCTTCAGGAACGCGCGGCTGCGCCCGGCCAAGGACGGCAGCGCCGCCTCGGCCGGCGCCGGGGAGCAGCCGAACATCGCCGGGATGGAGGCCTTCGCGTCGTTGCCGAACAGCACCGCCGCGGGCGCGGCCGCGCGGATCAGCTCCGGGTCGCGCGTGGCCAGGCAGCCGGTCACCACCAGTCGCGCCGCCGGATTGCGGCGTGTCACGCGGCGCAGCAGCGCCAGCGCCTCGCGGTCGGCCTCGGCCGTGACCGTGCAGGTGTTGACCACGCACAGGTCCGCGTCCTCGAAACCCTCCGCCTCCGACGAGCCGCCCGACAGCAAGGACGCCCGAAGGCTTTCGCCTTCGGCTTGATTAACGCGGCAGCCGTACGTCTTGACCCAGATGTTGATGGAGCGATTATAGCGCTTCCGGCGACGGGCGTCAGATCTTCGTTTTGGAGCTGGCCACGCCCATCACCGGGCCGTTTTCCAGGCCCCGCCAAGACTCCAGAAGCCTCGCCAGCCTCCTCGAGGCCGAGCTCCCGGCGCCGGCCCGCGCGACGACCTGCCCGCGGAACATCATGCGCCCCGACGGCGCGTAGACGACGGCCGACTCCGCGGAGGCCACGCCCAGGCGCCGCGCCAAGTCTCCCTCGGGATCGGCGGCCACGTCGCCGCTGACCGCCCCCGCCTGCTTCCAGACCGGAAGCCGCTCCCAGCCCGCGACCGGCCCATTCTGGCGATAGACGCGGACGCTGACCGCCACCCGGCCGTGCAGGCGCTTCTGGAGGGCGGCCACCTCGCTCAGCGCCGCGCGAGCCTCAGGCGAACCGGGATGAACGAAGAGAACCAAGGTCGGCCGCGAGATGTCCAGCGCCACCGGCGCTTCGTCGGGCTCGACCTCGGCCGATTCCATCTCGGCCTGGCGTCCGCTCGCCCAAAACGCGCCGCCCGCCGCCCCGGCCGCCAGGCAGACCCCGATCAGCGCCGCGATCCGTACTCGAGCTCCCATGCTCCAAGGATACACCGCGCGCCCGAGATTAGCCAGAGGCGAGGGTTATTTTCTACTTAACTTTAAATGCGCGGAAACCCGGAGATCTCGGCTTCCAGGTTGGCGGCCGAAGGCCAATGGAGGAAAAGGTAGGACCAGAACAGCGCGGCCGGCGCCATGTCCGCCCAGTAGACCGAGTTCGCGCGCAGGACTCCGTTCATCGCCGCCAGCAAGGTCGTCACGCAGCCCAGCATCGCCGCGCCCTCGCGGCACGCGGTCCGGATGATGAACGCCGTGGTGAGCGACTTGCCGGAGGGATCGGCCCGCACCCGCGCCAGCATCGTCTTCCACGCGATCTCGGACCCCACGATCGCGGCGACGGTCACGCCCATCGTGAGCGCCGTGAAGAGGTTGATCAGCCGCAGCCCTTCCACGGTGGCCACGCGGGCGTTCTGGAAATAAGTGAAGACCACGAAAGCGGCGAGCATGACGATGCCCAGGCCCATCGCCCCGGCGATGGTCTGCAGCTGCACGGGAACGGCGGGGTCCAGCTTCTCGCTCATAACGCCCCGAACTCGTATTGAACCAAGGTGACGGCGGCGGCGGCCGCGGTCTCCGCGCGCAAGGTGCGCGGGCCCATGCCGAACACGACGGCGCCGCTCGCCTCGGCCAGCTCGATCTCCTCCTCGCTGAACCCCCCCTCCGGCCCGATGAACAGGTGCACGTCCAGGGAGTCCGCGCCGCGCTTCTGGTCCGCCTCGCGCAGGGCCAGGCGCAGATGCTCGGCCGCCACGGAACCCTTCATGCCTTCCCACGCCAGCAGGACCAGGCCCTTGTCCTTCGCGGCGCGCAGGGCGTCGCGGAACTGCGCGGGCTCGCGCACCGGCGGAAGCTCGGCGCGCCCGCACTGCTTGGCGGCGGCCATCACGATGCGCGCCCAGCGGTCGGCCTTGGCCTGCGCGCGCTGAACCTCGTGCAGCAGGACCACGGTGCGCGGCGTCAGGACCGGGATGAAGGACGCCACGCCCAGCTCCGTGCCCTTCTCCAGCGCGTAGTCCCAATGGCTGGCCTTGAGCAGGCCCAGGTAGAGATGCAGCTTCACCGGCGCGCGGAGGTCGTCGGCCTTCACCGTCGCGGTGAGCCGGCCGAGAACCGTGCCGTCGGCGTCGATGCGCTCGATCACGCCCTCGAAGCGCCCGCCCTGGCCGTCGAACAGCGCCAAGGACTGGCCCATGCCGTAGCGGAGCACCTTGACGATGTGAAACGCTTCCGGACCGGTCAAACGAAACGACTTTTTCTGAATGTCCTCGGGAGCGACGAAAAATTGGGGCATAAATGCACCTCTCGCCCGGATTCTAGCAACCTTCCGGCCCCATGTCCCCTCCGAAATTTATGTCTACAAAAGCAGACAATTGTCTATTTTCTAAGACACGCTTTCCAAGAGGCTCCTCCCTGGAGCCGCCGGCTCGGGGAACGTTTATTCCTTTCCGAAGATGCGGCCGAACACGCCGGAATCGGCCTTGCCGCCGTCCTCGCCGTGGAGGCTGCGGCGCAGCTCCTCCAACAGCTCGCGCTGGCGCGCGGTCAGGTCGCGCGGCACGTCCACGCGCACGGTGACCAGCAGGTCGCCGCGGCCGCGGCCGTGCAGCTTGGGCATGCCCTTCTCGCGCACGCGGAACACGGCGCCGGCCTGCACCCCGGACGGGATCTTGACCTTCACCGGCTCGCCGTCGATGGTGGGAACCTCGGCCGTGCCGCCCAACGAGGCGGTCGCCACGTCCACGCCCGCGGTCACCAGCAGGTCGTCCTCGCGGCGCTCGAAGCGCGGGTCGCCCAGGACCTTGATGTGCACGTACAGGTCGCCCGGCTCTCCGCCGCGCGGGGCGCCTTCGCCCTCGCCGGTGATGCGCAGGGTCGCGCCGTCGTAGATGCCGGGCGGGATCTTGATCTTGAGGTCGGCCTCGCGGCGCACCCGGCCCTGGCCGCGGCAGTCCTTGCACGGATCCTCGACGACCTGGCCCTCGCCCGCGCACTTCGGGCAGGTCTGCGCCATGGAGAAGAAGCCCTGCGACAGCTGGACGCGGCCGGAGCCGCGGCACTGCGTGCAGCGCTTGGCGCCGGTCCCGGGCTTGGCGCCGGAGCCGTGGCAGGTCCCGCAGGACTCGGCCCGGCCGAATTTCAGCGGCAGCTGCGTGCCGTTGAACGCGTCCTCCAGCGACAGCTCGGCCTCGTACTTCAGGTCCGCGCCGCCCGCGCGGCGCCGTCCGCCGCCCCCGCGCCCGCCGCCGCCGCCGAAAAAATTCTCGAACAGGTCGCCGAACGCCTCGTTGATGTCCACGTCGGGGCCGAAGCCTTGGCCGCGGCCGAAGCCGCTGGACGCGCCGGCGTTGACGCCGGCCTCGCCGTACTGGTCGTACAGCTTGCGCTTCTTCGGGTCCGACAGCGCCTCGTACGCGCCGTTGACCTTGCGGAAGGTCTCCTCGGCGTCCTTGTTCCCGGGGTTGCGGTCCGGGTGATGCTTCATGGCCAGCTTCCGGTACGCGGACTTGATCTCCGCGTCCGTCGCGTTGCGCGCGACGCCCAGAAGCCCGTAGTAGTCTTCAGCCATGGTTCACCCGGACCGCCCCGGTCTCCTTACTTCGAATCCTTTTCGTCCACGACTTCCGCGTCCACCACGCCGTCGCCCTTCGGCTTGCCGCCGTCGGCCGCGGCTCCGGCGCCCGCCCCCGCCTTCGCCGACTCGCTCTTGTACATCTCCTCGGCGAGCTTATGCGAGGCCTTCATCAGGGCGTCCTTCGCCTTGTTGATGGCCTCCACGTCGTCGCCCTTCAGGGCTTCCTTCAGCTCCGAGACGCCCCGGTCGATGTTCTGACGGTCCTCGGCGGACACCTTGTCGCCGTGGTCCTTGAGAGCCTTCTCGGCGGAGAAGAGCAAAGTGTCCGCCTCGTTCTTGGCGGTCACCTTCTCCTTGAACTTCTTGTCGTCCTCGGCGAACTGCTCGGCCTGCTTGACGAACTTCTCGATTTCCGCCTTGTCCAGCTTGTTGGCCGCGGAGATGGTGATGTGCTGGGCCTTTTTCGTGCCCAGGTCCTCGGCCTTCACGCTCAGGATGCCGTTCGCGTCGATGGAGAAGCTGACCTTGATCTGCGGCGTGCCGCGCGGCGCCGGCGGGATGCCGTCCAGGTCGAACTTGCCCAGCGGCACGTTGTCGGACGCCTTCGGGCGCTCGCCCTGCAGGACGTTCACCGTGACGGCGGGCTGGTTGTCGGACGCCGTGGAGAAGATCTGCGACTTCTCCACCGGGATGGTCGTGTTGCGCTCGATGACCGGGGTCATGACCCCGCCCATCGTCTCGATGCCGAGCGTCAGAGGGGTCACGTCCAGGAGCAGGACGTCCTTGACCTCGCCGGTCATGATCGCGGCCTGCACGGCCGCGCCGGAGGCGACGCACTCCATGGGGTCGATGCCGCGCTCCAGCTTCTTGCCCACGTAGTCCTCGACGAACTTCTGCACGATGGGCATGCGCGTCGGTCCGCCCACCAGGATGATCTTGGTGATGTCGGAGGCCTTCAGCTTGGAGTCGGTCAGCGCCGTCTCGATGGAGGTCTTGCAGCGCTTGACGATGGGCTCCACGATGGACTCCAGCTTCGCGCGGCTGATCTTCATGGCCAAGTGCTTGGGCGCGTTGTCCACGGCGGTCAGGTACGGGAGGTTCAGGTCGGTCTCGAAGGTGGTGGACAGCTCGATCTTCGCCTTCTCCACGGCCTCGCGCACGCGCTGGGTCGCCATCGGATCCTTGGTGACGTCGGCCCCCGTCTCCTTCTTGAACTCGGCCGTGACGTAGGCCAGCAGGGCGTTGTCCATGTCGGTGCCGCCCAACTGGGTGTCGCCGGAGGTGGAGACCACCTCGAACACGCCGCCGCCGAAGTCCATGATCGTGACGTCGAGCGTTCCGCCGCCCAGGTCGAAGACCATGATCTTCTCGTCCTTGCCCTTCTTGTCGATGCCGTACGCCAGGCACGCGGCGGTGGGCTCGTTGACGATGCGCTCCACCGTCAGGCCGGCGATGGTCGCCGCGTCCTTGGTGGCCTGGCGCTGGTTGTCGTTGAAGTACGCGGGAACGGTGATGACGGCCTTCTCCACCTTGTCGCCCAGGAACGCCTCGGCGTCGCGCTTGACCTTCTGAAGCAGGTAGGCGGAGAGCTGCTGCGGCGTGTACTCCTTGCCGTCCGGAGCCTTGAACTTGAAGTCCGTGCCCATCTTGCGCTTGAAGGCGAAGAACGTGCCTTCGGGGTTGGCGACGGCCTGGCGCCGCGCCGGCTCGCCGACCAACAGCTGGCCGTCCTTGGCGAACGCCACGTAGGACGGGAACGCCTTGCCGCCCACGGACGTGCCCTCGGCCGACGGGATGATGGTGGTCTTGCCGCCTTCCATCACCGACGCCGCCGTGTTCGAAGTGCCCAAGTCGATACCGATGATCTTGCTCATAATTTTGTCTCCTGAAATTAAGACGTCTTCTTCTGCAGGCGCACCTTCGCGGTGCGCAGCACTTTGTCGCCGAGGAGGTAGCCGGCCTGCAGCACGTCGGCCACGGCGCCTTCCTCGACTCCCGGCTTGTCCACGAAGCCGAAGGCTTCCTGGGTGTGCGGATCGAACGGCTTGCCCAACGGACTCATCTGCGTCACGCCTTCCTCGCGGAAGAGCTTCTCGTACTCGCGGAAGATCGCCTCCATGCCCTTGGCTAGAGGCGTATCGGCGTAGCCCGCGATCACGTCCTGGTGCGCGTGCCCCAGAAGATCGTACAGCGGCAGAAGCTTGGCGATCACCTCGGCCCGGCCTTGCTTGAACCAATCCGGCTTCTCGCGGTCCACGCGCTTGCGGTAGTTCTCGAACTCCGCCTTCAGCCGCAAAAGCTGATCGTAGTAGTCCGGCCGCGCTTCCACGGACTTCGGAAGCGGCACTTCCTCGCCCACAGGCTCGGTCGGCTCCACATTTTTCACTTCTTCGCTCACAGCCCTTCCTCCAAATCCCACTCGCGCAGCCGCGCTTCCACCAGGCGGCCGACGTAGTCCACCAAGCCCATGACCTTCGAGTACTCCATGCGCTTGGAGCCCAGCACGCCCAAAACTCCCAGCACCTGATCGCCGTGACGGTACACGTGCGTGACCAGGCTGGCAGACTTCAGCTCCGGCAGCCCGGATTCCGCGCCGATGCGCACGCGCACGCGGGAGATCTTCCCGGGCACGGCGGGCAGCTTCAGCTCGTCCTCCAGCAGGTGCGCCAGACGGCTCTTCTCGCCCATCACCTTCATCAGAGACTGGACCGTCTTCAGATCGCCGAATTGATCGGCGTTGCTCAGGATGTTGTCGGCGCCGTCCACGTACAGCGACTCCGGGGACACCACGCGGCCCACCTCGGTCAGCAGCTCGCCGGCCAAGGACGTCAACTCCTGGAACTCGCGCTCCATCTGCGACAGCTTCGACATCACGGTCTTCTGCGCCTCGTCCACGCTGCAGCCGCGGACGTGCTCGTTCAAAAAGCGGTTCAGGACGTTGACCTGCCTGGCGCTGGGAGCGAAGGCCAAGGAGATCGGCCAATGCCGGACCAGCCCCGAGTCCGTCACCAGCACGCCCAGCACGTTGCGCCCGCCCAGCGGGATCAATTCCAGGCGCTTGATGGACTGGCGGCTCATTTGCGGCGACAGCACGATGCCGGCGCTGTGCGACACGCGCGACAGCAGGCGCGAGGTCTCGGACAGAAGCGTGTCCAGCTCCTCGATGCGGCTCTTGTACTGCTCTTCGATGTTCTGCTTCTCGCCGCTGGCCAGGCGCTGGACGTCGGACAGGTAGTCCACGAAAAATCGGTAGCCCTTGTCCGTGGGCTCGCGTCCGGCGGAGGTGTGGGCCTGGTGCAGGAAGCCGTCGTTCTCCAGCTCCTGCAGGATGCTGCGGATGGTGGCGCTGGACAGGTCCAGCCCCGCCTCCTCGGCGATCAAGGACGACGACACGGGCCGGGACGTCTTGATGTAATAGTGAACGATCCACTGCAGCAGGTGGCGCTTGCGTTCCTGAACGACTTCGGGTTTCAGTTGGCGCATGGAAGTGGAGGTCGTCGTAATTGGCAGTCTGTTTCGGCGACTGCTAACATTATAAACCAGACCGGGAATATTGTCAATCCCCGGTCACGACTGCTGATTTAGCGGGATTCCAACCGCGCCAGGGCGGCGGACAAGGATGAGACATGAAGGGACGTCGGCGACTGGGTCAAGGCGAGATTCACGTCATGCCGTAAGACCACCATCGGCGGCGGGGCCGCCAAAAGGTCCCGACCGGTCGTGAGATGCCTCAATATTTTATATCCGCTCGCGGCGAGCCGACCATCCGCCCCGTCGTTCCGCACGTAGATCGCCGCGCGGTCATCGAGATACACCATCGTCCATCGCTTATCCTGGGCCAAGGTCAGCCCGAACGGCCCCCCGCGGGCGTCCGTCATGGCCCAAGCGAAATGGTAACGGGCGTCCAAGTCGGCGAAAGCGTTCGGATCCGTTTCCGCCTTCCACGCGCGCTCCATGAAGTCGATCGGATATAAATACGCCGTACGGCCGTCGATGAAAACCTTCCGATCCGGAAAGCGCCAGATCAAGTACCCGCCGAAGGCGAGATTGTTCCAGACGGGCCCCTCCAGATGATTCGCCTCGACGAAATCGCAGGCGGCCACCGGCAGCCAGGCCGGATCGAAGCCGAATCCCAAGGGCGCGACCTGCTGGGCCATCAGACCCAACGGCGCGACCAAGGCCGCGGCGACGGCCAGACCCGGCAGCGAACGCCACGACCGGCATAACGGCGCCAGCTCGCGGAAGATCATGGGGGCCGAAACGACGATGAACACCGGCGTCAGACGAAATCGGGCCAACGACATCACGAGAGATCCGGCGATCAACGCTCGGGAGAACATATCTCTCGTGCGTACGGCGGTCATGACGGCAAGGCACATCAGCACGGTCACGGCGGGGTCATAGCGGAAGAGAAGATCGAAAGAGGCCGGAGTCCATTCGGTCAGGAAGCGGCTGTGATCCGCGATGCGCAGCGGTCCCAGGAATATCCCCGGACCGAACGACGAGAGGCAGGTCGCGACGACGGCCGCGACGGCCACGCGGCGGTCCTTCCGCGCCGCGATCAACGCGTACAGCGCGATGACGCCCGCGCCGAGGACGGCGAATCCGTGCACGTTCGCCCAGAGGATCTGGAGCGGGATCAGCGCCAGGACATAACGCCGGTCGCCGCTCCGGCGGTGGCGCTCGATGATAAACAGCTCCCCCGCCAGGATAGGGAAGCCGAACGTCGCGGGGCGGACCAGCAGCCACGGGCCCAGGGCGATCAAGGACAGCGCCAGGACGAAGCCGGAGACATAAGGCGATTGACGGTCGTCCGGGCTTCTCATCAAGCGCAAAAGAATGAGGACGCACAGAAGCATCAGGACGTGAAGGCCCAGGACCGGCGAGGCGGCGTGGGCCAAATAAAGACATATGTCCGAGATATACTCGTACGGGATATATTTCCCGGGGAACGTGAACGAAAAAGAGTCTCCGGGCAGCAGCGAGCGGGACGCCAGGACCGCACGACCCACCGACATATGCCACGGCAGGTCCGGATCCGGCAATTTCCGGAAGGCCGCCGCCGCGGCCCCGGCCAGGAGGCCCAGGCCGATCGTCGTTTTGGCGAAACGGTCCGCCATCGGTTTCATGCGAAGAACACCGTAGCAGATTCGGCCGGACCCTTGTGACGGACCCGGAATCCGGCTATATGTTAGGAATGGGCCGCCGCGGTCAGGCGTCAGCGGAGTACATGCTTCTGATCTGCATGGTCGTCACCATGGCGCTGATCATGGGCGCGACCATCTCCAAGTACGGCACCACGCTCCTGGACAGCGTCGGCGACAAGATCCTCGACGCGATGATCACGCTGGCGATGCCCTATTAAAAGAAGCGGCCCGGCTCTTTCGAACCGGGCCGCGTGCGGCGCGAAACGAGCGCCTTATTTCTTGGAGCCGTTGAGCGCGGTCAGGGCGGCGACCTTCGTGCCGCTGATGACCTCGTCGATGATGCCGTAGGTCTTGGCTTCCTCGGCCGAGAGGTAGTAGTTGCGCTCCATGTCCGCGGAGACCTTCGCGAAGGTCTGGCCGGTGTGCTTGGCCATGATCTCCTCCAGGACCTTGCGGGTGTGCGCCATCTCCTTGGCTTCCACGATGATGTCCGTGGCCTGGCCGGAGATGCCGCCCACGAGGGGCTGGTGGATCATGATGCGGGAGTTGGGCAAGGCGTAGCGGCGGCCCTTGGAGCCGGCGGCCAGGATGACCGCGCCGAAGCTCATGGCCATGCCCATGCAGATGGTCGTGATCGGGGCCTTGATGAACTGCATGGTGTCGTAGACGGCCAAGCCGGCGGTCACCATGCCTCCGGGGCTGTTGATGTAAAGGTTGATGTCCTTGGTGTTGTCGTCGCTGTCCAAGTACAGGAGCTGCGCGATCAAGGTGTTGGCCGAGTCAGTGGTGAATTCACCCTCGTAGCCGCCGACGAAGATGATGCGATCCTTCAGCAGCCGCGAGTAGATGTCGTAGCCGATGACGGAGCCCTGCGTGGCGCGCTCGATGACTTGGGGGATCAGGTTCATGCCCGAATTGTAGCGAATGCCCCGCGCCGCCGCAAGCCGCCCTAGCGTGCCCGACTGTGTCCGGACACAACGACCCTTGATTCGGCGGTGTTCACGGTCTATCCTTAAGCCGATGCGTCGATTATCCCTCGCCGCGGGCCTCACGGCCTTCCTGGCGGTCATTCCCGTTTGGACGGCCGCGCAGCGCGTCGGCGAAACCGTGGTGGCGCCGGTCCCCGGCAATATGACGTCCGGCGTCGGCGCGTCGGTCGCCGCTCCGGCCGCGTCGCTCGCGGCCGGCCCCGCCGCGCTGGCCGCTCCGGGCGCGTTCGTCGCCCCATCCGCCGCCGTCGCCCCCGCGCCTTTGGCCCCGGCCTTGGCCGCGCCGGCTCCGCTCGCGGCCGCGTTGGTTGCTCCGACTCCCGCCGCGCCTGCCGCGCCCGCCGCTCCAATGGCGGCCCTTCGGGACACCGGCAAAAAAATTGACGCCGCCCGTCAACACGGCGACGCCGCGGCCGCGCCCGCCGCGCTCGACGCGATGTTCGAAGGCTCGGCCGCCAAAGCCGAAACCGCCATGATCGACGGCCGCGTGGCGGCTCTGTCCGCGCGCCTGGAGAAATCCTCGCCGCGGACGTCGGAGGGCCGGCGCATGCCGCCCGGCGTCAAGATCGCTTTTCAAAAATCGCTGGTGATGGGCGGCGGCATGGCCGCTCTGTTCGCCGGGCTGTGGCCGATGCTTCACGCGATGGCCCCGTCGGCGACCTTCGCGCAGTACGCCGCGCTGGCCGCGCCGCTGGCGATTCTGCCCCTGCACTTCGCCTTGGTCTCCGCCTTCTGGGCGGGACGCTATTATCTGTACCCGAAGCTGGGCGACTCGGGCAAGACCGCATTCCGCGCCGCCTGGTCCACTTTGGCCCCGGCGTATCCGGTCGCCGCGTTGGTCGGTCTCGGCGCGTGGACCGCGCTCTTGGCCGGTCAGACGGCCCTGCTCGCGCTGTTCGGCGCCCCGGCCCTATTGGCCGCCGCGGAAGTGATCCACCACTTCGTCTACCGCGTGACTCCCGAACGCGCTCAGGACAAGGGCAAGCCGCTCACGGATTGGCGCGGACGCATCGGCGGCAACATCGGTCAGCAGCTGAAGCGCATGAAGCGCCGCGGCGGTTAACCGGGCTTGACCGGCGAGTTGAACTTGAAGGTCAAGCTCAGGCGGTGGGAGATGCCCAGGTCGCCCGTCGGCAGCATCGCGTAGTCGATCGCGATGGAGCGCGTGACCGTGTAGCCCAGGCCCCAGGTCAGGCCGGCCAGGGCGCCCAACTCGCGGCTGGGGAAGGTCAGTTCGTATCCGGCGCGCAGCGCCAGGATGTTCGCCTTCTTGTCGACGTCGCCGACCAGGTATTCGGTTCCCAGCTGGAGGCGGTTCATGTCCTTGTTCTGGAGCTCGCCGGACGCGGCCAGAAGCCAGCGCTTGTCCACGGTCCAGCCCGCGCCTAAGCGCAGGCCCCCGGCCTGATCGCCGATCTTGCCCAGGACCTTCAAGTTGGAATAGGTCATGCCGAGGTCCACCGCCGGAATCACTTTCCACAAAAGACCGACGTCCGTGGAGAATGTGTTGTAGGCCATGGTGCCGAACTTCGAGCGGTTGGCCTTCATCGAGATGCCGCCGGAAAGGCCGCTCACGATCTCCTTGCCCCAGCCCACGCTGCCGGAGTAGTCGCCGGACCCGTAGTAGCCGGTCTCCTGACCCGTGGCGTCCGCGCCCGGGATGCTCCCGTAGTTCACGTAGCCGAAGGACGCGGCCAATCCGCCCATCGAGCCGCCCTTCCCCGCCTCCTTGACCTCGCCCAAAGGAGTGCCGAAGACGAAAATTTCCTGCAGGGCGTCGCCCAGTCCCGAGTTATGGTGGAGAGCGACTTCCTTCGCGTCCATCCGGCTCAAGCCGGCCGGGTTCCACAGCAGCGAGGCCGAATCCTGGGAGACCGCGACGACCGCGGACCCCATCGCCATCGCCCGCGCCGTCCCCCCCGCCTGCTGGAGAGGCAAGGCCTGGGTGCCGGAGCCGTAAGTCGTTTCCGCCGCCGACGCGCGGCCGGCGAGAGAAGCGGCGCAGAGAATCCCGAGAGCGATCGATGCAGTTTTCATGGAATTCCCCTTTAATGCTGCACGGCGAACTTCTTCACCTTGGAGCGGGATTTATTCCCAGTCACATAGGTGCGTTCCAGGATGTACATGTAGACGCCCGGCGCCAGCCGGCCCGTGTCGATGGTCGAGAACTGCGGGCCCGCCGCCTTGGTGTCGTCCACCTTGACCGCCAGGTCGCCGATCGCGTTATAGACCCGGATCTTCACGTCGCCCTGGGATTCCATGCAGTAGTTGAAGGTGCCCGTCGCGCCCGTGGCCGGCGAAGGATAAAAGTTGCCGTCGGTGCAGCCGATCGGACCGCCCCCGAACCCGGATCCGACCCCGGCGGGAGTCGCCACCGTCATCACCCCCGCGCCCGACTGGGTGACGACGACCTTGCCGCCCAAAGACACCAACCGGCCGATGCCCAAGGAACCCGCGCCGCTGCAGGTGATCGCGATGTCCTGGGCGCCGGTGTTGTTGACCACGGTTCCGGGAAAATTACGGTTCGAGGCGTCGTCGTTGACCACCGTGACGGCCTGGACGACCTGCCAGTAGATATTGGCCGGCACGATGCCGCCGGTCAGCCGGATGTCCACGTCGGTCAGCGACAGCGCCGTGGGAATCTGGAAGATCACGACGGCCGTCACGGCCGCGGTGATCGTCATGGCGCTGGTGTTGGTGGTGACGCCGGCGGCGGCTTGATAGACCGTGATGCCGGGGCCGGGATTGAGCACCGGGGGAAGCGTGCCGCCCAGCGGAATGTAGGTGGCGCCGGCCGGAGCCGTCAGGCTGTTGAAGAGCGCCAGGCCCTGGGTCTGGCCGTTGACCGCCGCGGCGTCGTTCGCGTGATAGACCCCGGCGGAGGCGTTGGTCAAGGTCAAGGTCACGCCCGGGCTGGTTCCCACGACGGGGATGATCAGGGGTTGGACCGGAGAGAACCCGGTCAAGGTGACCTGGGAATTCCCCAATACATTGAAGCTGGCCAACGTACTCCCCATGGTCTGGGCCGAAGCCCCGACGGCGGAGCCCGCGAGAATAGACATCGCGACGAATAACCGGCTCACGCGGGCCATCGAGTCCGGCTTGGTCTTCAGAGCTTTGTTCATGATGCCAGTATACGCACGCGCCCGCGCGGCGCATATTCGAAGTTCTACGCGGTCTCCCGTAATCCTACGGAGAAGACCCGAGTCGCCCTGGCGCCCCCCGCCGCTATTTTCTATCCTCCGGGAATGGCGACCATCACCGACGACGCCGTGCTTCCCGGCTATGCCGGCACGAAGGGCCTCAACATGTGGGAGGCCGACGCGGATCTGCGCGACGCGGTGCTGCCGCGCCTGACCGACCGCGCCGCGGTGAAACGCTTCGCCGCTTTCGGCGGCGAGGTGGGCGGACGATTGGGGGACCTGATCGAGAAGTCCCATCGTCCCGAGAACCTTCCCCATCTCGTCAAAAAGAACGTCGGCGGCGAAAAGGTGGATACCGTCGAGTACTGCCCGGAACAGATCGAAGCCCGCCGCCGCCTGGCGCGGACCATTTACGGTCAGGGAAACCTTCCCCTCATCGAACGCATGACGCTCGCCGTTTTGTCCAACTACGCCGGCGAAGGCGGGATCACATGCCCTCTGGCCATGACCGAAGGCCTCATCGGCCTGCTCGAGAAGCGCGGGACGCCCGCGCAGAAGGAGCTGCTCCCGAAGCTGCGCTCTTCCGACGCGGATTGGGCGGTCACCGGCGGCCAATATGTCACCGAGCGCCAAGGCGGGTCCAACGTGTCGGCCAACGAGACGGTCGCCAAGGCCAATCCGGATGGGTCATGGACTCTCACCGGAACGAAATGGTTCTGCTCGAATCCCGGCGAGGCGTGGGTCACCACGGCGAAGATCGAAGGGAAGGAAATGATCGGATTATTTCTCGTCCTGCGCCTCACGACTGGAGGGAATCTCAACGGACACAAGATATTGCGCAAGAAGGAGATCGGCGGCTCCCGCGGAAAGGCCACCGTGGAGGTCGAATACACCGGCGCGCGCGGCGAACTGATCGGGAAACCCCGGGAAGGACTGGCTATCTTGGTGGATGACATCCTTTCCGTTTCACGCTTACATGTCGCGGCCGCCGCCATGGGTTTCGCCTCCCGCGCGCTTCTGGAGGCGGAGACCTTCGCCGCCTGGCGCGAGGCCTACGGCCGAAAGATCTCCGAAATCCCGTCCGTGAAGGCGCGATTGATCCGCATGCGCCGCGAGCGCCTGGGCATGCTGACCGCGTTTTATAAAGGAATCGACGCCGTCGCGTCCGGCGCGCCGGAAGCCGAGGCGCTGGTCCCCCTCCTCAAAGTCGAGATCTCCAAGCGCTCCAGCTTCCTGGTGCGCGAGGCGCAGCTGCTGATCGGCGGCCACGGCATACTGGACGACTTCTCCCCCCTCAACCGCCTGGCCGACGACGCCATCGTCAACGAGATCTGGGAAGGCACGCACCCCATCCTGTGCGGACACGCCGCCAAGGCGCTACGGCGCCCGCGCGTGCTGGCCGCGTTCCTCAAGCACGCGACGGAACCCGCGTTCGCGCGGGAGCTGGAGTCGCGCGTCGTCGCCAGCCGCAAGATGGACGAGGACGAGAAAAATATCAAGGACGAGGACCTGATCCTCCTGGCCTACGACTTGATCTCCGGGAACTGACGCCCGACAAGGCTATAATCTCCGCCATGAGCGATTTCGACCCCGTCCAATACACGAAGGACTCCCGGAAGACCTGGAACGAGGCCGCGGCGCGCTACGACAAGCTGTCCTCCTCCCTCTTCGGCGCCGTCACCGACGAGTTCGTGATCTTCGCCGAGCTGCGCAAGGGCTGGGAAGCGCTGGAGCTGGCCTGCGGCCCCGGCATCGCCAGCCGCGCCGCCGCCCGCCGTCTGGGAGAGAAGGGCCGCCTGCTGTCCACCGACTTCGCGCCGGAGATGATCGCCTTGGCCTCCTCGCGCCCCGCGGAGAAGCGCTCCGCCCCCATCGAATTCCAACAGGCCGACGCGCAGAAGCTGGACCTGCCCGACGCCTGCTTCGACGCCGTGTTCTGCCAGCTGGGCCTGATGCTGTTCGCCAAGCCCCAGGACGCCTTGAAGGAAATGCGCCGCGTGGCCAAGCCGGGCGCGCCCGTCTCGGTCCTGGTGCAGGGCCGCAGATCGGCCATGCTGTTCACCGCCCTGGTGATGGACGCCATCGTGGCGCGCGCCCCGCAGTTCCGCACCGCGGGCAGCGGCGCGCCCACCTTGTACGCCTTCGGCTCCGACGGCGTCCTGGAAGAGGCCTTCACGCGCGCCGATCTCACCGAGATCGTCACCAAGCGCCTCTCCGGCGTGTTCCGATTCAAGACTCCGGACGACTACTGGAACACCATGACGGAAGGGGCCGGCCGCACCGGCGCCATGCTGCGCTCGCTCACTCCCGAAGTCCAGGCCAAGGTGAAGGCCGACGTTCTGCGCCGGGCCTTGAAGCGGCGCGTGGGTGGATTTGTGGAGATACCCTACGAGTTCACCATGGCCCGGGGTTACGCTCCTTCTCGCCGATGAAGATGTCTTCTCGCTTCGAAAGCAATATCTATCGTCAGCCTGATTTAGTTCGTGCGGCATTGAACGCCCCTAAACCTTCTTGGATGAAGCCCCCCAAGGGCCGCAAGATATTTTTCGTCGGCGTCGGCACCAATCACCACGCCGCCCGCCTGGCCGCCTGGCTGTGGAGCCGCGAAGGATTCGACGCGCGCGCGGTCCACAGTCATGACTTCGTGACCCGACCCTATAAATTAACCAAGGGCGATCTCGCGGTATTCCTGTCCCATCGAGGCACTAAGTCGTATACGGTACAGGCAGAGAACAGGGCGCGACGTGACGGCGCCGAAACCGTGATCGTGATGGCCGAAGGGTGTTCCTGGAACGCGTCCCCGCGGCGCATCGAGACCGGTCCGTTGGAAAATACCGGCGCATTCACGCAGTCGTTTACGACCACCATGGCCTGGCTATTGCGCTGGCCTGAGCGCCGTTCTCTCATCGCGCCGTTCAAACTTATAAAGTCAGATCTTCACTGGGGCCCCGTCTTTCCGAAGATTCAAAAAAATTACGACATCGTGCTCATCGGGGATGGATTACGTGAATGGGTGGCCTGCGAAATCGCCCTCAAGCTGCAGGAGACGGCATACCTTCATGCCCGTTCCTTCGGTCTCGAAGAATTCCTCCACGGGCCGCACATTTCCGTGGGGCCCCACTCACGTGTCATCGGTTTCTCCAGCGCCAAAGAGAACCGCTGGACCACCGCGCGGCGCTATCTCAAAGCCGTGGGCGTCCCGTTGACCGAGGTCCGTTCCGAGGACTGGCTGGCGCAAATCATATGGGGCCAGCGCTTCACCGTGTCCGCCTGTGAAGGCCTGGGCATCAATCCCGACCTGCTGCGCACCGACGTCCCGAGATACAAACGCGCCCGCGCGAAGCTCGGGCTTTAACGCCCGATTGCGTTTCCGTTCATTCCACTGTTGTTGACAACAGTGGCACCGCCCGGAGAGCCGTTTAGCGTCCGGCGCCGAAGGCTTTGACCTGGGCGTCGGCCCTCGCGTAGTCGCGCGCGTCCGGCTCGCCCTTCCCGCCGCGCTTCTCCTTGATGCGTCGCGCCAGCATTCCCCGCAGGACGTCGTCGGTCCCCTCGATCACGCGCAGGCCGCGCGCGTCGCGCAGAAGGCGCTCCACGGGCTCCGGGGCCTCTCCCCGGGCGCGCTGGGAGTCCGCGGTCTCATAGCCCCGCCCGCCGCGCAGTTGGAGGGCGATGTCCGCCGCTTCCCAGGCCGCCGATGAGGCGAATAGCTTGGCCAGGGCCGATTCCAGCCTCAGATCACGCCCCTGATCCGCCCACGCGGCAGTACGGGCGCTGACCGACGCCAATTGCGTCACTAAGGACTCCAATCGCTTCAGGCGTTCGGCCACGGACGCATTCAAGTTCAAACGCCGTTCGTGCTGTCGTCGCGATGCGGTCCACTTCTTGGAAATCCGTAGGCACTCACGGGCTATTCCTAGGGCGCGCGGCGCGATGCTCAGCCGTCCGGTGTTCATCGCCGTTAAGCCGATCTTCAACCCTTCGCCCTCTTCACCGATGCGCCGGGCATCCGGGACGAACACGCCCTTCAAGCGCACGACGGCGTTCTCCATGCCGCGCAGTCCCAGGAATCGGCACCGGCGCTCCACGGAAAACCCCTTCGCGCGCGAGTCGACGAGGAAGCACGACATTCCGCCGGGTGCCTTGGCGATGACGATGACCCAGCGCGCGACGCTTCCGTTCGTGACCCAGATCTTCCTGCCGTCCAACATGTAGCCGCCGGGCACGCGCTTGGCGGCGGTCTTGATCATGTTGGGATCTGTGCCGGCCTGCTCCTCGGTCATCGCGAACGCGGACAGCTCGTCAACGGCGGCCGGGGGCAGGAAACGCGCGCCCAGGCCGTTGTGGGTGGTGACCCACATGGACAGTCCGGCGCTTTTCCCTGCGATCAACTCCACGATATGATGGTATTCGGACTGGGTCAGGCCCAGCCCGCCGGCCGAACGGGGGACGCGCAGGCGAAATATTCCGATTCGCTTCAGATCGGCGATGATTCGGGGCGGAACGCGGTCCTCGCGGTCAATGGTGTTTCCATCCACGCGCGCCAAAACGCGCCTCAAGCCGGGAAGAATGCTCATCGCGGACAATCTACCAGATTCGGAGATTCTTGCGGCCAGGGCGGGAAACTGGCATAATGAATTCCTTCACCACACGGCGAGGTAGCTCAGTGGTAGAGCACCGGTCTGAAAAACCGGGTGTCGCCAGTTCAATCCTGGCCCTCGCCACCACTTTTTCCCTACCGTCGGTCAGCGTTTGAGCGCGGCCAGCAAGTCGCGAGCGAACTTCGGCAGTCCCGGATCGCGCGCGCCCATCAGCAGGATGACGTCGCCGGGGCGCGCCTCGCGCGCCGCGTCGTCCGGGATGGCGCCGCGATCGGCGAAGAAGCGGGCGTCCTTGCCCCGCGCCTTCAGCTCCCGCGCGTAGTCCGCGGCGGAAATATCTTTCGCCGCCGTGCCGCCGGCGTAGAAAATCTCCGGCAGGTACAGCACGTCGTCCGGCCCCATGGCGTCCGCGAAGGCGTCGAGGAACTCGGCCCGCATGAACCGCGCCGGAGCGAAGCCGTGCAGTTGGAACACCGACAGCACGCGCGGCGCGCGCAGATGCGCGGCGGAGATGGCCGCGGCGACCTTCACCGGGTTGTGCGCGAAGTCGTCCACCACTTCCACGCCGCGCGCGGTCCCCACGCGTTCGAAGCGGCGGGAGACTCCCTGGAAAGCGTCCAACGCCTTCGCGCAGTCGGCCAAGGACACGCCGGCCTTGCGGCAGGCGGCGACGGCGGCGAGAGCGTTCTCCACGTTGTGGAGGCCGGGCACGGGCAGGAAGAACTCCTGGCCGTCGAAGACGAAGCGCGAGCCGGCGGGACCGGGCGTCACGTCCTCCGCGCGCAGGGCCCCGGCGTCCAGCCACTCGGCCGAGTTCTTCTTGAACTCGGCGAACAGACGCTCCAGCTCCGCCAAGTCCTGATGGTCCTTGCTGATGTTGAGGTAGACGCCCAGCCAGGGGCGGTACTTCACCAAGGTGCCGTCGCTCTCGTCGGATTCCACCACCATCAGATCCGACTTGCCGCGCAGCGCGTTGCCCACCAGGCCGCGCTTGATCAAGGACGTCAGCGCGCCGCCGGTGATCACGGAAGGAGACAGCCCCGCGCCTTCCAGGATCTCGAAGATCATGGCGACCACGGTGGACTTGCCGCTGGTGCCGGCCACGGCGATGGTCTTGTGCGCGGCGACGTAGGCCGAGAGCGCGTCGGCGCGGTGGATCAGGCGCAGGCCCAGCTGCCGGACGCGTTCCAGGTCCTTGTTGTCCGTCTCGATGGCGGTGGACGCGACGGCGTACGCGTGCGTGCCGTCCAGCGCGGAGCCGTCCTGAGGGAAGATTTTCACGCCCAGGGCTTCCAGCTTCTCGCGCAGCTCCGCGGCGCCGCCGGCGTCGAAGGTGCGGTCGGAGCCGGTGGCCGCGCCGCCGCCCATGACGTGGAACTGGGCCAACGCGCTGACCCCGAACCCCGCCGCGCCGACGAAATGGACTTTCTCCGCTCCGGGCATCGGGAGAGGGTAGCAATGTTCGGGGAGTTTCGGTTCGTCCGGGCGGCGGCAAAATTGATATCTTCGGGGCACATGAAAAACTTCGCGTCGATCGTCGTGCTGGCGTTCGCGTTCGCCCCCGCTTTCGTCCACGCCGCCGATCCCGCCGCCGCGCCGGCCCCGGTGATCAAGTCCGCGGGCGACATCGACTATCACGCCTCCGGCAGCCTTCCGCCCGGCGCCGAATACCACCTGATCTACGAGGAGCCCAAGACGCACGCGGTGCAGACCCTCGTGCGGATGCCGCGCGGCTACGTCCTGCCTCCCCACCGCCACTCCTTCGACGAGACCATCGTCGTCCTCAAGGGCAAGGTGGTGCTGGGTTTCGGCGACAAGACCGAGACCGTTTCCGCCGGGGGCTACGCCGTGGTTCCGGCCGAGACCGTGTTCTCCATGAAGATCGAAGGCTTCGGCGGGGCGCAGTTCATCGCCGCGTTCAACGGCCCGTTCGACGCGAAACCCGCCGTGCCCGCCGCCAAGCCCTAAAGAAGGAAGGCGAGCGCCTTCGGCAGGGCCTCGAACACCGCGGGGGTCGCGCCGTCCAGGTCGCCGTCCACGTTCAGCGGCAGAGCCTGGTCGCAGTGGATCTCCACGCGCCGCGCGCGGCGCAGGATCACGCCCTCCGCGCCGACATGGTTTCCTCTATATACGGCGGGCATCAGCTTCAGCAGTTCCATCCGCGTCATGGGCCCCACGGTGAGCAGGTCCAGAAGGCCGTCCTCCATGTCCGCGTCCGGCGCCAGCTTCATGCCGCCGCCGATGGTGCTGGTGTTGGCCGCCGCGACCAAGTGATAATCGGCGGGCGACTCGTCCTTACCGTCCACGATCAGCTTGACGCGCTTGGCCCGCGCGCCCGCGACGGCCAGCAGGCCTTCCAGGAAATACGTGAGAGGCCCGCCCAGCGGTTTACCGCGCTTGTGGACGCCCAGGGCCACGTCTCCCGCCAGGCCCAGCGCCGCGACGTTCAGGAAGTGCCGCGTGCGCAGGCCGCCGTCCGGGGTCCGGAAAACGGCGGACGCCGCGTCCAAGCGCCGTCGCGTTCCCTCGGCCATGGACTTGGCCCACGCGGCCGGGTCGCCGGACACGCCCGCGTGGCGCGCGAAGTCGCAGCCGGAGCCCGCGGGGAAGGTGGCGACGGTCGTCCGCCGCCGCGCGTCCTCGGGTATGGCCAGGTACCCGTCAACGACCTCCCCCAAAGTGCCGTCGCCGCCGACGGCCACGATCACGTTCGTTCCGGCCAAGGTCGCCGCGCGCGCCAATTCCCGGCCGTGCCCCGGCCGCTCGGTGAAAACCGCCGATGATTCCGGCCACACGCCCGCGGCCAACGCGCGCGCCTTCTCCCACCGCGCCGCCCCGCGCCCGTGTCCCGCCGCCGGATTCACGATGAACAAAGCCTTCACCGCTTCAGCATAGCCGCAAAGAGACGGTCCGGCAAGTGGGCGGGTATAAACGAGAACCCCCGACCGGAGGAGAGCCGGTCGGGGGTTCGCTTGCGGCGGAACTATTGTTTAGTGGACCAGCTTGCCGGCGTCGATCATGCCGGCGCCCTGCTCTTCCGCCGACAGGCCCGGGAGGGGCTTGGCGGCCTTCTTGAGCTGGTTGTACACGCCGTCCGGGCCGGACAGGCCGGTCCAGCCCTGGGACACCGCCAGCGCGGCCAAGCCGGCCACGTGAGGCGACGCCATGGACGTGCCGTTGTAGGAGATCTGGCCGCCGCCCAGCTTGTCGGAGACGATGTCCACGCCCGGGGCGATGAACTTCACTTCCGGTCCGCGGCTGGAGAAGGAGGCGATATGGTCCTGGTCGTCGGACGCGGACACCGCGATGGTCTCCGGGTAGGCGCCCGGGAAGCCGACCGAGGCGCCCGAGTTGCCGGCCGCGGCGACGATGACCATGCCCATGCCCTTGGCGTAGCGGACGGCGCGGTGCATCGCGTCGGAGTCCACCGGCGCGCCCAGCGACATGTTGGCGACCTGCATGCCGTTCTTGGCCGCCCACACGATGCCGTCGATCACGTCGGAGAGGTTGCCGGAGCCGTCCGCGTCCAGAACCTTGACCGCGTACAGGCGGGCCTTCGGGGCCACGCCGACCACGCCCTTGCCGTCGCGCAGCGCGGCGATGGTGCCGGAGACGTGCGTGCCGTGGCCGTTGTCGTCCTGATAGTCCTCGGGGCGCTCGGTCTTGGTGATGGCCGAGTAGCCGCCGTCCACCTTGCCCGCCAGGTCGGGATGGCTGAGGTCGATGCCGGTGTCGATGATGGCGACCTTGACGCCGGCGCCCTCGGTGACGTCCCACGCGGCGGGAGCGTGCACGCGGTTGATGCCCCACGTGATCTCGCCGCGGTTGGCGGCGTTGGCCAGCTTGGCCTGGTTCACCGCGAACGCGGCCTTGGGAAACTTGAGCCCCTCGAAGCCGGCGCCGAACGGGGTGGCCTGGAAGGAAACCTGGGCCTGCTCGATCCACTTCACGCGCTGGTCGGCCTCGATGGAGACGATGCCGTCCAGGCCGTTGGCCGCGGACATCCCCGTCAGCTGAGGCTTGGCGAGCGTCGCGCCGGCCGGAAGGTCCACGACGGCGGCGGAATACTCGTTGTCGGTGTTGCCGTCCGTGGCGATGTGGGCGGTGGCCTTCACGTTCAGCGCGGTCAGGGCCTGATCGCGGCCGTCGCGCTTTACCGTGGGCTTGAACGTCACGATCCAGCGCTTCGTTCCGGCTTGCGGCGCGGGCAGCGGGTTGGCCAGCGCGGGAGCGGCGATCAGAGCGGCCAGCGCGACTTTGAGCGTGAGTCTCATTCTTTTGGTCTCCTTCCCGTCCGGAGAGGGGTCCGGTACGGGCCTTGCGTCTGTCTGATAATAGCCGCAAGGCCTACTTTTCACATGGGTCTGTGGGCCTAGGACCATCTGGGCCCAAAGGCCTATATCCTAGGTCCTCCGCCTCGGAGGGCCTAGGCCTTATGGGTCAACGGACCAGAACGGCCGCGTCGATAACGCCCGCGCCCTGCTCTTCGGGCTTCAATCCCGGGACGCGCTTGGCCGCGCGCTTGAGCGCCGCGCGGACCTGGTCCAGGCCGTGCGCGCCGCGCGCCACGGCCAGGGCCGCCAGGCCGGTCACGTGCGGCGTGGCCATGGAGGTGCCGTCAAAATTCGCGTAGCGGCCGCCGGGGATGCTGGACTTCACGTCCTCTCCGGGCGCGATGAACTCCACCTTCGCGCCGCGGCTGGAGAAATCCGCTATGCCCTCGTTCGGCGTCAGCGCGGAGACCGCGATGGCCTCGGGATACGCGGCGGGGTAGCCGACGGCCTTGCCGTCGTTGCCCGCGGCGGCGATCACCACGACGCCTTCCATCTGCGCGTACTTCACCGCGGCGCGCATGAAGATGGTGCCCATGGGCGCGCCCAGGGACATGTTGGCGACGTCCATGCGGTTGCGTCCCGCCCAGATCAGCCCCTTTATAATGGAAGAGAGGCCGCCCGCGCCGTCCTTGTCCAGGACCTTGACCGCGTACAGGCGAGCCTTCGGCGCCACGCCGACCACGCCCTTGCCGTCCAGGACGCCCGCGATGGTGCCGGAGACGTGGGTGCCGTGCTCGTTGTCGTCCATGGTGGACTTCGAGGAATCCAGCGCGTTGTAGCCGCCGGCGCAGTTCGCCCTCAGATCCGGATGATTGCAGTCGATGCCGGTGTCGATGACGGCCACCTTCACGCCTTCGCCCTTGGTGACGGCCCAGGCGTTGGGCGCGTTGACGCGCGCGATGCCCCACGGAACCTCGGCGGCGTTCACGCCGGCGGGAAGCGAATACTGCGGGCGCGCGGGCTTCAGCGGCGCCAGGAGCGCGCGAAAGTCGGAGAGCGTGGGAAAGGGGGTGGTCTGGAAGGCGGGCTCAGCCAAGAGCCAATTCCTATATATGTCCTCCTGCACGTCCAGGACGTCGGGGTTGGACTGGGCCTGATCCTCGAACGCGCGAAACGTGACCACGTCGGCCGGGACCTCGGCGACCAAGGCGCCGATCTCGGAGAGGTCGTCGGACTGCGCCGCGCCCAGGGACTTCAGAGCGGCCGCGCGCTGCGCGGGCGTGACGCCGTCGCGGAATCCGATCAGGTAATGCTTGCCGCCGTCGGCGAACGCCGGAGCCGTCAAAACCGCCGCGATCAGAAGTCCCAGAACAGTCTTCATGTGGTGTTTCCTCCGAGGAAAAAATTCTACCACAGGAAAGACCGAAGGGCCTAATTTATTTTTGGGCCTTATGGCGGTTATTTTTAGGCCCTTCGACTGCCCCGCCCGCCGACAAGAATGCCTGTTGACGAAAACCGGGTCCGGGGCTATACTCGAAAAAGAAGGTGCTCCACAGAGGGTGCTATGAAAAAAATCTCGGCGAAGAGCGGGGCGCGATCCCGGAGCGCGGGACGCGGCAAGTCGAAGGGCGGACGGACGCTCGAACTCGACCGCGGCTGGAACGAGCTCGAGGTTCAGGCCGACCGGCTGAAATCCGACTGGATGAGCCTGTCCGTCCAGCTGGGCATCGGCGGCGGACACGAGAAGTCCGTCTACGAGTAGGCCCTAGTCCTCGTCGGCCGCGCGGCGGCGCCTGAGGCGCACCGTCCGCGAGATGTCGCGGTGTCCGAAGCGCTCGAGCAGCGCCTCGGCCGCGGCCAAGAGGGGACCGGACCAGCGCCGCGCTTTCACGCCTTCGGTGAGCGCGTGAGGATCAAGACGGGCGACCTCCTGCCATAACTCCGTCGCTCGCGCCTCCTTCTCCAGCTCCGCGTTCTTCGCAGGCTCATGCGTCTTGGTGGGTAGATGTATATCGTTTTTGACGGACACCGACGCCTCCGCCGTTTCCCCCGCCACGACGGACACCCCCTCCGCCTCCGCGAAATCGGCAATGCGTTTGTCGAGTTCGTCCTTCTCGAGATCGACCGTCTTTAATTCGTCCTTGAGACGACGACGCTTGCCCTCCACCTCGGTCAAGGCGTTGACGAGCCGCACGCCGTCATCCTTTTTGCGTTCCTCGGGAGGCAAAACGGCGATTTTTTCGGGATGAGCGAACACCGGACATAGGTCGCGGTACTCGCACCAATCACACAAGGGGCCCGGATTCGGCGCGAATTCGTGGTCGTGCTTGATCGCGGAAATTGTCTTCGTCACTTCATTGAGTAGGCGCTCGCGCGCGGTCTTGTCACGTATCGACGTTAATGTCTTTCCATGACGCACATAGTGCCACTTGAGCCGCACATCCTTCGTGTCGGGCCACTCGCGCCGAATCGCCAATTCATACAGCGCCAGCTGCCAATCCTCATCGGCATGCTCTTGATTGGGCAAGGTCTTCGCCGTTTTATAATCATGGATTTCGATGGCGCCGTCAGGCGCCAAAGATAATCGGTCCACGAATCCCTCGATCCGGAACTCGTCGTCGTCGATCCTCAAAGGGAACCCGACGCGCTTCTCGACCGCGATGGTCCGGTCTTCGCTGAACGGGGCGTGCGCGTTGTAGTACAGCTCCACGCAGTCGTGACCGACCTTGATCCAGTTCTCCTTCGTGAAGCGGACGTCCTTGAGCTGGACGGTGTCGTCCCACTCCGAGTTCAGGGCGTCCAGATAGAGGGTTTGGACTTCGGGGAGCGTCGGAACCTTGCCGCCCGACACCAGGCCGTACATCTCCTCGAAGGCGGCGTGGACGGAGGTTCCCACGACGGTCTCAGGGGTTTTGCGGCGCCGGGAGATCTTGTCCACATACCGGTACTGATAGCGCCGCGCGCAGTTCTTGTAGACGTCGAGTTTCGACGGCGAGAACTTCGACGAGCGGTCTTCTTCCATCGGACGTCCGGCTAGAGGATCTCCAGCAGGGCGAAGTGCAGGTACTCGGTCTCCGGCATGGCCAGAAGGACCGGGTGGTCGGCCGACTGACCGCGCAGGGCGATCATGCGGATGGAGCGCTGGGCGCGCGCCTGGGCGTCGCGGAGCATCTTCACGAAGTCCTCGCGCGACACGTGATGGGAGCAGGTGGCGGTGGCCAGCAGGCCGCCGCGCGGCAGGGCCTTCATGGCCTGGGCGTTGAGCTTGGCGTAGAGGCGGATGGCCTTGGGCAGGTGCTTCTTGGCCGGGACCAAGGACGGCGGGTCCAGGACGATGAAGTCGGGACGGAACGGCTGCTGGTAGCCGGCGAACGATTCCAGCGCGGACTCGGCGTCGCCCTCGTCGAAGCTGACGGTGCCCTGCACGCCGTTGAGCTTGGCGTTCTCCTTGGCCAGAGTCAGCGCGGGGCCGGAGCTGTCCAAAGCGAACACGCTTTTGGCGCCGGACTTCGCGGCATTGATGGCGAAGCCGCCGGTGTAGCAGTAGAGGTCCAGCACGGAGCGGCCCGCGAAGTACGGGCGCAGGAACGCGCGATTGTCGCGCTGGTCGAAGTAGTGGCCGGTCTTCTGGCCCTCGCCGACGGCGGCGTTGAAGCGCAGGCCGCCCTCCACGATGGGCACGTTCTCCGGCACGATCCCGCGCAAGGTGCGGCACTCCAAAGGCAGGCCCTCCAGGGCGCGCGTGCGGTGGTCGTTCTTGAGGTAGATGCCCTGGGGGTGGAGCAGTTCATCCAGCGCGTCGGCGATCATCTCCAGGCGGCGCTCGATGCCGGCGGACAGCACCTGCAGGACCAAAATGGAGCCGTAGCGGTCGACGACCAGGCCGGGCAGGCCGTCGGATTCGCCGAAGCAAAGCCGGTAGGCGTTCTCGCCGGGGCAGACCTTCTCGCGGTAGGCGATGGCGTCCTGTAGACGGGTCTTGAAAAAGTCCTTGTCGATGACGTCCTTGGGGCTGCGCGTGAGCATGCGGCCGGCGATCAGGCTGTTGGGGTGGTAGAACGCCAGGCCCAGCTCGTGATTGGTGGAGGTGACGATAATGGCCAGGTCGCCGGGCTTGGGCGGGACCTCGGACTGGACGGCCTTGATCTCGTTGGAGAACACCCAGTTGTGGCCGGCGAGCAGGCGCTTCTCCTGCGACTGGTTCAGAATGACGCGGGCCAAGGTCTGCGGGGCGGCGGCGGTGTCGGACATGGGAGTCTCCTGGGTGCTTCGCAAAGCGGTAGGGACATTCTAGCGGTTTTTGCCGCCATCCGGGCCTTTCGGGCCAAAAATGACCGGGCCCCTTGCCGGGACTTTTCGTGACCCCGGCGTCATGTTGAAAATCCGGTCTTGCGCTAGAATAGGGGCGTCGGGACAGTTGACGGGAGGCACAGACCATGAAATCCGGGAAAATCCTTTTGATCGCCGTGATCGCCTGCTCCGCCGCCGGACGCGCCGCCGCGCAGGTGGAACTCAGCGCCGCCTACGACTCCATCCAAGCCGGCGCCAAGGCGTCCGCGGCGAAGATCGTCAAGACCGGAACGGCCGGGACGCGCGTCGCCCCCGCGACGCCGAACTCCTGCGCCGACGCGCAGGAGCTGGAGACCTCATTCGAAGTGACCGTCTCGTTCGCGAACGGCACCCCCGCGCGCGAACTGGAGTTCCGGTACGCCGGCTGCAGCGAGGAGGGCCGAAACGACTACCTCCCCCCCTACACCGAGCGCCTCTACAAGGGCGCGGACGGCTACGAACTGGTCGTGATCACCAACGACGCCGCGGACGAGTCCGAGGTCCTGCTCTCGAAAGGGAAGGACTGGGTCGGCCGCTTCGGCGCCATCTCCAACGTCGGCCTGGCCGGCGGCGACCCGCAGATCGCAGGCGGCGTGACCGTCCAGGAATCCTGGGGAACGGTCGCGGGCAAGGCCACCATCCGCAACTCCGCCAAGCCGCAGTACGCCCAGCTCCAGGCCTGCGAGGCCGGCGACTGGTCCAAGACCGGAACCTCCGCTCCGGCGCGCGACGCCGCCAACAAACCCGCGACCGGCTGGGACGGCCGCGGCGGCCCGTCCTTGGTCCTGCTCACGAAAAGCGCCGCGTACTATTACTACGAGAGCTGCGACATCTGCGCCGACATCGCGCGCTGCGAGCTGACGACCGGGAAGGTCACCGAGTTCGCGGCGGCCCACTCGCTGGGCTGCGGCGACTTGAAGACGCCGCGCTCCCAGCCCGACATCGTCTTCGACGCCTGCGCGCCGAGCAAGCCGTAAATTTTCGCGCCGACGAATAAACGGAACGCCCTCGCGTCAGCACGACGCGGGGGCGTCTTGTTTATCCACGCCGTCCACAACCCGACTGTTGGCGCCAACAGTTAGCCCCTCTCTTTACAATCCAACTGGCCCCGGGGCCAGATGATCCGCGGAATCAGCCGAGCTTCAGGATGAACTCTTCGATCTGAACGCCGTCATGGCCCGCATACTGCTCCTCGGCGACGACGACAAAGCCGCATTTCTGCACGACACGCAATGACCCGACGTTTGATTTAGCGACGCGGGCATGAAACGGGCGTTCCTGAACGCGTTCCAAAAAGAGCGCGAGCCCTTTCGTGGCCACGCCCTTACCCCAGTATTCCCCGCCGATCCAATAACACACCTCGCGAAGCCCCATACGCGAGAAACACGCGACATAGCCCGCCGGCTTCCCGTCGCATTCGATCGTCAGGCGCGTATTCGATGCGTCGGCCGCGGTCTTGGCCCAATGCGCGGTGAATGCCGCACGATCGCGAGGTGGAAAGGAGGCCATGAGACAGGCCTCCGGCTCGAGCTGGTGCCGGTAGAAAACCTCGACGTCGTCCGCCGACGGCGCGCGCAAGCTCACGGCGTTGACCATGACGCCGTTGATTAAGAAATGCCGCCGCGCTTGAGGATCTCGCGCGTCGCCGAGGCGTAGGGCTCCAGCGAGAAGCACGAGTCCAGCTCCTTGGCCGACAAGCGCTTCGTCACCTCAATGTCGGCGCCGAGCGTCTGGCGCAAAGTGCCCTCGCCCTTCCAAGTCTTCATGGCGTTGCGCTGGACTAGGTCGTAGGCTTCCAGCCGGCCCAAGCCGGCATCGATCAAACGGAGGAGGACCTTCTGTGAGAACACCAACCCGTGGGAGCTCTCGAGATTCTTCTTCATGCGCTCCGGGTAGACCTGAAGTCCGGCGAGGACCTTGTCCAGACGGTCGAGCATGAAGTCGAGCGCGATGTGCGCGTCCGGGAAGATGATGCGTTCATTGGACGAGTGAGAAATATCCCGTTCATGCCAGAGCAGGCAATTTTCCGTGACGGTCGCCTCGTAACCTCGAATCAGACGGGCCAGACCGCACAAGTTCTCACAGAGGACCGGATTGCGCTTGTGGGGCATGGCCGACGAACCCTTCTGCCCCTCGGAGAACGGCTCCTCGAGCTCCAATATTTCCGTTTTCTGCAGATGACGGATCTCCAGGGCGACCCGCTCGATGGCGCAGGCGGAGAGCACGATGGCGTGGAAGTAGTCCGCGTGGCGGTCGCGCGGGACGATCTGCGTGGACACGGGCTCGGGGCGCAGTCCCAGGGCGTCCAGGACCTCGGCCTCCACGTCGGTGGACAGCTGGGTGAACGCGCCCACGGCGCCGGAGATCTGGCCGTAGGAGATCACGTCGCGAGCGGCGCGCATGCGCTTGAGGCAGCGCAGGGCCTCGGCGTGCCAGCCCGCGACCTTGATGCCGAAGGTGATGGGCTCGGCATGAACGCCGTGGGTGCGGCCGACCATCCACGTGCGCTCGTGCTTCTTCGCCAGCGCCTTCATGCGGCGCGCGACGCCCTCCCAGCCCTTGATCAGGAGCTCGGCGGAGTCGCGCAGCTGCAGGGCCATGGCGGTGTCCAGGACGTCGGACGAGGTGATCCCGTAATGCAGGTAGCGGTCCACCTTGGGCGCGGACTGCTTGAGCTCGCCGGTGACGGCGGAGATCATGCCGATGATCTCATGACCCGCGGTGCCTTCTTTCTTGCGCGAAGCCTCCAGCAGGGATTTTTCCATCAGGCGCTTCAGGACCTTCAATTCCGAAGCGGGGATGCCCTTCGTCGGGGCCAGAGCCTTGAGCAACTCCTCCTCCACTCTTAACATCGTCGTCAGACGATGCTCGTCGGACCAGATCCGGCCCATCTCCGGGCGCGTGTAGCGTTCGATCATGTTATTCCCCGTCCCCGCCGGCTTCCAGCTCGCGCCGCGTCGTGGCCAGAGGGACTCCGGCCTGGCACTGCGGGCAGTTGTCGGGCGGAGCGGCCTGCAGCGGGTAGCCCACCAAGGATCGGGCCGGAACGCCCAGGCACAGCGGCGTGTTGGAGCGGTCCACCATGGCGGCCACGCCGACGACGCGCGCGCCGTACGCCTGCGCCAGCGCGACGACCTCGCCGTTGGAGCGGCCCGTGGTCAGCACGTCCACCACGACCAGCGCCCTCTCGCTTCGCTCGAGTTTAAAATCGCGGCGGAAGGACATCGCGCCGTTGACCCTTTCGGTGAAGATCGCGCGGCATTTCTTGGCGCGGGCCACTTCCTGGCCCAGGACGACGGAGCTCATGCCGGTGGAGATCACCACGTCCACGGGCGCGACGAACTTGGCGGCCAGCGCCTTGGCGACCTTCTGCGCGACGTGCGGGTACTGGAGGACCAGGGCCGTCTGCAGATACACCGGCGTGTGCAGCCCCGACGCCAGCCGGAAGTGGCCGCTGGCCACCGCTCCGTGCTCCTGCAAGAGTCCCAGCACGTCCATCTTGTTGATGCTCATCGCGTTTCTCCTCTCCGTCATAGGGTCTGCAATTTTTCCAGCGCCTCGAAGCGCTTCTTCGCCTGCGCGCGGCCTTCGTCCACCTTCTGCTCCATCTCGTTCTCGCCGATCTTCTTGAAGCGCGGCTCCAGATCCGGTTTGTTGATGTCGCCCTTCACCCGGAAGCCGATGGCCGGACGGCCCGCCTCGTCCACCCACCACTCCGGCAAGGTCCCGCGGTAGCTGGTCAGCCGCGTCATGATGTTCATGTCCACCGTCTCGCGCGCCAGGTCGGCGGTGCCCTGCGTGTAGGCCACCAGCTGCGGGCTGTCCACGTGGAAATAGCGGATCGTCGCCACGCCCTTCGACGCCCCGTACTCCCCGTCGATCTTGGCGAAGTCCAGGGACTTCGGGTACGCCGTGTTGCCGCTGAAGACGGACAGGTTGTTCATCTTGTGCATGAAGATGAAGGGCAGGAAGACGACGCGCAGGAATTTATTGGAGTCCTGCACCGCGGGGATGTCGCCCACGCGCCCGGGCCCGAAGCTGAGGCGCGCCTCGCCGGCCAGCTTGTCCAGCGCCGGCGTCACCCCGCGCACCGACCATAGCAGCTCCAGGTCCTTGCAGTTGAAATTGGGATGGGTGATCTCGCCCACGCGCACGTGGCCCCGCGAGTCCGGGAAGCCGCGCGGGATCGAGTACTTGAACGTCCTCAGCCACGGACGCTCCTCGTCGCCGGCCGTCGCGGTCCGCGTGGAGATGGCCGCGCGCACGTCCATCACCAGCCGCGCCGCCGCGTTCCAGTCGATCTTGTCCACGTTGCCGGAGAGCACCACCTCCTTCGGCGCCGACAGGTGCTCCACCCGCGCCCGCAGGCGCACCCGCGAGCCGCCCCAGCGCAGGCTCAGCCGGTCCAGCGCCAGGTTCTGGTTCTCCACCGTCATCCCCAATGCGATCTCGTCGAAGACGTTGCCCACGACGAAGGCCTTGCCCTTGGAGACCGAGGCCTTGATCTTCGTGAATTCGTCGCCGATGGAGACGTCCGCGTCCACGCCCTCCACGCGGCGCTCCCCCCACGCGCCGCCGAAGCCGCGCAGGTTCACCTCGGCCTCGCGCGCCTGCAGGCGTCCGGACCAGCCCGTGACCGCCGCGCGCAGCGACGCTTTGCCGCTCAGTGCGTGCTTGGCCCAGTCCGGATTCCACGACCCCGCCTTCGCCAGGTCCGCGTCCCGGGCCGTGATCTCCACGCTGAGCGTGGGCGTTGACGCGGCGAAGTCGAAAAGGCCCACCAGACTGGCCGCGCCCGCCGGCGTCTCCGCCGTCAGCTTCTGCACGTCCAGCATGCCCGGGGCGGGCAGTTCCGCCTTGATCGTCCAGCGGATCTGCGGCAGGGCCAGCGCCACGGGCCGGCCCAGCAGATGGCGCCAGTCCTCGGGGCTGAGCGCGGGGGCCGACAGAGAGGCCTCGATCAGCGGCGAGGTGAAGCCGCGCACCGACGCCCGCCCCTTGAAAGGGACGCCCTCCACCTCGATGCGCAGGTTCTCCGACGTCGCGGTCGCGCTGGACCAGCGGAAGCCCGCCAGGTCCACCTCGCCGGACGCGCTCGCGGTCGCCGTGAGCGAGCGCCCTCCCACAGTGTCCGACATCCGGAACGAGGCGGATACGGGGAAGGGCTTGTCCTGGTCGAAGCCGTCCACCCGCAGGGAAAGCTTCTCGAACAGAAGCTTGCGGCCGCGCATGTGGTCGTTGACGCGCAGGACGCCGTCTTCCACGATGGTCTCGGCGGAGGCCAGGGCCAGCGGCAGCGCCGCCGGGTGTCCGCCGGCGGCCGCCGACGAGCCGAAGATGTCGGCCAGGTTCCAGTTCCCATCCGCGTCCCGCGAGAGGGAGATCTGAGGCGACTGAAGGAGCACCGTGTCGAACTCCAGCCGCCGGGACAGCAGGGGCCGGAGCTTCACGGTCACCACCGCGGAGTCGCAGATCAAGGTGTCCCCGTCCACTCCCGACGCGCCGCGCCGCACGCGCAGGCCGATCACCTTCAGGCCGCGGGGGCTCAGCACCAGATGATCGATCGTGACCTCGCGGTGCACCAGCGCCGTCAGCTGTTCGGCGGCCACGCGACGCGCTTCCTCGGGGCTGAAGCGGCGGTAGGCGTAGGTGCCCAGGCCCGCCGTGAACAGCACCAGGACCAGGAATATCCACCCGATCACGCGGAGAATGCCGTGGAAAAAGCGGCCGAAGACGCGCAGGACGGCGCGGACTCTCTCCCTCGGCTCCATGGGGAGGATTCTACTTTATATGACTTCTGAAGAGCTCGGACGCCAGCGCCGCGGCCTCCGCCGGATCGGCGTCGGAGGGCGAGGACCGGCGGACGGTCTTCCACGCGGCGCGGCCCTGCGGCATCGCGCGCGGATAATCGCCCGGAAGATAAAGACCCAGCGAAGGGACGCCGAGACCGGCGGCGCAGTGCAGGGGGCCCGAATCGTGGCCGATGAAGACTTGCGACAGGGAAACGGCGAGCAGGGCGTCCGCCAAGGCCCCCCCGCCAAAGTCCGCGGCGGCGAGAACCTCCGGAAAGCCCTCAGCGGCCGAGATCTCCGCCGCGAACGCGCGCGATTCCGCGGGAGCCCCGATCACGACGGCCTTTTTAATCCCGTCCGCGCGCAGGCGGCGAAGCAGGTCAATCCAGAACGAAGGCGGAGCGCAGCGGCGCGCGTCGCCGGCGAACGGATGGACGGCGGCGATCGGACCGGGGCCCAGACGCGCGGCTAACGCCGCGCGCGACGCGGTCAGGGAAGAAGGAACCTCCAGCGTCATGACCGCCAGGCTCGGATCGGCGCCCAACGGCGCGAGAAGGCGCGCCCATTCGCCCACGATGGGAGTATCGCGCCTCTCCGCGGACACGACATCGGTCAGCCAGCGGCGGGAGCCGCGCTGGTCGAAGCCGATCCGGCGCGGAACGCCCGCCAGGCGCGCGCCCAAGGCGACGCGCCAGCGCGTGTTCGGAAGGAGCGCGGCGTCATATCGCGCGGCCCGGACATCGCCGAGAACACGAAGAAAATTCGAGAAGGACCCCGCGCCGCGGCCCGGAGAACCATCCCAGAACGGATCGCTGGCGTGGACGCGCGTCACGCCGGGGACGAAGGGGAGCAATCCCGAGGCGTACTCCTTGGCCCAAACGCCGATGTCCGTTATTGGAAACGCCGCGCGCAGGGCCGGAATCAACGCGCAGGCGAACACCAGATCCCCGAGATTGTCCAGGGAGACGATCACGATCCGCCGCGGCGGAATCGACATCATCGCGCGCCGACCAGCCGCAGGACGGCGGCGGAGGCCACCGGCATCCAGAGATTGTCGTTGAAGAAGCCCGTCGTCGGCAGGAGCTCCACGACCATCGCGACGGCCGCCGAGAGCGCGGCCGCGCCGGGGCGGACGCCGCACAAGGTCGCGACGGCGTAGCACGCCGCCAATCCCGCCAGGCTTCCCTCCAGCGATTTCTTGCCGCCCAGGATCTTCGTCCGGCCGAAGGCCTTGCCGCACAGCGCGGCCGCCGCGTCGCCGAACGCCAGCTGGCCGATCGCGGCGCCGACGATCACGGGGTCGCCGCGGGCGATGATCATCGCCGCCAGGCTGCCGCTGGTCGTATGGACGATGCCGCTGTAGTGCGTGCGCTCCGTCTCGCGGATCATGCCTTCGAACAGGGAGACCAGCCGCCGCTCCACGGACGGGATCTTGAGGCGCGCGGTCTCGATGGACAGAACCACGAGCAGCCAGCCGGCCATCCAATAACCGGTCGTCGGCCAGCCCAGGAACGCGAACGCCGCCCAGTAGGCCAGGGACAGCATGTGGAACGCCTTGCGTCCGAACTCCCGGCTCAGTTCGCTCATGGATATATCCGGCGGAGGAGATTTCGCGCGGCGGGAAGGGCCGCCGACCAGGCCTTGGTCCAGAACCACCACGCTCCGGCGCCCGCCTGCTTCACCGACTCGCCGAACGGGACGTTTTCCGGGAACAGGACCTTCAGCAGCAGCAGGACGACCAGGCCGTTGGCGGCGCCGATCAGCGCGAGCGAGAAGACCGCGCCGCCGGCCGCGTCCAGGTCCGGCTGCTTCACCTGGGTCAAGGTCTCCCACGTCATCAGGCCGTGGAAGGCCAGGGCCGCGCCCATCAGGAGCAGGAACAGCGCCTCGGCCTGGACGTCGGGCTTCAGCCAGAGCAGGACGCGGTAGCCGGCCACGACCAGCAGCGCGTGGAACGGCACGCAATACGGAGCCAGCGCGACGAAGGCGCTCGAGTGGGACAGGTCCACGTGGCCGCCCTTCTCCTCGACGTGGATGGCGAACACCTTCCCGCCGGAGGACCAGGCCGCCAGCGCGTGCGTCAGTTCGTGTCCCGCCACGTACGCCCAGCGCGCCATGCGCATCCCCCAGCCGAACGGCCCGATCGGGTCGATCACGTGGCGTCCGATCAGCCAGGCGACGGCCATCAGGCCCATCCCCGCGGTGAACGGCGCCGCCGCCGCGCCGTGCATGGCCACGCCCGCCAGCGCCTTGGCCGCGGCCCAGACCAGGGAGCCGGACAGCGGAAGAAGCAGGACGCCGAACAGGAGGCGCGGCACGCCCTATTCCAGCATGTAGTCTTGGTAGGGGATCTTTTTCGCGTCGAGCTCCTTTTTCCAGAGCTCGCGCGTGGTTTTCATCTTCTGGCGCGAGAGAACGGTCCAGCGGCTCTCCGGCGGCGTGAACAGCTCCGCGGCGGTCTGGAACCAGACGTACGCGTACTTCAACGAGCTCTCCGCCACGGCCTGATCGCGCTCGAACGTCGCCAGACCCAGCTTCTTGTCGAAGTCCGAGGCGTTCAGGCGCCCGGCGGCGCGATCGGCCTCCAGCGTCTTGCGGCGCTCCGCCAGCACCGAGTCGAAGTGCGCCTTCTTGAGCTCCGGGCGCGCGTCCCAGGCCAGCCACTTCTCGCCCTCCATGTACGCGGAGCGCGCGCGCAGGACCACGTCCGCGCAGGCCGCCGCGTAGACGAAGGCCAGGACTCCCGCCGCGGTCAACGCCGTTCGGCGCCAGCTCATGTCAGCTCTTGAGCCCGTCGCCGGGCGCGCGCTGCGGCTGGGTGTTCAGCAGGCGATGGAGCGCGGCGGTGAGCACCGCGGGCCGCACCGGCTTGAGCAGGAATTCCTTGACGTTGGATTCATCTCGGATCAGCTTGATCCCGGCCGGGTCCATCTGTCTCCCGGTGATGACGACGATCGGAATGTCGCCGTGCCCGCCGGCCTGAAGCTGGCGCATGACTTCATAGCCGCCCAGGCCCGGCAGCATCATGTCCAGCACGATGAGGTCCGGGTTCAGAGCGTCCGCCTTGCGCAGGGCCTCGGGGCCGTCCACGGCGCGATCGGTGCGGAAACCCTCCTTCTTGACCACGTGCTCCATCAGGTCGAGCAGGCTCTCGTCGTCGTCCACCATCAACACCAGCTTCTCGCCCGGCGCTCCGAATGTCGTTTCGTCCATGTCAGTTCTCCACGGCGTCGCCCGCGGCCAGGCTGGGGCGCAGGATGCGCCGCAGAACCCCGAGGAAGCGCGCCGTCTTGACGGGCTTCTCCAGAAGCTCCACCACGTTCGTTTCCTGACGGATCAGGTCCGCCGTCGAGGAATCGGTGTAGCGTCCGGTCACGACGATGATAGGCACCCGCGCCAGCTCGGTGCCCTGCAGCTGGCGCAGGAGCTCGAAACCTCCGTAGCGCGGCAGCATCAAGTCCAGCACGATCAAATCGGGCTTCAGGGACATGGCCCGACGATGCCCCTCTTCTCCGTCGGCGGCGGTCTCCACCCGGAAGCCTTCCTTCTTGATGAGCAAAGACAGGAGGTCCCGGATGCCCTCGTCGTCGTCGATGACGAGGACCAGCCGCGTCGGTTCCGTCGCCATGGGTCAATTCAACCATAAGCGCCCGCGTCCTTCAAGGCCGCCTTTACCGTTCCTTTTCCATGGTTTTACCGTCGGGGGGTGGCGGAACGCGGGCCGGGGGTCTATACTGAATTCAAGAGGTTCCCATGAAACGACCCTCGCGCCGCCTCGCCGCCGTGGCCGCCCTCGCGATGCTGGTCCAATCCACCGGTGCGGCCAGCCTCCCGGTCGCCGTTCTGCACGCGCCCGGGGCCTTCCCCCCGCCCGCCGGGCGCTTGGCCGCCTTCCCGCCGCGCGCCGCGCAGGCCGCGCCCGCCAAACCCTCCTGGCTCCGCGAGGCGGCGAAGAACTGGCTGGAATCGGCGGGCGTCGTGGCCCGGGCCCTGTTGGAAGCCCCCCAGGCGCCGGAGGCCGCCCCATCCGCTCCGGCGAGCGCGAATGAAACCGCCCCCTCCGAGGAAATCAACTTCATCGCCGCTCCGCCCCGGGCCGACGCCGTCACGCCCGCGACGGACCGGATGCTGGTGGTGATGGCGAAGGGCGAAAGCGTGGAGGCCGTGCTCGCTCCCGACGGACGCGACTTTTCCGCGCGTCCCACGCCCGCCGGAAGCCCCGCCGGATTCGTTTCGGCGCCGTTCCCGACCGTCGCCGATTTTCACGAGAACTGGATCGAGCAGGGCGGCCTGCGCGCGCGGGTCACCTATCTCCATCCCCACGGGACCGTCACCGGGACCGCCGAAGGCTACCGCGCCGCGTTCGCCGACGGCTCCCGGCGCTTCGCGCCCGTCCGCGGGCTGACCGCGCCTTTCCTCCGCTCGTTCCCCATCTACTGGCACGACGAGACCGTCGAGATCGAGCTGACCGTGGAGAACAACACCGGGCGACTGCTGCGGCACGTGCGTGTGGAGGCGGGCCAGGAGACGTTCCGCCCCGTGGGCACCGAAGGCCGCCGGACCGCCCCGCCGGTCGAGACGGCGGTCGCCGACGAGCTGGCGCCCGGCGCCCGCGCGACCGTGCGTTGGAAGTCGGTTCTGCGCGACGCGACCCACGGAACGGTGAACCTGGAACAGACCCACGTCCGGGTGAACGCCGACGCCGCCGGTTCGTCCGCGCCCGCGACCATGCTGGACGCGCCGCAGGCGGGAGCGGTGGATCCGCCGGGCCCGGCGCTGATGCCCTGACGGGGCTTTCTTTTTTCCGCTCCGCGGGCTAAACTCCCCCCATGGAACACAAAGACCGCGCGATGAAGGCGGAGATGCTGGGCAGCGAGATCGAGGAGATCAAGGCGAACCTCGAGTCGGTGACGGCGCGACTGGCGAATCTCCCGGCGGGGCCCGCGCGCTCCCAGTTCGAGGCCGACCTGGCCGAGATGAAGGAGGAGCTCTCCGCGCGCGAGAAGGAGCTGGCCGGCTTGTCGTCGGGCGGCGACGGCGCGGACTCCTCCGCGATCAAGCGCGAGATGATGGAAGACGAGATCAAGGACCTGGAGGCGAACATCGAGTCCTGCGAGGCGCGCGCCCGCACGGCGGCCGGAAGCGCCCGGGAGCTCTACGAGGCCGAGAAGGTCGAGCTGGCCCAGGAGCTTTCCCGGCTCCGCGAAAGCCTGACGGACCTGGGCTGAGCGGCCGAGGTCCGGGTCTGTTATAATCGAGCCGTGGACTTAGACGAACTGCGCGACAAGACCGAGCAAGCCGAGAAGCTGGCCTCCTCCGGCGACGACCGCGCCGCGGCGCGCGTGCTGAGCGAGCTGGCGCAGTCCGATCTTCCCGCCCTGGACCGGGCGATGGCCTGGACGCACGCCGCGTCGGCGCACGAGCGCCTGGGCGAGACCGACGCCGCGCTGGCGGACTACGACCGGGCGGTGGCCGTGGAAACGCCGCTGCTGCGCTTCTCCGCCGCCTTCAAGAAGGCCGACTACCTGCTGCGGCTGGGCCGCAAGGACGAGAGCCGCGAGCTGTTCCAGTCCCTGCGCGAACGGCCCGAGGCCACCTTGGCCGAGCGGAACTCCTTCGAGTCGCGCCTGAAGCTGCTGCGCCGCGTGCCCGGCAAGAAGTAGCCCCATGAGACGAAGCGCCGTCAAAGCCTTCCTTCTCCTCGGCGGCTCGGCCTTCGTCGCCGCCGCGGCCGCGGCGGCTTGGGTGCTGTGGCTCCCCGACGTGCGCCCGCTGAAGAAGAATCCGCCCAAAACCACCGCCTACATCGAGCTGCGCAAGCGCGAGGCCGCGGCCAAAGGCCGGAAGCTGGATCTGCGCTGGACCGTCGTCGGCTACGACGCGATCTCCGAGAGCCTGCGCGACGCGGTAGTCACCGCCGAGGACGACACGTTCTACCGCCACGACGGCGTGGACTGGGAGGCTCTGCGCGCGGCGTGGGAGAAAGACAAGAAAGAAGGGCGCCTCAGCGTCGGAGGCAGCACCATCACCATGCAGCTGGCGCGCAACCTCTACCTGTCGCCGTCGAAGAATCCCCTCCGCAAGCTCAAGGAGATCCTGATCGCCCGGCGCCTCGACAAGGAGCTGGGCAAGCGGCGCGTGCTGGAGCTTTATTTGAACGTCGTCGAGTGGGGCAAGGGCGTCTTCGGCTGCGAGGCGGCCGCGCGCGCGTACTTCGGCAAGTCCTGCGCCGACCTCTCTCCCGACGAGGCCGTGGCGATGGCCGTGGTCCTGCCCAACCCGCGGCGCTGGGATCCGTCCAAGCCCGGGCGCTACGTGGAGCGCAACTCGGCGCGCATCGTGGGACGCATGGCCGCGTCGGGGCTATGGCCGGAGGACGACGAGCTCTCTCAAAGCACCTCGACGATCGTGAACGTGTCCACCGGTCCCGTCGAGAACGACCAGGGAAGGAACCCCATCCCGCTCGAGTAGAATCCGCCTTCGCGCTTCCAGTCTCCCATGTGGCGCAGAGGAACGAACGAATCCACGACAATCTCGTATTCATTCGCCAGGAACGGATGGGACGGCGGAATTCTGTTCGTGTTGACCGCGCTGACCAGGACCACGTCGCCGGGACGGACTTCATTCCAGCCGCCGAGATCCGAATCCAGCTGGCGCGCCCCGGCCGCCAGCATGTATTCCTGCAGTCCCCAATGCCCGCTGAACCATAGCGTCCCGCCGCGCGCGCGGGCGCGGGCGGACGCCTCAATCGCGACCGCGCGCTGGGCATCCGCGTACGTCCGGTCCGCCGTCCCGAGCGCCAAACCAAGGACGGCCGCGGCGGCGAACGCGGCGCGCCCGAAGCGCTCGACGCGTTCCGGCGCTTCGGCCTCCAGTCGTTCCCAAAGCCCGAAGGTCAACGGCGGAAGGAGGAAGACGACGAAGCGCGCGACCACGGCCCAGTAAGCGAGTTGGAGAACGGCGACGGCCGCCGCCCACGGCAGCCAAAGGCTGAAACCGCGCGATGCCCGCCCCCGTGCCAGGGACAGCACGGCCGCGCAGGCCCCCCACGCGAACAGAAACCCCATGAGCCGGTCGACGGGACGCACCGCCGGTCCCAGGTCGAACCACGGCGCGAAAAGAATGGCGCAGACCGCGCCGGAAGCCAGGACGGCGCGGCGCGAAATCCTCAAGCGCGCGCCCCAAAGCGCGCACGGCAAGCCGAGGCCTCCCGTGAAGGCCAGGAGGGCGCGGAGACGATGGCTGGGCGCCGACCAGGACATGCGCGCCGCCGCGGAGGTCGCGCCCCACGCCGCCTGGAACGAGGCGGCGCCGACGGCCCGGCTCCAGACCTGGGAGAGAACGACGCCCGACAGCGCGACGGCCGACCACGCGGCCAGACGGCGGTACGGCGCTCCCCGCGAACGCAAATACATGACGGCGGGCGGCAGGACGAACAGCGCGTTGTATTTCGAGAGCAGGGCAAGCGCCGCCAAGGCGGCCGAGCCCCAAAACGCGCGCGCGTCGTTCTCGTCTGCGGCGACGACGGCCAGCCACAGCGCGGGCAAAGCGAAGCCCGCCATCACGCGCTCGGCCATGACGTGGTTCATGTTCAGCGCCCACGCGGGGCCGGCCAAGACGACGAGAACGGGCCAAAGAGGCTTTTTCAGGAAGCGCGCGGCCAACGCGAGCAGAGCCCACGCCGAAGCCAGGTCGAAGGGAAGGAACAGCGCGCGGGTCCAGAATTCGCCGCCGCCGGAAATCCGCAGCGCGGCGGCGAGAAGATATCCCAGGACCGGAGGGGTGTTGTTGATGGCCGCCATCGGCTGGGACCAGCCGTACCAGTTGAACGCGAACGACAGCGGATGGCCCGGATCGATCCGGATCTGGCGGGCGATCGCCAGGAAGAACGGCTCGTCCATGGTCCAGGCCTTGCCCCACAGGCACAGGCCCGAGGCCAGGACGAACGCGGCGACGGCGGCGAGGTCGCGGCGCGACGGCGCCGCGCGCGGGGCGTTCAGAGGTTGGTGGTGACCAAGGTCTCCGTCGCGGAGACGCCCGGCACCGCGCGCACGCGGCTGACGATCAGGTTCGACAGCTTGTCCACGGTGTCGGCCTCGGCCGCCAGGATCATGTCCCAGCCGCCGAAGGTCATGTAGACCTCGGTGACGCCGTCGATGGCGCGGATGGCGGTCACCGCGGTCTGCTCGCGGCCCGGCGTCAGCTTGCACAAGACGAAGGTCTTCATGTCATCTCCTTTCGTTCCATTCGGACGAACGATAGCGCCCTTCCAGCGTCCGTCCTTGTTCGAGCCAAGCCTGGGGAATATCGGTCACCGGCGTCCGTCCGAATTCCCGGGCGATTCCGTCGAGCACGGCGGACTCGATCTGGCTCCGCGTCAGCGCCAATGCCTCCGGACGAAGCGAGCCTTGATAGAGGCCCTTGAGCCCGCGTTTTCGCAGTGCGCCGCCTAAAATTTTACGACCGTCGTCCAACACGAGATCCATGGGCTCCGCGCGGGTGAAACACGCCGCGGCGGGGCCGAGAGAACGCCGTTCGGGCGACCACAATGAGGCCCGCGCTCCCGCCGCCTTCAACGCCGAGTGAATCCCTCGGTGAACGTTTTTATAAATCGAGTCCGGCGCGAGGGTTCGATCCCAAGGGAAGACCAACGAAAAAGTCACGTCGCCGTCGTGGTAAACGATGCCGCCTCCGGTCGCGCGGCGCACGGGAAGCACGTCCTTCCAGCCGCGGGCGTCGCAGGCGGCGCGGACGGCATGGTGCGGCTGGGAGTAACCGAACGTGCAGCCGAGCCCGCCCCAACGGTATAAACGAAGAATGAACGCGCCGGCCGGGGCGGACGTGAATATCCCCTCGTCCAGGGCCATATGCCCCGCGGCGTCGAGGACGGGAAGGTTCAGCTCAGCGCGGAGCACGAGCAGAAGAAGTTGCGGTCGCCGTACGCGCCGTCGACGCGGCCGACCGCGGGCCAGAACTTGCGCTCCCGCAGCCAGGCCGCGGGGTAGGCCGCGGTCTCGCGCGAGTACGGATGCGTCCACGCGTCCGAGACGACGGCCTCGGCGGTGTGCGGCGCGTTCTTCAAGGGATTGTCGTTCCTCGGCCAATCGCCGCGCTCGATCCGGCGGCCCTCCTCGCGGATGGCCAGCAGGGCGTCGCAGAAGCGGTCCAGCTCCGCCTTGGACTCGGACTCGGTCGGCTCGATCATCAAGGTCGCCACCACCGGGAAGGAAACCGTCGGCGCGTGGAAGCCGTAGTCCATCAGACGCTTGGCGATGTCGTCCACGGTCACGTCCGCCCCCGCCTTGAGGGAGCGCGGATCGACGATGCATTCATGAGCGACGAAGCCGTTCTTTCCCTTGAAGAGGACCGGGAATTGGGACTCCAGTCGCTTCGCGATGTAATTGGCGTTCAGGATGGCGTTCTGCGTGGCGCGCTTGAGGCCGTCGGGGCCCATCATGCGGATGTACATCCAGGAGATGGGCAGGATGGAGGCGGAGCCGAACGGCGCGGCCGAGACGGCCGGCACCGACGCCGAGCCCGGCAGGAACGCCGCCAGTTCCTTCACCACGCCGATGGGGCCCATGCCGGGTCCGCCGCCGCCGTGAGGGATGCAGAAGGTCTTGTGCAGGTTCAGGTGGCAGACGTCCGCGCCGATGTCGCCGGGGCGGCACAGGCCGACCTGGGCGTTCATGTTCGCGCCGTCCATGTAGACGAACCCGCCGTGCTTGTGGACGATCTCGCAGATCGACTTGATGCCTTCCTCGAACACGCCGTGCGTGGACGGATAGGTGACCATCAAGGCCGCGAGATCCTTCGCGTGCTCGTCGGCTTTCTTCTTGAGATCGGCCAGATCGATGTCGCCGTCTTCGAGACAGGCCACGGTGACGATCGTCATGCCGACCATCGCCGCCGAAGCGGGATTGGTGCCGTGCGCGGAGACCGGGATCAGGCAGATCTTGCGATGCGCGTGCCCGCGCGCGTCCAGCGCGCCGCGGATGGCCAGCAGACCCGCGTACTCGCCCTGCGAGCCCGCGTTGGGCTGGAGGCTGACGGCCGCAAACCCGGTGATCTCCGCCAGCCAGGCCTCGAGCTGGGTCGCCATCTCCTTGTAGCCGAGCGCCTGCTCGGCGGGCACGAAGGGGTGCATGCGCCCGAACTCCGGCCACGTGACCGGCAGCATCTCCGCGGCGGCGTTGAGCTTCATCGTGCAGGAGCCCAGCGGAATCATGGAGTGGGCCAAGGACAGGTCCTTGCCCTCGAGCTTGCGCAGGTAGCGCAGCATCTCGGTCTCGGAGCGATGCTCGCCGAAGACCTTGTGCGTGAGGAACCTCGAGGTGCGCTTCAGGGCGGCGGGGATGGACTCATCCTCAATGCCGGGCAATGCCTTCGATCCGCCAAACACGGAAAGCACGTCGAGGAGGTCCGACTCGGTGACGGTCTCGTCCAACGACACGACCAACGACGTTTTGTCGTGCTGCCGCAGGTTTATTTTCTTCGTCTTCGCCGCGGCGAACGCGTCGGAGATCTGTTTTTCGGAACCCTTGACGAGAACGGAATCGAACACGACGTCGGAGCCCGTATCGTAGCCCAGCTTCTTCAGGCCGGAACGAAGAATGTTCGACATGGCACGAATACGAGAAGCGATGCGGGTCAATCCTTCCGGACCGTGGTAGACGGCGTACATCCCGGCGATGACGGCGAGAAGCACCTGGGCCGTGCAGATGTTGCTGGTCGCCTTCTCGCGGCGGATGTGCTGTTCCCTGGTCTGCAGCGCCAATCTCATGGCGTGCTTGCCGTGACTATCCTTCGACACGCCCACGATGCGGCCCGGGATGCGGCGCTGGAACGATTCCTTGACCGCCAGGTAGGCGGCGTGCGGCCCGCCGAAGCCCATGGGGACGCCGAAGCGCTGGGTGGAACCGAGCGCGATGTCCGCGCCGAACTCTCCCGGCGCCTTGAACAAAGTCAGCGCGAGAGGGTCCGCGGCGACGGCCAGCTGGCCGCCGGCGGAGTGCACCTGCTCCGAGAAGCGGGACCAATCCTTCACGCGGCCCAAGGTGTCGGGGTATTGAACGAGAGCGCCGAGAAGCTTCTTGCCGGAAATCTGGGACGGCTCGCCGACGAAGACCTCCACGCCGATCGGCTTGGCGCGCGTCTTCACCACGGCGACGGTCTGCGGATGGCAGGCGGAATCGACGAAGAACACGCGCCCAGCGGGACCCTCGGACGCGTGGAGGCACAGCGCCATGGCCTCGGCCGCGGCCGTTCCCTCATCGAGCAGAGAGGCGTTCGCCACGGGAAGACCGGTCAGGTCGATGATCATGGTCTGGAAGTTCAGCAGCGCTTCCAGGCGCCCCTGGGCGATCTCAGGCTGGTACGGGGTATAGGCCGTGTACCAGCCGGCGTTCTCCAAAATCTCGCGCAGGATCACGGGCGGCGTGATCGTGTCGTTGTAGCCCTGGCCCAGGTACGAGCGCCAGACGGAATTCTTGAACGAAATCCCGCGGAGCTCGGCGAGAGCCTCCGCCTCGGAGGCGGCGGCCGGCAGGGCCAGCGGCATTTTCAAACGGATCGAAGAGGGCACGACGGCGTCGGTCAACGCGTCCAAGGAAGGCTTGCCGAGCAGGGCCAGCATGGCGGCCTGGTCGGCCGCGCCGGAGCCGACGTGGCGGCGGGAAAAGTCGTCGGCGGGCGGAAGCGGGGTCGTGACGCGCTCCTCAGTGGCTTCCATGGGCGGCCTCGGCCGAGATGAACTTCTCGTAGTCGTCCGCGTTCATCAGCACGTCGGACTCGCGCGGGGCCGACGCCGAGATCCTGAACAGCCAGCCCTTGCCGTACGGATCGGAGTTGACGATGGCGGGATTCTTCGACGCCTCGGCGTTGACCGCGACGATCTCGCCGGAGACGGGAGCGTAGATGTCGAAGGCGGCCTTCACCGACTCGACGACGCAGCACGCCTCGCCCTGCTTGACCTTGCGGCCGACCTTGGGCGGCTCGACGAAGACCACGTCGGTGATCTCCTTCTGCGCGTGGTCGGAGATGCCGACGGTGCCGTCGGCGGCCAGGTACTCGTGCGACTTCTGGTACTTCAGGGCCTTCGGATCGAGCATGTTAGACTCCCTTCTTGAGATTGGGCGAAACGTAGAATTGGGCTTTGACGATCTCCGCGGCCATTTCGCGGCCGTGCAGCACGACGGCGCACTTCGTTCCGACGGGAAGGTCTGGGCGGTCCAGGTAGCCGACGCCGATGCCGGCCTGGAGTGATGGAGAAAAGGTCGCGGAACAGAATTTTCCCGCCTCACGGCCATCCACCAGAACGGACGCCCCCGCGCGCGGCACGCCGCGCTCCAGCAGCTTCACTCCGGTCAATTTGCGCTTCACCCCGTCCTTCTTCTGCGCGGCCAGGACTTGTTTGCCGATGAAGTCGCCCTTGTCCAGCTTCACGACCCAGCCGTAGTTCGCCTCGTACGTGCTGTGATCGTCGTCCACGTCCTGGCCGTACAAGAGGTAGCCGGCCTCCAGGCGCAGAACGTCGCGCGCGCCCAGGCCGCAGGGCACGACGCCGAAGGATTGGCCCTGGGCGAGAAGGTCCTCCCAGACGCGGACCACGATCTCGTTGGGAACGATGAACTCAACGCCGTCCTCGCCGGTGTAGCCGGTCCGCGTGATGAATGAAGGCTGACCGTACAGCTCCAGCTCCATCGCGCCGAAGCGCGGCAAAGTCATCGCGGCCGGCGCGATGAGGCCGATCACCTCGGACGCCTTGGGTCCCTGGACGGCGATCATGCCGTAGTGATCGGATTTGTTCTCGAGGACGACGTTCATGCCTTTCGCGTGCTTCTGGAACCAGGCGAAGTCCTTGTCCGCGGTGGCCGCGTTGACGACGACCAGGTAGCGGTCCTTGGCCAGGCAGGAGACGATCACGTCGTCCACCACGCCGCCTTTCTCGTTGGGAAGGTGCGAGTAGATGGCCTTGCCCGGGCCGATCTTGGAGATGTCGTTGGCGTTGACCTTCTGGAGGAAGGCCAGCGCGTCGGAGCCGGTCGCGAAGACCTGGCCCATGTGGGAGACGTCGAACAGCCCGCACAGGTTGCGGACGGCCGCGTGCTCCTTCATGATGGATTCGTACTGGACCGGGAGCTCCCAGCCGTGGAAGTCCACGATCTTTCCGCCCAGCCGCTTGTGCGACTCGAACAACGCCGTCCGTCTCGGGAGCGTCGAGGTCGTCATGAGTCCAAATTATCATTTTTGCGATCCGAGCACCAGCGGGCCGGGTCGGCAGAAATACGGACGCGGCGAGCGATGCGGCGTGGTACACTGATTGATGTCCGAACGGTCCGTCTCGAAGCTCCGCGCCCTGATTCCCTACGCCGCCGCCGCCTTCGCCGCGAGCATCCGCCTCACGACCCGGCTCAAGACCGTGCGCGGCTCCATTCGCGACGCCCTGAGGAAGGACGACCGGCGCTTCATCTACGCGTTCTGGCACCAGCGGCAGGCGTTCTTCACCGTCTCGCACAACAACGACAAGGTGTCCATCCTGATCAGCCGCTCTCGCGACGGGGAGCTCATCGCGGAGACGATCCGCTTGTGCGGCGTTCCCTCGGTCCGCGGCTCCTCCTCGCGCGGCGCGGCCGACGCCGTCCGCGCGCTGATGGGCGCCGTCCAGTCCGGACGAGACATCGGCATCACGCCCGACGGGCCAAAAGGACCCGACCGTCAGGTCAAGGAAGGCATCCTGTATCTGGCGCAGAAGCTGGGCATCCCCATCCTGCCCATCACCAGCGCCCAGTCGAACCGCTTCGTGCTGTCGAAGGCCTGGGACCACTTTCACATCCCGATGCCCTTCGGCCGCTCGGTGGTGGTTTACGGGGAACCCGTCGACGTCCTGCCGGGAGACGACCTGGCGAGCAAGGCGCTGGAACTGAAGACCGTGCTGGATTCGATCACGCGCGAAGCAGACCTGCTGGTCGCCTAGAACGCGGACCGGATCAGCGGCCCATCGCGGCGCCGCAGGACGGGCACTTCAGCGTCGAGAGGCGGAAGCCGGGCTTGGCCGGAACCTCCGCCTTGCACGCGGGACAGACGCCGGACGCGCCCGTCGCCTTGGCGCTGGAGCCCAGGCCGCGGCCTTTCCGTCCGAACGTGTTCGAATCCTTGACCGCGCCGTCTCCGTCTCTGGGTTTCATGGGGCTCTCCTGGGCGTCGCCAGAGCTTAACACCTTTCCGCCGCCGGATGCCGTCGAGTCTTCCCGCGCGGTCTGGTATACTGAACGCGGAATATGGAAACGCCGAAGACTCCCCCGGCCTGCGCGACCTTCGTCCGCTTCGACAAGGGGCTGATGATCGTGAGCCTGTCGGACCGCCGCGAGATCCGCGTTCCGCTGGATTGGTTTCCGAGCCTGCTGGCCGCGCGCGAAGGACAGCTCCGCAAGTGGCGCCTGCTCGACAAAGGCGCGCGCCTCCACTGGATCGACCTGGACGAGACGATCTGGGTGTCCGCTCTGCTGAAGCCCTGACGCTTTGTAAGTTTAATAATTTAATAGACTCACGGAGTTGCCACAGAGACTCCGCTTCCAGGCCCTGGCGTTCGTCGCGTCCTTCCTGGCGTTCTGCCTGGAGCTCGCCGCCGCGAAGCTCCTGCTCCCCCGGTTCGGCGGGGCCGCCTACGTCTGGACCGGCGCGATGATTTTCTTCCAGAGCCTGATCCTGCTGGGATACCTCTACGGCCGATGGGCACCGTTCCACCCGCGCGCGCACGCCGCCATGCTCGCCGTCCCTTTCTTCTTCCTTCCCCTGGCGCTCCCTTCCACGCTGCCGACCTCCGGTCCTTTCGGCGCCCTTTTCTGGGCGTTGCTGCGCTCCGTCGGCGCCCCATTCTTCGCGCTTTCCACGACGGTCGTCGTCGCGCAAAGCTGGCTCATGAGATCCGCTCTTCCCGAGCGCCGGGACGGCTACTTCCTGTACGCCGCGTCGAACGCGGGCGCCGCCTGCGCGCTGCTCGCCTATCCGTTCGTGATCGGGCCGCTGTTGACGCCCTCCGCCGAAGGCTGGCTGTGGCGCGGCCTGTACGCGGCCTACGCCGCGCTGTGCCTGTCCTGCGCTCCGCGCGGCCTGACTCCGGCGGGAAGGCCGGCCGCCGAAGGGCTCGCCCCCTCGCCGAGAGAGCGAGCGTTGTGGCTGCTGCTCAGCGCGGCGCCGTGCGCGGCGCTCATCTCCGTGACGTCTTTCCTGAGCATGGATTTCGCGGCCGTGCCCCTGCTGTGGACCGTTCCGCTCGCTGCGTACCTGTTGACCTTGGTGTTGAACTTCAAGCGCCATCCCTGGTACCCGAGCGTGACGGATAAGACGACGCTTTCCCTGGGCGCCGCGACGCTCTTGATTTCCGCGGGCCTGGCCTTCCGGTTCTCGCAAGACTCGAACCCGGCCCAGAACTTCGCCCGCCTGCTGGATCTGGGAAAATTCGCCTACGCGCTGTTCGCGCTGTTCGCCCTGAGCATGATTTTCCACAAATCCCTGGCCGACCGCCGTCCCGCGTCCGAGCGCGCGATGACGGAGTATTACAGCTGGATCGCCTCCGGCGGCCTTTTCGGAAGCGTGTTGGTGGGCCTGGCGGTGCCGTGGCTGGGCCGCGGCAGCGGCGCGACGGCGCTGGACTGGGCCGCGGTCGGCGCGCTGGCTCTCGCGGCGATCGTCGCGCGCGACTGGGAGCAAATCGCCGTTTATCGCAAGACCTCCGGCGCTTTGGCCGCGCTGGCTTTGGTCACGACCGCCGCGGTCGCCGCCGCCGGCAACCGGACCGGAACCTTGTACAGCCTGCGCAACTTCTACGGCGTCTACTCGGTCCAGGATCGCGACGGAATCCGTTGGTTCTTCCACGGCAACACCGAGCACGGCATGCAATACCTGGACCCGGCGCGGCAGTCCGAGCCGCTGTCGTACTACTGCCGCGCCTCGCCGCTGGGCGACGCGTGGGACGCTCTGGGCGCGGGCTGGAATTCGGTGGGCGTGGTCGGGCTGGGCGCGGGCAGCATCGCGGCCTACGGACGTCCCGGGATGTTCTTGGATTTCTATGAACTCGACCCCGACGTCACGGCCATCGCCCGGCGCTGGTTCACGCACCTGCGCCTCAGCCCCGCGCAGATCCGGGTCGTCGATGGCGACGGCAGGCTCTCCCTGGAACGCGCCGACGGCGCGGCCTACGACGCGATCATCCTGGACGCGTTCAACAGCGGTTCGATCCCCGTCCACCTGGTCACCAAGGAAGCGTTCGCCATCTATCTGAGCCGGCTCAAGCCCGGCGGGGTGATCCTGCTGCAGGTGTCCAACCGCTACCTCGAACTGCGCCCCATGCTCGCCGCGACCGCGCGCGACCTGGGGCTTTTCGGCGCGTCGAAGCGCCAGTCGTTCGGCCCCGGCGAGGAAGGGCGCACGGGCTCCGTCTGGGTGGCGATGGGACGCGACGCCGCCTCCATCGACAAGCTGGTCCGGACGAAGACCTGGAGCGCCTTCGACGAGAGCGGCCCGCGGTCGGCGGCCTGGACCGACCGGCAGTCCAGCCTGCTGCTCGCGCTCTCTTTCTAAACGGGGACGGAACGCGCTAGTCGCGCAGCGCTTTGAGGAACAGGATCAGAAACAGCACGACCGCGGCCAGCATCGCGAGGCCGGCCAGGTCGGTGCGGTGGGAGTTGAACCAGGAGGGCGACAGCATGCCCGACCCGCGCGATCCGAAGCGCATGGCTCAGTGCGGCGGAGGGAACGGCCGCGGGTAGGACGGAACGGTCTGCCACTTCGAGCGGTCCATCGGCGCGCGCAGGAAGTAGTCGGTCACCGAGCCCGCAGGATCGCGGCCGAACTTGCGGTTGGACGGGATCTGGGGCAGGCGCACGAACAGGACCGCGACCAGATCCTCCTGCAGCATGCGCTCGAACGGCGAGAGCTCGCGTCCGAGGGGATCCGCTCCGAAGGAGCCGGCCAGGCTCAGAACGTCGCTGCCCACGTTGTCGAAGGACGCGCGCGGAAAGCTCCGCGTCGGCTCTTCGCGCAGCGACTCGTAGATCTGCTCGCCGGCCTTCGGATCGTGCGCCGCGGTGGACACCAACTTCGAGAGCGCCTTCGCGATGAGCACTGGCGTCTTGCCGTTCTCCGGAAATTTCCAGCCCTCGGCGCGGATCGGATCGGCGATCAGCGCGGTGCAGTTCATGTGCGTGTGCTCGTACTTGAGGTCCTGCGCGTAGTATTTCGCGTACTGCTCCTTGAACATCTCCTGGACCTGCAGCGGCACGCGCGGATCCTTCATGATCATGACGATCAGATAGGACGGGCGGTACCAGCTCTGCCCGCTGTTGAGATCGGACATGTACTTGTCCATGGGGACCATGCCGGCGACGATCCCCTTCTCGCTGACGGTGTTCATGTCGTAGAAATTGTCGAACATCCAGTCCGCCATGCTCCCGCCGGGGCCGTAGCGGCCGGTGAAGAGGCTGGAGTGGCCGGCCAGGGCCTCGTCGTCGTCCCCCTGGGCCCCGTTGAGCATGAAGCCCATCACGGGCTTGCCCTCCCAATCGCGTCCCGCGCCCTGACGCTCCCAGAGGAGCTTCGTCTCGAACGGCGCCTTCGCGCCGCCCTTGTCGGCGGCGACCAAAGCGTCCACGTCCTGCGCGTTCTTCACGTCGGCGTCGCCCAGCTTGGTCGCGTCGATGCGGAAATCCTCGGGCCAGATGGTACGGGCGACGAAGGTCCGCACCCCGCCGATGTCGGCGAATTCCCCGCGGACCCGGACGGTCCGGCCGCGCATGAACTCCAGGCTGGAGGCGTCATAGAAGGAACGGTTCGAATCGATTTTCGGAGTCAGCTGGAACGGCATCACCGTGCCGTCCTTCAGCGTGACCGAGCGGCCGTCCTCGGAAATCCGAACGCCTTCCTGCATCTCGTGCGAGCCGATCCAGACGATGCCCGGGGTCCCCGCCTTCGGCGTGGCGATGACTTCGTTCAGGAAATACCACTTGCCCTGGACCGGGCCGCGGCAGGTCTCGCAGCGGCCCGTGCCCAGCACGAAATCGTCCTCGGAGTACGGGCCCAGGAAGCCGTCGCTGATGCCGTGCGCGGACGAGGGCTCGACCGAGGCCGGCGCCGCGGGCACGGGAGCTTCGACCGCCGCGGCGGACGCTTTGACGGGCAACGCGGCTTTCGCGCGGAAAGGGCCCGCATGAACGGGCTCGGCGGATGACCCGGCCCCGTTCTCGGAGCCGTCGAAAACGGCCTGGAGGGCGGCGGCGCCGCGCAGGGAGGCGGCCTTCGCGTCGAGAAGATTGCCGACCGCCCGGTCGCTTTGCGCTGCGGCGCCTCCGGCCAGAGCGGCGGCCAGGGCGCAGGACAGGAGGGCGTTTTTCATCTGGAACTATTGTAGCCTCTCCCCCGTCCGGCGGCACGGGGCCTTGGACCCGGGGCGGGGTAGGTCTTTGGTCCCGGCTTAATACCCGGTCAGACCGCGACGGATGTCGGGCCAGAACTCCTTGGCCACGTTGAAGACCATGTCCAGGCCGATCTGGACTCCCCAGCGGTTGGCGGTGGCCGAGATGGTCCGGTCGCTCCGCGGATAATACGCGTCGGCCGCGGCCGACATCACGGCGTTGCCGCCGAACTCGGAATAATTGAACTCGCGTCCGCCGTCGTCGGTCCGGATCACGAAGACGCGGCTGACCGCGTAGCCCGCGCGATGCCAGAAGCCGCCCCGCCCCAGGCGGAAATAGCGCGGGTCCTCGTGCAGAAACGTCGGGAAGACGGCCTCCGTCATGTAGTTGCTGACCGTCTGGTCGGCGAAGGCCCCGGCGTAGCGCTTGCCGAAGCCCTCGGGGCCGCGCCCCCACTCCGCGTACTCGTTCCGGGCGTGGGCCAGCCCGGCGTAGAACCCGGCCACGGGGAAGGCGTAGGGATCGAACGAGTCCTTCGCCGCCAGCGCGAACTTCTCCCGCGTCGCGAGCGGGACGATCTTACGCTCCTCCTCGACGGTCCGGTAGTTGGGGATCACCCAGAAAAGGCGGTTGGCGTCCGCTTGTTCGGCGGCGGCGGCCGGGGAAGGCGCCAGGAACGACAAAACCATCGCCGCCAGACGGACGCTCATGACGCCGCGGCTAGCAACGGAACCGCCGTCAGGTCGCGCGCGGCAGGCGGATGGTGAACTCGGTGCCGAAGCGGAGGGCGGACTCGACGCCGATGTCCCCGCCCATGGCCCGGACGGCCTCCCGGCAGAACGTCAGGCCCAAACCGGTACCCTTGGCTTTGCGGCTGCCCTTCCCGTGCGCCTGATAGAAGCGGTCGAAGATGAACGGGATGTCCTCGGGCGGGATGCCCGGCCCGTTGTCCCGGATCGTGAGACCGACCAACTCCCGATCCTCGCTCAGGCCGATAGTGATGGATCCCTTCTCCGGAACGAACTTGAGGGAATTCCCGAGGAGGTTCTGGAGCACGCGCGCCAGCAGGGCCCGGTCCGCGAAAGCGACCGCATCGTCCGCCACGGAGACCTCCAGGCGGACGCCCTTTTCCTTGAACGTCAGCGCCTGCTCGTCGCACGCGGCCCGGACCAGCGGCCCGAGAGGCACGATCTCCTGATGAACCGGCATCTTCCCCGATTCCAGGCGCGCGACCTCCAGGAAAAGCCCCAGCAGCTGGTCCATCCGGCGGCAGGAGCGCGCGGAAATGGAGATCAGGCCCTTTTCCGTCGCCTCGAGAGAATGGCCGAGAGGCAGCTCCTCCAGGGTGCGCAGGGTGGCGAAGATCGTCGTCAGCGGATTGCGCAGATCGTGCGCGATCATGCTCTGCCAGTCCTGCTGCCAGCGGCTCAGCTCCATCTCCGCGGTGGCGTCCTCGATGATGGTGAAATGCTTCTCGATCTCCCAGGAATCCAGGAGCAAGGTGGACATCCGCACGCAGCGCAGGCGCAGGTCGCGGAATTTCGAGGCGCTCTCCTTGGCCGGAAACCGGCCCAGATGGCTGACCGCCTTTTGGGAGGAGCCGGCCTCGCGCAGCGGGCAGGCCTGGGGGAAATTGCGCGTGTCCCCGATGAAGCGCTTGCAGAGGGTGTCGCAGATCTTGCCGCTCACCGCGCCCTCCGGCGCGTCGAGCATGCGCTTGGCGGCGGGGTTGTGGTACAACAGGTTCCCCTCGGCATCGGACACGCAGATGCCGTCGGTGAGCTCCTCGAACAGTTCGTCCATCAGGGCCAAGACGGAGCGTGACGCAACGTAAGCGCCGGGAGGCGCCGCGCGGTCAGGAGCGGGCGAGGACTTCGACCAGGGCCTTGGCGACCATCCGCCGCTGGACCTCGTCCAGGAAGACCAGCTCGGCCAGCCGGTGGCCGTCCACGTCGTCCTCGGCATGGGCGACGCGCGCGCGGATCTCGTCGAAGCGGACGCCGCCCAGCTCGAAGGACAGCAGGACGCCTTCGTCCCGCACCAGGCGCGTCGCCGTGGACAGCTCCGCTCCGCCGGACGTCAGACGCGTGAGGCGCCCCCACGAGTCCTGCCGCGCCGATGCGGGCGCGAAGCGCAGGAGGACGGGGACGAACACCGCGGCGCGCTTCATGGCGCGCCTTCCGCCCGGTGGCGGGTCAGCCGCGCGGGCCCCTTCCCGTCGCGGCGCTCCGCGACGGTCCAGAAGCGCTCCCCATCCCAGGCCAGGCCCGTGGGCAGGAACGCGCCGTCGCCGTACTCGGGCAGGGGCACGACCGCCAGGATCATGGCCGGCTTCGTCAGGTCGTGCCGGCGCAGCACGCGGTCGCCCGCGTCCAGCGTCCACAGGGCGCGGCCGTCCCAGACCAGCGCGGCCGTCTTGAGGCCCGGCAGGCGCCACGACGCGACCGGCGTCAGCGCGTCGTCGAGCAGATGCTTGGTCAAGGTCTGCGTACGCCCGTTGAGCGTCCACATGTAAAGCCCGTCGAACGCGATGCCGGCGCAATTCGGGGCGGCCTTCGGATAGCGCGCCAGCGGCGTCAGCTTCGCGTCGCGCATGCGGCGCACCACGGTCCCGTCCGCCGACGCCGTCCACACCGCGTCCGCGCCGAACGCGGCCGCGACCGGGGTCTCCGCCGTCAGGTGGCGCACGGCCAGCACGCGCGCGTCCTCCCGCGACGTCGCGTACAGCGACTGAGTGAACCAGTCCGCGACCCACAGATCCTTCCCGTCGAACGCCAGCCCGGACGGATGGGAGATGGTCAGCGGCCAGTAATCCAGGCGCGCGGCCGCCGCGGCCTTCAGCGCCCGGTCGCGCTTGACCGAGGCCACGCCGAGCGCCGTCGCCAGGAACGCGCCGACGGCAAGGCCGTACCAGACGGCCGAGCGCTTGCGCGGCGCCAGGCGGATCGGCGACAGCGCGGTTCCCTGCCAGCGCAGGCTTTTCGACACGCAGGCCTTCAGGTCCTCGCGGGTCCACGGCGGGGCGACGACCTCGGCGGCGCCGGCGCGCATCAGCGCCACGGCGCGCGTCGCGTCGCGCGTCTTCAGGGCCACGACCACGGGAAGGAGCGGGAACGCGCGGGTCAGCTCCCGCGTCAGGATCTCGCCGTCGGCGCCCGCGCCGTCCACGACCAGGAACGCGCGCGGGCGGCGCTGGCCCGCGAACTCCAGCGCCTCGTCCAGGCGGCCGGCTCCCTCGGTCCGGTGGCCCAACTCGCCCAGGATCACCGCCAGTTCGTCGCGGTCTCCGGTCTCGGCGGCGAGCAGTCCGATGGCGGCCATGGTCAGGGTTTGGGCGGAGGAATGGTCAGGTACGCGCCCTCGACCGGCAGGCCGCGGTCCACCTTGTCCGGGTTCGCGTCGTAGATCTTCTCCCACAGATTGGGGTCGCCGTAATACTTGCCCGCCAGGGAGCGCAGCGTGTCGCCGGGAGCCACCTTATGGCTCTTGGGCCACGCCGGCGGCGGGGCGCGGCGCGGGGCCTTCGGCAGGGCGACGGGCTTGGCGGCGGGCTGAAGTCCCGCGGCCTTGTCGGCGGCGCGGTAGTCGAGCTCCTCGTTCTTCTTCAGCAGGCTCCGGTACTCGTCCTGCGCCTCGAGAGCGCGCTTCTGCAGCACGCGCAGCTCGCCGGTGGCGGCGCTCTTGTTGCTTTCCGCGCTCTGCGCCTCCTGCTCCGCGGTCTTCTTGCGGTCCTCCAGGTTGTTGATCTCGCGGCGCAGGCGTTCGGCCTCCGCGGCCGCGGCGCCGACGAACTGGCCCGCGAAGGACGGCGCGCCGAAGCGGTAGTGCAAAGTGGCCTGATAGCCGCCGGCCAGATAATTGATGCCGGTGGTGGGCAGGGACATCGCCACGTCCAGGACCACGGGCGAGAAGTTGACGCCCAGGCCGAAGGCCACGGTGCTGACGCCGTCCAGGCGCAGGCCCTTGCCCACGCGGGCCTTGAGCAGCCCTTGTAGGAAGGTCGCCTCGACGCCCGGATAGAACTCGGCCAATCCCCCCTTCACGCGGAAGTCTCCGGCGAACGTCACCCGGCGGTCCCAGGTGTAGGCGGTCGCCAGAAGGAGCCCGCCGCGCGGGACGCCGACGCTGCTGGTCAGGTCGGTGAGCGCCGCGCCAACGCTCAGCCCCATGTCGGTGCGCGCGAGCGCGCCCGCGTCGAAACCCATGCCGAATTTTCCGCCGCCGGCACGGCCGCGGTCCACGTTGACGAACTTGAAATTTCCTCCGACCTTGAGCGGCTTCGACAGCGGCACGGACTGGATCTTGATCTCCTGCGCGTAATTGAAGAGCAAGGTGTCCATGTCGCCCGAGTTCTGCTGGCGCTCCAAATTATAGGAGGCGCCGATCGTCCCGGTGTTGACGGGCTCGTACGGCCGCACGTAGGCGCCCGAGACCTCGGTCAAGGTTCCGCGCGGAGACTGCAGACGGTTCACGGTGCCGGCGGCCTGCGTGTAGGGGGCGTTCGCCGTTCCGGCCGGGTTGTACCACATGCCGAACGCGTCGTCGGCCACGGCGCCGAACGCGTTGCCCATGCCCATCGCCCGCGCTCCCGGGAGGACGTCGTTGAACGCCACGGCCCCTGCGGGGCCGGCGCCGATCAGGGCCGCCAGAAGCGCGAAAAACCATCTCGTCATGGGACCGATTGTAGCTTAATGATGTTACGAGATTATTTGTCCGTCCCCCGGCCCGGGGGGCTTGACGCCGGGCCGCCCCGGCGCCATACTGAACGGGTGAGCGACGCTCCCACGCAGCGCACCGGGCGTTCGGGCGGCATCTTCGTGGCCGTGGTCGTCGGCGGCTCGGCGATCGCGGTCGTCGGGTGGTACCTGATGACCAACCGGGGCGGCGCGCAGATCGACGCGAGCGGCTTCGACCTGAGCGCGGCGCCCGTCTCGCGCCGTCCCGCCTACGTCCCATCCTCCTCTCCCGCGCCGGCGGGGCCGGTCTCCAGCCTGTCCATGATGAAGGGAGACGCCGGCGTCCGCATCGGGGATGCGGGCTCGGCGGCCGCGGCCCAGGCCCCGGCCGGAGCCGCGTCGGCGGCCAAGCCCATGGACAAGAAAACCGAGGCGCGCATGAGCTTCACCGAGGCGGCGCGCAAGCACGAGGGCGAGGTGCGGGCGTTCGCCATGCGCATGACGAACAAATACCCGGTCATCCGGCAATACGGCAAGGATTGGATGAGCTATCCGGATCTGAAGAAGCTCAACGACGACTACGCCGCCAACAAGGATCCGATCGCCTTCATGCTGGGGCTGTCGCGCGCGCCGAGCTTCGGAACCCTGCTCAAGAAGTACGCCGGGGCGCCGGAAATGCGCGACGCGGTGATGCAGGGCATGAAGCAGGCGCCCCCGGAGCTCACGTCCTCGGCGATGGACGTCATGCAGAACGACGCCGTGCTCAAGGACCTGGTCGTCAACGTCGCCAACGGCATGGGGCTGCCGCCCAGCGTCACCGGCATGATCAACGGCGGGGGCGACCCCTCGAAAGTCGACCCGAACAAGATCACCAGCGACGTGATGAACAACCCGGAGATGCGCAAGGCCATGCAGGGCCAGGCCCCGCCGGTCTCCCTCCCCAACCAGCAGTAGCCTCACCAAAAAAAAGAACGCCCCGCGTCGTCCGCGGGGCGTCGCTTTTGGGTCCGAAGGGTCAGTGGATGGGCGTTGACGTGGTGGTGGTGTTGGTGTTCGACGTCGACGACGCCGGTCGCGGCACGCACTGATTCTGGCTGTTCAGGTAGGTGCCGGTACCGCACTGCATGCTGTTGGTCTGGCCGCTCGACGCGCTATTCTGATTCAGGTTCTGGCCTCCGCAGCCGCCGGACCCGCAACCCACCGTTCCGACCAACGCCGCGGCGAACGCCGCCGCTGCCACGCGCAAAGTCATTATTTTCATGGTCGTTTCCCCTTGGATTTAGTGGGTGTTGGAGTTCGTCACAGGCACGCAGACGCCGTTCTGCTGGCTGGTTCCGGGCCCGCAGGTGACGGTGGGAGCGTTGCTGTTGTTGCTGTTCAGATTCGTGCCGCCGCAACCGCCGGAACCGCAACCGATCGCGAATCCCGCCGCCGCCACCAGCGCCACGGCCGACAACCTGAAAATCTTCATACGTCCTCCCTTTCTCTTTGCGCCTGTGCGATAGTGTACGGCCGCCCTAGCGGGCTGTCAAGGCTTGGAAGCCTCTTTTATCGTTTTTTTACCTCTCCGGGAACCGCCAAAGCTTCATTCAAGCGCGCGGAAACCCAGCGCGGCATCCAGAACATGTGCAATATGGCGGTGTAGTGGCCGAAGGGGACCCAGACCCGCCGGGCGGCGGGGAAGGCCAGGGCCAGCTTTTCGGCGTTTTCCCGCGGTATGACCGTGTCCCAGCCCGCGTTCACCAGCAGGGCGGGCTTGTCCTTGTTCCGCTCCCGGTACTCGAGAGGGTCCAGGCCCGCCCAGGCCGCCTTCAGCTCGTCGGGCTTCAACCCCATCTTGCGCGCGAACGGCCCCGTCAGCGAGCTGGCCAGCAGAAGGGACGGGAAATCGGCCCCCCCCAGCATGAACGCCGCGAAGCGCGGTCGCGGATCCACGGAATACGTCACCGAGGCCACGATGGCGCCCAGGCTGATGCCGAACAAGGCGATGCGTTCCGGGTCGGTTTCCGGCCGCGCCGACAGAACGTCGAGCGCGCGCCGGGCGTCCAGCACGGACTGACGGAAATTGAGCGCCAAGTGCTTCGGCGTCCGCGCCAGGAACACCTGGCCGCTGGGCTCGGACGGATCGGGCCGGCGGTGGAACTGCGTGGGCATCTCCAGCCACATCACCACGAAGCCGTCGCGCGCGAAGCGTTCCACGAACCGCGTCTCTATCCAGACGTTCGGGGCGGCCATGACCGGCAGCACCAGGACGGCGGGGCGCCTCGCGCCCGAAACGGAGTTCGGCGTGACGAGATGCGCCCAGACCACGTCGTTCGCGGGCCAAGGGCTTTTCGCCGCGGAGGGGAAGCGCAGGAGGGTCTCGGTCCACTCCGGCCCGGCGGCGACCGACACGACCTCGACCTTGAAATCTCCCTTCGGGAGCTCCAACGAGCCGGCCGCGGCGCCGCACGGACGCGGCGCCGACAGCGAGGCGGCAAGAAGGAGGAGTCCGGCGCGCGTCCGGCGGGGAGAACGGCTCACCCGACCAGGGTACCCCCCCTTCCCCGCCAAAACAAGTGCCGCCCGCCCATGAAACCTTGGACCTAAATAAGCCTGGGCCTTCAGGGTCGACGTTGGAGAGCCGAAAGACTCTCGTGGGCCCGAGGTCGTCCTCCTATAATCGCCGGGACGGCCAGACCACCCCTCGGAGGCGTACATGAACACGAAGATTTTCAGCCGCGCGTCCCTCGCGATTTTCGCGGGCCTCTCGGTTTTCGGATTGACGGGATGCACCTTCGGCGACGGCGACGGAGGCCGCGACCGAGACGGCGGGGGCTTCACCCGCCACGATCCGCCGGCGCACTGGGACCCGGGCTGGGACCGCGGACACGACCACGAGCGCGGCCGCGATCATGACCGCGGCGGCGACCACGACCGCGGCGGCGGACGCGAGCACGAACGCGGAGGGCATGAGCGCGACCGCGCGTCCCTGGCCCCCGACGCGCGCGCCCTGACGACCTTGGCGTCCCTGGACGAAACCGCGGCCGGCAAGATGTTCGACGGCAGCAAATAAGGGCCCCTTGAGCCTCGGCCGCTGAGCCCTCCCCGCCCCGTCCGGCGCTGGTTCTTCTGTTGCATGCGTTGTTTCTGAAGAACGGCGCTCCGCCGGACGGAGCGCGGGGGGGGTCCTCGTGCGGACAAGAGCGGCGATCGTCGGTATCGCGATGGGCCTTTCGGCCTGCGTGTCCACGGTCACCTCGAAGGACGCGCCGTTGGGGCTTCCGCCCGCCGCGGCTCCCGTCGCCGGCGTCAGCAGCGTCAACATCGACGTCTCCCTCACGAAGGACGCTCGCGGCTACTCCAACTATCAGGGCGATTTCTTCGCGACCTTGCTGTCGACGTCCGAAGCGAACGGCCTCCTCGCCCGGCAGGCCGAACAGCCTCAGCCCCTGCGCTTGTTCGCGTCCCTGACGTACGCTCCGGCGAACGACGAGCCCAACATGGGAATAGGCCTCCTCTCCTTTTTCCTCCCGCCGTTCTCCTTCGTCCCGGAATCCCGGAACGAGAACTATTCCGTCCGCTTCGTCGTCCGCGACCGGAACAACGCGATCGTCTACCAGAACGCCTTCAACGACGCCGTGCAGGGCTACATGAAGGGCTGGTACGTCGCCCGGATCAACGCGTGGCACGCACTAAGCGAGAAGATGGCCGCCGCCGCGGCGAGAGGCGCGGCCCGTCTCGTCCTGCAGGATCTGGCCGCCCATGCCGACGCGCTTCCGACGCTCACGCCCGCCGCGGCTCCGGCGGCCGCTCCGCGCGAGAAGGAGCCGGCCGCGGGCGTGGCCCCCGAAAGCGACGACTGGTGGCGCAAGAAGCCATGAAGACGCGGCTTTTGTCCGCCCTGCTCGCCGCCGCCGCGCTCGCCGCGAGCGGCTGCGCGCAATCGTTCGTGGCGGCCATTCACTCCTCGGCCGAGGCCCCGCCCAGCGGCCGGCTTCTCCCTCTGCGCGTCGGATTGCTGGTCACGGACGAAACCCGGAACTACCTTTTCGTCGCGAAGGTCCCGTTCGGCCAATGGCAGTACCCGTTCGGCCGCGATCTTCCCACCGTCGCCGAGCAGACCCTGTCGGGAATCTTCGAGCAGGTGACCCCCATCGAGACCCGCGACTACGCCTCGTACGATCTCATCGTCGAGCCGCGTTTCGATCCCGCGGGGACGAGCGTGGATTTGTCCATTTCCCGCTGCCGCGTCGTCGTCGCCATGACCTTCGAGGCCTCGGACGCGTCCGGCGTGAAGTGGAGCAAGCTCGTCTCCGGCGAGGTTGAGACGGGAGGCGGAATCAACGAGATGCGCGCCCGGCACGGCCAGGCCGTTTCGAAAGCCGTGCTCGCCGCGGCCCTGGCGATGCGCGCCGAGCTGGGCCCCGCCGCCTCGGCGGTCCCGGAGCAGCGGGCCGAGCCCAAGGCCGCCCAGGAGAATTGGTGGGCCAAGCCCGCCTCGACGCCATGAATACGATCCTGCGCTGTTCCGCGTTGGGACTGGCCCTCGTCCTGGGAGCGTCCGCGTGCGCCACCGACCCGGCGGTCGCGCGGGCCCGCGCCCAGCAGGCCCAGGATGCCGCGCTGTGGCGAGACACCGTGAACGCCGGCACCGCCGCGGCCTACGTCTCCTTCCTCAAGACCGCCGCCGCCGCCGATCCGCGGACCGTGCAGGCGCGGGAGGCCTGCCGGAAGCTTCTCCTCGAAGGCCCCGCCGGCCCGGACGAAGCTCTCGCCTACCTGCGGCTGTTCCCGACCGACCCGGACGCGGATCGGATCCGGGCCGCCCTGGAGAAAACGCGCTTCGCGGCCGCGCGCGCCTCCTCCGATCCGCGCGACGACGCCCTTTTCGCGGCGCAGTATCCGGGAACCGCCGACGCCGAAACCCTCGCCGAAACGATCCGACGCGATCAGTTTCAGAGAGCCGACGCGCAGGGAACGCGGCTGGCCTATCAATATTTTCTCAAGCGCTATCCGGCCGCTCCCGAAGCGAAAATCGCGCGCGAGCGCCTCGCGGCGCTCGTTCCCCCCGGCGTCCAAGCCGGCGACGAGAACGACCTGGCCCTTCTCCCCCGCCTGCGCCGCGCCGCCCCACAGCTGGTCCGCTTCGAATGCCGCAACGACCTGACGGCCCGCCTCCGCCGCGAGAAAAACGTCTTCGGCGCCGACGCGGAGAACCTGCGCCAGCTTCTCGCCCGCCTGGCGAAGGCCGACTCCGTCCCCGAATTCTGCGCCGGAAAGGAGTTCCGCGCGTCCGCGACCCGGAGCCTCTTCGTCGCCGGCGCCGTGCGGGCTCTCGCCCAGCTCCAGCAGCGCCGGCAGGCGCTGAGCGGCGGCTTCACCGACCCCGACAAGCTCGCGTCCGACGCGCGGGACATCGGCGCGCGGGCGGCGGCGCTGGCCGACGACGCGGAGTCCCAGGACCTGGAGCTTGAAGCCTTTTACGGAAGCATGCCCGCCGATCCCAAGCGCCCCGACGACACGGCGGCCAAGAACGCCCGGGAGGCCCTGCGCCGCGCCAAGCGCGGCTACGATCTGTCGCGAGCGCTCGGCGATAAGTCGAAAAAGGCGAGCGCCGCCGCGCTCCTGACCGCGATGGACCGCCAGGCCGATCTGCTGCTGGAGATCATCGCCGCGAACGAGCGCCCCGTCGCCGCGAAGCCGGAGCCGGGGGACGCCGAATGAAAGGGTTCACTTTGCCGGCCGCGGCCGTCCTCGCTCTTCTCGCCGGCGCCGCCGCGGCCGCGCCGGACGCGTTTCCGCCGCTGGATCTGGACGAACTGGGCCAGCAGGCCGCCGACTACCGGCATCGCGCCGCGCTTCTGAGAAAAAGCGCGGGCCTGCGTGAGCGGAGCATCAGCGAGGCGCAGCAGCGCGCCGATCAAATCATGCAGAGCGCCCAAGCCGACGCCCTGCAGAAGCAGCAGCAGGCGCTGCAGAGCCAAGCGCAGGCCCAAACCGATCAAGACACGCTGAACCTGGCCGCCAGCTTCCTGCCGGGCGGCGACAGCATGTTCAAGTCGGCCGTCAAGGGCGGCCTGCGCGTGGCGGGCAACGCCGGCGTCGCGGCCGCCGGCGCGAACGCCCAGGGCGCCGCATTGGAGGGCTCCGACATGGTGGCGCAGGCCCAACAGGCCGCGGCGCCGCTGCGCGAGCAGGCCAAGGCGCTGGAGGGCGACAAGAAGCGTCTGGCGCTCAAGGCGGATCAGTACGAGAAGCTGGCGGACGCGAAGGAGCTTCTGATCGCGGCGGAGACCCTGCGCCTGCGGGCCGAGGCTGCGCCGAAATCCGCGGACGACGCGGACAAGGAAGCCGCGGCGGCGCGGCGCTTCGTGCTGGACATGGACCTGTGGTGAACCCGGGACGTTAGAAGCCCATCACCAGCGACAGCGCGCCCTGGTAGATGTCGTGCGTGCCGAGGGACTGCTCCGTGACCACGGTGGACTTGGCCATGGCCCAATACGAGTAGTCGAACTTCAACGCGAAGTGGTCCGACATCTGGTAGTTGATCGCGGCGGTGTACTTGTCGATCTGGCGAAGAATGTAGGTGGCGTCGGGACGGACGCCGGTCAAAGACGGATAGACGGTCGTGCCGTCGTTGTAGTTCAGCAGGAAGTCGAGCAGGGGGCCGCGGCGGTACAGCTGGTTGTAGACCAATATCCCGGTCAGGCGCTTGCCCACGGGCGGCTTGCGCACGAGAGGAAACGCGGCCTGAACGAAGTAGCCGTAGATCTCCTCGCTGCGCCGCGTCTGCTGGATGGGAACGACCAGCGCGGGATTGGACATGGAACTGGTCGAGACGACGAGCGGATTCAGGAATTGGTCGGCGCTGTACATGGCCTCGCCGGAAAAGCTGATGCCCTTGTACTGAAACGACCAGTTCGCGTCCCACATCTGATAGGACAGGGCGCCTTCCAAGTCGTAATTGCCGCCCATGCCCGAGAATCCCAGGATCACGCCGTCCAGATCCGCGTCCCGTTCCGGGATGGGAAAGGGAAGGCGAAGGTCTCCCAGCGCGAAGACCACGCGCGCGCCGACGGACTTCGCGTTGTTGTTGTCGGCCAAATTATTGTTCTGGTGGCCGAAGTCGGGCGTGACGCCGTTCGTCGGCGGACCGGGAATGCCCAGGCTCTGCGGGTTCGGAAACGTGCGCGAGCGATTGGTGCTCTCGCCCAGGCCGTTGATCACGTAGAACGTCAGCTCGTCGGGCACAAGGGGATGCACCCGGACCGGATACCAGCTGAACCGCGCGCCGACGTCGGTATAGCCGGCGCTGACGGGCGGGCGCGGCGAGTTGGGCCGCACCACCAGGTCGATGCTGTCGGGGGACGCGTACAAGAGCGGGCGCGTGACGGTCAGGAACTGGTCGGGGCGGTACAGTTCGTTGTAGCGGCCGAACGGGACAAGGAATTTACCGAACTGGAACCGGATGCGCCTGATGCCGTCGTACTCCGTGTACAACTGGAATAGGCGGAGGTCCCCCTGGGACGCCGTCGGGACGTTCAGCTCCAAGTGGAACGGCACGTCCTTCAGCGCCGGGCCTTCGACGCCGAAGTACATATCGGCGAGATAGACCTCGTTCTGGATCTGCGTCTCGAAACCGGGCTTGCGCGGTCCCACGTTGCGCCAATTCATCGACATGCTGCCGAACAGGCGGCTCTGGCCGAGGCGCTCCAGCAGGAAGTCGCGCCCGCTCGGGGGAGGCAGGGCCAGAGAGCCCCCCGAGCCCTCCGCGCGCGCCGGCGCCGCCGCGGCGCACAGCGCCGCCGCGAGGAAAATTTGACACAGAACGGACGATGATGTACGATGGGGCACGTTGCCGTCAGTATAACGCGTTTTCGGCCGGAATGCCACGCGTTCAACTAAGGGGGAATTTCCATGTCTCACGTGATCGTGGAAGGTTGTCTCGGCGAAGTCTACGCGGCCTGCGTGGACGTGTGCCCGGTGGAGTGCATCCACCCCGGCCAGTACCAGGGAAAAGGGATGATGATCATCGATCCCGAAGTCTGCATCGATTGCGGCGTCTGCCTGCCCGAGTGCCCGATCGGCGCCATCGTCGGCTCGGTGGACGAAAACCCGACCTGGGCCAAGATCAACGCGGACCTCACTCCGACGTTCAAGGGCAACCCGAAGGTCACGCCCCGCGCTCCGAACGATCCGCCGCACAACCCGGCCAACAAGCTCGTCAAGTAAGCCGGTCTTGAATGGAAAAGCCGAGCGGCCCACGCGGTCGCTCGGCTTTTCATTCCTGGCTTTGCTGACCCTCGCGCTCCCCGCCCCAGCCATGAACCACAACGTCGTCCACCGGACAGCGCTCGACACCGCGAAGGCGCGGACCCTAGGCCTTGAGCGCCTTCCGTTCGCCGAGGGCCTTTTCCGCACGAAGGCCGCGTCGGGAACGCTGGAATCCCCGGACCTGGAAGCGCCGTTCCCGTTCGACGACATGGTGGGCTCTTTCGCGGCCGACGTCCCGGCGGGGGCCGAGGTCGAGATGTCGGCCAAGGTCCGCACCGCGTCGGGCTGGTCGGAGTGGTACGTTCTGGGCACGCAGAGCTCCGAGGGGTTCTCCTCCGCGCCGAAAATCGACGATGCGCTGGCGATCTTGGACGTGGACCAGCTGAAGCTGAAGACGCCGGCGACCGCGGCCCGCTACCGGCTGAAATTCCGCGCCGGAGGGCGCCCGGTCAGACTGCGCTCCGTCGCGCTCGCGCTCTCGGACCCCCAGGCGCCCGACGCGCCGCCCGCGTTCTCGACCGGACCGTGGGTCCGGGAGCTCTCCGTCTTCCCCCGCTCGCAGGGCGACGAGCAGGAGAAATACAAGCACGACGTCTGCTCCCCCACCTCCCTGGCCATGGTGCTGGAATTCTGGGGCTATAAGAAGGAAACGGAAGAGGTCGCGCTCGCCGTCCGCGACCGGGCGTCCCAGCTCTTCGGCAATTGGCCCGCCAACGCCGCGTTCGCCGCCAAGCTGGGACTGGACGCGCGCGTGGCGCGCCTGGAATCACTGACCGATCTGGAGGCCGAGATCGCGGCCGGACGCCCGGTCGCCGTGAGCGTGACCATCGCCGAGGGCGACATGCCCGCCGCCCCCCTGCGCAAGACCGCGGGGCACCTCCTCGTCGTCACCGGTTTCACGAAGGACGGGGACGTGATCGTCGCCGACCCCGCGGGCAAGGGCCGCGACCAGGTGCGTCGCGTCTATCCACGGGCCGCCTTCCATAAAATCTGGCGCGTCAAAAAGCGCGGTCTGGCCTACCTGATCGGGCCGGACCTGCCCCGGCATCTGACCGTGGGCGTGCCCGTCGCCGACCTATGGTCCAAGCAGGTGCGCCGGGCCAAGCCCAAGCTGAACGACGACGCGCATCTGTCCCAGCTTCTGTACGGCGAGACGGTGGTCGCCCTGGAAGCGAAAGGCGACTGGGTCCGCGCGCGCGCCGAGGAGCAGGACAGCTTCGTCCACACTCAGGAATGGCAGGGCTACCCCGGCTGGATCCGCGCCGAGAACCTGATCTCGGCCCGACCGCCCGCGGGCAACGCCGTGGTGCGCGTGCGCCAGGCGCTCGTTCACCGGGGCGACGACATCCTGATGGTTTCCGTCGGAACGCGCCTGCGCCGTCTGTCCGAGGCGGGCGCCGATTCCGTCGTGCGCCTGCTCGACGGCACCACGGCCGAGATCTCCTCCGACTCCCTTTACGTCCCCCCCGCGACCCCCACCGCGGCCTCGCGCGCCGAGATCATCCGCACGGCCGAGCTGTTCCTGGGAACCAGCTACTACTGGGGCGGCCGCTCCGGCGTCCAGCCCGATCCCAAGATGGGCGTGGACTGCTCGGGCCTGGTCAGCCTCGCCTACCTGGTCCACGGCCGCGACGTCCCGCGCGACTCCCACGAGCAGAAGCTGAAGGCCCGCCCTATCCGCAGTTCCGAGCTCCAGAGCGGCGACCTGGTGTTCCTGACCGATGACGAGACGTCCGACCGCGTCACGCACGTGATGATCTTCACCGGCGGAGACGGCCTCATCGAGAGCCGCAAGTCGTCCGGCCGCGTCCTGCGCACGACCTTCCTGGAGCGCTTCGGTCGCGCGGCCTCCGGCATCGAATCCGGCGACGTGGTCAACGACCTGTCTTTCTCCCGCCCCCGCCGCCGCCGGATATTCCTCGGCTCCTATTTCTGACAAATCTTCTGTTCGCAAATACTTCGCCTTCGGCGCGGGCTCTTTCTGCGGCTTCCTGATATTATCGTGATGACGGAATTATCCCGCAGAACAAGGAATTGAGATGAAAACGAACATGAAGTGGCTGGTAATCGCGCTGACGCTCGCCTCAGCCCTGATCGCGGGACGGGCGGAAGCGGCGGCGGGCACTCCGTCGTATCTGAACATCGACGTGACGATCGCCAACAACCTGTCGGTGTCGGTCTCGAACGTGCGGACGAGCTCGATGACGCAGGCGTTCACGACGGCGGGCGGGGTGGTGCAGGCGGCGTCGACGGCGACGGTGACCAACGACACGGGGTACCTGGCGGAGCGTTGGGAGCTGTCGGCGCCGGCGAACTCGTTCGACTCGCCGACGGGAGCGGCGGGCTGGTCGATCGCGGCGTCGAACGGCGTGGACGCGGTGAAGCTTCAGGCGGTGTTCGGAGCGGCGACCACGCTGAACACCTCGTGCGCCATCGCGAGCTTCAGCAGCGCGGTGATCGCGCCGGCGTTGACGAGCGCGACGCAGACGCCGTACACGACGACGATCCTGGCCGACTCGGCGCTGGGCGGATACCCGGCGGCGCAGCCGGACAACACATCGACGCTGAAGATGAACGCGGGAAGCTCGCGGGCGCTGTGCTGGCAGCTGACGTTCCCGACGTCCACCTCGTTCACCGGCACCCAGGTGGTGCCGATCATCGTCACCGCGTTCTAATAGATATTCCGGGAGCATCGAAGAGAACGTCTCTCGATGCTCCCGGTCTTTCTCCGTATACCTAACAGATATTATTAGGTATTGGAGGTCTCGCCCCCTTCCGTGGCCGCGCGGGACATTTAGTAGAATCGGCGGGCATGAAATTTCTCCTCGCGGCCGCGCTGTCCGTGCTGATCGCCCCCGCCGCGCACGCGGCGCCGAAGGCCCGAAGGACCCGCGCCGCGAAGAAGGCTCCGGCCGCCGCCGTCCCGCCCGCCCCGGTCGCGCTTCTGCACCCCCCGCGCGTCTCGACCGAGCCGATCACGTTCGTCTGGCCTCCCGAGGGCATGACCTTGGCCGCCGATAACGAGTTCGTCTTCGGGAGCGTCGCGGATGCCGCGGCGCGTTTCACCATCAACGGCGCGACCGTCATCCCCCACAAGGACGGCGGCTTCATCGCCTGGCTGCCCATTTCGGCCGGGACGTTCACCTTCCGCGCCGAGCTGACGCTGTCCTCCGGCGTCGCGACGGCCGAACGGCATATCTTCGTCCCGCCGGCCCAGCTCCCGCTGCCCGGAGACAAGCTGGCCGTCGACCCCGCGTCGCTGACGCCGAGGACGGATCTCGAGCTGCGCGCCGGGGACTGGTGGGTGGTTCGGATGAAGGCCACGCGCGGCAAACCCGCCCGCGCGCGCGTCGGCGACGGCCCGTGGAAGGCGATGCGCGAGGTCAATCCCCGCTTGGGAATTTACGAGGCCGTCATGGAGGCCGCGCCGGGCGAGAAGATCGGTCCGGCGCCCGTGGAGTACGAACTGGGCTCAGGCTGGTCGACGCTGCGCGTGAAAGGGACGGCCCGGGTGACGGCCCCGGCCCGAGCCACGCTCATCGCGACGGTGAAGACCGGCTCAGCCGGCTTCGCGAACATCAAGACCGAGCCGAACCAGGGCTTCATGCTCTTCCCGCCGGCCGGGGTCCGAATGCCCGTCTCCGGCCGCGACGGCGATTCCATCCGCGTGGACCTGGGCCCCTCGTTGTCGGGCTGGATCGACGCGAAGGACGTGGATCTGGCCGAAGCCCCGCTTCCCCGCGCCGAGACGGGCAACGTCGCGGTGATCGAGACGCCGGCCGGTGCGTCGCTGAAGATCACCCTCTCGGAACGAGTGCCCTTCGAAGTCGTGGAAAACGACGCCCTGGACGGAGTGACCGTCCGCGTCTTCTCGTCGGTCGGCCACACGAACATCGTCTCGTACGACGGCGGCTCCGACTTCGTGGACTTCGTGCGCTGGCGCCAGGAGGAGACCGGCGTGACCGCGTTCACCGTGCGCCTGAAGCCCGGCCGAAAACTCTGGGGCTGGAACGCGCGCTACGACGGCGGCTCGAGCCTTCGTCTCGACATAAGACGTCCGCCGCGAGTGAACCCTCGGCGCCCGCTGGAAGGCCTGAAGGTCATGCTCGACCCCGGCCATATGCCGTCGGCGCCCGGCGCGACCGGGCCCCTCGGCACCAAGGAGATGGACGCCAACTACGCGATCGCCGAGGCCGTCGCGGAGCGCCTCCGCCGCGAGGGCGCTTATCCCCTGCTGACCCGGGGAACGACGACGGACGAGGTGTCCCTCACGGATCGGCCGAAGCAGGCCGTGGAACGCGGCGCGGACGTGTTCGTCAGCCTCCACAACAACGCGCTGCCCGACGGCTCGAACCCCTTCGCCAAGCCTCGCGGCTTCACGATCTTCTATTACCATACCCACAGCCTGGCGCTCGCCCGCGCCGTGCACGCCGCCTACGCCGCGCGCGTTCCGGCGGCCGACGAGGGGCTGCAGTGGGACAACCTCCTGGTCGCGCGCCTCAGCGCGGTTCCCGCCATCCTGGTGGAGAACGCGTTCATCATCCTGCCCGAGCAGGAGGCGCAGCTGAACGATCCCGCCTTCCGCGCGAAGCTGGCCGATTCCGTCGTGCAGGGCCTGCGCGACTTCGCGCTGGCCGCGGGGGAACGAAAGCCTTGAGCCCCGTTCCCTCCGGACGCCTGGAGACGCTGTGCGACGTCATCGGCTTCCTAGCCACCGTCAAGGAAGCGGATGACGACCGCGTCTGGTCGCGCGTCCTGGACAAGCTGGCCGCCGCGGTGGATTGCGAGACGGCGACCTACTTCGTCTACCTCCCGAAGGGCGATCAACTGGTCGCGCGCGCCGCGCTGGGCAGCTTCGGCAAGGCGGTGGCCGCGCGCAGCATCCCCACCGGCCAAGGGCTGTGCGGCTGGGTGGCGAAATACCGGGAGCCGCTGGTGGTGGATGACGCCTACGCCGACGCGCGCTTCCTGAGGGATTTCGACGCGGCCACCGGCTTCAAGACGGGGCGCGTGCTGGCCGTACCGCTGTTCGACCGGCTGGAACTGGCCGGCGTGCTGGAGCTCATTAATAAGCGCGGCGGCCCGTTCGACGCGTCCGACCTGTCCCTGGCCCAAGCGGCCTGCCAGGCGGCGTCGCTGACCTTGCGCGCGCTCAGGCTGGAGTCCACCGTGGACAAGGTCACGGCGCACAACGCCAGCATCCTGGAGAACCTGGGCGGCGGCTTCGTCGCGATCGACGCGCACGGCCGCCTGATGCTGTGCAACCCCGCCGCCAAGAAGCTGCTCGAGCTCCCCGACGATCTGGCCATGGGCCAGCCCGTGGACCAAAGCCTCATGGCCATCCCCGAGATGGGCGAGATCCTGATGGACACGCTGGTGAAGAAAGAAACCGTCAAACGCCAGGACCTCTGGTGGAAGCGCGGCGGGCAGACCCGCGTCCTGGGCTACTCGACCTTGCTGATCCAGGATCCGCGCGGCCAGGTGGTCGGCGCCGGCATCACCTTCCAAGACATCACCCAGTTCCAGAAGAAGGCGTGACCAAGCCGCATCCCGCGGTCTGGTGGATCATGGCGCTCGCCGGCGCCTGGATCGGACTGCGCAAGCTGGAGAACGCGATCATCTTCGTCCCGTCGCGGGAGATGACCGCTCATCCGGGCAGCTACGGACTGGCTTTCGAGCGCCTCACGCTGACGCCCGGCGACGGCCCGCGCCTGCGCGCGTGGTGGATGCCCGGCCCGCGCGCGGACTCCCCGGTGCTGCTCGGATTTCACGGCAACGCCGGAAACCTCTCGAACCGAGTGGAGAAGATGAAGCTGTTCCACGACGCGGGCGCCGCCCAGCTCTGGGTGGATTGGCGGGGGTACGGCGAAAGCACCGGCCAGCCCAGCGAAGCCGGCCTGTATCGCGACGCGTCCGCGGCCTGGGACTATGTCACGCTCGAGCGCGGCGTGCCCCCCGGCCGCGTGGTCCTCTACGGAGAATCTCTGGGGTGCGCGGCCGCCGTGGAGCTGGCGTCGCGGGCCACCGCGGCCGGCGTGATCGTCGACAGCGGATTCTCCTCCGTCCCGGAGATGGCGAAAACGGCGCTGCCCTGGTTCCCGCGATTTCTCATCCGCGCCCGCCTGGACAACCTGTCGAAGCTTCCCCGCGTGACGATGCCGGCGCTGTTCCTGCACAGCCCCCAGGACGAGATCGTGCCCTACGCCCAGGCGCGGGACAATTACGCCGCGGCCGCGGGCCCCAAGAGCTTCGTCGAACTGACCGGCAGCCACAACGACGGCTTTCTGGATTCCCAGCCGGCCTACGGCGCGGCGATCGCTTATTTCTTGAGGCAGGTCGTCCCGACGCCGAGAGAGACCATGTCGAAGCCCGACGGGCACGCGCCGGCGCCGAGATCCTTGCCCTGACATTTGAAGTTGACCGGATCGCCCAGCCCCGGCGTGGACACGTAGCCGCAGAACACGCCCTGCGGCGCGCCGTTGAGATCCCCCCAGCCGGTGGTGAACACGCGCAGCGTCTTGTTCGCGCTGTTGTAATAGACCGTGCCCTCGCCGCCGTCCGCGGGATCGGCCGCGAAGGCGCCGATGCGCAGAGTGCCTCCCACGTCCAGCTTGGCCAGGGGCGCGGTGATTCCCACGCCCACGCGGCCGCTGGGGTTGGTGCCCGGAGCCAGGATCACGTTGCCGGCGTTGCGGGCCAACGTCGTGTCGGCCGCCACGCTTCCGGAATTCCCGGTCGTGACGATCTGGTTGTACACGCCCACGGGAGCGGGATATGTGGTCGTCATCGTCAGGGTCTCGGAAGACAGGCGCATGGCGAGCGTCCCCACCGCGACGGCGGCCAGGATCACCCCCGCCGCGCGGCGGTCCACGGCGATGCGCACGACGATGGTCTTGCGTTTCACGGTTGTTCCTCCCTCATTGACGGGCCGCCGTCAGCCGGCAGGCCCCTCCCGACGACACCGACGTCACGGTTCCGGCCGCGGCGCCCCTTTCGGCCGGATCCAAAACGCACGAGCAGTCGCAGCCGGAGCCGGAGCAGCGCACGCCCGCGTCCCCGTCCGTCTTGCAGACGCCCAGCCGCGTCCACACCTCGGTCACGCGGTTGACGGCGGCCTGCGCGGCCAGGTCGTCCCGCACCCGGTCCACGGCGCCCGCGACGGTCAGCGCGGGCTGAAGCCGCGCGCGCAGGATGGACGCGCACAGCAGGGACGCGATCGCGCTCGTGATCAGGACCTGCGCCAGGATGGAGCCGCGCTCGCCGGTCATTGGTTGGTCCCCGCCGCCGCCGAGAAGGAGACCGCGCTCTGCACGTGCGACGCGACTCCCGCGGAATCGAAGGCCAGATCGATCTCGACGACGCTGTCGTACGGGGAAGAACGCGTGAACTGAGCCGTCGCCCCCGCCGTCAGCGATCCTCCGCCGAAAGACCCCAGCGGCGCCAGGCCGCACACGTACCGGGCCGGGCAGCCGTCGCCCGCGTGGGCGTAGATCACGCCGTCCTGGGAGCAGAACGCGAACCAGCGCATCGGCTGCGCCGGATCCAGCGGCGTCGCGGTCTGGTCCGCCGCCACCGCGGCGTTCTGGCAGCCCTCCAGAAGGTTCGAGGGCAGCCCAGGCGCGCTGGGCACGCGGACCCAGCTCGCCTGGCGCAGGGCGCGCTCGGTCGCCGACTGGGCGGCCACCGCGTACATCTGCGCCGTCTGACCGCGCGCCGCGTAGACCTGCGCCTGGGTCAAGGGCACCATCAGATTCGAAAGCCCGATCAGGACGATGGACCCCAGCGCCATGGAGAGGATCACCTCGATCAGGGTGTAGCCGCCGCGGGGGCGCGCGGCGGCCCTCACGGCTCGTTCCATGAGACGCTGAAGCTGACGTCGGGCTCCAGCCCCGACGGCGTCATGCGGCGCGTCACGTCGTAGGAAATCGTCCCGGAGTACGGCTTCAGCGTGGACGGCAGCCACAGACCCGGGTCCAGCTCGTGATGGCCCGGATCCAGCGCGCCGCGGGCCACGCTCCCGTCGCCGGGAAGATGCCAGCCGTCCTCGCCGTCCCCCGGCCCGCGCGCGACCGTCCGGTCCGCCGTCACGTACGCCTTCAAATGCTCGGAGACCCGCCGCACGGCCGCCGCCGCCGCGACGCGCCGGTCCGCCCGGCCCGCGGCCATGTGCCCGCTCAGGGCCACGGACATGATCGGCGTGGCCATCAAAGCGAGCAGAAGGATCGAGATGACCACCTCGACCAGCGAGGATCCGCGCTCGTGTCGCACCGTGCCCAGTATAAGGCCCGGGCCCATCCGAGTCAACGTCTGAGTGCGCGCCGGACTAGGGCTTTTTTCCGGCGGCGGCGGCCAGCGATTTGAGCTTTTTGACGACGGCCTGCATCGCCCGGGAGGACGCCTGCTCCAAGGCGGCGCTGGCGCTGTCGCCGTCGCTGGCCGCGGAGACGCTCCAAAGGACCTCGGCGGTCTGCACGTCCACCAGACGCGCGGAGAGCGCGACGTGCGCGGGCGTGACCTCGGTCTGCGGCACCACGGTGTGGGTCTGCGTCACCGCGTACCCGCTGACGACGTTCTGGACCGTCGTCACGCGCGGCTCGCCGCGCCCGCCGCTCTTGGTGATCACCTGGCCGTAGAGCGGATCGATCTGCTGCTGGGGCATGTCCACCATCACCGTGTGCTCGCTGCTCCCGGAATACTCCGCGATGTTGCCCAGCACCAGGGCGTCCACGCCCAAGGTCTTGCCCAGGATCTGGATCTGGCCCACGGTGGCGTTGGCGTAGCTGAAGTCGCGCTCGTTCATCAACGCGGAGACCTGGCGCCGCTCCACCAGCCGGTAGCCCGCCAGCAGGAGGTATTTCTCGAACGCGCTGGACGCGGCCTCTCCCGAACCCGGGAGCCCCGGATAATCGTCGAAGCCGGCCAAGGTCACGCGTTGGACGCGCGCCGGTTCGTACCCGCGGCTGACCATGACGACCGCCGGGGAGGCGCAACCCGCCAGCGCCGCGGCCGCCAGCAGTAAGACCGGACGCAGTATCGCGGGCTTAATCATGGGACGCGCCTTGAGCGGCTGCGCGCTTGACGGATTCATCCCACTGGGCGGGAGTGAGCGCCCGCTGCAGGCGCTCCAGGCTCTCCTGGGCCGAACGGGAACCCGCCGCGGCCGCCAGGCGGTACCATTTGCATGCCTCCACCAAGTCCTTCTCCACTCCGTGCCCGTGCTCGTACGCGCGGCCCAGCATGGCCAGCGCGTGCGGGTCGCCGCGCTCGGCGCCCTTGTGGAACCATTTGACGGCCTCGGCCGGATCGCGCTTGGGGCCGGGTCCGTCGAACATCACGCCCACGTTGCCCTGAGCGGGAGGCAGGCCCTGTTCGGCCGCCTTCCGGTACCAGTCCAGCGCCCGAGCCTCATCGCGCGGGCCGCCCAGGCCGTGCTCGTACAGATAGGCCAAGTTGTTCTGCGCGACGGGATTGCCCAGCTCGGCCGCCTTCTCGAAGCACTCGCGCGCCTTCTTCTCGTTCTTGGCCGTGCCGCGGCCCCAGAAATAAAGGTCGCCCAGGTTGCTCCACGCCACGGCGAGATGCTCCCCGTCGCCGTCTCCGCCCTGCACCGCCTTCGAGTACCATTCCAGCGCCTGAGGATAGCTGCGCGCCGCGCCGCGGCCCTCGGAGAAGAAGTAGCCCAGCTTGCCCGCCGCGGCGGTGTTCCCCTGCGCGGCGGACTTCAGGTACCACCGCAGGGCAAGGGCGTCGCTTGGAGGAACGCCCATGCCGCGCTCATACGAGATGCCCAGCCAGAACTGAGCCCTCGCGTCGCCTTTCTCCGCCTCGGAGGACAAAAGCGCGGCCGCGCCCGCGTCGTCGCCGTGTTCGTGCGCGGCGCGGACGTCCGCCAGGGTATCGGCGCGAGCCGTACCGCCGCACAGCAGCGCGGACAAAACGGCCGTCGCGAGGAAAGGTCGATTCATCGTCTTCATCTTAATATAAGACGACGCCGGCCGGGGGATGTGTCGGCCCTAGGCCCTAAGATCGCGAATTTGGACCTTTAGCCCCAGGCGCCCGGACGCTCGTCCGGCCATACTGGGGTATGGGAAAAACGACCGTGACCTTGATGGCCGCTTTCGTCGTTCTCCACGCCGCGGCCGGCGCAGTTTCCGCTCAAGTCGTCGAAGCGAAGCGCCCCGCGCCCCAAATTTGGGCCAAACACGGGTCCTACCCGCCCCGCGCCGGCAACGACGTCAAAATCCTGATCGACGGCCAGGCGGCTTATTCCGAAGTCGCCGCGGCCATGAAGAAGGCCAAGAAGTTCGTCTACTCCACCTTTTCCTACGGCGACGTGAATTTCCTGCTGGTTCCCGAGACGGGCGAGACCATGTTCGACCTCCTGCGCGCGCGCCGCGCGGACGGCGCGGACGTGAAGATCGTGGTTTGGGAACCGGCGCAGAAGACGGACGGGACCATCCCCGACCCCGCGCCGGGCAAGATCGACGGCGTCAACGAGGGCCCCGAGGCCATCCAGGCGCGCTGGGACAAGGCTCCCGGCTACGGCGGCTGGTACCGCGGCGTCCACAACGCGTGGTGGCCCATGTACCTGGTGTTCCCCCCGGAGCTCGGCTGCAATCACCAGAAAACCTACATCATGGACGACGGCGAAGGGGGCGTGGTGGCCTTCGTCGGCGGGATCAATCCGGTCCAGTCGTATTGGGACACTCCGGCCCACGATCCGCTCGACGCGCGCCGCGTGGAAAAAGGCGCCGACCCGCTCAAGGGTCTGGAAACGACGCCGCCGCTGCACGACATCTTCTATAAGATCAAGGGCCCGGCGGTGGCCGACGTGCTGTCGAATTTCGTCGAGCGCTACAACGGCGCCAGCGACCCGCACAAGGACGTCACCCAGGACGCCGTGGCGCCCGTGACCGCGGACCAGATCGCTCCTATCGAGGGCGGCATCCAGGCGCAGATCCTGCGCACCATCGCGCCGAAAAAATACCCAGGAACCAAGAAGGGCGACCGCGGCATCAAGGAGATGTACCTGAACGCGCTGAACGCCGCGGCCAAAGGCTCGGTCGTCTACATCGAGAACCAGTATTTCTTCGACCATGTCATCATCAACGCCATCCAGGACGCGGCCGAGCGCGGCGCCAAGATCATCGCCGTCCTGACGTCCAAGCCCGACGAGGGCACGCCGCAGGGCGTGCTGGAAAGCCTCATGGAGTGGATCGCGAAGGGCGAGACCGCCGGCAAAGCCGTCCACGGCCATCAGAACGTGGTCGTCATGACCTTGGGCAACAGCGTCCCCGATCCCCGCGACCCCAGCAAGACCATCTCCAGCGAGACCTACATCCACTCCAAAAACCTCTTCGTGTTCAACGACGACTGGGCCGCGATGGCCGGAGGATCGGCCAACATCGCCTTCACCAGCATGCTGTTCCACGCGGAGATGGACGTGGCGCTGATCGACCCCAAGACCGTCAAGGACGCGGTCGCGCGGCTGTGGTCCGAGCACCTCGGCATCCCGTACGAACAGGCGATGCAGCTGATCAAGGACCCGCAGGCCGCGTTCGCCTACTTCAAGTCGCGCTCGGCCGAGGACAAGGACATCCTGGACAAGGGCCTGGCGGCTCCCAGCCGCGTGTTCCCGTTCGGCACGCAGTTCCCCGCCCGTGACCTGGCGGGCGTCGACCTGAAGAACCGGACGCCCGACGCCGCGTCCGTCGCGGCCGGTCCGGCGGGCCCCGCCGCGGTTCCGGCCTCCTTCGATCTTCCGGCGATGAACGTCGGTGACGTCAAGGACTCCGTCGGCGCTCCCGCCGCGGCGCCGGCCGCCTCCGCTCCTCAAGCCGCCGCTTACGACACGACGTATCTGCCGCACGCGCTGGAGACCGGGGTGTACAGCGGGCGGCAGCCGGCGGACGAGAACGGCTATCTATTCTTGAGCGCGAATCTGCATGTGGACACTCTGATCAACCTCGGCGAGTTCGGCGCCAAGGACGCCGGTCGCTGCGAGACCTACAAGATGAAGTGCGTGGACTCTCCGTTCGACGCGGCCTACGCCAAGCCGCGCGACAAGGAGAACCTGGTGGCCGCCTTCAAGACCGCGCTGGCGGAGCGCGCGGCCGGCCGTACCGTTTACTTCGACTCCGGCGTCGACGACGAGCGCGCGGCCGCGATGGCGGCGGCGCTGCAGATCCGCGCGGGCTCCTGCGGCGGCGCGAACGCGAACAAGGACCAGCTTCGCAAGGACGTCGCCGGCGCGCTGAGCGAGCACGGCTTCCGCGGCCGCTACCGGCTGCTCAACGGGGACATCCAGGACTGGATCGAGCACCCGGAGAACAACGCGTGGCTGTGCGAGGGCGCCGCGCCGAGCGTGGCCGACGCACGCTAGTCGGCGTCGACGCCGCGCTGCGGGCAGTCCTTGCGCAGCGTACAGGCGTCGCAGGCCGGATTGAGGGCCTTGCACACGCGCCGCCCGTGCCAGATCACGGCGTGCGACCAGAACACCCAGTCCTTCTTCGGCACGCAGGCGGCCAGGTCGGCCTCCACCTTCACCGGGTCCTCCTCCTCCGTGAGCCCGAAGCGCCAGGCCAGCCGCTTCATGTGCGTGTCCACGACCACGCCCTCGGGCTTGCCGTACACCTCGCCCAGGACGACGTTCGCGGTCTTGCGCGCGACGCCGCGAAGGGAAAGCAGTCCTTCCATCGTGTCGGGGACCTTGCCGCCGAAGTCCGCCAGGATCAAGCGGGCGGTCTCCATGATGGACTTCGCCTTCATGCGGTAGAAGCCGCAGGAACGGATGATCCCCTCCAGTTCCTCGGGATCGGCCGCGGCGTAATCGGCGGCGGATTGATACCGCTTGAACAGAGCCTTCGTGGTCTTGTTGACGCGCACGTCGGTGCACTGCGCGGACAGGATGACGGCGATCAGAAGCTCAAGAGGATTCGTGTAGTCCAGTTCGCAGTGGGCGTCGGGATACAGCTTGCGCAGTCCCTTGAGCAGGGCTTTGACGCGCTCGGTCTTGTCCATCACTTCTTCTCGATGGGGTAGTAGTAGATGCCCAGGTTCACGGGATTGTCCGTGAAGCCCTTCACCCACTCGCGCATGGCGTAGACGCCGGCGGGATGGACGGTGAAGATGGTCGGGCAGTCCTCGTAGCCTCGCGCCAGGATTTTCTTGTACAGCGCCGCGCGCGCGGCCGGCGAGGCCTGCGCCACGGCCTTCTCGATCATCTTGTCCAGCTCGGGATCGGAGAAGCCCTGCGCCGACGGGTAGCGCCCCTGGCTGTGGTAGAACGCGTAGATGAAGTTGTGGGCGTCGGGATAGTCGGCGATCCAGCCGCGCGCGAACAGCGGCATCAGGCGGCGCTGGCCCTTGTCCACGAAATTCGCCCAGTCCACGCCGCGCAGGTCCACGCGGAACTTGGGATTGAGCTTCTCGATCCCTTTTTTAAGAATCTGCGCCGAGGCCTCGCGCACCTCGCCGCCGGTGTTGTAGGTCAAGGTGAACTTGAAGCCCTTTTCCCAGACTCGGCCTCCCCAGGCCTTCCGGAGATGCGCCTCGGCCTTCTTCAGGTCGAAGTCGTAGCGCGGCTGATTCTTGTCGTAGCCCGGCACCCACGGAGGGATGGGGCCGAGCGCGCGCGCGGCCGTGTTCTTGAAGGTGTCGCGGCGGATGGCGTCGTAGTCGAACGCGTACGCGAAGCCCTTGCGCACGTCCGCGTCGGCGAAGAAGTCCGGAGGGATCCCCTCCCCGTCCAGCTTTCCGGAGCCGATGTCGGGATTGGCGACGGGGTTGATCCTCACGGTGAAGAACAGGGCCGGATCGGTCTGCAGGCGGGGCAGCTTATCGGCGATCTTCACGCCCGGAAGGCCCTGAAGCTGCGACAGATAAGGCCGCGGCGTCTCGATCAGGTCGGCATCCCCCACCTGAAGCATCAGCTTGCGGGTGTTCAGTTCGGGAACGGTCTTGATCAGGACGCGCTTGAGCTTGGCCGGGCCGCGCCAGTAGCCGTCGTGGCGCTCCAGCAAGGTGTAGCGCGCGGTGCGCTCCCAGCGGGACAGCTTGAAGGGTCCCGCGCCGTTCATGTGATCGAACAGATACGATTTTTCCTTCGGGGCGTCGTTGTATTTTTTCCAGGTCTCCGCGCTCCCGTCCCATTCGCCGTGCGCGGCGCACCACGCCTTCGGAACCACGTAAGACCAGCGCGCCATCACCGACAGGAACGGCCCGAACGGGCGGGGCAAAGTGATCGCCACGTCGCGGCCCTCCACGCGCACGCGCTTCTGCACGGCGTCGAAGTCCAAGGTCACTGTCCCCGAGGAGTTCCGCGTGGACGGCGCGCCGGCGATCGGTTCCAGGAGGAGCGCCGAAGGCCCGCCGGACGGATCCTCGATCATGAAGCGCAGCAGGGAATAGCGCACGTCCTCCGGCGTCACCTCGGTCCCGTCTTGGAACCGGACGCCCTTGCGGATCGGGAAGCGATAGGTCCGGCCGTCCGCGGAGATCAGCCCGTTCTTCAAGGAGGGCACCTTCTCCGCGATGCGCGGCTCGAACTCGGACAAGGACGCGCCCTTGAAGCCGATCACCGTCTCGTACACGTTCTGGATGATGGACTGGCTGGAGCCGTCGTACGGGAACGCCGGGTCCAGGCTGCTGACGTCCTGGATCTCCGCCAAGGTGAACATGTCCGGATTCTTGACGGGCTCGGCGGCGCGCGCGACGGACGCGGCGAGGAGAAGGGTCGCGATCATGCGCCGAGGATACCGTTTCGGGCGGAAGGTGTAAAGGCGGTTATCCACAAGTCGACTGTCGTCAAAGACAGCGACGGACGCGTTGCTTTGTCGGAACGATATTGTTCCAATACGAATCATGAAACGAACCTCCCTTTCGCTCCTCCTTCTTCCGCTCTCCGCGTTCGCCTCCGCCTTCCAGACGCCCAAGACGGCCGCCGCCTACCTCACCGCCAAGGACACCGGCATGCGCCTGTCCTCCACCGGGACCGTGACCTTCTCCGACTTCCCCCAGCCGCTGGAGACGCAGCCGTTCGTGCAGATCGACCCGGCGAAGACCTTCCAGACCATGATCGGCATCGGCGGCGCGCTGACCGACGCCGCGGCCGACGCCTTCGCCGCCCTGCCGAAGGCGAAGCAGAAGGAAGTCATCACCAAGTTCTACGACCCGGAGCGCGGCATCGGCTACTCGCTGGCGCGGACCAACATGAACAGCTGCGATTTCTCCAGCGCCACCTACGCGTACGTCTCCGACGGCGACAAGGACCTGGCGACCTTCGACGTGGCTCACGACCGCCAGAACCGCATCCCCATGATCAAGCAGGCCATCGCCGCCGCCGGCGGGCACCTGACCTTGTTCGCCAGCCCCTGGAGCCCGCCCGCGTGGATGAAGGACAACAACGACGCCCTTCACGGCGGACACCTGAAGCCGGAGTACTACCAGGCGTGGGCGAACTACTACGCGAAATTCATCCGAGCCTATGAGAAGGAAGGCGTGCCGGTCTGGGGCCTGACCATCCAGAACGAGCCCATGGCCAGCCAGCTGTGGGAGTCCTGCATATACTCCGCGGAGCAGGAGCGCGACTTCCTCAAGAACTATCTGGGGCCCACCTTGGCCAAGGCCGGGCTGGGCGACCGCAAAATCCTGGTCTGGGATCACAACCGCGACCTGATGTACCAGCGCGCCTCGACCATCTTCGACGACCCCGACGCGGCCAAGTACGCCTACGGCATCGCCTATCACTGGTACGAGGACTGGGCCGGCGGCCAGCCCCTGTACGACAACGTCCGGCGCGTGGCCGAGTCCTATCCCGACAAGCCCTTGTTCTTCTCCGAGGGCTGCGAGTGCCCCTACGACGCCGCGAAGACCGGGGACTGGTCCCTGGGAGAGCAGTACGGCCGCGAGATGATCCGGGACTTCAACAACGGAACCACCGCGTGGACCGACTGGAACGTCATGCTGGACGGCCGCGGCGGCCCCAACCACGTCGGCAACTACTGCTTCGCCGCGCTGCACATCGACGGCAAGACGAAGGCGCTCACCTACACCAACATCTACGAGTACATGGGCCACTTCTCCAAGTTCGTGCGCCCCGGCGCCAAGCGCGTGTCGGCGGTCCCCAGCCGCGAGGGGCTGATGACGGCCGCGTTCCTGAACCCCGACGGAGCGCTGGCGGTGATCGTCATGAACCAGGGCGACTCGGCCATCGACTACCGCCTGTGGATCCGCGGCAAGGCCGCCCCGGCGTCCGCGCCGCCCCATTCGATCGAAACCTTCGTGCTCCGCTAGCGTTTCTTCTTCTCATATCTATTACAAGCCCGTTGACCCAGATCAATAGACGCGACAAGGTCGCGTGATAGAATCGGGGCAAGCCGCACGAGCACCGCGACCTCAAGGAGATTGATCCGGATGCAAGCCACCGAAGCCCCCTCCGCCGAGAAGTGCTGCAGCGATTGCCGCGCGATCCAGTTCCTGGAGTCGTCGATCGGCAAGAAGATCATGGTCGCGCTCGCGGGGCTCCTGCTCTGCGGCTTCCTGATCACCCACCTGGCCGGCAACCTGTTCCTGTTCGTCGGCGGCTCCGCCTTCAACCGCTACGCCGAGATCCTGGAGAGCAATCCGCTTCTCCCCTTCGCCGAAGGCGGCCTTTTCGTTCTCTTTATGATCCACATCGCGCTGTCGGTGCGCGCGCGGATGGCGAACATGTCGGCGCGACCGACCGGCTACCAGGTGACCGCCGACAAGGGCGCGCGCACGCCGGGCTCCCGCACAATGGCGGTCAGCGGCTCGCTGATCCTGCTCTTCATCATCATCCACATCGCCACCATCAAGTTCCAGGTGGGCGGCGCGAAGGGCCCGAACCTTTACGCCCACGTGACGGGCTGGTTCGCCAACCCGCTGTACGCGGGCTTCTACGTGCTGGCGCTGATCGGCGTGGGCCTGCACCTGTCGCACGGCGTGCAGAGCGCGTTCCAGACCTTCGGCCTGAATCACCCCCGCTACTCGCCGCTGATCAAGAAGGCCGGACTGGCGTTCGCGGTCGTGATGGCGCTGGCCTTCGCCAGCATGCCGCTCTATTTCTGCTTCGTGGGAGGCGCCAAGTGAAGCTCGTTTCCAATGTTCCCACCGGCCCCATCGAGAAGTCCTGGGACAAGCACCGCTTCGAGCTGAAGCTGGTCAATCCCGCCAACAAGCGCAAGTTCAAGGTCCTGGTCGTCGGCACCGGCCTGGCCGGCTCCTCCGCCGCCGCGTCGCTGGCCGAACTGGGCTACCAGGTCGAGGTGTTCTGCATGCAGGACTCCCCGCGCCGCGCGCACTCCATCGCCGCGCAGGGCGGCATCAACGCCGCGAAGAACTACCCTAACGACGGAGACTCCGTCTGGCGTTTGTTCTACGACACGGTCAAGGGCGGCGACTTCCGCGCCCGCGAGGCCAACGTCTATCGCCTGGCCCAGGTGTCCAACAGCATCATCGACCAGTGCGCCGCGCAGGGCGTGCCGTTCGCCCGCGAGTACGGCGGCAGCCTGTCGAACCGGTCCTTCGGCGGCGCCCAGGTCTCCCGCACGTTCTACGCGCGCGGTCAGACCGGCCAGCAGCTGCTGCTGGGCGCGTACTCCGCGCTGATGCGCCAGGTCGGCGCCGGCGCGGTCAAGATGCATACCCGCCGCGAGATGTTGGACCTGGTCGTGGTGGACGGCGCCGCGCGCGGCATCATCGTGCGCAACCTGGTCACCGGCGCCACCGAGAAGTACGCCGGCGACGCGGTTCTGCTCTGCACCGGCGGCTACGGCAACGTGTTCTACCTCTCCACGAACGCAAACTCCTGCAACGTGACCGCCGCGTGGCGCGCCTACAAGCGCGGCGCGGCGTTCGCCAACCCGTGCTACACGCAGATCCACCCCACCTGCATCCCCGTCAGCGGCGACAAGCAGTCCAAGCTGACCTTGATGTCGGAATCCCTGCGCAACGACGGCCGGGTCTGGGTTCCGAAGGCCAAGGGCGACAAACGCAAGCCCCAGGACATCCCCGAGGACGAGCGCGACTACTACCTGGAGCGCAAGTACCCCGCGTTCGGCAACCTGGTGCCCCGCGACATCGCGTCGCGCGCGGCCAAGCAGATGATCGACGACGGCCGCGGCGTCTCCGGCGGGCTGTCGGTCTATCTGGACTTCCAGGACGCGATCAAGCGCATCGGCGAGGACAAGGTCCGCGAGAAGTACGGCAACCTGTTCGACATGTACCACCACATCACCGACGAGAACCCCTACCACGTGCCCATGCGCATCTACCCCGCGGTGCACTACACCATGGGCGGCTTGTGGGTGGACTACAACCTGATGACCACCATCCCGGGCCTGTTCTGCCTGGGCGAGGCGAACTTCTCCGACCACGGCGCCAACCGCCTGGGCGCGTCCGCCCTGATGCAGGGCCTGGCCGACGGCTACTTCGTGATTCCCTACACCCTCGGCGGCTACCTGGTGGGCAACAAGCTCCCCAAGGTGAGCCTGGACCACGCGGCCTTCAAGGAAGCGGAGGCCTCCGTGGCGGCCAGCACCGGCAAGCTGCTGTCCATCAAGGGCAAGGCCAGCCCGCAGGAACTGCACCGCAAGCTGGGCCATATCATGTGGGACGACGTCGGCATGGGCCGCAACGCGAAAGGCCTGGCCGATGCCCTCAAGAAAATTCCCGCCCTGCGCGAGGAGTTCTGGAAGACCGTCTCGGTCACCGGCGAAGGCTCGGACTTCAACCAGACGCTGGAGCGCGCCGGCCGCGTGGCGGACTTCATGGAATTCGGCGAGCTGCTGGCCAAGGACGCGCTCACGCGCGAGGAATCCTGCGGCGGCCATTTCCGGGAAGAGCACCAGACCGAGGACGGCGAGGCCAAGCGCGACGACGCGAAGTTCTGCCACGTCGCCGCGTGGGAATATAAGGGCGCCGGCAAGGAGCCCGAGCGGCATACCGAGCCGCTGACCTTCGACAACGTGCACATCGCTCAGCGCAACTACGCGTAAGGAAACGACCATGACCACCAAGACCGAGAACAAAGGCATGAACCTCACGCTGAAAGTCTGGCGCCAGAAGGACGCGCACGACGCGGGCGGGCTCGTCGAATACCAGGTCACGGGAGTCTCCCCGGACCAGTCCTTCCTGGAAATGCTGGACGTGCTCAACGAGCAGCTGGTCGCCAAGGGCGTGGACGCGATCGCCTTCGACAGCGACTGCCGCGAGGGCATCTGCGGCATGTGCAACCTGGTCATCGACGGCCAGGCGCACGGCCCGGACAAGGCCGCCACCACCTGCCAGCTCCACATGCGCCGCTACAAGGACGGGGACACGGTGACCATCGAGCCTTTCCGCGCGAAGGCATTCCCCATCGTGAAGGACCTGGTGGTGGACCGCTCCGCGTTCGACCGCATCCAGGCCGCCGGCGGCTACGTCTCGGTCAACACCGGCGGCGCCTGCGACGCGAACAACATCCTGGTCCCGCACGACAAGGCCGAGAAGGCCATGGACGCGGCCTCCTGTATCGGCTGCGGCGCCTGCGTGGCGGCCTGCCCGAACGCGTCGGCCATGCTGTTCGTGGCCGCGAAGGTCTCCCAATACGCGCTGCTTCCGCAAGGCCAGCCGGAGCGGGAGAAGCGCGCGCTGGCCATGCGCGCGGCCATGGACGCCGAAGGCTTCGGCCACTGCACCAACGAGTACGAGTGCGAGGCCGCCTGCCCCAAGGAAATCAAGGTGTCGAACATCGCGCGCTTCAACCGGGAATATCTGCGCGCGACTTTGGTCTCCGAATAGCGGGGCCGTGCAGCTCAACGAGGATTTCGGCGTTCAGCCGGGAAAGCTCGAGGAGCTGAAGGCCCGCATCGCGCGTCTGGGCGTGGACCTGCGCCTCGTCGAGGAGTCGTTCTCCCGCGGCGGAGGCAAAGGCGGCCAGAAGATCAACAAGACCTCCAATCGGGTGCAGTTGTTTTACGCTCCCCTGGATATCCGCGTCGTCTGTCAGCGTGAACGAAAGCGCAGCCTGAACCGCTTTCTCGCCCTTCGGGAATTGATCGACCGGGTGGAGATCGCCGTTTCGCCGGAAACCTCGGCCCGTCTCAAGGAATTCGAACGCCTGCGCAAGCGCAAGGCCCGCTCACAGTCGCGCTCGGCGGAAAAACACTCGTGAAATACTTCACGCGCGAGGAGGCCGAGGCGGCGATTCCGGAGCTGGAGCGCATCTTCGAGGCCGTGGCCGAGCTGGCCGCCCAGGCCGAGGTCAAGGCCGCTTCCGTGCGCCGCCGGCGCGATGAGGGCGACGCGGACCAGGCGGCCTCCGCCATCGAACGCTCCCAGCTGCAGTTCCTGTCGCAGGGCATCAACGATTGGATGCAGAAGATCGTGGCGCTGGGCGCGCTTCCCAAGGGCGTCGAGCCTGCGCTGGTGGATTTCCCCAGCCGTCTGGACGGGGCGGAGGTGTATCTCTGCTGGAAGCTGGGCGAGAAGACCATCGCCTACTATCACCCCGTCGACGAGGGCTTCTCCAACCGCAAGCCCCTGCCCAAGCGCCGCTCGGCCTGACCCTCCCCTGGCGCGCCCGTCGGGCCGGGGTTATACTGCCGTCGTGATCTTCTCGCCCCTCGCCGGGATTCTTCTGCTCGTCCCGACGCCCGCGCGCGCCCAAACCCGGATCGGAGCGCTGGATGCCGCGGAGATCACCGTCGCTCCCAGCGCCTCGCTCGGCTCCGCGCTGTCCGCGCCGGCGGCGATTCCTTCCCTGGTCGCCGCTCCCGCGCTGTCGCCGGCCTTTTCCCCGTCCGCGTCCGCGTCCGCGCCCGCGCCCCTGGCGCTCGCTCCGGCCGCCCTCGCCGCCGCTCCGGCGCCTCTGCCCGCGTCCGCTCTCGCTATCCTTCCCGCGCCGCTCAGTCAGCCCGTTCAAACGCCGGCGCGTCCGGGCGTCGCCGCGAAAACCGCGGACAAGCACGATGCGCTTCCCCCCAACCTCCGCGCCGTGGCGAAACTTCTCGACGAGGCGGGGCCGGGCGGCACGACCTCTCTCAGCGACGACCAACTGGTATCCCTCACGCAGCGCTTGGCGGGCGAAGGAGGCGCCGCGGGCTTCTCCGCGGACTACCTGCGCCCGGGCCGCCCTTTTTCCTTCGGCGAAGCGCAGACGTTCCGCTATCAGGTCGCGCTGTCATCGTACAAATCCGGCCATGCGGAGGGTTCGGAGGCGGTCAGGGTCCTGCTCGACTCGGCCCGGGACCTGGCGGACAGCGCGGGGATCGAGGTCGTCCCCATCTCGCGCCCTTCTCCGAAGGGCGGAACCAACGAGGGCTTGCGCGTCGTGCCGAAGCGCGACGGCTCGCTGCTGAACAAACTGGCGTTCGACCTGGAGCGGCGATTCGGCGCCGCGGTCGAGTACGTCCCGGAGCGCATCGCCGGAGGCGTCGCCGCCTACAATTCCGGCGCGAAGGTGCTCTTCCTCCCCGACTTCGGCCGCCGCAACGCGTACGAGGCCATCCTGCACGAGACCGCCCACGCCCAATTCACCGACCGCCTGGCCCGCGGCGACTTGAGCCCCTTCCACGGCATGCTGGTCGCCTACGAAGGCCGCGCGGTGGCCCCCGGCGCCTCGGCCTACGTCGAGCACATGTCGCTGGAGGAGATCTTCACGCACGGCAAGGAGATCAAGCAGCAGCTCGCCGCCCTGCGCTCCGCCGGGAACGCGACGACGGAAGCTCTGCTGCCGACCTACACGTTTGTCTATCAATACGCCGACGTGCTGCGCAGCGCCCGTCTGAATCTAGCCATCGCGCGTTCCTACGTCAAAAACGGGACGGCCAAGGTTTATCCCGCGGAGGCAGAGCCCGAGCCGTTCCCCGGCGGGCGCTGGTACCGGGTCGCGCTCCCCTACGGCCGTTTTTATTTCCCGGTCCGGGAAGAAGCCGCGCCCAAGCGCGGCCTGCTCAAGCGCGTCTTCGGCGCCGCGCCGGAGACGGCCGCGGAAAAAGCCCTGCGCCGCCGCGCGGAGGCGCTGTTGCCCGCCATCATGAAGATCGACGCGCTCTTGGTCGAGATCGAGGCGGGCATCAAGGCCGACGCGCCCGACTTGAAGGCGCTGAACGCGGAGGCGGACCGCATCGTCGCCGCTTTGCGCGAGGCCGAGACGGCCTTCGCGGCGCCTTAAGGCCGCCGGCGGCGTCGGAGCGCCCGGTCTCGAACCGGGAACCTCGTGGTCCCAAACCACGCGCTCTGCCAATTGAGCTACGCTCCGCGCGCCGACGTAAAATTCTATCACTTCCCCGGTCTTGCGGAGCGCCGGAGCCGGGGCTACACTGCGGACATGAGACGCTTGGCGCCGCCGGCCGTGCTCGCCTTGCTGGCCGCCTGCGCCGGCTACACCCGCCCGGTCCTCGTCGACGAGGAGGCCAAGCGCCCGTCCGCGCGTCCAGAGGTGATCGAGGCTCAGGCGCGCGACCGCATCCGCAAGATCGAGGACCAGATCGCGCGCGGCGATCTGCCCAAGGTGAACTTCGAGTTCGACAAGGACGAGATCATGGCCGAGTCCTATCCCACCCTGGACCGGATCGTGGAGGTGATGGAGTCCAGTCCGCGCCTGAAGCTGATGATCCAGGCGCACACCGACGACGTCGGCTCGGACGAGTACAACCTGGAGCTCTCCAAGCGCCGCGCCAAGGCGGTGGACGACTATCTGTCCCGCCGCGGCGTCCCCCCTCCCAGCATGCGCTATCGCGGCTACGGCTCCTCCAAGCCGGTCGCCGACAACGGGACCGAGGAAGGGCGCGCCAAGAACCGCCGCGTCGAGTTCTACGTGACGGCCCGCAGTTGGGACGCCGTCTACTGACGAAAAAGGGCCCCGGCGTTCGGCCGGGGCCCCTTTTTCACGTACGGCGGATGAAGCTTATTTCGCCTTGGCGATCTGGTCCAGGCGCTTTTCGGTCTTTTCCTTGATCGTCTGGTACGCCACGCCGGTGATGATCTCCAAGCCCTGGCTGATGTGCTCCACGGGGTAGACGTAGAAGAACTCTCCCGCGACGACGGCCTTCTGCACCTCGGCCGGCAGCTTGTCCCACGCGGCCTTGGCCTCAGGCGACAGGGCTTCGATGCGGCCGGACTTCGCGAGGGCGACGGCGTCCGGATACGCGTCCTTGAATTTTCCGGCCCCGATGGCGCGGGACACTTCGGGGTTCAACGCCAGGTCCTTCACGTTCGTCTGCGGGATCACCACACCCTGGACGCCGGTCAGACCGCGGGACTTGCAGAGCTCGAAGAAGCCCTCGATCTTCTCGTTGACGCCGCCGATGGCCTGCACGTTGCCGAACTGGTCGGCCGAGCCCGTATAGGCGAACTGCTGCTTGATCGGCACGCCGGACAAGGCGGACATGATGGTGTAGATCTCGGTGGACGTCGCCGAGTCGCCGTCGATGCCGCCGTAGTTCTGCTCGTACGAGACCGAGATGGAGGCCTTCAGCGCCTTCTTCTGGCCGAACTCGTGCATGAAGAAGCCGTGCACGTTGCCCAGGGCCTTGTTGAAGCTCTTGCCCGTGCTGCCCGCGTCCTGGTCGGTGGAGACGATGCCCGGATTTCCAGGCCCCGCCGTCACCGTCACGCGCATCTGCACGCCCTTGGAGCCCATGACCGCCAGACCGTTGCCTTGACCGACCGCCTCGCCCTTGGTGTCGATGCGGAAGGTGTTGTTCTGGTACAGCTCGGCCATGCGCTTGAAATGCACTTCCTCGCGGTCGACCTTCTCCTTCAGCGCCTGATCCACGTCCTCCGCCTGGACCTCGGTGCGGCCGGCCTTCTGCGCCCAGTACGTGGCCTCCTGCAGCAGGCCGTGCACCGCGCCGAACTGCGCGGTGAAGTACTGGTTGCTGTCGGCCAAGCGCGCCGCGTGCTCGAGAACCCGGACCACCGCGCCGCGGCTCAGGTCCATGATCTGACCCGCCGAGCCGGCCACGGAGTGCTTCAGGAAGTTCAGGAAGCCGTCCACCGCCTCGTCGTTGATCTTGACGGTGGGCTGGAACTGAGCGACGCCCTGGAAGTTCGTCACGAAATCCTCGTCGTGCTGGGACAGCAGCATCTGGATCGTCGGAGAGCCGACAAGCACGACCTTGACCTTCGCCGGCAGGTGGTAGATGTCGCCTTTCATGGACGCCATGCCCAGGAACCCGCCCTCGGCCACTTCCACGTCGCCGGTGCGCACCGCGTGCATCAGCGCCTGCCACACGCCCGGGTTCTTCAGCGCGTCCATCGCGCGGATCACCAGGTAGCCGCCGTTGGCCTTCATGTAGGAGCCGGTCTTGAACGTCGGTCCGCCGGGGCCGTCGGCCTTCACCACGCCCACGCCCGGGATGACCATGTTGCGCTGATTGCCGTCCGCGGCGCCGAACAGGCGCTCGTACGTCGGGTTCTGCTCCCAGACCACCGGCGCGCCCTTCGTCTTGGAGTTGTCGGTCAGCACGCTGACGCGGAAGAAATCCTCCGGATCGAGCGGGCGGGAGCCGGGCATGGGCTTGATGCCCTCGCCGCCTTCCTTGAGGCCCATGAAGATCTTGTAGTTCTGAGCGGCGTAGTTGGCCAACGCCTGAACGTAGGCCATCGCCTTGCGGGACTCGGGACCGGGCTTGGGCTTGGACGCCTGCAGGGCCTCGTGCTCCTTCTCCGTCTGCGCGACGTACTCCGCCGCCTTATGCTGAATGGCCGCGGCCTTCTTCGCGATCGCCGCCTTGGCCGCGTCGTACTCCGCCTGCGTGATCTTGCCGGCCGCGATCAACTGCGCCGCGATCTCGTCGTTGATCGGCTGCTTGCCGACCGCCGGGACCGCCATGACGACCGGGACGCCCTGCGCGTCGTTGCCGGCCTGCACCGCGACGTTGAACTTGCCGAATTTGGACTGGGCGAACTTCTGGAGCTCCTCGTTGATCTCCGCGTCGCGCTCCTCGGCGCGCTTGGCGAAGGCCTCGTCGGCCGGAGTCGCCGGTCCGGCGGAGGCGACCTCCGCCAGCTGGCCGGCGAACTGGTTGATCAGGCCGATCACGGCCTGCTGGTCCAGCTTGGCGACCGCGCCCTGAACCTTCTGGACCATCTCCATCTGGGTGGACATCATGGCCTGGAAGGCCTCCAGGATGCCGCCCTTCTTCTCCTGCAGTTCGGCCTGGGCCTTCTGGAATTCGTCCGCCGTGAAGTCGTTGGCGGCCACGTGCTTGGCCACGTCTTCGGCGGTCATCGGCTGCCCGTTGAACGTCGCGGCCAAGGCGAGCTGGATCTTGCCGCCCTCGTTGGGCGTCGCCTTGAAATACACGCCGAACTTTCCGGCCAGCTTGATGGACGCGATCTTCGCGTCGAACGCGGCCTGGCTCTTGGCCTGAGCCGCCTGCACCTGCGCCATGATCTGACCCTTCTTCTGGGCCGTCTGGCCCGAGGTCAGCTCCTGAGGGATGCCTTCCTTCAGCGCTTCGACGAAGCCTTCCACTCCGGAGGCGAACGCCTCGCCCTGTCCGGGCGCGAAGCTGAGGATCACGGGGTTGTCCTTGTCGGCGAAATTCGTCGCGGCGACCAGGTCGTTGGGCGTCTGCGCCTTCGCGGCCACCTCGTCCAGGATGCGGCGGATCGCCATCGCGCGGCCGCCGCCCTCGCCGCCGGCCACGTACAGGTTGTAGTGGTCGGGCTTCATCTCCACGGCGAAGCGGATGGCCTTGAGCGCGTCGTCCTGGCCGACCAGCTTCTGCTCGGTCAGCGGAATGTCCTTCGTGCCCTGGGGGATCTTCGACTCGGACGGTGAATAGCGGACCTCTTCGTAAGAGAGCGCCAACGTCCTGGGGTCCAGCGGCTGCGGCGCGGGAGCGTCCTTCGCCACGCCGACGGCGTTGCGAACGGAGGACGGGAGCAGCTTCGCGGCGCGGGCCAGCAGGCCGCGCAGGCCGGTCGCGGGTACGGCCGCGTCCGCGGAGGCCGCGTTCTTGGCGCCGTCGAAAACTTTTCCGGTGTTGTCGGACGAGCCGGCGTTGGACATGCGGATGGCGGACGCCAACTGCGTGAGCTGGGCGCGGGTCGAGGAACCCTCGGGCAGGACGCGCGCGGCCTCCTCGATGCGGGCGGCGTCGGCGTGGGAGCTCATCGTGTCGGGGAGGGCGACGCCGGCCTTCTGAAGCTGGTTGATCAGCGCGATCACCGGGTGCGCGTCCACGGCGACGGGCGCGGCCAGCGCGGCGGGCGCGGCGAGGGGAGCGGCCATCGCCGGCTGAGCGGCCATCGCTTCCGCGGCGGAAGCGGCGGCGGGCGCGAGGGTGGCCGACAAGCCGCCGATCGGCGCCGGAGAAGCGGCGTTGTAGGTCAGGATCGGGGAGATGTTCGTCGGCAGGATCATCGCGCCGGCGTAGGACGCCGCGGCCTGGGCGCCGATCGCGGAAACCGGGGCCACGCGGCCCGTGAGAACCTGAGCCCAAGCGCCGCCGGGAAGTGAAAGTCCCAGAGCGAGGGCGAGGGTCACGGCCAGGCTCTTCTTCACGGCGATCTTCTCGACGATCATGTTGGCTCCTTGGTCACGCAGACGTGATGCGACGCTGAATGAATTATAAGGGATGCCTCCAAAATGGGGTTGGGGCGTACGGGGAAGCGGACCTACGGCAAGAGGCCTACGCGCGAGTGGGACCGTGGGTCCTGAGGGCTTCGTAGATCACGACGCCCGCCGCGGTGGAAAGGTTCAGCGAGCGCGCGCCCGCGACCATGGGCACGCGGTACAGGCGCTCGGACCAGCGCGAGCGCAGCTCCGAAGGAAGTCCCGACGATTCGCTTCCGAACACCAGCCAGGAGTCCTCTCCGTACGGCGCCTCCCAGTGCGTGCGTTTCCCCTCCGCGCTGAACGCCAAAACGTCCGCGTCCGCCGGCAGCTTCCTTAAGAAGGCCTCCAGCGAGTCGTGAACCGTGGGGTTCAGGCTTTCCCAGTAGTCCAGCCCGGCGCGGCGCAGCCGCCGCTCCGACAACGAGAATCCCAGCGGCGCGACCAGATGCAGCTCCGCGCCCGCGGCCGCGCAGGTCCGGCCGACGTTGCCGGTGTTGAACGGGATCTCCGGATGGACGAGCACCACCTTGAGCACCGCGCGATTCTAGCACGCGTCGTCGCCGTAGGTCCATGGACCCTCTCGCGCGGGTGCGATGGACCCTCGCCGCGGTAGTGCGATTGCCTCGCTCCTCTTGGGACCTTTAACGGTTCGTCTCCTCGGAGCGCGCGTGCTAACATCAACACGCGATGAAAATCAAAGCTCCTTCCGACGCGAACCGGTTCTCCCTCCGTGCGACGCTGTCCTCGCTTCTCGCCTTCGCCCTCGTCCTTTCCCCGTTTCCCGCATGGTCGCAGGTCGCGCGCGCGGTCTACTCGCCGGAAGCCGCCTCGTCGCGCCTGGCGCTTCCCGCGAATTCGCTCGGCACCGCGCCGGCGCCGCTGTCGGCTCCCGCCCTCATCGGCGCCACCGCGCTGAGCGCCGCGTTCGCCCCGAACGCCGCGAACGTTCCCTCGGCGCTGTCGGCCCCCGCGCTTCCCGCGCACCTCAACGCGGCGGCCGCCGCGCCTGTCGCATCACCCGCTCATGCTGTGCTTTCGGCCGCGGCCGCCGCCGCGACTCCGGCCGCTCCCCCTTTCGCGACCGAGGAGTCGGTCCGCGGCAAGACCGTGGTCATGGTCGGCACCAAGGGCTCCCGACCTTTTATTATGGAAGAGGCGGTGCGCGTCGCCAAGGAACTGGGCCTGAACCTGGTCCTCGTCGACGACCCGGCCAATCGAGCCAACTCCAAGGACGTCGTCCCCGACACGCACTTCATCCCGGCCCCCATCAACACGCGCGACGCGAAGACCATGGGCAAGATCGCGGAAACCGTCGCGGCCCACGTCGAAGGCGCAAAGGCGCACGCCGTCGTCGGATTCATGAGCCTTTACGCGAACCTGACAGGCAAGATCACCGACCGCTTGGGCGCACGCGGCATTCCGGGAGCGTCGGTCGCCGCCGCCGACGACAAGCCCACCGCTCGCGAGGTCCTGAACACCGTCCCCGATCTGGCGGTGCCGTTTCGCGAGATCAAGGCCGTGGCGCACGCACGGAAGGCGTACCACGTCGTTTCCGGAGAGGGCAAGTACAAAGTCGTGCTGAAGACCATTCGCGGAGAGAACAGCCGCTTTCTCGCGCTCAATATCGCCAGCGAGGAGGCCGCCGTCGCCGAGTACCTGAAGATGGACGCGGCCGTCCGCGACTTCGTGTCGCGTCCCGAGGCCAAGCAGACCACGTTCAGCGCGCACCCCGGCATCATGATGGAGCGGATGCTGGAGAAGAAGGCCGGGACCGAGGAGACCTCCGTCGAGGTCGTGATGCAGAACGGTAAGGCGGCGTTCGCGATCGTCTCCGACACGAAGGGCATCGGACCGAAGGGCGAACTGGCGGGCGGCATCATGGTGTTCCCCTCCCAGCAGCCCGCGGCCGAACACGCGGCGCTGATCAAGGCGTCGGAACGCGCGCTCAACGCCATCGGCATCGTCAACGGCAACGCGCGCCTGGACATGATGACCACGCCCGACGGCCCGCGCGTCATCGAGATCAATCCGTTCATGGGCGGCGTCGCGATCTGGCAGGCGGTCAAGAGCCTGACCGGAATGAACCTTGTCGAGCAGGGACTGCGCGCCGTGCTGGGACTTGAAGTGGACCCGGGGCACGCGGCCGACGGCGTCCTCCACTATATCTTCCTGGCGTCCAGCCGGAACGGCACGCTGGAGGGAGTCGAGGGCTTGGACGCCGCGCGCAAGCTGCCCGGCGTGGAGCTGGCGCGCGTGTTCGTCTCCCCCGGCGACAGCATCGTCGCCGCGAAGGGCAACGCCTACGAGGAGTGGGCCGAGGTCATCGCCAAGGGTAAGACCTGGCGCGACGCGATCGACTCCGCTTTGACCGCGGCGCGGCGCATGGTCCTGCGCATCAAGCGCGCCAACGGCGAGATCGTCCGCGCCCGCGGCGACTACCAGCAGCCGACCGCGAACGATCTGGCGCCCCTTCCCGCTCCGGGCCGCTCTCCTGACGGATTAAGCGGAAGCGGCACTTCCTCGCCTAATGGCTCGGTCGCCCCCGTCCCCGACGCAGCGCCCGGCCTGTTCTCGAAGGCCGTGATCGGCTTCCTGTCCACCTTCGTCCTGGTCTCGACCGTGGTTGAGTCCACGTCCTTGGCCGTCTCGCAGATGACCCAGCCGCTGTCCCAGGGCTTCATGGCGCTGGCCGCGCTCACCAGCATCAGCTACGCGGCCTACACCTTGGGCAGCTTTTTGGGCGGCAGCATCATCAAGCGCCTGGGCATCAGCAAGTCGTACCGCGCCGTGCTGGCCATCCGCGCGTTGATCTGGACGGCGATGGCGCTTCTGTTCAACCCAGCCACCGGAACCATCGCGCTGGCCGCGCTGATCCCGCTGTTCAGCCTGGACTACTTCTTCCACTCCATCGGCCGCGTCGCGGAGCACAGCCTTCAGGTGGCCTGGTTCCAGAACTCGGAGACGAAATCCAGCCGCTTCGGCTCCTTCCGCGACTTCATCGAATACGGCTCCGTGTTCGTGGGCTCCGCGATGGCCCTGGCCGTGGCGAAATTCGGCTTCGCGGCGGTGATCTACCCCGCCGCGCCCGCCTTCGCCGTGGCGGCGCTGATCGCGCTGGCGCTGAACCTGCCCAAGGCCGCTCCGGACCGCAAACCCGGCAAGTGGAGCGACGGCTTCAAGACCGTGTTCCGCGACCCCGGCATCTACAAGCCGCTGGCGGGCTTCGCGCTGGTGAACAGTTTTCTCTACATGATGTATTACATCACCGCGACCGCCTTCGGCGCGTACGCCGCGCCGGACCCGCAGCACGCGGCGGCGGTGGCGGGCTCGCTGACGGCGGTGTACGGCGCGGGCGCGCTGGTCGGCTCGGTGGTCATGGACCGCATGGCCGCGCGCATCGATAAAAATGCGCAGGCGCTCCCCGAGGGCGAGCGCAAGGCCGGAGAGCGCCGCCTCTACGTCGCCAGCGCGGCCAAGGTCCTGCCGTGGGCCGCCGCGGCCCTGCTGGGCTCTTGGTTGTTCACTCTCCCCATGCAGATCGGCACCTTGATCTGGCCGATCTTCCCCGTGTCCTTGGCGCTTCTGGCCATCGGGTTCACGGCGCAGATGGCGTCCAACCACCTGGACGTGATCATGAAGGCGAACATCCCCAAGGGCGAGAAGGACATGGCCGTGGGGGCGATTCGTACCTTGACCTACGCCACGCACGTGGTGGGCTTCATCGTCTGGGGCGGGCTGTTCGCCCTGTTCGGCGCGCATGCGTTCTTCCTGTTCGCCGCCTTCTACACCGCCGCCGCCGGCGCCTACCTATGGCTGGCGCGGTCGCTTAAGAAGTGATGTTGTGTCGCCAGACGTTCCTGACGGTCCTCGCCCTGACGGCGTGCATCCCTGCGTCCGCTGATCTGTTCATCGTTCGTCATGCCGAGAAGAAGAACCCGCAGATGGACAAATCGACCCTCTCCGAGGTCGGACTCCATCGAGCTCAGGCGCTCAAGCGAGTTCTCACCGACGTTCCGCTGCAGGCCGTTTACTGCACCGAATACGAACGCACACGCCAGACCGCCTCTCCGGCCGCCGTCGCGCACGGACTCAAGCCGATCGAGACGAATTCCGAGGACATCAAGGGACTGGCGAAGACTTTGAAGGGACTGCCTCCCTCCGAGGATGTGCTGGTCGTCGGCCACAGCGACACGATCCCGGATCTTCTCGTGGAACTGGGCGTCAGCACCAAGGCCGCGATCGGTTCCCAGGACTTCGACAACCTCTTCGTCGTGCGCCTGGGCAGCGGCGTCCCCTCCTACCACCGCCTGCGCTACTAACGAAGTAGGTCATGACGTTCTGGAGTCGCCACCAGGAAGAAAACGAACATCTTCCGTACGCGCTTGATCGCCCTTCCCGTCCAGGTGCGCTTCCCATCCGGAAAATCGTTATATTACCCGCATGGCCTCCGCCATCAACCCGCTGATCGCCGCGGCGCTGCTTCTGGCCCCCTCCGTCCGCGCGCAGGTCTCAGTCACCTTCTCATTGGCCGACGTCCCATCCTTGGCCGGAACCGTCCCCGCCGACGTTCCGTGGCTGACGTCCCCCGCCGCCGCGAACAAACTGCGCTACGCTGAACTTCGGGATTTCGCCGACAAGACGCGGCGTTGCATCGCCGCTCGTGGCGCGGTGATCGCGGCCTGCTATTCCCAGCTTCCGGATCCAGATCATCTCAAGAATATTTCGATACTGAAGAATTTCACCCTCGAACGTTGCCTCGCGCAGATATTGAATTACGACGGGGCCGCTCCATGCCGATGAAAATTAAATTATGAACGACTTTCCCAAGGATCGCGTAAAGGAAGCGGTTCTCGCCGCTTTCGCCGGGACCAAACCTCCCGCCGAGGGTGAAATCATTTCCTGGGAATGCCTGCTGATTGATGAGTCTCTCATCGAAGAACTGGATCGACTGCGCATCGTTCCATGGGAGCGATTCCCTTCGATATTGACGACCCCTCGCTATTTCGCGACGGCTCAATGCCTCCGCGACATGACGCCGGAGGCCTTCGCCTATTTTCTACCAGGATTCCTGCTCAGCGCGCTGGAAACCGAAGATGTCTCAGCATGGAGAATCGCTGACGGAATCTCCGACAGCTTCGTACCGCCTTCGACTTCTTCCGACCGGGGGAACAAGGAGACCACCTTCACCCGGCGAGTGGAACGATTGTCGACGCCGCAGTTGGATGCCGTGATCCTTTATTTCAACTACGTCGACGAGCAGTCCGGCTACGACGGCGATCAGGGCCTCTCCGCGATCCTCCAATACCTGACCCGCCTCCGCAACTCCCGGCCCACTGAGCAGAAATGACTTGAATAATCCCACCCGGGGTCTACACTCCGGGGATGCGGCCCCCTCTTCCTCCTGGCCGTTCTGGCCTTCTCTCCCGCCGCGGCGCATGACATTGAATGCACCAACGAAATGCGAGATGCAGGACATCAAGGTGATGTTCCGCCGGACCATGACCAACGTGGCCCGCATGGACGGCTTCTCCGGCCTGCTTCTCGATTCGCGGCAACGCTGGGCCGTCCACGCCGACACGCTCACGCAGCACCACGAGCGTCTGACGAAGCTCGAACGGGGCCCCTAATTTCGAGGCGGGCAAAAGAAAGGCCGGCAGGGGATTTTCCCCCGCCGGCCTTCGCTTTTCTAATTTCTTTGTGTCTTTGTGGTTATTACTTCGCGGCCGGAGCGGCGGCCGGAGCGGCGGGAGCCTTCACGGCTTCGACCGTTCCCTTCTGTTTCTTGCAGGACTTCGCGGTCAGCGAGACCCAGCCCTGCCCCTTGCAGGCGTTCTGGCCCTTGCACTGGCTCTTGCCTTCCACGGAGCACTCGCTCTTGCCCTTGCAGGCGTTGACGCCGAGGCAGTGGACCTTCTCCGCGGACATCTTCTTGTGGTGGGCCTTCTTCACCGGCGCCGGCTTGTCGGACGGGGCGTCGCCCTTCGGCGCGTCCTGCGCGGCGGCGGGCATGACGAACGCGGCGGCGAACAGACCGGCGAGGGCGGCTTCCACGACGAACGACTGGCTGAGGGTCTTCATGTTGGTTGGTTGTTCTCCTGAGGGTTAGCGTCTAGCGTCAACAATGAGTGCGAATTCGGCCCGTATGATTACACATGCGGCTCCAAATAGTCCAGGTCCTTGCCGAAGGTCTCCCGCAGACCGGTCAAGGAGACGAACGCCAGCGCGAAGCACGCCGCCCCCACGATGCCGGCCGCGCCCAGGATCCCGCGGCCGGGCTTCAGCGCCGTGAACGCCCACGACACCGCCACCAAGGAGCCCCGCACGAAGTTGGGCACCGTGGTGGTGACCGTGGCGCGGATGTTGGTGCCGAACTGCTCCGAGGCGATGGTGACGAACACCGCCCAGTAGCCCGAGAAGAACCCCAGCACGAAGCAGACCGCGTAGAAGGCGGGCAGGCCCGCGGCGAAGAGATTGAGGTAGACCACGGACATCGCCGCGGCCGCCGCGACGAACGCGAACGCCGCCTTGCGGCGGCTCGCCAGCCATTGAGAAAGTCCGCCGCTGGCGAAATCGCCGAAGGCCAGCCCGGCGTACAGCCACATCACGGCATGGCCGCCGGTCGGCAGGACGGGCATGCCCAGCGCCTTGCCGAACTCCGGCGCGAAAGTCGCCAGGATGCCGACCGCGAACCAGACCGGCACGCCCAGAAGGATGCAGCACAGATACTTGCGCAGCCGTTCCCAGGAGGAGAGCAGCATGAGGAAATCGCCGCGTTTGACGCTGGAGCGAGCGACCTTGTCGAACAGGCCGGACTCGTACACGCCGACGCGCAACGTCAGCAGCGCCAGCCCCATGGCGCCGCCGACGAAGTACGCCGCGCGCCAGTCGAAGAAATCCCCCACCAGGCCGGCGACCACCCCGCCCACGATTCCCACGCCCGCCACCACCATCGTCCCGTAGCCGCGCGTGCCCTTCGGCATCAATTCGCAGACCAAGGTGATCCCGGCGCCCAATTCTCCGGCCAGGCCCAGGCCGGCGATGAAGCGCAGCGCGGCGTACGCCGGGAGGGTGTGCACGAAGCCGTTGGCGATGTTCGCCGCCGAATACACCGCGATGGACCCGAACAGGACGGACAGCCGTCCTTTCTTGTCGCCCAGTATTCCCCAGAAAAGGCCGCCCAGGAGCATTCCTCCCATCTGGCAGTTCAGCAAGGTCACGCCGGTGCTCAGCAGGTCCGCGTCGGCCACTCCGATCCCCTTCAAACTGGGCACGCGCACGATGCTGAACAGGATCAGGTCGTAGATGTCGACGAAATAGCCCAGGGCGGCCAGGATGACGGCCGCGATGACATTCCGCCGAGAAGCCGCTTCGCTCACACCCGAATCTTATTATAATGACCATCCGATGAACATCAACCAACTCGTCAGCGCGTTCGGCGTGGCCGCCATGGTCGGCATCGCCTGGATCTTCAGCAAGAACCGCAAGGCCATCAACTGGCGCACGATCGGCTGGGCCACGGCGCTGCAGGTGATATTCGCCGTGCTGGTGCTCAAGACCACTCCCGGCCGCTGGTTCTTCTCCGGCGCCAACCAGGCCGCCGCCGGCCTCATCGGCTTCCAGGAAGAAGGCGCGAAGTTCGTCTTCGGCTCCTTGGCCATTCCCCCGGGCGCGCAGGGCTCCCTGGGCTTCTTCTTCGCGTTCCAGGTGCTGACCTCCATCGTCTTCCTGGCGTCCTTGATCTCCATCCTCTACTACTTCGGCATTCTCCAGAAGATCGTGCTGTTCTTCGGCAAGATCATGGTCTACACCTGCGGCACCTCCGGCGCGGAGACATTAAATGCCGTTGCCGTGCCGTTCCTGGGCCAGACCGAAGCCCCGATTCTGATCAAGCCCTATATCGAGGCGATGACCGAATCCGAACTACTCTGCTTGATGGTGGCCGGCATGGCGACCATCGCCAGCGGCGTCATGGTGGTGTACGCCGGCCTGCTCAAGCCTTATTTCCCCGACGCCGCCGGCCAGATCCTGGCCGCCTGCATGATGGAAGCCCCCGCCGCCCTGCTGATGACCAAGATGCTGATCCCGGAGACGGGCAAACCCAAGACCTTGGGCACGGTGAAGCTGGAATACCACGAAAGCTCCGCCAACGTCTTCGAGGCCGCCGCCAACGGCGCCACCACGGGCATCCACCTGGCCTTCAACGTGGCCGCCATGCTGATCGCGTTCATGTCGCTGCTGGCCATGGTCAACGGCGGCTTCCACGTGGTGTTCGGCTGGTTCGGACATCCGCTGGTCGGCCTTGAAACCGTGCTGGGCTGGATGCTGTCCCCGCTGGCCTGGATCATGGGCGTGCCCTGGAAGGACTGCGCCATCATCGGCCAGCTGATCGGCGAGAAGACCGTCCTCAACGAGTTCGTGGCCTACGTGCACATGTCGCAGTGGGCCGCCGCGAACATGACCGCCCCCATGGAGCGCCGCTCCTTCATGATCGGCATCCACGCGCTGTGCGGCTTCGCCAACTTCCTGTCCATCGCCATCCAGATCGGCGGACTGGGCGTGCTGGCCCCGTCGCGCAAGGCGGACGTGGCGCGGCTGGGCTTCTACGCGCTGCTGGGCGGCTCGCTGGCCAGCTTCATGACCGGCTGCATCGCCGGAATGCTCGTTCCCTGAGAAATTCGATGAACCGACCCGGGCTTCTCCTCATCTGCGCGGCCGCGGCGCTCGCCGCCCCGGCGCACGCCGACAACGACAAGAAATTCGGAGAGACCTGCGCCGGCGTCATCACCCAGGCCCAGGGCGTGAAGTCGAAGGGATATCCTCTCACGGGAACCTACCTTCTGGACGTCGGCCGCGAGTGTTCACAGCTCCGCGTGATGAGCCGGCAGCTCGAGTACGGATCCGCGCCGCTCTGCCAGAAGGAGAAGACGGTCGGCTCCGAGGCCTGCTTCAAGACTCTCCTGCAGGCCCATCCGCCGCGCTCCTCGACGGCCGTGGCGCTCCTGCTGCCCATGGCGTCGGCCGCGAGCCTGCGGGACCGCCAAGCGGCCCTGAAGAAGGACGGGAAGGCCGTCCCCTTCGATCACATGGCGAGCATGGCCGATTCGCAGCTGGCCGTCATGGAAGCGATCGACCAGAGCAAGTTCTTTCCCGCGTCCTACGCGCCGACGACGGACAAGACGCGGGACGAACTGGTCACGATCAAGACGAAGCAGGCGTCGACCCTGGAACTGGAGAGGAACGGGATTCTCTCCTCGTTATCCAAGCTGATGGTCCAGCTGGAGCCCAAGGTCCCCGACTGCGGCGGCGTCCCGTGCGCGGCCAAGGAACAAGCCCGCCACGCCGAGGTCTTCAACGCCCTCCTCAAGCGCGTGACCGCCCTGCACGACGCCCGTTTCGAGAGCCGTTAGGCTCCCGGCTCGCCGCGCAGCTCGCGCATGAAGGCGTCCTCGCTTGGCTCGCGCCCCTCGAAGGCGCGCAGGGAGTCCATCTCCTTGCGCTGGGAGCCCCACTCCAGGATCTCGCGGCGGTAGCGCGCGCCGACCGAAGGCGAGATGACGCCGTCGGCCTTGAAGAAGGTGTAGATGTCCTCGGCGAACACCTTGGACCACAGGTAGCCGTAGTAGCCCGCCGCGTAGCCGAACAGGTGGCCGAAGCCGGCCACGAAGTTGGTTCCGGGCACGACCTTCACGCCCGTCATCTCCTCCATGATCCGGTTGAACACGCCGGAGACGTCCTGCGGCACGTCGGTGTGCAGGATCATGTCGCCCATGGCCAAGGCGACCTGGCCCGCGTACGCCGCGCCGTCCTGGAAGTTGCGGGCGGACACCATCTTGCGGAACAACTCGTCTGGAAGCTTGTCGCCGGTCTGGAAATGCCCCGAGAGCTCGTCGATGACGGAGCGCTCCCAGACGAAGTTCTCCAGCATCTGAGAGGGCGCCTCGACGAAGTCCCGGGCCACGGACGAGCCGGAGTAGGACGAGTAGCGCGCGTTCGTCAAAGTCTGGTGCATCAAATGGCCGAACTCGTGGAAGAAGGTCTCCACCTCGTCGTGCGACAGCAGCTGGGGCTGCCCCGGCGCGGCGGGCGTGAAGTCGGCCACCATCGCGGAGACCGGCTCCTCGTAGGCGCCGTCCTCACGGACGCGGCCGGAGACGACGGAGAACGCGGACGGATGGCCGCGCTTGCCGTCGCGCGGGGTCAGGTCCAGGTAGAAATGGCCGATGCGCGTTCCCGACTTGGCGTCGGAGATCTCGAACAGACGGACTCCCGGGGCCCAGGTCTTCGCGTCTTTGATCTCGCGGAAGCTCACTCCCAGGGTCTTCTGATAGACGTTCATCGTCCCCTGCGCGACGCGGTCCACCGGAAAATACGGGCGGGCCTGCTGGGGATCGAAGTCATAGCGCTGCTGGCGCAGCTGGCGGCTCAGATAGCCGCGCTCCCACGGAGTGACCTCGGTCGCGGCCGGATCGGTCTGGCGCTTGACCGCCAACAGGTCGGCCATGTCCTGACGGGCGCGTCCCAAAACGGTGTCCTTCACGCGGTTCAGGAAGGCGAGGACCTTCTCCGGCGTCTCCGCCATGCGGCCCTTGAGCGCCATTTCGGGATAGCTCTTGTAGCCCAGCATCTGCGCGACGTCGCGGCGCAGGCCCAAAGTCTCGCGCAGAATGTCCACGTTCTCCTGTCCGCCGCGGTTCTGGTACTTCATCAGCATGGCCTTGCGGTGCGGGTCGCTTTCCGCGTAGCGCATGAAGGCGGTGTAATTGGGGCCGTCCACGGGGATGTGATAGACGCCGTCGGCGGAACGCGTCTCCTCGAGCGTGCGCACCATGCCGTCGGGCAGGCCGCGCAGGGCCTCGGGACCGACGTCCAATGTGTCCTTCTTCTCGTTGAGATTCTTGCTGAAGTTCGCGCCCAATTCGTTAAGCCGGTTCTGCATGGCCTGGAGCTTCGCGCGCTTCTCCGGTGAAAGTCCGAAGCCGCTGGCGCGCATATCGCGCACGGTGTCGTCGCGCAGGCGCTTGTCGGCGTCGTCCAGGTCCTCGGTCTTGGCGGCCGCGGCCTCCACGGCCTTGTAGATGTCCTCGCGCGCGCCCAGCGCCACGCCGTAGGCGTCGCTTTCCTTGTCCAGCTCCTGCGCGGCGGCGCGCAAAACCGGGTCCGGGGCGACGGCCGTCAAGAAACCGATGGGACGGATCGCCCGCGCCCACGTGGCGGTGGCCTGCTCGTACGCCTTGATGGTGTTGGCGAAGGTCGCCTGCTCCGGAGGCAGCGCCACGATGGCGGCCAGGGAGGCGTCAAGCGTCGCGGTCGCGGTGAGATAATCCGTGCGCAGCTGCGCCGGGGTGCGGGTGAAATCGAGGGCGGGACCGACGGCGGCCGCGGCGGAGGCCGAGGCTCCCATGGCTCCGGCGGACGGAGCCGCGACGGGCCGATACAGCTGGGCGGAGACCGGCGAGACCGCGGCGGCGAGCGCCAGGACCAGCGAGAACATTCTCTTCATAAGGAAGAGGATACCGATGGCCGCGGAACGCGTCATGAGCCGAACGACCCGGGGGCGCCAAGCAAGAGGCCTAGGCCCTCCGGCGCCTTCAATTATCGGCCCGATGTCGCCCGCGGATCACGAACGCGAATAACCCCGATATATTTCTTCTTTCGGTGCCCGTGATTACGCCGGCACATCAGGCCGATAATGCGGTTGACGGCTCTTGGGTTAGGAGTGAACGGCAGCGCGGCGAGCTGGTTTCCGAACTTTGACGCGGACATAACGTGCCGACGAATGAGGATGAGGCGGTGTCACGCCGTCCTCTTGGAGGCCATCCAGGTGCAGAGCGATGGCTTGGCGCAGGTTCTTGTTCGCCTCCACGCGGGTCTTCCCCGTGGCGACGCACCCAGGAAGATCCGGGCAGAAAGCGGAGAAGTTGCTTCCTGCCCGCTCGATAACGACGAGATACTTGTTCATTTCAGTCCCGCTTGTTTGTAGATGCTGTTCAGCGTACCGATGGCTGCCCTTCAAGCGAACGAGCCGCCAGCCGTCCTTACGAATGAGCGCGATGACATCTCGGATTTTCATCACTATAACCCCGCCCTGGGGTTTCGTCAACAACCGTACGGATGAAGGTGTGAATTTGTTCCATAAACTAAAAAGACCCTCCCTTGCGGGGAGGGTCTTCCTGTCAACGAATGGCGCTTAGATCAGCGGTTGATTAATGTCCGTGGGAAACGCCCGCTTCCTTGCTGCCCTTCGTGAAGGACAGCAGGAAGATCATCACCGCGAGCGCGGCGTAACCGGCCGTGAACTGGAACGGGACCTGGTTCGCCGGATAGGGCAAGGTCCAGGGCCAGTACATGCTGCCGTCGGGGATGGCGGAGTGGATGATGCCCACGAAGGTGAAGCCCGCCAGTATCCAGAGATACGCCGAGGCCGCCTTCAGCTGGCGATCGATCAGCTTGGCCAGGAAGGCGCCCCACAGCATTCCGGTCAGGATGAAGCCGTTGCCCAGCGCGACGATCACAAGCATCTCGGGCAAGGAGCGGCCCGGCTCCGTCATCAGCTTGTTGAAGTTCTCCGTGGGGACCACGGACGGGTTGGAGAACTTGATTTGAAGCAAACGCGCAAGCGTTGGGAAGTAGGCGAAGGCCACGGCGGGCGCGTGCTTGGCCGGACAAGCCAGGAAGGCCTGGCACATGATGTCCAGACCGACGAAGATCAGGATCGGCGCGATGACCGCGCGCGGGATGATCTCCACCATCCAGCCCACGTAGCCCAACATTCCGCCCAGGCCGATGAACAGGCCCGTCAGCAAGGTGTAGCCCGCGCGGCTGCCCATCTGCTTGTACGCGGGCTGGCCGATGTACGGCGTGGATTGGGCGACGCCGCCGCAGACGCCGGCGATGAGGGTGGCCACCGCCTCGGTGAGCAGGATGTCGCGCGTGTTGAAGTCGTCGCCGGCCACGCGGGCGGACTCCGTCACGTTGATGCCGCCGATCACCGTCAGCAGGCCGAAGGGCAGGGCGATGGGCAGGAATTTCAGCGCCGGGCCGATTCCCTTGAGGAAATCCAATGTGGGCCACGGGAAGCCGAAGTGCAAGGTCGCCGACGGGGGCGTGTACGTGCCGCCCGCCCAGCCATGCGGGGCCAAAACATAATAGAGACCGGTGCCCACGATGATGGACGCCAGCACGCCGGGGAAATTCTTGGGCAGGCGGATGCCGGCGACCAACGTATAGAAGATGATCCCGAGGGCGATCATGCCGACGATGGGAGCGCCGAAGATATCAAGCAACGGGATGAATCCGATGAGGCCCAAGCCGATTCCGGCCAGGGAACCGAGAAGACCGGCCTGCGGCACCACCTTCTGCACCCACGCGCCGAAGAACGAGAAGATCAATTTGAAGATGCCGATGAAGACCATGGTGGCCATGCCGATGTACCACGTCATCATGCCGGCGTCGTGCTCGCTCATGCCGGAGCCCTTCATGGCCAGGAACGCCGGCCCCAGGACCGCCAGCGCCACGCCGATGGTGGACGGGGCGTCCAGGCCGAGCGGCATGGCCGTGACCGTCGGGTTCTTGGTCCGCTTCGCCAGCCGGAACGCCATCCAGGTGTAGACGAAGTCGCCGAACATCACGCCGATGGCCGTGCCCGGGAACATCTTCGTGTACACGATGTCGGCCGGGAAGCCGAACGCGAAGATCAATATGCCGGCCAGGAACGATAGGTTCGTCATGTTGTCGAACGCCAGGCCGAAGAATCCGTTGATGTCGCCCAGCGCGAACCACTCGTAATGCGGCGTCTTTTTGTCGTTCATGGGCCCCTATTGTACCTCGTTTCAGCCCAGCTCTTCTTCCAGACGGTCGGCCACGGTCTTCAGCACCTTCACGCGCGCCCATTTCTTGTCCACCGCCTCGACCAGCGCCCAGGGCGCGTACGGCAGGCTGGTCTTCTCGATCATCTCGACCGCCGAGGTCTGGTAGGCGTCCCACTTTCCGCGGTTTCGCCAGTCTTCCTCGGTGAGCTTGTACTGCTTGAAAGGCGTCTTGACCCGGTCTTTGAAGCGCTTCAACTGCTCCTCGGCGCTGATCTGCAGCCAGAACTTGCAGACGATGACGCCGGACTCGGACAACTCCTCCTCGAACGCGTTGATCTCGTTGTAGGCGCGCTTCCAATCCGCGGTCGCGCAGAAGCCCTCCACCCGTTCGACCAGGACGCGGCCGTACCAGGTCCGGTCGTAGATGGTCGCGTGGCCCACGCGCGGCAGCTCGCGCCAGAAACGCCACAGGTACGGGCGGGCGCGCTCCTCGTCGGTCGGCGCGGCGACAGGCATCACCCGCACGTTGCGCGGATCGAACGGTTCGATCAGGCGGCGGATGGCGCCGCCCTTTCCGGCGGCGTCCACCCCTTCGAAGGCGCAGATCAACGAGCGCCCGTTCTTATGCAGGGCGCGGCTGAACGTCGCCACGCGCGCCCGCTGCTTCTCCAGCTTGCGCTCGTATTCCTTCTCGTCCAGCGTCTTCGTCAGATCCAGCTTCGACAGGACGGAGATTTTCGGCGGCTTCGGCCGATCCGGAACGGGCGCGGTCTCGGGCTGAGCGGCCCGTTTCAACGCCTCCTTCAGCGCGGCCAGCACGGTTTCCCCCGCGGTCAGATCGCGGTAGCGGCGGTCCGTCGCCTCCACGACGGTCCAAGGCGCGTCGGCGGTCCCGGTTTTGGCCAGCGCGTCCTCCGACGCTTGGCGGAAGCGGTCGTAGTTCTTCGCGAAGCGCCAGTCGCGTTTGCTCACCCGCCAGGCCGTCGCGGGATTCTTCTCCAGATCGCGCAGGCGGCGGCGCTGCTCTTTTTTCGACAGGTGAAGCCAGATCTTGACCAGGACGGTCTTCTCGCGCACCAGCATGGACTCGAAGGCGACGACGCGGTCGAGAGCCTCCTCGAACTCCCCGTGCCCGATCTCCTTCAGCGCGCGAAGGACGATCGGACGGGTGTACCAGGTGCCGACTAGGATTTCCCCGTGGCCCGACGCCGGGAGAGTGCGCCAGTAACGCCAATACTCCGGCCGCTCGTTTTCTTCCTCCGAAGGATCGCCGTAGGCCTCGACCTGCAGGCCGCGGGCGTCCATCCAGCCGGTGAGCAGCCGCGCGACTTCGGTTTTGCCGCCGCCCTCCACCCCGCCGATGAGCAGGACGAGGCGGTATTTGGTCGCGGCCAAGGCGTGCTGGGTCTTGAGCAGATCGGCCCGCAAGACCCGCTGGCGCTTCTCGTATTCCTTCTTCTCCACGGACCGGCCCAGTTCGGCGCTTTCGAACATGTTCCCTCCCCGACGCGCGCAGTATACCGCCCCGCGCGCGTCCGGTCAACCGTTCGAGACCGTGCTAGGTCAGCTTCGGCACGTCGCTGAGGGCGAATCCGTCCGGGCGATGCGCCGCGTGCTTGAACAGCCGTCCGTGCCAGGCGGCGTACGCGGCGATCGCGGACGAGATGAGGAAGCCCCGGTAGCCCAGGCCGATGAACAGAATGGCGCCGACCTCCGACCCGACGATGAACGAGAGCACCGTGCCCAGCCTCAGGAGGTTGGCGACCCGCTCCCGGCGGTAGACGTCGTCGTGCGGCGTGTAGGTCAGCATCAGGGCGATCCCCAAGCCCAGGTCGGTCGTCAGGCCCGTCATGTGCGTGGTCCGGACCGAACTGCCGGAAGAGGTCGTCAGCGCGCCGTTCTGGAGCCCGCTGGCGAGGCAGAGGAGAGCGAGCAACGGGTACTGCCCGTCCAGATGAAACGGAAGGCCCAACGAGCCGAACCGGTCGAATCGCCCGACGAGGCCCGCCGTAAAAAGGCAGAGCGAGCACAATCCCATCACGTAGTCGTAATGGGGCAGCTGTTTACGGTGGATCGAGCCGTCGATCAGCAGGCCCGCGATCATCGCCCCCAACAGGAAGAACACCGGGACGGACAGCATGCTGATGGCCAGGTCGACGTCGCGGTTGGCCAGGTTCACGCCGAAAAGCGTCGCGAAGCCGGTGACGTGGGTGACGAAGCGGCCGGTGGTGAGGAACGCCCCGGCGTTGATGCAGCCGCCGTTGAAGCTGAGGAGAAACCAGTGCAGGATGGCCCGGCGCTTCGGATATTGATCGAGACGGCTACGGTACATTTATATATGAATTATACATCATATTAGAATATATTTAGATTCGAGCCTCCGCGCGCGATTATTGGTAGGATACGCCGGAACGACTATGGACCTGAGCCTGCGCGAAGCCGCCGGGATCCTGAAAGTCTCGGAGTCGACCCTGTCGCGCTGGGTCGACGGCGAGGGCCTGACCGCCTACGCGATCAACGGCCGCTACCGCTTCAACCGCGTGGACCTGCTGGAATGGGCCGGCCACCGGGGCCTTCCCACCGCGGCCCTGTTCCAGCCGGCCGCAGCCGTCGCGGCGCCCGAGCTCGCGCCGCTCCTGGAAGGGAACATCCATTATCACGTCCCCGGCGAAGACCTGAAGTCCGCGATGACCGCGGTCGCCGAGCGCCTGCCGCTGGCCTCCTCCCGGGACAAGGCGCTCGCCGCGGAGGTGCTGTCGGCGCGCGAGGCTCTGGGCTCGACGGCGGTCAGCGACGGCATCGCCATCCCGCACGCGCGCAATCCCCTGGTCTTCCCCGTGGACCGGCCGGTCCTGACCTTGTGCTTCCTGGAGAAGCCCGTCGATTTCGGCTCGGCCGACGGGCGTCCGGTCCACACCCTCTTCGCGCTGGTGACCCCCACCATCCGCGTCCACCTCAGCCTGCTGTCGAAAATCTCCCGGTCGCTCCACGACGAGGCGTTCCGGAGCCTCCTGCGCGCGCGCGCGCCCGCCCCGGAACTGCTGGCCCGCCTGCGGGAGCTCGCGTGATCCTGCTTCTGGCCGCGATTGGAGCGCTGGGCGTCGCCGCGATCGGCTCGTGCCTCTCTTTTCGCCGCGACCGGCTCGCGCGCGCTCTGGTCGTCGCGGCGCTGGCCGCCGCGGGGGCGGCCGGAGGCCTGCTGGCCTGGCGCGTTCTCGCCGGCCGGCCCGTCCCCGACCTGATCTGGCCCTGGCTCCTGCCCGGCGCCGTCTTCCACATCGGCATCGACGCGTTGTCGGCCTGTTTCCTGCTACTCGTGATCCTGGTCTGCGTCTGCGCGGGCGTTTACGGCGAGGGCTACCTCTCCGCGTCCCGCGGCCACGTTCCGGCGCTGCCCGCGCGCTTTTTCTTCCTGGTCCTGACCGGGTCGATGATGCTCCTGGTGTGCTCGCGCAACGCCCTGCTCTTCATGGCCGCCTGGGAAACCATGGCGCTGGCGGCCTTCGGGCTGGTCTCCAGCGAACACGACAAGGCGGAAGTCCGCAAGGCCGGCCTCCTTTATCTCGTGTGCACCCACGTGGGAACGCTCCTCCTGCTTTGCCTGTTCGCGTTGTTGGGACGCCACGCCGGCTCCCTGGAGTTCAGCGCCTTCGCCGCCGCGCCGCCGTTTTCGCCCGCGGCGCGCGCCGGGATCGTGCTGCTGGCGCTGACCGGCTTCGGTCTGAAGGCCGGGCTTCTGCCGCTCCACATCTGGCTGCAGGAAGCGCACCCCGCCGCGCCCAGCCACGCGTCGGCCGCCATGTCGGGCGCGCTGATCGAGATGGGCCTTTACGGCCTGCTGCGGCTGTTCTCGTTGATCGGGCCGGTGACGACGACCTTCGCCTCGGCGCTGGTCGGACTGGGCCTGGCCACCGCCGTCTTCGGCATCATGTTCGCGCTCGTCCAGCGCGATTTCAAGCGCCTGCTCGCCTACAGCAGCATCGAGAACGTCGGCATCATCCTGGCGGCCCTGGGCCTGGGCTGCTACGGCGCGGCGTCCGGCAGCGCCGCGCTGGCCGTGCTCGGCTTCGCGGGCGCGATCCTCCACACGCTCAACCACGGGATCTTCAAGCCGCTGCTGTTCCTCTCGGCCGGCGCCATCTATCAAGCGGTCGGCACGCGCGACATCGAGGCCTGCGGCGGCCTGCAGAAGCGCATGCCCTGGACCTGCGGATTCACGGCCGTCGGAGCCGCGGCCATCTGCGGCCTGCCCCCGTTCAACGGCTTCGTCGGCGAATGGCTGATCTACGCGTGGCTGCTGCGGCCCGGCCCGGGCCGCGACATCCGCCTGACCGCCCCGTCCGCCGCGGTCCTGGCGCTGGCGGGCGCGCTCGCGGTGATCGCGCTGACCAAGTTCTACGGCTTGGTCTGCCTCGGCCAGCCCCGCTCCCAGGGCGCGCGCGACGCCGTGGACCCCTCGCCCATCATGCTGGCGCCGATGGCCGTCCTGGCCGCGCTTTGCGTCGGCGTGGGCCTTTTCCCGGGCGCGGCTCTGTCCGCCGCGGTCGCCGCCGCGGCCGACGTCGCCCGCGTGGCGCCGTCCGCCGTCGCGGATCATTTCGAGGAGTGGTCGCGCCTGCTCGGCGTCGTCGGACTCCTCGGCGGGGGGGTGTGGATCGTCAGCGGCGTGCTGTATCTCTTCCGGGCGTCCCTGCTCCGCGGTCGGACGGTCTCGTCCGGCCCCACGTGGAGCTGCGGCTTCACCGCCCCGACCGCGCGGATGCAGTACTCGGGCTCCTCCTATCCCCAACCGGCCGCGCGGGTGCTCGCCGGACTTCTGAACTCCGAAGAACAGGTCCAGCCCCCCTCCGGCTACTGGCCGGCGCGGGCCTCTTTCTCCAGCCGGACCCCGGACCCGGTGCTCGACCGCTGGCTGCCGGCGCTGACGGCCCGGTTCGACGGTTGGCTGGCCGCCCCGCGGCGCCTCCAGCACGGGCGCCTTCAGGTCTATCTCTTCTACGTCTCGGCGTTCCTGGTCGCCGTCCTCTTATGGAAACTCTGATCTCGATCCTATCGTATCTGGCGGCGGCGCTGATCGTCCCGCACGTTCTGCTGGGAATCGTCGCCAAGACGAAGGCGGCCGTCGCCGGGCGCAAGGGGCCGCCCGTCCTGCAGACGCTCCACGACGTCGTCAAGCTCCTCCGTAAAGGCGCCGTTTACAGCGCGACGACGACCGCGACGTTCCGCCTCGGCCCCGTCGCGACGTTGGCCGCGATCCTGACCGCGGCGGCTTTGGTCCCGCTGGGGGGCGCGCCGCTCGTCTCCTTCAACGGCGACGCCATCCTGTTCGCTTACCTGTTCGCGCTGGGCCGGTTCGCGACGGTCGCGGCCGCGCTGGACACCGGCTCCAGCTTCGAGGGCATGGGCTCCAGCCGCGAGGTGGCGTTCTCCAGCCTGGCCGAACCCGCGCTGATCCTGACCTTCGCCAGCCTGGCGCGCCAGGCGGGAAGCCTCTCCCTGGCGGGCATGTTCGCGCCGCACCCGGGACCGAATTCCGCGGCGGGCGCCATCCTGGCCGCCGGCAGCCTGTTCGTGGTGCTCCTGGCCGAGAACTCGCGCATCCCGGTGGACGATCCCAGCACCCATCTGGAGCTCACGATGATCCACGAGGTGATGGTTCTGGACCACAGCGGCCCGGACCTGGCGTTCATCCTGCACGGGGCCGCCCTGAAGCTCGCGCTCATGTCGATCCTGCTCGCGCGTCTCGTCGTGCCGGAGATCCCGGGCCTCGGCGCCTGGGGCTCCCTGGCGCTCGGCGCTTTCGCGGCGGCGGTCGCGATCGGCTTGGTGGAATCGGGCATGGCCCGGCTGCGGCTTTCGCGCGTGCCGCAGCTCCTGGTCGCCTCGATCTGCGCCGCGGCGTTCGGACTTCTCCTGACTTTGCGCTGACCATGGAACAACTTTCCCAGCTGTTGCTCGCCGCGACGGTCTTCCTGAGCCTCTACCTGCTCGGGTCCTCGTCGCTGACGGGCAGCGTCAAAATCGTCGCGCTTCAAAGCGTGGCTCTGGCCCTGCTGACCTTGACCATCCACGAACGGGGCTTGGAGCCGCACGCGCTGCTCATCGCGGCGGGCATGATCGCGCTGAAAGGAATCCTGATCCCCAGGATTCTCCTGCACGCGATCCGCGAGGTCAAGATCCGGCGCGAGGTGGAGCCCCTGGTGGGGTTCACGCCTTCCTTGCTGCTCGGAGCGGGGCTGATCGGCGTGGCCTTCGTCCTGGCGGACCGCCTGCCGGTGCCCGCCGGGCTCCGGTCGGGGCTGCTGGTTCCGGTGTCCCTGGCCACGGTCATGATGGGGATGCTGATGATGGTCAGCCGCGTGAAGGCCGTCAGCCAGGTGATCGGCTATCTGGTCTTCGAGAACGGCATCTACATCTTCGGGCTGGCGATCTCCTACGAGATGCCGTGGCTCATCGAGCTGGGCGTGCTGCTGGACGTCTTCGTCGCGGCGTTCGTCATGGGCATCGTGATCCACCACATCGCGCGCGAATTCGACTCGATCAGCACCGCGAAGCTGACGAACCTCAACGAGGACGCGTGATCTACCTTCTCCTCGTCGCCGTGCCGCTCGTCGCCGGGCTGGTCGCGCTGGCCGTGGACAGCGACCGCTGGCGCCCCGCGCTGCTGCCCGCGGCGTTCGCCGTCCACGCCGCCCTCGTCTTCGCCTGCTGGCGCAATCCCCCCCCGCCGGCGGCCAACGGCTGGGTGGGCCTCGACTCCCTGGGGCTCCTCTTCCTCAGCTTGGTCAGCGCCGTGATGCTCGTGTGCTCCATCTACTGTCTCGAGTACCTCCGGCTGCGCGCGGACCGCAACAACCGGCTGTTCACGGCCTGCCTGGCCTTCATCCTGGCGGCGGTCACCTTGGTGTGCATGAGCCGGCACATGGGGCTGCTGTGGGTCGGCATGGAGACGGGAACCTTGGCCGCGGGTCCGCTCGTGCACTTCAACCGCAACAAGAGGTCGCTGGAGGCGGTGTGGAAGTACCTGATGATGGGCTCGCTCGGCATCGGCCTCGCCCTCCTGGGGACGTTCTTCCTGGCGCTCTCGGCGCTTCCGTCGGCGGTTCCCGGCGGCTCGCTGCTGCTGGACGTCCTGGTCGCGCACGCCGGCGGGCTTTCCCAGCCCTGGCTCAAGGGCGCCTTCATCTTCATGCTGGTCGGCTACGGCACCAAGATGGGCCTGGCTCCGCTTCACTCCTGGAAGCCCGACGCCTACGGCGAGGCGCCCGGCGTGGCCGGCGCGATCCTGGCGGCCGTCCTCACCAGCTCCGCCTTCCTGGGCATACTCCGGGTGTTCCAGATCTGCGCCGCCGCGGGCCTGGCGGACTTCGCCCGCGGGCTCCTCCTCCTCATGGGGCTTCTCTCCATGGCGACGGCCGCGGTGTTCGTCGTCGGCCAGCGCGACTTCAAGCGCATGCTCGCCTACTCCAGCGTGGAGCACATGGGCCTGCTGGCTTTGGGCGTGGGTCTGGGGCCCGCCGGCACGTACGCCGCTCTGCTGCACTTCATCAACAACGGCCTGACCAAGGGCGTCCTCTTCCTGAGCGCCGGGAACATCCACCGCGAGTTCGGCGGCAAGACGATGGACCACGCCCACGGCGCGCTGCGGCGCGTCCCGGCCTCGGCCACGCTCTTCCTGCTGGGCTTCGTGGCGATCACGGGGTCGCCGCCGTTCGGCCCGTTCGTCAGCGAATTCTCGATGCTGCGCGCCGCGGTGGACGGCGGACGCTTCGGCGTCGCCGCCGGGATGGCGGGACTGCTCGGCGTGGTCTTCATCGGCATGGCGACGACCGTCCTGGCGGTCGTCTACGGCGCGCCGCGGACCGAAAACGAGCCGCCGTCCCGCGGGGATTCCCCCATGATGGTCGCCGCGCCCTTGGTCTTCGCGATCGCCGTCCTGGGGCTGGGGCTGTGGCTGCCGGGCTGGCTGACCGGAGCGCTGGCCGACGCGACGAAGCTGCTCAATGGAGCGCCGTCATGAGCCCCACCTCCCGGTTCGCGTCGATGCGCAACGGCGACTCCCTGGACTGGGCCCGCGTCCCCGCCGTTCCGGTCGAGGAATTCCGCGCGGCCGTGCTCAAAGCGGCGGGGGCCGGCCATCGCCTGTGCGCGCTCGTCTCCGCGGCCCCGCCCGGAACGCCCGGCGGGCTCCTGGCCGTGCTGGCCGACGACGCCGGGGGCAAGCTGTTCCTCGCGGCGTCGCAGCCCGCGGCGCGCTACCGCTCCCTGACCCCCGAGCTGCCCCAGGCGCATCTCTTCGAGCGCGAGATTTTCGAGTCGACGGGAATCGTGCCGGAAGGCCATCCCTGGCTGAAGCCGGTGCGCGGCCCGGCCGACGGCGCGGCGTTCTTCCGGGAGGACGGGGCCGAGGTCCACGAAGTGGCCGTGGGGCCCATCCACGCCGGCATCATCGAGCCCGGTCATTTCCGCTTCCAGTGCCACGGCGAGACCGTGCATCATCTGGAAATCCAGCTGGGCTACCAGCACCGCGGCGCCGAGGCGCTCCTGCGCGGCGGCCCCGACGCGCGGTCGCTGGCCGTGGCCGAGTCGATCTGCGGGGACTCCGCCGTCGCGCATTCCTGGGCGCACTGCGCGGCGCGGGAGGCCCTGGCCGACGCCGCCGCGCCGCTGCGCGCGGAGGCGATCCGCGCGATCGCGCTGGAAACCGAACGCGTCGCCAACCACATCGGCGACCTGGGAGCGATCAGCAACGACATCGGCTTCCTGCCCGCGACGGCGTATTTCGGCCGCCTGCGCGGGGATTTCCTCAACATGCTGATGACGATGTCCGGCAATCGCTACGGGAAGAGCCTGCTCAAGCCCGGCGGCGTCGCGTTCGACCTCCCGCCCGGGATGCGGGACGAGATGCTGGCCGTGGTCAAGCGCGCCGCCGTCCACGTCGCGGAAGTGGGGGATATGTTCTTCGGGGAGCCCTCGGTGCTGGGGCGCCTGGAGGACACGGGGACGGTCTCCGAAGGCGCGTGCCGCGACTTGGGCGTGGTGGGCCTGGCGGCCCGGGCCAGCGGGTTGGACCGCGACGTCCGGCAGGATCACGCCCACGGTTTCTACCGCTTCCGGCACATCCCCGCCATCAAGCTGGACACCGGCGACGTCTACGCGCGCGCGATGATGCGCCGGCTGGAGACGCAGCGCTCGCTGGAATTCCTGGCCGCGGCGATCTCCGGGCTGCCGCAAGGCGCGATCTCGGCCCCCTGCGGGCCGCCGGCGCCCGACCGGCTGGCCGTCACGCTGGTCGAAGGCTGGCGCGGGGAGACGTGCCATATCGTCAAGTCCGGCCGCGGCGGCCGGTTCGACTGGTACAAGGTCGTCGATCCGTCGTTCCACAACTGGATGGCGCTGGCGATGGCCATGCGCGGCGGCGAGATCTCGGACTTTCCGGTCTGCAACAAGAGCTTCAATCTGTCCTACGCGGGGCACGACCTCTGATGTTCGACATCTTCAAGAACCGGCTGAAGCAGGGCTACCGGACCTCGGACTTCCCGGACGGCGACCCCGGCCTGCCGGAGCGCTTCCGCGGCCGGCCCGAGCTGCGCCCGGAGCTGTGCCCCGCCGGCTGCAAGGCCTGCCTCGACGCCTGCCCGACGCGGGCGATCGAACAGCCCCTGGGGAAGCTGACCTTGGACATGGGCCGTTGCCTGTTCTGCACGGAATGCACCGCCGCCTGCCCGGAGGGCGCGGTGACCTTCACGAAGGACCACCGGTTGGCCGCCACCTCCCGCGCGGATTTGAGCGTGTTCTCCGACGAGATAAAGCTGGCGAACGCGCTGGACGCCGAGATGCTCCGCGTCTTCGGCCGTTCCCTCAAGCTGCGCCAGGTCAGCGCGGGCGGCTGCAGCGGCTGCGAGGCGGAGCTGACGGCGCTGGGCAACGTGGTCTTCGACCTGGGCCGCTTCGGCATCCAATTCGTGGCGTCCCCCCGCCACGCGGACGCCCTGGTGATCACGGGTCCGGTGACGCGCAACATGGAAGCGGCGCTGCGCCTGGCCTACGACGCCATGCCCGCGCCGAAGCTGGTGATCGCGGTGGGGGCCTGCGGCATCAGCGGCGGGCCCTATATCGATTCGCCGGAGGTCCTCAACGGCGCCTCCTCCGTGGTTCCCGTGGATCTGTTCATCCCGGGCTGTCCGCCGCACCCGGTCACGATCCTGGACGGGCTGCTGCGGCTCCTGGGGCGGCTGAAGGACGACGGCTCGCGGGCCTAAACCCGTCCCAGGCGGTCCAGAACGGCGCGGCTCTCCTGCAGCTTCTTGCGCAGGATCTCGGCGATGGGCCGGAGGACGTGGAAGATGTCGCGATCGCGGATGGAGTAATACACCGTGACCTTTTCCTGGCGCGAGGTCAGGATGCCGGACTGCCGAAGTATGGCGAGATGCTTGGAGAGGGCCGACTGCTCCACGCCCAAATCCTTGACCATCTGTCCGACCGAGGCCTCGGACTTCTTCAGGTACTCGATGACCCCCAGCCGCACGGGGTGAGCCAGCGACTTGAGAAAGTCGGCCTTGATCTTGAAGATGAGTTCGTCGGTGGCCGCACGCTTCGTCACGTCCGCACGATACGACATATGATGAACGCCGGACAAGCCGCCGCCTCCAAAACGATATAATCCCCCCGATGACCAAGACGCCGCGCACCCGTATCCTCCCGGCCGGAGCGAAAGGCGTCGCGGCCGCCGTCGAAATACTCCGCGGCGGAGGCCTGGTGGCCTTCCCCACCGAAACCGTCTACGGGCTGGGCGCCCGCGCCTTCGACGGCGCCGCCGCGCGGCGCGTGTACCGGGCCAAAGGCCGTCCGTCGGACAACCCGTTGATCGTCCATGTCGACGGCACGGTCATGCTGGGCCGCGTGGCGAAGCGAGTGACGCCGTTGGCGCGGCGTCTGATGGCCGCGTTCTGGCCCGGCCCTCTGACCTTGGTCCTGGAAAAAACGGCCGCCGTGCCTTCCTCCGTCACCGGCGGCCGCCGGACCGTCGCCGTGCGCTGCCCCAGCCACCCGGCCGCGCTGGCGCTGATCCGCGCTTTGGGCGAACCCATCGCCGCCCCCTCCGCCAACCGTTCCGGCCGTCCCAGCCCCACTACCGCCGCGCACGTTTTGAAAGACCTGCGCGGACGCGTGCCGCTGATCCTGGACGGCGGTCCGTGCCGGAAAGGGCTGGAGTCGGCCATCGTGGACGCCCGCGGCCTGCGCCCCGTCCTTCTTCGCCCCGGAACCATTCCGGCCGAAGCCATCGCCCGCGCGGCGGGCGCCGCCGTCGCCGCCCCCGGCCGGGGCGCGCCCGCCGCGCCGGGAACCCGGCACCGCCATTACGCGCCTTCGTGCGCCGTCGTATTGATTCCGCCGTCCTTGGTCCGCAAGGGCTTCGTCGGAATCGAACGCCGCGACGGCCTGGTCCATCGCTCCGTCTGGAAGGGCGCGCGGCCGAATTTCGCGCGCCGGGTTCCGGGCGGCGTCGCCGCCTACGCGCGCGAACTGTTCGCCGCCATGAGGGACGCCGAAATCGCGGGCGTGCGGACCTTGTACGTCGAGACCGTCCCGGACCTCGGCGTCGGCCGCGCCGTCATGGACCGCCTGCGCCGCGCCGCGGCCCGCTGACAAAACCCCATCGCTTCCCGAATTAGGCCGACCGCTCCGGTCGGCCTTTCCCGCCTCTTCGCCGGCCCCGCATCCATGGCAAAGCGCTGATATCCCTGTTACAATTCGCGAAATGACTCATTCGCGGCTCCGAGTTATACGGATCAGTCGAATTGAAAGTTAGCGGGAAGGATGGGAAAATGACCAAGGCACGCGTACCCCGAGAACAGGCACATCGCAAATGACGATTCAGTCTGCGACTGCGGGTTTCTGGCCGGTCGGCGGGCAGCTTCTCATCGTTGCATCGTTTTGGTCAGAACGACGAAAGGCATTGGCTCGCCTCCAAAATCAACCCGACGAATCAACGGTTCAGATCACGAAGCGATATTCCACCACAGAGCGACGATTTTCATTGGCGTGGTCCTCGATCCTGCATCTCCTGATTTTCTTCATTTTCATGGTAGTGTTAACGAGGACCTTATCCGAATATTATTCACCGCTAGTGACCGCATTGGCTGTTCTCCTTGATGCGGGTCTCATGTACATCTTTGGATTAATGGCTTGGCAGACGTACGGATGTGACACGAATAAAAATGATCAGCGACCGCCGACAGATTATGAGTCGAAGTAGCGGGAGCGCAACTCCTCCCGCTAACCATCGGATTCTGCCGACCGCGGCCTCGTATGGTTGGACGCATATTGCCTCGGCGGCAGATCCTCAGCGTTATGTGGCCAGAAACAATATTTTGAATGAATAAACATGTGCGACCTGGCGTAGCATCATACTTGCTGTTCGGAATTCTTTTTGGCGGGCCTGCCATCTTTGCAGCGGCATTGTCTTTCATAAAACATTTGCCGCTAATTTTCACTCCCCAGATTTATTTCGCTTGGGCCCTCCCAATCGCCGTCTGGCTCTATCTCTCGTCCCTAAAACTAGGCATGACCGAGAAGGCAATATACCTAGAGAGATTCTTCCTTAGACGCTCAGAGTATCAATTCACCGATATCGTGAGTGTGTGCCGGTGTTTTAGAACCAGCCCATCGCTGGAAATAAGTGTCCGGGGAAACAAAAACCTTGTGTCGATTGCGCTTGCCCCGTTCGATAAACCCTCTTTGGAAATCTTCGTGCAGGCACTCAAGGATAACGTTAAGGGTTTCGAAGATCAGATTTCAGTCGCTACGCCGAAAGATCCTGCCTCGATGACGCGCCGCCTGCTGCCGGCCTTACTTTCTGTGTTCGTCGGCGTCACGCTGAGCCGCCTGATCGTGGGACTGTATCATCGTTGCTCCGACGCAACCGCGTTCGCCACGGGCCTCCACAGCAGTTGCGTCGACGCGTGCCTAAAGTCGAATCCGACCGTGACGACGTGTCCCCAGTTCTGCGACTGCATGGATCGCGGCATCCTCCACGGGGCGGACCTCCGGGTAGTGAACATCGAATTCGACCGCCTGCGAACGGGCACCGCCGACGACGCCCTTAAAGCCCGCTACCAGGGCATGCAGGATCGCTGCGCTTTCAAAGCGCAGGGCGGGAAATCTGAAGGGGTAACCGGACCATGAAATGGAGCCGCTACATAACCATTCGGTTCAGCCGACCGCGGCGCTGGTTTGGATGGACTCTGGTAAACGCGGCGCCCGACGGTCTGCGTAAATCGCCGAAATGTACCATTGGTAGCCGAAGTGCTCACGGAAATCGCTAATCAATGCCAGGCATGTAGAACTCTTCGCGCGAAGAGTCGCGCCCGCGCATGACGCGAATCGGCGGCCGGTTCAGCCTTCGGCGGGATTTCGAGCGAAGACGGCGTCCTATCCGTGATTCCGCCTTTAGCCGCGAGCGAGGCTAAGCGGCGGTCGATCCGCCGCGGTCCCGTCGAAGGCTGATCCGGCCGCCGGCCGACTTGATGCCGTTACGGCCGCGCCGACGACACCAGCTCGTGCACCCGCTCGGCCAGGACCGCCCCAGTGAATGGCTTCTGGAGGAAGAACGCCCGACCGTTCGGCGGCCGGGGCAAAGACGACTCCTCGGTCCGATAGCCGGACACGAACAGGACCTGGGCCGTCGGCTGCCGCGCGCGCAGGCGCGTTGCCACCTCCGTCCCGCGCCCGCGGGGCAGGACCACGTCCACGATCAACACGTCGAACAGCCCCTCGTGCGAATCGCTGATCCGCATGGCCTCGGCGCCGTCGGCCGCCGTGAGCACGTCGTAGCCCGCGCGCTCCAGGCTGCGGACCGCGAAGCGCCGCACCGCGTCGTCGTCCTCGACCACCAGGATGTTCGCCCGGCGCGGAGCGCCGCGCCCGGACGGAACCGACGCGCCCGAAGCCGCCTCCGGCTTTTCCTCGCAGCGCGGCCAGAAAACACGGAAAGTCGACCCCCGCGCGGGGGCGCTCTCGACGACCACCGCCCCGCCGCTTTGCGCGACGACGTCCCGCACGGTTGCCAGACCCAGGCCCGTGCCCTGGGATTTCGTCGTGAAGAACGGATCGAAAACTTTCCCGCGCGTCCCGTCGTCCATGCCCACGCCCGTGTCCGTCACCGTCAAGCTCACGCAGGGCCCGGAAAGCCCGCCTCCGCCCTGCGGCTCGTCGCGCAGAACGACGGACACTTGCCCCCCGTCGGGCATGGCGTCGCCCGCGTTGACCACCAGGTTCAGCAGGACCTGCTCGGCGTGCCCCGGATCGATCCGGATCGCGCCCAGCTTGTCGGGAACCCCCAACTCCAGCTCGATGTCGGCGGGCAGCAAGCGCTGCAGCATCTTGCGCATGCCCCCGAAGACCTCGCGTAGGTCCACCACGCGCGCCAAGCCCTGCTCGCGCCGGGAGAAGGTGAGAAGCTGACGCGTCAGCGCCGAAGCCTGTTCCCCGGCGCGCCGGATTTCCTCGGCTTCCTCCCGCGACGGATGCCCCGGCGGCAGACCGTCCAGCAGAAGGCCCGCGCAGCCCACGATCGCGGTCAAAATATTATTGAAGTCGTGCGCCACCCCGCCCGCCAGACGGCCCACGGCCTCCAGCTTCTGCGCGTGACGCAGCTGCTCCTGGCTCCGCTTCAGGTCGTCCATGGTCTTGCTCATCGCGGTCACGTCGCGGATCACCCCGACCAGGATGGGCCGGCCGTCGGCGTCGCGGGCGATGGTCTTTTTCGTCACCAGGACGTGCGTCATGCCCTTTGCGTCCGTGATCAGCTCCTCGTTGACGTTCTCCAGACCCGTCTCGAAGACCAGCTTGTCCTGGCGCTCGAAAACTTCGGCTTGTTCCACGGGCACGAAGTCCCGGTCCGTGCGGCCCAGAATCTCCTCGCGCGTCCGGCCGGTCAGCGCGCACAGCGCGTCGTTGACCAATATCATCCGGGACTCGCGGTCCTTCACGAAGATCGGATCCGCGACGGAGTTCAGAATGCGCTCGAAGAACGCGCGCGCGTCGCGCGGGTCCCGGGCGGCGGACGCCGCCGCGGGCGCGGGCGCCGCGCGCCCGGCGGGACGCGAGACCAGCAGGATGCCGGCGCGCTTGCCGCGCCCGTCGCGCACCTGGGACAGCTCCACTTCGACGCGGACGGGCGGGCCGTCCCCCCGCGCGTGGGTGGTCTCGCCCAGCCAAAGGCCGCGCGCCGCCAAAGTGCGCCACGCCTTCAGCCGGGTCTCCGAATCCAGCCACAAAGGGATCAGCGTCTCCGGCAGCAGGCGCCCGACCACGTCGGCGTACGCGTAGCCGTACAGCCGCGAGGCGGCTTGATTCCAGTAAACGATGCGCTCGTCCACGTCCGTCACGACCACGGCGTCGTCCACCCGCTCCAACGCCTCATCGCGCGCCAGTTGGGTGGCGCTGGTCCGGCGGCGCTGGACGGCCTGTTCCAGCGACGTGCGCAGACGCAGGGCGCTCATGCTGTCCAGCCAGTAATCCACCGCGCCGCCCAGGACGGCCGCGGCGGCCTCCGCCTCCTGATCGGCCGCGGCCGCGATGACGATGGGCAGACCCGGCGCGGCCACCCGGAGACGCGACAGCATCTCGCTCAGCGGACGCGGATCGTCGGGCATGTGCAGAAGGGCGACGTCCACGGGCTGGTCGCGCAGGCTCTCGTCCAGCGTCAGACTGCACTCGAAAAGGGGAACATCCCACCCCGCGGGAGGCCCGCCGGGGGCCGGCCACCCCCCGGAGCCGTGACGGCAGTACGCGACGCGCATGGCCCAGTGTACCTCCTCCCGGGGGAGCCGCGCCAGGCCTGTCTGGTCACACCCCGGAAAACCACGGCACGAACATGGACGTCGTCCGCTGGTAATCGCGATACTCGTCGCCGCGGCTTCTGAGCGCCTGGGCCTCCGTGGCCGGGATGCCGGTCACGCGGAGCAGGAAGTAAAGCATGAGCGCCGGCGACACCCAGACGCGCCAATCCGACGGTAGCATGGCCGCGTAGGCCAGCCAATGGAGCCATTCGAAGAAGTAGTTGGGATGGCGGCTGTAGCGCCAGAGACCGGCACGGCAGACCTTTCCTTTGTTGGCGGCGTCGGCCCGGAAGACGGCCAATTGGGAATCCGCCGCGGCTTCCCAGCCCACGGCGACGAACCAGATCCCGACCCCGGCCCAATCCGCGCCCCCCAACGGACCGGCGCGGGAGCAAAGGGCGGCGAACGGCAGCGCCAAAATCACGTCCAGAAGCCCTTGGACCTGGAAGAACCAGAAGAAATTCCGGTTCGCCTTGTCTCCCCACGACGCGCGCAGGTTCGCGTAACGCCCATCCTCGGGCTTGCCGCGCACCCGGTCGAAGTAAAGGTGCCCCGCCAACCGCAGGGACCAAACGCCGCCCATGACCCCGACCAGGACCCGCCGGCCCGGCTCTCCGGGCAGGATAACGGCGCAGGCCGCGGCGGTCAGGCCCAAGCCGCCCGCCCAGCCCACGTCCACGTGGCTGGCGTCGCGCTCGTCCACCTGGACCACCCACAACGCCGCGAAAATCATCGCCAGGACGGCCCAGCAGGAAAGAAGGAGTTCGGTTTCGGTCAACTCTTCAAGCGCCCGATGAGGCGACGCTTGAAGTCAGGATCCTCGCCCGTCGGGGGCGCCAGCACGGACTTGGACGCCTGATCGATCCAGCGGATCTGCGCCGTGTAGCGGCGGCAGATCCAGCACGCGATCATGTGCAGGCGCAGACGGACGCGCGCGTGCCAGGGGCCCTCTTCATAGGAGCCGTCGGACACGGAACGCGCCAAGTCCTCGCAGGAAGGGATCACTCTCATCGCCTCATCCACTTTTTCTCGAGGCACTCCCGGAGCTTGTTGCGGGCTCGGAAGAGCAGCACTCCCAGATTGGTGGGCGTGACCCCCAAAATCTTACACACCTCTTCCGTTTCCCGGCCGTCGACGACCTTCATCTGGAACGCGGCGCGCTGGTCCGTGGAGAGGCCGTCGGCGCAGCGGACCAGCCAGTCCTTCAACTCGTCGTTGACGGCCTCCTCCTCGGGCCCCCGCGGCAGGCAGTTCCAGATGCCGAACAGTCCGAACCGCGCGTCGAAGGCCCCCTCGATGTCCTCGGTGGCCTGCTCCCGCGCCGCCTTGCGCCGGCGCTCCGAGCACTTGTTGAAAAGGACGCCGAACAGGAAGGTCTTCAGCGTGGAGCGGCCCTGGAAGCGGTCCAAGGCGGACAGGAAGTCCACCAGCGCGTCCTGGACGGTCTCCTCGGCGTCGGGCAAGGACATGCCCCACGAACGGGCGGCCGCCAGGAGCGGCGAGGCGAACTCTTCGATGAGCGCCTCGACCGCTCCCGGCCGCCTTTCCTTCAGTTCAAGAATCCGTTGAGAGTCGTCCATCGCCGGGCCTCTCGGTCCGGCCGGATTCTAGCAAGATTACTCGCGGTTCACGGCCGCCTCCCTCGGCGTCACGGACAGCTCCTCCGGGCCGTGCTCGCGCACGACGGTCACCCGGCTTTCCCGACCGATGCGCTCCTCGGTGAGCGCCCGGTGCAGGTCGTCGATGCCCGTCAGCGGCTTGCCGTCGAAGCCGATGATCAGATCACCTTCCTCCACGCCCGCTTCCGCGGCCGGTCCGCCCGGTTCGACCGCGATGACCAGCACCGCGGCCTCCGCCTCCACGCCGAGTCTCCTCGCGAGCCCCTTCGGAACGGCCACGTTCTGCCCGCCTAATCCCAGGAACCCTCGGCGGATGCGTCCGTGCTCGATCAGGCGGCCGGCGACGAACTTCGCCGTATCGATGGGGATGGCGAAGCACAGGCCCTGCGCCGGCAGGATCACCGCGGAATTCACGCCGATCGCCCGCCCGCGGGAGTCCACCAGCGGCCCGCCCGAATTGCCGGGGTTCAGCGCCGCGTCGGTCTGAATGATATCGTCCATCAGCCTTCCCGACTCCGAGCGCAGGGAGCGCCCCAGCGCCGAGATCACGCCCGCGGTGACGCTGTACGAGAATCCATACGGATTCCCAATGGCCACGGCCAGCTGGCCGGGCTTCAGCGACTTCGACTCCCCGAGAGGCAAAGTCGTCAATCCGTCCACTTTGACGCGCACCACCGCCAGGTCCGTGTGCGGATCGTCGCCCACCACCTCGGCGGCGAACCGCCGGCCGTCGTGCAGGACGACGTCCAAGGTCCGCGCCCCGCTCACCACGTGGCTGTTCGTCATGATGTAGCCGTTGGCCGTGAACACGAAGCCGGAGCCGGTGCCGCCGCGCCCGCGCTTCTCCGCTTCGATCTTCACCACCGCCGGGCTGGCGCGCGCCGCCACCTCCGACACGGTCTGCGAATACGCGTCCAGCAGCGCCCCGTCGTTTTCTTGAGCGTTCATACGCCCTCCTTCCGGGTTATATTAACCATCCAAATGGTCAGCATTAAGTCCAAATAAAAAGTCACTTCTTCCACCAAGCGATCACCGTCACGGCTGCGCGGCGCGCGTTTTCCAGAGGCGCGTCATCCTCGACGACTTTCGCGATCAGGATTCCTCCTTCATAGAGAGCCAGCACGCCGTCCGCCGCCTCCTCCGCCTTAAAGCCCGCCCGGAAGTAGCCGCGCTTGCGCCAGCCGTCCAGATACGCCGTCACGTCCTCCCGCCACCGTCCCAGGCACTGCGACAGTTGGCGACGCATCGCCGTGTCGCTCTCGTCCAACTCCTGGCCCATTTTCCCGATAAAGCAACCGCGCGAGCAGTCCTGCCGCATGCCGGCCGTCCCGCGGTCGAACAGAAGACGAACGGTCGTCACCGGATCCTGAGCGGCGTCCGAGAACAGCTCCCGCATCCCCTCCGAATGACGCTTCGCGGCCTCCGCGATGACGGCCGCGCCCAGGGCCTCCTTGGTCCGGTAATAATGAAACAGGTTCGCCTTCTTCAGCCCCGCCGCTTCCGCCACGCGGTCCATGCTGGCCGCCTCATAACCTTCCGTCGCGAACAGCTCGTAAGCGGCGCGAAGAATCTTGGCCCGGGCTTCGATGTTGGGTCGTCTCGTCATGGCATTATATTGACCGTTCGGTCAGGATAATGCATCGGCGCTTTTTTGTCAAGAGGCGGCTTGCTATGATACCGCCATGGCCCGCGTGCTGATGGTGGACGACGACGAGACCTTGCTCCAGGTGATCTCCGACTACCTGGAGAGCCGCGGCCATCAGGTCGCGCGCTGCGGGGATCCCACGGCCGCCGCCGAAATCGCCGAGAAGACGGCGCCGGACCTGGCCATCATCGACTACGAGATGCCGCGCCTGACGGGCACCCAACTGCTGACCGAGCTGCGAGGCGGCGGACGAACCCATTTCCTCCCCGTGCTGTTCCTCAGCGGCGTGGAACCCCTGATGTACGCGTCGCAGACGGCTCCCGACCCGCGCGTCCGTTTCCTGCGCAAGCCGGTGGACTTCGACGAGCTGGACGGCGCGATCGCGGCTTTGCTCGACCCGGAAGGCTGGTCGAAGAACGCGTGAGCGGCCGCCCTCCTCTGCGCTTCGACCGGCGCGAGCTGGCGGGCGCGTTCGGGGACCTGGGCACGGACTTTCCCCTTCTCGTCGGCTTGGTCCTGGCCTGCGGCCTGAACGGCGGCGGCGTGCTGGCGGTCGCCGGAGCGCTGCAGATCGCCACCGCGCTGATCTACCGGATGCCCATGCCGGTCGAACCGCTGAAGGCGATGGCGGCCATCGCCATCGCGCAAAAATTATCGCCCGGCGTCATCGCCGGGGCCGGGCTGAGCATCGGTCTCATGATGCTGATCCTGACCGCGACGGGTCTGTTGGACGCTCTCGCGCGCGCCGTGCCGAAGGCGGTGGTTCGCGGCGTGCAGTGCGGACTGGGGCTTCAGCTCGCGTCCCTGGCCGCGCGCCAGTTCCTCCCGGCCGGAGGCGCGGCGGGATGGGTGCTCGCCGCGGCTTCCGCGGGGATACTCGTCGTGCTGATGGGCGACGAACGCCTGCCCCCGGCCCTCCTGGTGGTCGGGCTCGGCTTGGCGTTCGCGCTGGCGACGAATCTGGACCTCGGCGCCTTGGCCGGCGGCTTCGGCTTCCACCTGCCCGCCTTCGCGCCGCCCACGCCGGCGGAAACTCTGAGCGGGTTTCTCCTCCTCGCCGTGCCGCAGCTGCCGCTGTCCTTGGCGAACTCCGTTCTGGCCACGCGCCAGGTTTCCTCGGATCTATTCCCCGACCGCGCTCCGTCCGTGCGCAAGATCGGCTTCACCTACGCGGCCATGAACCTGCTGGCGCCGCTCTTCGGCGGCGTACCGTCCTGCCACGGCTCAGGCGGCATCGCCGGCCACTACGCATTGGGCGCGCGCACCGGCGGGTCGGTGCTGATCTACGGAGGCATGTTCCTGATCCTGGGCCTGTTCTTCGGCGGCTCGTTCACGCAGGTCGTGCAGGCCTTTCCGAAGCCGATGCTGGGCGTTCTGCTCGGATTCGAGGGGCTCTCCATGCTGGGTCTGATCCGCGACCAGGCGGGAGACCGGAAGGACTTCGCTCTGGTGCTGCTTCTGGGGCTGACCGCGGCGTTCACGCCGTACGGCTACCTGACGGCGCTGTGCGCGGGCACCGTCCTGCACAAGCTCAAGGGGCGAATCGGCCTCAGCGCGCTTCGCTGAAGTAGCGCTTCCGGAAATACAAAGCAACGTTGACCAGGCCGATCAACGCGGGCACCTCCACCAAGGGTCCGATCACCGCCGCGAACGCCTGCCCTGAGTTGATGCCGAACACGGCCACGGCCACCGCGATCGCCAACTCGAAGTTGTTGCTGGCCGCCGTGAACGACAAGGTCGCCGTCTTCGCGTAGTCCGCCCCGGCTTTGCGTCCCAGCCAGAAGCTCAGCAGGAACATCACGAGGAAGTAAACCAGAAGCGGCGCGGCGATCCGCAGCACGTCGAACGGGATGCGGACGATGAGGTCGCCCTTCAGGCTGAACATCACGACGATGGTGAAAAGCAGCGAGATCAAGGTGACGGGGCTGATCACCGGGATGAACCGGGTCTCGTACCACTCCCGGCCCTGCGATTTCACCAGCGCGAAGCGCGTCGCCACGCCCGAGGCGAACGGTACTCCCAGGTATACCGCGACGCTCCCCGCTATATCCGACATGCCCACCTTCACCGCGCTCCCCGCCAGGCCGAACAAAGGAGGCAGCACGGTGATGAAGACGTACGCGTAAAGACTGAAGAACAGGACCTGGAAGACGCTGTTGAACGCCACCAGTCCGGCCGCGTACTCGGCGTCGCCTCCGGCCAGGTCGTTCCAGACGATGACCATCGCGATGCAGCGCGCCAGGCCGATCAGGATAAGTCCCGTCATGTATTCCGGGTAGCCGCGCAGAAAAAGAACCGCCAAGGCGAACATCAGCGCCGGTCCGATGACCCAATTCTGGACCAAGGACAACGCCAGGATCTTCTTGTTCCGGAACACGTCGCCCAACTCCTCGTACTTCACCTTCGCGAGCGGCGGATACATCATCAGGATCAGACCGATCGCGATGGGGATGTTCGTCGTCCCGACCTGGAAACGGTTGACGAAGGAAGGCACCCCGGGAACAAAGTGCCCCAGCGCGACGCCGAGCAGCATGGCGGCGAAAATCCACGCCGTGAGATAGCGGTCCAGGAACGAAAGTCGCTGCGCGACGGTTCCGGAGGAAGTCACCCTGATCAGCCTTTCGCCGGAAGCGCGACGAAAAGACGCAGGCGCTGCTGGATCTCGCCGAATATTCGCCGAAAGACGACCATCTTTTCCGCGTCGGAGCCCGCGGCCTCGGCCGGATCGGGAAAGCTCCAATGGATCGTCTCGGCGCCGGGCCACACGGGGCAGTTGTCCTTGGCGCGGTCGCACACCGTGATCACGACGTCAAACTTTTGGTTCCGAATTTCTTCCATGGACTTTGAGCGCAGCCCTTCCGTCGGAAAACCCAATTCCTGAAAGAGGCTCAAAGCCAACGGGTGGACGTAGCCCGCCGGCTTGGAGCCGGCGCTCACCGCTTCGAAACGCCCTTCGCCCAGCTTATTGAGCAGGACCTCCGCCATCTGGCTGCGGCAGGAATTCCCGGTGCAGAGGAACAGGACTTTTTTCAGCATGATTTCCCCTTGCGGCGCTTGTTCAGGCGTTCGACGTCTCTCCGCAGCACGTCCACCTCGGTGAAGCAGCCCTTCAGGCAGCCGATGAGCCCGCCGTGAAATTTGCCGTTCGCCTCGGTTAGGGAGTAATGCCGCCACAGTCCGTCCTTCCGGTCCCTGACCAGCCCCGCGCGGCGGAGGTACGCCAGATGCCGCGATATTTTCGGCTGGGACATCTTCAGGATATCCGTCAGGTCGCAGACGCAGAGCTCGCCGCGCGTGAGCAGGTGCAGTATGCGCAGGCGGGTCTCGTCCGAAAACGCCCGGAACATCGCGTTGATTTTAGGAGCGGGTCTCATATATATACGCCTATGCGTATATTATACGTCGTTCCGCAAGCCGCCGTCAACGACGAGCGAACGCCGCCCGGACCTCGGCCCAACGCTTCGTCAGGACCGCGGAGTCCGATCCGGCGCGGCGGGCGGACTCCAGCAGCGGGAAGGCCGAAGCGGTGCCGCGCGCCCAGACGCCGCCCTCGCCCGGGTTCAAGCTCCCCTCCGCGGCCAGGCCCGACTTCTCGACGCGGATAGTCCCGTCCGGGAAGCGCGCGGCCAGCGCCGAAAGGACGCCGGCGACCGCGTCCGGCGGGACCGTCGTGCGCCGCGCCCGCGACCACGCGGCCAGAAACGAGAGACCGCGCAGGACGTCGTAATCGTAGAAGCGCGGGAAGCCGACCTTCAGGAACGCCTCGTTCATCACGCGCCCGTCGCGCCGGCGGCAGGCGAGGCGGCGTTCGATCAGATACTCCGCGCCGCGGTCCAGGAACAACTCCTCGGCGGGAGTGAACGGCCGCGCGACCCGCAGCACCGCCTCCAACGCCGGCAGGGTGGACTGGATCGAGGCCGCCGCGCCCTTCTCATAGGCTTTCTCGTCGCAGTTGAGGCCGCCGTCCGGCAGCTGATAATGGAGGAACCAGGCGCGCATCCACGGCGCGCGCCCGTCCAGGTCGATTCCGCAGGCGTCCAAAGTCTGATACATGTTGCCCAGGGCGCAGTGGCACGGCGCGTCGCGGTGGGGGTCCTTGCCGGGCGGAAGCGGCTCGCGCGGATTCGGGAAGAATCGCAGGTATTTCGACTGGATCGCGGCGAACATCGCCTCGGCCGCCTCCTTCGGGATCGCGTCGGCGCGGTCCAGCTCGAACAGGAGCGTCATATGCCACCAGGGAGAGTCCCACTTCGGCCAATACGGGTCGCGCTCCAGGCTCTCGCGCGCCTTCGCGGAATTAAGGTAAGCCGTCGACGCCGCGATCCAGCGCTCGTTCATGGCGCCATCCTAGCAAACGGGGCTTGACAATGTCGCTATCGGCAACTATAATGGTTACATTATGGCGGCCAACTCCCGGTTCGCGGTCGCGGTCCACGCCCTGGCGCTCCTCGCCTGGCACGAGGACCAGTGCCACAACTCGCGTGAAATAGCCGGCAGCGTGGCGACGAACCCCGTCGTGATCCGCCGGCTCCTCGCTCAGCTGACCCGGGCCGGGATCGTGGAATCCACGCATGGGGCCAAGGGCGGCTTCCGCCTATCCCGCCCCGCCGCGAAGGTCAGCCTGTTCGACGTCTACCGGGCCGTCGAGGAGGGCGGATTCTTCGCCCTGCCGGAGAAGGGCAACGACGACTGCCCGGTCGCCTGCCGCATGAAGGAGATCCTGGACGGGGTCTTCGCGCGCGTGGAATCCAAGGTCCTGCCGGAGCTTAAGCGCTCCACCTTGGCCGACGTCGTGCGCCGCCTGCCGCGCCGCAAGTGATTTTTTTCGTTCATATATGTAACAGGAGAGGTTCCAAATGAGCATCACCACCGCCGCCAACGCCGTCGCCGCCACCCCCGACGCCCTGCTCGCCAGCCTGCGCCGGCGCTACGCCGTCAAGAAGTTCGATCCCGCCGGCAAGATTCCCGCCGCGACTTGGACGGCCTTGGAGGAAGCCCTGCTACTCTCCCCCTCCTCGTACGGCCTCCAGCCCTGGAAGTTCTTCGTCGTGAACAACCCCGCCCTGCGCGCGAAGCTGAAACCCGCCTCCTGGGAGCAGACCCAGATCACGGACGCCGATAAGCTGATCGTGTTCGCGGTCAAGAAGGACTTCGGCGCGGCCGACGTGGAACGGTTCGTCGAGCGCGTCTCCGAGGTCCGCCGCCTGCCGAAGGAAGCCCTGGAAGGCTACAAGAAGATGATGCTGGCCTCGGCCTCCTTGCCGCCGGAAAAGGTCGCCGCGTGGCTGATCCGCCAGGTGTACATCGCGCTGGGCGTGTTCCTCACCTCGGCCGCGACGCTGGGCGTGGACGCGTGCCCCATGGAGGGGTTCGACAAGGACAAGTACGACGAGATCCTGGGCCTGCCCGCGAAGGGCTACAACGCCGTGGTCGTGGCGACGGCGGGCGTGCGCGCGAGCGACGACATGGCCGCGTCGCAGGCGAAAGTGCGCTTCACCAAGGACGAAGTGATCGAAGTCCTCTAAAGACATGAAAGCCATCGTCGTCCGCGCCTTCGGAGGACCCGAAGTCCTCCGCGTCGAGGAAGCCCCCGCGCCGGGTCCCGGCGCGGGGCAGCTCCTCGTCGCGATCAAGGCGGTCGGGGTCAACCCGGTCGAAACCTACGTCCGCGCCGGCATCTATCCGCGCAAACCGGCGCTTCCGTACACCCCCGGCACCGACGCCGCCGGCGTCGTCGAGTCCGTGGGCGCGGGCGTTTCGTCCTTCAAGCCGGGCGACCGCGTCTACGTCTACGGAACCGTCGGCGGCGCGTACGCGGAGAAGGCCGTCGTCGAGTTCTCCCGCGCGTTCCCGCTTCCGGAGCCCCTGTCGTTCGAGCAGGGCGCCGCGCTGGGCGTGCCGTACGGAACCGCGCACCGCGCGCTGTTCCACCGCGCCGGAGCCAAGAAGGGCGAGACCGTCCTGATCCATGGCGCCAGCGGCGGCGTGGGCGTGGCCGCGGTTCAAATCGCCGTCGCGGCCGGCCTGACCGTGATCGGCACCGGAGGCGGCCCCCAGGGCGCGGCCTTCGTGCGGTCCCTCGGCGCGCATCACGCGCTGGATCACCGCGCCTCCGGCTACCAGGACGAGATCCTGCGCCTGAACGGCGGCAAGGGCGTCGATGTGATCGTCGAGATGCTGGCCAACGTGAACCTGCCCGCCGACCTGGCGCTGGCCGCCGCCGGAGGGCGCATCGTCGTCGTGGGCAGCCGCGGCCCGGTCCAGATCGACCCGCGAGCGGCGATGACGAAGGACGCCTCCGTCCTCGGCATGAGCCTGGGGAACATGAGCGACTCCGACCGCTCGATCGTGCACGCGTCGCTCGCCCCCGGCCTCAAGAGCGGCGCTCTGAAGCCGGCCATCGGCGCGCGCTTTCCGCTCGCCGACGCGGCGAAGGCGCACGAGGCGGTGCTGGCGTCCGGCGCGCGCGGCAAAATCGTCCTGATCCCCTGAGGAATCCATGAAAATCGCCCTGATCGGCTTCACCGGAAACGTCGGGACCCGAGTCGTCGCCGAGGCTCTGACGCGCGGCCACGAGGTCACCGGAATCTCCCGCCATCCCGAAAATGCCGCGGCGAAGCCCGGCCTGACACCGACGCGGGGCGACGCCGGCGATCCCGCGGCGCTCGCGCCGCTTCTCGCGGGGCACGACGCCGTCGTCAGCTCGACTCGGTTTCAAGGCGCCGATCCAAGGAACCTGATCGGCGCGGTACGGAAGTCCGGGGTAAAGCGCCTGATCGTCGTCGGCGGAGCGGGCAGCCTGGAGGTCGCTCCGGGGGTCGCGCTGGTGGACACGGCGGAGTTTCCCGCGGCCTACAAGCCCGAGGCCCTGGCCGGCCGAGACTTCCTGAACGCCCTGCGCGCCGAGGCGGCCTTGAACTGGACCTTCTTCTCGCCCGCCGCCTTCTTCGGACCGGGGCCGCGCACCGGCAAGTTCCGCCTGGGCGGAGACCGGCTGATCGTCGGAGCCGACGGTCAAAGCCGGCTGTCCATGGAGGACTACGCGATCGCGTTGCTGGACGAACTGGAGTCGCCCAAGCATCCGCGCGGGCGCTTCACCGCCGGCTACTGACGTTCGCGGGGCGCGAAGAAAAGGTCCTGACGCACCCGCACGCTGGCCCCCGCTTCGGGCTCGGGGATATGGGATTGAGGGCCGTCCCCTTCCAGCGCGATGCCGATCAACTGCGCCCGGTCCGACGCGGAAAGCGTCAAGTAAGGGATGTCCCTCTCGCACATCGCCACCGGCGCATAGCCCGGAGTGGAATAGTGAACCGTGAACCCGTCCGGCACGCCCTTGGGCAGGACGACGCGGAACTCCCCCAGCTTGTCCGTATAGGCGTCAAAGCCCCCTCCGCCCGAGGCGACCTGGAAGGTAAGTCTCGCGCCCCAGATCGGCTTCAGGGTCTTCAGGTCGATGGCCCGGCCCGCCACCCCCCACTGCTCCTCGCCGATCGGAGGATCCACCGGCGGAGAATACGCGATGACGGTGGAGACCTTCACGGCTTCCGCCCCCGGGGCGGACTGCGCGGTTCCGCTCGACGCCGAGACGCCGATCTGCGCGGCCGGCGCCGCGTCCCCGCCGTCGGCGGCGTGGTCCAGCGCCTTGTCGAATTGCGCTCTCCAAACCCCGTAGACGCTCATCAGTTCCTTGTGGCCCAGAATGAGGCCCGTCGTCAGCACCGCCACCACGCCCCACGCGGCGATGCGCTTGTAGCGGTTCCTCTCCTCGAGGCGGCCGCGCTGCGCCTGGGTCGAGGCCAGCTCGATCTCGTTCTCGTCGTTCGGGCGGCGGCAATGCGGGCAGACGCCGATCACGGCGTCCATGGGCATCCCGCAGCCGACGCAAGCCATCTTCTTCACCTTGGGAATATTAGCAGGCACCTCCGGCTTCGTCCAGGCCTGGATCGGCGCCGGGCTCCATTATTAATGTCTATAAATACAGACATTCCAAGCGACGCCCCGGAAGCGGCGCGTTCTGCTAAAATCGCCGGGTGACGCGATTGGAGGATTGGGGCTGGGATGAACGTTGGGCCGCGGCCTTCGCCGCCGCGCCCGGGAGCGGTCTGCTGCCCGCGCGCGTCATCGAGGAGCAGCGCGGCCTGTTCGGCATCGTGACGGCCGCGGGCGAACGCGGCGCGCGTACGACCGGCTCCATGCGCCGCAACGCCTCCGGCCGCGGCGAGCTTCCCGCCGTCGGCGACTGGCTCGCCGTCGAACCGGTTCCCGGCGAGCGCGTGATGACCATCCGCGGCATCCTGCCGCGCCGCGCCAAGCTCTCGCGCAAGGCCGCCGGCGAGAAGATCGTCGAGCAGGTGATCGCGGCGAATCTGGACGTGGTGTTCGTGATCACCGCGCTGAACAACGATTTCAACGCGCGCCGCCTGGAGCGCTTCCTGACGGTGTGCCGGGAGAGCGGCGCCGAGACGGTGCTCCTGCTCAACAAGCTGGACGCCTGCCCCGATCCGGCGCCGTACCTGGCGGAGACCAAGGCCGTGGCCGCGGGCGCTCCGATCATGGCGCTGAGCGCGGCCACCGGGGCGGGCCTGGAGGCGCTCGGCGAATGGATCAAGCCCGGGCGCACGATCGGGTTCGTGGGCACCTCCGGCGTCGGCAAGTCCACCTTGGTCAACCGTCTGTTGGGAACGCAGAACATCCGCACCGCCGCGACCCGCGCCTCCGACGAGCGCGGCCGCCACACCACGACCCACCGGGAGCTGTTCCTCCTTCCGGGCGGCGGCGTCCTATTGGACACCCCCGGCATGCGCGAGATGCAGTTCTGGGAAGCCGACCGGGGCATCGCGAAGACCTTCGACGAGATCGACGTCTTGGCCGCGTCCTGCCGCTTCAAGGACTGCTTCCACGACAGCGAGCCCGGCTGCGCGGTGAAGGAAGGCGTCGCGTCGGGCGCGGTGACGCCGGAGCGCCTGGCGTCGTGGCGCAAGCTGATGGACGAAGTGGAAATAAGGAGACAGCGCGAGATGAAGAAGAACTGGCAGAACCCTCCCGAGGCGGGCCGATGAGCGGCGGCTTCGGCGCGCTGGACACGGCCGTTCTCCTTCTCTACTGCACGGCGCTGGCCGCGATTGGCTGGTGGGCGGCGCGCAAGAAGGCGCAGACCACCGACGAGTACTTCCTGGCGGGACGCTCGATCCCGTGGCTGGTCACGACGGCCAGCTTCCTGGCCACCTGCATCTCCGCGCTGACGTTCGTCGGCACGCCCTCCGAGGGCTACGGCGGAGACTTCCGCTACATGTTCAGCAACGTCGGCGACATCGCCGCCTCCATCTTCGTCGCCATGGTCCTGCTCCCGTTCTACCAGCAGCACAAGGTCACCTCGATCTACGAGGCCATCGAGCGCAAGATGGGCCGGACCGTCCGGTCCGCCTGCTCCGGCTACTTCATCCTGACCCGCACTTTGGCCTCGACGGTGCGCATCGTCGCCATCGCCAAGGTTCTCGAGGTGGTCAGCGGAGGCGCGCTCTCTTTCCCGGTCTGCGTGATCGCCACCGTGGCCGCGATCCTGCTGTACACCACCGCCGGCGGCGGGCGGGCGATCGCCTGGACCGACCTGATGCAGTTCACCTTGCTGATCGGCGGAGGCGTGGTGGCGCTCTTCTATATCGCCGCGCACGTCCCCGGCGGCTTCGGCGCGATCGTGGACGCCGGGCGCCACGCGGTGAAGCCGGACGGAACGGTGTACGACAAGTTCAACTTCCTGGAGCTGCTCAAACCCGAGAACCTGGGCCTGTTCTTCCTCCTGGCGATCTGGGGCTTCTTCAACTCGTCGGCCGCCTACGGCACCGATCAGGACATGGTCCAGCGCCTGCTGGCCTGCAACGACGAGAAGAAGGCGCGCTGGAGCATGGTGATCTCCGGCCTGATCTCCATTCCCATCTCCGGCCTGTTCCTGTTCATCGGCGTGGGCCTCTACGCCTACGCGAAGATCCATCCGGCGCTGATCGCGGGGATGACCGACAACGACCACATCTTCCCGCGCTTCATCCTCACCACCATGCCTCCCGGCCTGCGCGGCCTGCTTCTGGCCGCCGTCGCGTCGGCGGCGATGGGAAGCTCGGACTCCGCGCTGGCGTCTTTGACCACGGCCTTCACCGTGGACTTCTACAAGCCGTACTTCTCGAAAGGCGCGGACGAGGCGTCCTTGGTCCGCTCCTCCAAACGCTTCTTCGTGGGCTTCGGGATTCTCTTCATCGTGTTCGCCCTGCTGATGCGCAGCCTGGACAACCTGCTGTGGCTGGCGTTCCGCATGGTCGCCTTCACGTACGGCCCGCTCCTGGGCACCACGGTCGTCGCGACCATGACGGACTGGAAGGTGGACGGGAAGAAGGTCCTCGGCCTCATGCTGGGCTGCACCGCGCTGACCTTGGCCCTCGGCATCGCCGCCTGGTGGCTGACGACCCACGGTTCGACCTCGGTCTTCTGGACGCAGCTCCACGGGACTTACTGGCGCCTGTACGTGATCTTCGGCGCGCTGGCCGTCCCCGCCGGCTGCTGGATCCTGAAGGAAAACTGACCTAGCTTTTCTTCGGCTCCGGCTTCGGCGCCTCGGCGGCCAGCGCCTTCTCGATGTCCGACGCGTACAGCCAGCTCGGACTGACGCGCAAAGTGATCCGGCCGTAAGGATCGATCACGAAGGTCTGCGGGATCTCGCGAACGCCGAAAGCGCGGCTCATGACGCCGTCGGCGTCCAGGCCGATCCACGGCTTCATCGGATGATCGCGCAGGAACCGCTCGACCTTCTCCCGCTCGTCCGCGGTCACCGACAGAAAGACGACGGGCTTCCCGGCGAACTTGTCGGCCATCTTGTTCATGTGCGGGATGGTCTCCACGCAGGGGCGGCACCACGTCGCCCAGAAATCGATCACGACCACCTGTCCGCGCAGCTCCGACAGCGCCCGGAGCGAGGAACGCGGCGCCTGCATCAGCTCGGGCAGGCCCGCGTCCGGCGCGGGCAGCAGCGGCCGCGCGCGGCCGCAGGCGGCGAGAAGCAGGATCGACGACAACGCCAGCGCGCGCCCCATGGGCCGATTGTAGCACGACCGTCATACGCAAATATCTACAATGGACCCGTGACCGCCGATCAAATTCAGGGGGCGCGCGAGGGACTCGTCCTGTTCTCCCTGTGCTGGCTTCTCGCCAAGGTCGAGATCGAGATCGAGGGCGGCCAAGGTTGGGCCGTCGGCCTCCCGACCTGGCGCTGGGAACCGGAGTGGTTCCTAAACCTCACCAACGGCAAGGCGGTCACCGGCTACCACCTGTGGCTGTCGCTGTTCCTGATCGCGATGTTCCACCTGCCTCTGGTCTACGCGGGCTTCACGCGCGAGCTGTGGGCCAAATGCGCTTCGTCCTACCTGCTCACGACCGCGGTGTGGGACCTGCAGTGGTTCGCGTGGAACCCCGCCTGGGGCCTGGCCAAATTCCGCTCCACGCCGATTCCCTGGTTCCGCCTGAAGCTGTTCGGCTTTCCGGTGGACTATTACGCGGCCGTCGCGGCCTCGGGCGCCAGCGTGTGGCTGATCTGGAGCCCGGGCACGACCCAGTGGCTGGTCAGGACCGGGACCGTCGCCGCGGCGAGCGCGCTGTCGCTCCTCGCCGCGGCCTGGAAACGCCCCCCGGACGCCTCCAAGGCCTGACGCGCGACGGCGAAGGCCGCTCGCGGCCGTCCCAGCTTCTTCGCCTTGCGCCGCATCTCGTCCAAGCGCGCGGGCGACGACAACAACTCCTCGACTTTCGCGGTCAACGCGCCGGGCGTGTTCGCCTTCACCGCGGCGCCGTGCTCGAGAAGATAATCAGCGTTGCGCTCCTCTTGGCCGGGGATAGGGCTCACCAGCGCCATCGGCAGGCCGCAGGCGAGCGCCTCGCTCACCGTGAGACCGCCCGGTTTGGTCACAAGTAGATCGGCGACGGACATCAGTTCGCGCATCTTGTCGGTAAATCCAAGGAGCTTCACGCGGTGCCGCGACGGCACGCGCACGGCGGAAAGCGATTTCTTCGCAGCTTCGTTCCGGCCGCAGACGACCACGATTTCGCTGGGAACCGTGGACGCCAGCAAGGCTCGGTAGACATCCTCGAGCGGCCCCACGCCGTGGCCTCCCGCAGACTGCACGACGACGGGGAATCCTCCGGATAGGCCGAACGCGCGGCGCGCGGCGTCCTGGTCGGTCGGAACGGAGAAGGATGGGTCCACGGGTATGCCGGTGATCTCGATGGACGCCGCCGGGACGCCATGGCCCCGCAAGGACGCGGCCGCGACCGGACTGGCCACGCAGTAGCGCGCCTCGTCGTCGTGAACCCAGATGCGATGCGCGTCGTAGTCGGTCACGACCGTGAGCAGGGGCGCCGCGAACCGCCCCTCCCGCCGCAGGGCGGAAATCAATTCGGGAGGCAGGAAGTGCGTGCTGACCACGGCATCCCACCGCCCTTTTTCGAGCAGAGCGACGAAATCCTTCGCGCCCCAGCGGGACACCGCGCGACGGAGCCTATCGCCGTAAGCCCGACCCCGGGCCTGGCGGTCCGTCATTTCGAACAGCATCCCGAACAGCTTCGGGGCCTTCGCGACGAGATCCAGATACCCCTGGCCGTACACCCGCTTGAACAGCGCTTTCGACATATCCAACACATCCACGGTGACGATGCTCGCGTCCGGCGCCTCCAGCGCCAGCGCGGCGGCCACCGCCTTCGCCGCGCGGGTGTGTCCCGCGCCCACCGACGCGTGCAGGATCAGGATGTTCTTCGGCTTGGTCTTCACGCGGCGACCTCCTCGCGAAGCTTCAGGCGCTCGTCGGCCCAATGCAGGATGCTCAAAGCGCCGTCGAAATCCTCGACCAGCGCCGTGCAGCTCTCCACCCAGTCCCCGTCGTTGCAGTAAAGCACGCCCGAGGACTTCCGGATCTCGGCATGATGGATATGCCCGCAGATCACGCCGTCCAGCCCGCGGCGCTTGGTTTCGGCGATCATCTCGTCCTCGTACTTGGCGATGAACTCCACCGCGTTCTTGACCTTGTGCTTCAAGTACGCCGACAAGGACCAGTAGGGAAGGCCGACCAGCTTCCGCCCCAGATTGAACCAATGGTTGACCCGCAGCGCGACATCGTAGGTCCAGGTCCCGAGCAGGGCGATCGCCTTCGCGTGCCGGACGATCCCGTCGAACTGGTCGCCGTGGACCACCAGCAGTCGCCGGCCGTCCGCCGTCTCATGAACGGCCTCCAGCGCCACCTCCACGCCGCCGAAATGCATGCCGTCGAAGTCGCGAAACGCCTCGTCGTGATTGCCGGGGACCAGGATGACCCGCGCGCCGCGGCGAGCCTTGCGCAGTATCTTTTGCACGACGTCGTTGTGGCGCTGGTCCCAGTAGTGCCAGGACGTCTTCAGGCGCCAGCCGTCGATGACGTCGCCCACCAGATACAGCGTCTCGGACTCGTTGTGCTTCAGGAACTCGAGCAGAAAGGCGGCCTTGCAGTCCCTCGTGCCGAGGTGGATGTCGGAGATCCAGATCGTGCGCCAGCGCCTGGGTTGTTCCATGGATCCAGTATATGGCGGCAGCCGCGCGTTCTCCATGCGCCCGGCTCGACGGACGCGTCACGAGCGCGTGACGGACCGAACGGCCCCCCTCCGAAGGGGACGCAGGACCCAGAGCGGCCGGCCCGGGCGGTGCTAAAATGGCTCGTGACCAATTTCCGAGCCCTGCTCGCCCTGCTTCTCGCCGTTCCGTCCTTCGCCCAGGTCCGCTCCGTGCCCGCCGTCGCGGCGCCGGTTTTCTCCGCCCCGGCCCTGTCCGCGCTGGCCGCGCCCTCCATCGGTTCGTCTCTGCCGTCTCTGCCCGCGACGCCCGTCCTCTCCGAACGCGCCGCCTTCGAACTCCAGAAGGACGCCGACCGCCTTTACGCCGCGCTCGCCCAGGTCCACAATCAGGCCCAAGCCGGAGCTCCCGCCGCGACTTTGGCCCCCGCCAAGCGCGCCGTTGCCGCCGATCTCCGCGGCATCCTGACGCAGTTGCCGGCCGGCCCGTCGGACTGGAAGGAGCTGTCCGCGCGCCTGAAGGATCTGCGTTCCGAGCGCGAGTCCCTGGAACGCGCGCGCGATCCCGAGGCCCGCGCCGCCGGCAGCCGCCGCCGAGCCGAGCTCAACAACGAGATCTACGCCCTCCAGATGCGCGCCGCCCTGGCCCAGCTGATGGGCCAGGCCCCGCTGAACGCTCCCGCGTTCCGCCGCAACGCGGCGCTGTGGTCTTTGGTGGGCGCGTTCAACTCCGCCGCCGCCGGCCGCGCCGAGTCCGGCTGGCGCGAGGGACTGGACCGCGCCGAGGCCGTGTTCGGAGACGGCCGCGCCGTCGTGGTGTCCCGCCGTTGGCGCAACGCCCACTCCGAGCTGGACGCCGCCGCGCGCGACGCCCGCAACGGCCGTTCCGCCCAGGTCGCCGAGCGCTTCGCCGACCTGGCCGAAGTCCTGCGCAAGGCCCCGGTCGAGGATGCCTCGCACCTGGCGCGCCACCGCGCCGCCGCCGCCGCGCTCCACGCCGCCGCGGCCGCCGCCCTGGCGGGCGAGGAAGGCACCGCGCTGTCCGAGCGCGCGCTGGCCGTCAAGGACCTGATCCCCCACCCGAAGCTCGCCGAGCCGGCCGCGGTCTCCTACGACGGCGCCGACAAGGCCGTCCGCGCCCAGTTCCATTCGCTGGAATCCGCCAAAAAGGACTATCTCGCCGTGCTCGCCCGCGAGAGCGCGCTGAACCGCTGGGCCTTGATCCTCAACGGACCGCGGCCCACGAAGGCGGACCGCGACGCCGCGAAGACGGATCTGGCCGAAGCCCGCGATTGGGCCGGACGCGGATTCGTGGGCGCGAAGCAGGTCGCCGCGCAAAATCTCGACGCCGCGCTCGCCGCGCTGAACCGGGGCGACGACACGCTGGCCGCGCGTCACGCCGCGTACGCGCGCAACGAGCTGGCGTCCCGCCGCGAGGAACTGGAGCGCATCGCCGGCGGCGTGCGCGCCCGCCTCTCCCGCCTCGCGGCGCGCTAGCGTCCCGCGGACACGCGCCGCAGGTTCTCCGCCGCCGCCGCATCGCCGGGACGCCGCTTCAGGATCTCCCGGTACCGCGCCGCCGCCTCGCGCAGGCGCCCCCGCCGCGCCAACTCGTTTCCGAGGTTGAAGCGGGCGTCGCGGAAGCCGGGATCGAGACGCAGGGCCTCGCCGTAGAGGCGGAGCGCCTCGACGGAACGCCCCCGGCGCGATTCCAGGTTCGCCCAATTGAACAGCGCCTCCGGACTGCGCCCGGCCTGGACCGCGGCGCGGTAATCGGCGGCGGCGAGATCGTCCCGGCCCCCGCCTTCGTCGATGAGTCCGAGATTGACGCGGGCGCCGGTCAGCGCCGGATCCAAGGCGGCGGCTTTGACGAACGCCGCGCGCGCCGGCGCCGACCGCCCGAGGCTCAGCCAGGCGTTGCCCAGCTCGTAGAGCGCGACGGCGTCTTTCGGATCGGCGTCCGCCGCGGCGCGCAGCTGCACCAGGGCCTCCTCCACGCGGCCCCGTCCCAGCAGGCTGCGGGACCAGCCGCGCCGCGCGTTCGCGTCCCCGGGATCGAGTTTCGCGGCCGTTTTGAAGGCGGTCTCGGCGTCGGCCCAGCGCGAACGGGACAGGCGAACCGCGCCGACGTTCTCCCACGCCACGGCGCTGCCGGGCGCGAGGATCGCGGCGCGCTCGGCGAGCGCGACGGCTTCCGGGGTTTGCGTTTTCCGGCCGAGAGCCGCGGCCAGGTTCAAGGCCGCCTCCCGGTGATCGGGCGCGGCCGCCAAAGCCGCGCGCCAAAACGTCTCGTCGTCCTTCCAATCCAGGCAGCGGCGCCAGGACGCGGCGCCCAGCGCGGTGAGGAGCAGCCCCGTTCCGATCAGGACCGGCGCCCGCCATCGCGGGCGCGACAATGCCCGGAACACGCCCGCCGCGGCCAGCGCCGAAAAAGCCAGAGCGGGAAAATAACTGAAGCGGTCCACGCCCAGGTGAGGAAGCCCGCCGCCGACCAGCCCGCAGACGGGAAGCAGGGCCGCGGCGTAATGCGCGGACGCGGCGCCCAGCACGGGGCGGTTCCGGGACAGACGCCAGGCCAGGACGGAGACCACGGCGGCGGCGGCGGCCCATGCCAGGAAGCGCGGAGACGCGGGCTCGAACGGCAGGGGCATGTCGTACACCGGAAGCAGCGGAAACGGCCACAGCTCCTTGCGGAGATAGAACGTCACGCTGTAGGCGGCGCAGGACAAGCGCTGGCCAAGGCTCAGCGACGCGAGCTCGTCGATCATGCGGTGCCGCTGCAGAGCCGCGACGGTTCCGGCGGCGAAGGCCGCCGCCAGCACGGCGAACGGAGCTATTTCCAGGAGGACCGTCCGCTGCGAGCGCTCGCCCCATCTCCGCGGATCCGACGACAACCGCCGCAACGGATAAACGTCGAGGATCAGCAAGGCGGCCGGCAAGGTGACTCCCGCCGCCTTCGACAGGAGCGAAAGCCCGAAACAGGCGAGCGCGCCGGCGCGCCAACGTCCGCCCCCCCGCGAGGACAGGCAGGATTCGAGATAGAGCCGCAAGGCCGCGACATAGAAAAATCCGCACAGCACGTCGCGGCGCTCCGCGATCCACGCGACGGACTCCACGCGCAGCGGGTGAAGACAAAACAGGAGCGAAGCCGCCGCCGCCGCGTAGGCCGCGTTCTCCCGGCGCGCCGCCGTTCCGGCCCGGGTCAGCAGCCGGAACCAGAAGCCGTACCAAAGCAGGCCCGCGGCGGCGTGCCAGAGCAGGCTGGTCAGATGATGCCCGCCCGCGTTCTCTCCCCAAACCCATTGATCCGCGGCGTGGCTCAGGCCGGCCAGCGGGACGTACTGTCCGAGGTGGAGCTCTCCGAACGACCAGGCGAAGGCCGCCCGCAGCCCGCGCGGAGGCAGGTCCTTGCCGATGAAAAGATAATCGTCCCATTTGAGGACGCCGTTGAGCACGACGGGGGCGAAGGCGGCCAGGACGGCGGCCGCGACCAGGCAGGCGACCAAGGCCGGGCCGATTCTTTCGCGAGCGCGCGCGGACATCATTTCCCGGACCGGTCCTCGTGATAATCGTCTTCGGCGTTGACCGCCCAGACCGCGGATTTATCGGGGATGGCGCCGCGGATATGATCGACGGCGGCCATCGCCGTCAGCATCGAATGATCCTGGTTGTTGTAGCGGTGCATGCCGTTCCTGCCGATGGGATACAAGTTCGGAATCCCATCCAGAAACGCCCTCACGACCGCGAAATTCTCGTGCTCTCCCCAATACGCGGGATACGCCTTGGGCACGCGCAGCACCGCCGCGTCCAGGACGGCGCCCGCGCCGATGAACCCGATGCGCCGCAGCTCGTCCGCGGCGAACGAGATCATCTCCGCGTCGGGCTTGTTCCACAGCGCGTCGCCCTCGGAGCAGAAATACTCCAGGCCCAGCCAGACCTTCGACGGATCGCCGACCATCCCCGGGCTCCAGTTGTTGTAGATCTGCACCCGGCCGAGCATCACGCCGGGATCCTGGATATAGATCCAATTGTCGGGGATCAGCCCCTGCCCGGACGGCGGCGTCACTTCCAGCCGGTCCACCAACAGCCCGACGGTGATGAAGTCCCGGTACTCGAGCCCGCCGGCGACGCGGGCGACATCGCTGGGAACGCGGCCGCCGAAACCGGCGATCAAATCCTTGACCGGCATGGTGGAGACCAGATAGTCGCACTCCTGACGGACGATCTCGCCGGTCTCCAGGTCCTCGATCGTCACGCTCTTGACGTTCTCTCCGTCGAACTCGACGTCCCGAACCTTCCGGCGAAAACGGATCTCTCCCCCCATCGCGCGGATGCGGTCGGAAGCCTCCTCCCACAACTGTCCGGGTCCCCGGTGAGGGTAGAGAAAGCGTTCGATCAGGCTGGTGTCCCGGCCGATCCCGGTCCAGCCCAAGGCCTTTCCGAGCGCGTGCTTCGCCGCTCCGGCCATAGAAAGCGATTTCACGCGCTGGGCTCCCCACTGCGCGCTGATCTTCGCGCAGGGCAGGCCCCAGACCTTCTCGGTGTAGCTCTTGAAGAAAGTCTCGTACAGACGGCGGCCGAAGCGCTGCACGAAGAACTCCTCCAGGTTCCGCGGTTCCGCGCCGGGGGCCAGGCGCGCGGCGAGATAGCTGGCCGCGATCCCGCCCAGACGCCCGGCTCCCAGCTGACGGAGGGTCCGAAGGCTCAGGCTGACCGGATAGTCGAAGAATTTCCGGTCGAAGTAGATGCGCGACACCCGCGGGCGCACGAGAAACGACTTCTCGGCGTCCGGAGCGGCGCGCGGCAGCCCCGCGGTCTCCAGCGTCCGGCGCTTGTTCTGATAGCCCAATTCCAAATGGCCGGCCAGCTCCCGCGGAATCTCGAACGGCAGCATGTGCGCCCACCATTCCATCACCCGGTCGGACTTGGAGAAGAAGCGGTGGCCGCCGATATCGATGCGGTTTCCGTTATGGCGGACGGTGCGCGACAATCCGCCGACCTGCGTCTCGAACTCCAGCACGAGAACCCGGCAGTCGGTCTGCCGGAGAAGCTCGTAGGCGCAGGTGAGGCCGGCCGGGCCGGCGCCCGCGATGAGCGCCAGCTTTTCGCGGCTCACCGCGCGACGGGCTTGCGGAACAAGCCCCATTGCGAAAGGATTCCCACGCGCTTCAGCAGGACGGGCTCCAGAAACGGAACCTTCTCGAATTCGATCAAATGATCATGAGGGCTGGTGCGCTTTTGGCTGAGCCCCAGGCTTTCCAGCAGCCCGCAGACGCCGTCCCACCGGGGGACCGGGGACGTGAGAAACGCGTGCCCCCCGGGCTTCAGCAGGGCGAAGATCTCGGCGAAGCACGGAACATGCTCGACGACCTCGAACGCCGCCACGAAATCGAACGACGCCGCGGGGATTCCCAGCCGCTTCCAATCGCGGATGTCCCCGACGTAGTCGGCGGGGCCTTTCAGGTCCAAGCTGCGGTAGCCGGCGACGCCGCGCGCGGCGAGCGCCTCGCCCAGCCAGCGGTCGCCGGATCCGATTTCCAGCACGGAATGCCCGGGCCGTATCCGCTCAAGCAGGAACGCGAGCTTCCGGCCCCGCGCGTAGCGGCTCAGCGGCGGCATGCGCTCATCGCCGCGACGGCTCCCGGGCCGGGACTACCAGACCCGGCAGGCCTTCGGGCCCAGCACCATCGCGTCGGTCGGCTTGCACGCGAACGCCTTCGCGAAGCCCTCCGAGTTCGACAGCGGGCCGATCACGCGGAAGCGCGCCGCCGAGTGCGGATCCACCGCGGCCAGCATGCGCAGGCTTTCCTCGGTGGAGTTCTGGCACCACACCTGGGCGAAGCCCAGGTACAGGCGCTGCTCGGGCGTGAAGCCGTTCACGTCGGCCGGAACGGAGCCGGACTTCTTCAGCTCCTCCAGCGCCATGGACGCCAGGCGCACGCCGCCGTTGTCGGCGGTGTTCTCGCCCAAGGTCAGCTTGCCGTTGAGCTTCACGCCGGGGAGGGGCTCGTAGGAGCCGTACTGGTCCACCACGCAGGCGGTCTTCGTCTCGAACTTCGCGGCGTCCTCGGGCGTCCACCAGTCGGACAGGTTTCCCTTGGCGTCGAACTTGCGGCCCTCGTCGTCGAAGCCGTGCGTCAGCTCGTGGCCGATGACCACGCCGATCGCGCCCAGGTTGATGGCCTGATCGCCGTCGCGGTCGAAGAACGGCGACTGCAGGATGCCGGCCGGGAACACGATCTCGTTGAGCTGCGGGTTGTAGTACGCGTTGACCGTGGGCGGGGTCATGTCCCACTCCATGCGGTCCACCGGCTTGCCGATCTTGTTCAGCCGGCGGCGCGTCTCGTAATCCTGCGCGCTGCGGATGGACGCGATCAGGTCGGCGCGGTCGATCTTCACGCCCTTGTAGTCGCGCCACTTTTTCGGCCCGCCGATCTTGTCGGTGATCGAGGCGAACTTCTCCAGCGCCTTGGCCCGGGTCTTGGCCGTCATCCAGTCCAGGCCTTCCAGGTCCGTCTTCAATGATTTCTGGATCGCGACGATGAGCTGGTCCGTGCGGCGCTGGCCCTCCGCGCCGAAGGTCAGCTCCACGTAGCGGCGGCCCAGGTCGTGGCCCAAGGTCCCGTCCACCAGCTCCACGCAGCGCTTCCAGCGCGGCTTGAGCTCCTTGGCGCCGGTCAGCTTGCGCCCGGCGAAATCGAACGTCTCGTTGACAAAGTCCTTCGACAGCCACGAGCCGTACGCGCGGGCCACGTGGAGGCGCAGGTAGGTCTTCCAGTCGGCCAGCGGCTGGGCCGCGATCTGGGCGGAGAAGCCGGACGCGAAGCCCGTCGAGACCACGTTGAGCCACGCCGAGGCGGGGGCCTCGGTGCGGACGAAATACTGGTTCCAGTCGAAGTTGGGCGAGATCTTCGCCAGCTGCGCGGCCGACATCTTGTGGTACAGGTTGTCGGGGTCGCGCCGCGAGACGCGATCCATGGAGACTTTCGCCAGCTCGGTCTCCAGGCGCATCACCGTGTCGGCCTCGGCCGCCGCGGTTTTCGGCTCGTCGCCCAGCAGACCGAACATCTTGGTCGCGTGCCACAGGAACTGGCGGCGGATGCGGACGGACTTGTCGTCGGTCTTGAAGTAATAATCGCGGTCGGGCAGGCTCAGGCCGCTTTGGTCCACCTCGCCGATCACCTTCGTCGCGTCCTTGTAGTCCTGGTCGGAATCGAACGAGAACGCCGCCCCGACGCCCTCGGCGTGCAGGCGCGCCAGCACGGCCGGAAGGTCGGCGGCCGTCTTCATGCCGTCGATCGCGGCGAAGTCCTCCTTCAGGGGATCGGCGCCCCGCTTCTCGGCCGCGTCCTCGTCGACGCAGGCGGAGTACATGTCGCCCAGGCGCCGGTCGACGGGGTCCGACGCCAGCCGCGGTGCGCCCGCCTCCTTCTCCAAGATGCCGCGCAGGACGGCCTTGTTGCGCTCGGCCAGCTCGTTGAAGCGGCCCCAGCGCGATTGGTCGGACGGGATCGGGTGGGACTTCAGCCAGCCGCCGCAGGCGAATTGATAAAAATCGCCGCACGGATTCGCCGTCCGGTCCAGCGCCGACAGATCGAAGGACGCGATCGCGGGCGGAAGGTCGGCGGCGCGGAGCGGCGCGGCAAGCACGGCGAGCAGGGCGATGATGGTCATGGAAGTCCTCCGGATCGGATTATACACAAGGACGGCGGCGTTCAGCGGCCGGCCAGCATCTTAATGGAGACCAGGAACAGAAATCCCCCGAACAGGCGGCGCACGGCGTCCTTCGGCATGGCGACCACCAGCTTCGCGCCGAAGTAGCCGCCGACGGCGAAGCCCAGGCAGATCAGCGCGGCGGCGCGGACGTCCACGTAGCCGCTTTTCCAGTAAGTGTAGGCCGCGAAGATGCCGATGGGCGGAAGCAGGAGCGCGGTCGAAGTACCCTGCGCCATGAGCTGGGAGAATCCGAAGCCGTAGATCAGGGCCGGAACCACTAGAATGCCGCCGCCGACGCCGACCAGCCCGCTGAAGGCTCCGACGACCACGCCGAGAACGACATAGAGGAGTGGATTCATAAGGGAATTATACGAGTTCGCGGGCGGTCTTGCGAAACAGCGCGACGTGGCGGGAAGGCCGCGACAGCGCCCAGCCGAAGCGCTTCGCGATCCAAGCCAAGGTTTCCGGACGGTAGAATGCGATGTGAGTGAAATCGTTCCGGTACCACCACGAAACGAACGCCGCGTCGTCCTCCAATACGCCGGTCATGACGCCGAGGACCCCGCCCGGCCTAAGAAGTCCGTCCAGGCGCGCCAAATCCTCAGCGGGACGGCGCAAATGTTCGAGGACCTCGGTAGAAACGATAAAATCATAGACGCTCGAAAGCGCGCCGCGGTCCGGGAAGAAAGCCGGATCATAATCAAACATCGAGAATCCGCGTTCGCGCATCATTCCGGAAGCGGTCGGCCCAGGCCCGCAGCCGTAGTCCAACCCCACGGCGCCGGAAGGCAGCACGGCGCTCAACGGGGACAAAAGACGATCGAGAAAACCCCGGTAGCCCGGGTCCCCGGGAGTATTGTTGTGCTCGGCGTAGCGCGCCTTCTCCCGCGCGGGCTCCGCGTGCTGGGACGGCGGCACGAAGGTCAAAAGACATGAGCCGCAACGAAGGTAATTCCGGTCCCCGTCGGACAAGAAAACGCCAGACGCACCGCCGCACAAGGGACAGGGATCCGCGTTCAAGGGATCGCCCGATCCGCCGGAGAGGTTACTCGAGGACGAGCAGCTGGCCGCCGACGTGGCCCGCATGCATCGAGCAGAAGATGCGGAAGATTCCGGCCTTGTTGGCCGTGAACTCGACGACCTTCGTGTTGTCGCCCTCGGCGTTGTTGACCTGGACGTCCACGGGGTAGCCGTCGATGGCGAAGGCGTGAACGCCGGACGCGGCATTGATCAAGGTGATCTTCACCTTGTCGCCCTTCTTCACGACGAAGAACGACGGCGTCCAGATCTTGTTGCCCTTGACCTCGATGTTGACGGTCTTGAACTCGCGCACCGGAGCGGCGGCGGGCTTGGCCGGAGCCTGCGCCCGGACGAGGGCCGCGCCGAAGGCGGCGGCGAACACGACGGTCATCAGCTTCTTCATATTAAATTCTCCCGGCCGCCGAGGGCGCGGCACGTCCCGATCATAGACCATCGCCGGCCGCGCCGTCCAGGGCGCGTCAGGCGTGCACGGCGTCCGCGGCGGCCTTCTCCGCCTTCAACTCCCCGAGTTCGCCCAACGCTTCCTTCAGCTCCGCGTCCGAGGTGGTGTTCTCGAAGCGGCTCATCAGCACGTAGAAGCACGGCACCACCAGCAAGGTCAGCACGGTGGAGACCAGCACGCCGCCGATGACCGTCACGGCCATCGGCACCATCAGCTCGGAGCCGGGCCCCGTCGCGAAGGCCTGCGGCGTCGCGCCGGCGATGGTCGCCGCCGACGTCATCAGGATGGGGCGCAGGCGCACCGGGCAGGCGTCCAGCAGGGCCTCGCGGATGCCCAGGCCGTGCTTGCGGCGCTCGTTGGTGAAGTCCACCAGCAGGATCGAGTTCTTCTTCACGATGCCCATCAGCAGGACCAGGCCGATCATGCTGTAGATGTTCAGGCTTTGGTGCGTGATCGCCAGGCCCAGGAACGCCCCCGTGACGCTGAACGGCAGCGCCATCAGCACGGTGACCGGGTGGATGAAGCTGTTGTACTGCGTGGCCAGGATCATGTACGCGACGAAGATTCCCATGATCATCACGAACAGCATGTTCATCTGCGATTCCTTGAACAGCTGGGCGTTGCCCGACATCACGATGTGATAGCCCTCGGGCAGGATGTCCTTGGCCATGGTCTGGACGGCCTGCAGGCCCTCGCCCTGGGACTTGCCCTGGGCGGGGTTCGCGAACACCGAGACCGAGCGCTCGCGGTTGTAGCGGGAGATCGCGAACAGGGACGGCTGGACCTGCTGGGTGATGACCTCGGTCAGGCGCACGACGTTTCCGAATTGGTCGCGCACCCAGATGCGGTCGACGTCCTTGGGGCTGTTGCGGTCCTTGTCCACCAGGCGCACGCGCACGTCGTAGCGCTTGCCGCGCTGGGTGAACTTGCCGAACTTGATGCCGCCGATCATCGCGTTGATCGTGTCGCCGATGGAGCGCGCGGTGATGCCGTGCTCGGCGGCCTTCTGCCGGTCCGGACGGATCTGGATCTCGGGCATGCCCGGATTGTAGTCCGTGTCCACGTCCGTCATCAGGCCGGTCGCCTTCATGCGCTTGCGGAACTCCGCGCCGTACTCGGCCAGCTTCTCCCACTCGGGACCCTGGATCATGAATTGGATCGGATAGCCGCGCTGCGCGGAGAAGCCGGCCTGCGACATGTCCAAGATGGACACGCGGTCCAGGCCCGGGATCTTCGAGAACTCGGTGCGGACCAACCCCATGAAGTCCTGCTGGGTCTCGCGATGTCCGTTGAAGAGAGGCCGGTCCTCGCGCGCCTTCATCGTCACGAAGAAGATGCCGGTGTTGACCTGACCGCCCTGGAACCCGCCGATCGCGCAGTAATAATGCTCCAACTCCTGCCGCGTCTTCATCCACGGCTCCAGCTTGTCCTTGAACATCAGGTCCGTGTGTTCCATCGAGACGCCCAGGGGTAAAGTGACGTTGACCAGGAAGATGCTCTGGTCCTGCGACGGGATGAATTCCTTCTTGAGGAAACGGACCAGCGACAGCGACACGGCGAACAGGACGACGGCCGCGGTCACGACCGTGCCGGGCCGGCCGAGGAATTTGTTCAGGGTGACGCGATAGCCCTCGCGGACGCGGTCCATGCCGCGGTCCACGAACCGCGTGACGGCGTTCGTCGCGCCGACCTCCAGGAACTGGGAGCAGCGCATGGGCGCGATGGTCAGCGCCTCCAGCAGGGAGATGGCGACGGCGACGGATATCGTCACGCCGAACTGGAAGAAGAACTTTCCGACGATGCCGTCCATCAGCACGACCGGCATGAAGATCGCCAGGATGGCCAACGACGCGGCGAACGCCGCCGAGGTGATCTCCCGCGCGCCGACGAGAGCCGCCTTCATCTTGGAGTACCCCTCCTCGCGGTAGCGCGCGATGTTCTCCAGCACCATGATCGCGTCGTCCACGATGATGCCGACGACCAGCGAGAGGCCCAGCATGGTGAAGCTGTTGATGGTGAAGCCGCAGAAGTACAGCACGATGAACGTGCCCAGGATCGACGTCGGGATCGCGAGCAGGACGTTGAACGTCGCCGACCAGGAGCCCAGGAACAGCAGGCAGACCAGCGAGGTCAGGATCACGGAGCGGATCAGCTCGCTGTCCAGCTCGCGGACCGAGTCCTTGATGAACTGAGTGGAGCTGAAGACTTTGCGGATCTGCATGCCCTTCGGCAGCAGCGGGGCCATCGACGCGATCTTCTTGTCCACGGCGTCGGCCACGGCGACCGCGTTGGTGCCGCGCTGCTTGATGATGCCCATGCCCACCGCGCGGTCGCCCTGATAGCGGGAGATGCGGCGCACGTCGTTGAGGCCGTCCTCGACCGAGCCGATGTCGGAGAAGCGGATCTTGCGGTACACCGCGCCGCCGCGCCGCCGCGCCGGGATCAGGAGGCTGGAGAATTCCTCGGGAGACGCCGCCTCGCCGTAAACGCGGACGTTGTACTCCTTGTCGGCCGTGTCGATCCAGCCGGCGGGCACGTCGGCGTGCTGGGCGGTGATGGCGTCCAGCACGTCCTCGACGGTGATCTCCTTTTGGGCCATCTTGTCGGCGTCCAGCCACACCCGCAGGGCGGGGTCCACGTAGCCGCCGAGCGTGATGTTGCCCACGCCGGGAATCATCGACAGGTCGTCCCGCAGATGCTCGTTGATGTAGCGGCACAAGTCGGACAACGATACGTTCGAGCCCGGCGTCGCGCTCAGCGCCAGCCACATGATCGGCTGGTCCTCCGGGTTGACCTTCTGGATGATCGGCGGGTCCATGTCCTTGGGCAGGTCCTTGGAGGCCTGGGAGATGTGGCTCTGAACGTCCTGCACCGCGGCGTCGATCTTGCGGTTGAGATCGAACTCGATGGTGACCGTCGTGGCGCCCAGGCGCGAGGAGGAGGTGATGTTGGTGATGCCCTCGACGCTGGCCACCGAGTCCTCGATGATCGAGGCGACCTGCGTCTCCATGACGTCGGGAGACGCGTTCTCCCAGTTCGCGGTGACGTTGACGATCGGGAAGTCCACGTCGGGCAGCTGGCTGACGCCCATACGGTGGAAGCCGATCCAGCCGAAGACCATGAGGCCCAGCATCAGCATCCAGGCGAAGACGGGGTTACGGATCGAAAGGTCGGAAAGGCTCATTTCACGCTCCCAGGGCCGCCGGCGGCCACCTCAAGTCTGATCCGGGCGTCGTACGCCTGGATCTGCGCCTGGTCCAGCCGCAGGCGCGTGTTCTGCACGGTGGTCAGACTCGTCAGCACGTCGATATTGGTCACCTGTCCGTGGCGGTAGTCCTCGGCCTGCGCCTTCGCGTTCGCCTCGGCCAGGGCCATCGCCTTCTCCAGCGCCTTGACGATGGACAGGTCCGACTCCAGATCGCTGTGCGCGGAGCGCACGTCCAGCTCCGCTTTGCGCGTCGCCAGCGACAGCGCCGCTTCCTTGAAGCCGCGCGCGGCCTTCGCCTCGCGCACCTGCGCGCCGATCTGCCCGCCGTAGTAGATCGGCAGCTGCCCGGTCAACGTCGCGTCCCAATGGACGTTCTTGGAGAAGTTATTCGGCCGCCGCAGGTAATAATTGCCGTCCAGGAACACCGTCGGCAGATACTGGCGCCCCTGCATGGTCACATAGATGTCCGCGTACTCGAAATCCTTACGCGCGGCTTCCACGTCGGGCCGGTTCCTCGCCCGTTCAAGGAAAGGCTTCGCGTCCTCGGCCTCGGTCGGAACGACGATCTCCGCGGGGGCCAGGTCCTGATCCAAGCCCGTCAGGAATTGGAGCGTCGCCTGCGACAGGCGCTCGCGGCCGCGAGACGCCTCCAGATCGGCCTCGTTCTGGGCCAGCTGAGACTGCGCGGCCAAAATCTCGCTCTTGCGCGAGCGGCCGATGTCCACGAACTTGTCCAGCTCCTTGACGCGGCCGTCGGTCAGCTTGACCTGCGCCTCCAGCGTGGAGATCTCGCGGCGGTTCTGCAGCAGGTTCAAGTACGCGTCAGCCACGTCCTGGTACAGCAGCTGCTTCGCGCGCTTCAGCGCCAGCTCGGCCGATTCGCTCTGCACCTTGGTCCCGCGCACGGCCAGGAAGTCGCGCAGTCCGGCGAAGATCGGCTGGTGGCCGTTCAAGGCCACCGTGTCCTGGTTCGACGGCAGAGGGAAGTTCACCCCCGCCCCGGGCGTGTCCTGCCAGTAGTGATTGGCGTTCAGGTTCAGGCGCGGCTTGACCTCGGCCCAGATTTCATCGATCTGCGCCGTCACCTGGGCGTAGGTCTGGCCCTTTTCGGCGATCTCCTCGCTGCGCGTCAAGGCCGCGGAATACGCCTCGTCCAAAGTCAGGGTCTTCACGTCGGCCGCCGAGGCGGGGACAGCGGAAGCGGCGCACAGCGCCGCGACGAGGGTCAAGAAAATCATGATTCTCCTAAACTGACTGACTGGCCAGTCATTATTATAGCACGGCCGCGCCGCGCGGCGCAAATCGCCCTCCCAATTGGACTCGCGGGGGCGCGAAGCGCTAAGATGCGCCGGTGACCGACCCCGTGATGGAGCTGTTCCGGACCCATTTCGGCCGCGCGGCCGAAACGCTGACGCCCGTCCGCGCCGAGGGCTCGAACCGGAAGATCTACCGCCTCGCGGGCGGCGGGACGACGGCCGTCGGAGTGATCAACGCCGACGTGAAGGAAAACCGCGCTTTCATCGAATTCTCCAAGCACTTCCGAAAGGAAGGCATCCCCGTCCCGGAATTCTACGCGGAGGACCGGACCGGCACGGCCTATATAGAGGAAGACCTGGGCGACACGACTTTGTTCCAGTTCCTCGGCAAGAAGAGGACGGCCCAGGGGTTCCCCGAGCCCGTCGTCGCGGCGTACCGGGACGTCGTGCGCTGGCTGCCGAAAATCCAGATCGTCGCCGGCCGCACGATCGACGATCGCTGGTGCTACCCGCGCAAGAGCTTCGATAAGCAATCGATGCTGTGGGACTTGAACTACTTCAAATACTACTTCCTCACCCTCGGCGGCGTCGTGTTCCACGAGGAGCGCCTGGAGGAGGACTTCCAGGTCTTTTCCGACTACCTCCTGGCCGCGGAACGGAATTTCTTCCTGTGCCGGGATTTCCAGTCGCGCAACGTGATGCTCAAGGACGGCGAACCCTACTTCATCGACTACCAGGGCGGACGCCGCGGCGCGCTGCAGTACGACATCGCCTCCCTCCTTTACGACGCGAAGGCCGACGTGCCCTTCGATCTGCGCGACGAGCTCCTGGACCTCTACATCCGCGAGGCGGGCAAGCACGCCAAGGTGGACAAGGCCGAGTTCAAGAAGTTCTTTCCCGGCTTCGTCCTCATCCGCATCATGCAGGCCATGGGCGCCTACGGCCTGCGCGGCTTCCACGAGAAGAAGCCGCTGTTCCTGCAGAGCATCCCGTACGCGATCCGCAACATCGAGCACGTGCTGCTGAGCTCGAACCTGCCCATCGACGTGCCGGAGCTGTCGGGCGTGTTCAAGCGCCTGATCGGATCGTCGGCGCTACGGCAGTTCGGCGCGGCGAAGCTCAAGCTCACGGTGCAGATCCAAAGCTTCTCTTATAAAGGCGGCATGCCGCGCGACGATAAAGGCCACGGCGGAGGCTACGTCTTCGATTGCCGCTGCCTCCCCAACCCCGGCCGCAAGACCGAGTTCGCCAAGTCCACGGGCCAGGACGCCGACGTGATCGCCTATCTCTCAAAGGAGGAGCCGGTGGACCGCTGGACGCGCTCCGCGTTCGCGCTGGTGGATCAGGCCGTCCAGGATTACGGACACCGCAATTTCACGCATCTCTTCGTCGCGTTCGGCTGCACGGGCGGACAGCACCGCTCGGTGTATTGCGCGGAGCGCCTCGCCAAGCACCTGCGCGACCAGGGCGTCGCCGTGACGGTGAGCCACCGCGAGAAGAAAGCCTGGCCGGCGAAATGAAGGCGATGATCCTGGCGGCCGGCGTGGGCTCGCGGCTGGCCCCGCTGACGGACACGATCCCGAAAGCGCTTATTCCCGTGGGCGGCGTGCCCATGTTGGAACGCACCTTGATCCGGTTGAAGGACGCCGGGGTGAAATCGTTCGTCGTCAACGCGCACCACCACGCCGGGAAAGTGCTCGAATTCTGCGCCGCGCTGTCCCGGCGCTACACCGTTCCGGTCTCGGTCTCGCGCGAGGACGATCTGCTGCTCGACACGGGCGGAGCCATCAAGAAGGCCGCGGCGCTGCTCCGCGGACGCGAACCGTTTTTCGTGCATAACGCGGACGTGCTGACCGACCTGGACCTAAAGACGTTGTACGCGGCGCATCTGGAGTCGAAGGCCCTGGTCACCTTGTCGGTTCGAGAGCGCGAGAGCGGCCGGTCGTACCTGTTCGACGCCAAGGGACGGTTCGTCGGTCACGACGACCGGAAAGCGGGACGGACGACCTGGACCAAGGGCGCGGTGCCCGACGCGAAGCGCCTCCCCTTCGACGGGATCCACGTGATCTCGCCCGCCGTCCTCGATCAGATGACGGAGAGCGGCGTGTTCTCCATCACGAAGACCTATCTCCGGCTCGCCGCCGCCGGCGCGGACATCCGCGCGTTCCGCGGCGACCGTTGGACCTGGCACGACATCGGATCGCCCGAGAAACTGGCCGCCGCCGAGGCCTGGGCCGCGCCCCTCCCGCCCAAAGGCTGAGGCCGGACCGCACTTTCGCGCGCGCGAACCGTATGAGTGGTGCCGCTCAAGGAGAACTCAAATGAAAACGACTTTGGCCGCCGCCCTGCTTCTCGTCGCCGGACTGGCCTTCGCGCAGACCGCGAACACCAACGCGCCCGCGGCGCCCGCCGCCGACGACGCGAAAGGCGCCGAAATCAAGAAGCTGAACCAGGACATCAGGACCGACAAGAAGGCCATCGCCGCCGACAAGACGGCCATCAAGCAGGACTGGTCGGCGCAGAGGGCTCAGATCAAGGATTTCGACGCCCAGGAGAAAGCCGCGGTCGCCGCGGTCAAGGCCGACGCCGCGAAGTCCAAAGCCGACAAGGCGGCCGCGATCAAGCAGATCCACGCCGATTACAAGACCAAGAAGGACGCCATCCGCGATCAGATGAAGACCGACCGCGCGTCCAAGCACGAGGACATCAAGAAGGACCGCGGCGACATCCGGTCCGACCGCAAAGAGCGGCACGAACTCAAGCACGGCGGCAAATAGGCCGCGAACTCGCATTCGCTTCGACCGTAGTAATAAATAGGCGCCAGAGGCGCCGGGAGACCGAACATGAACTCGAGCAAGTGGACGTGGCTGTTCTCGCTGGCCCTCGTCGCGGCGTTCGCCGCCCCCTCCTTCGCCGAAGGCGCCAAGGAAGGCAAGAAGGACTGGAACAAGGAGCACCCGCGCCGTCATGAGGTCAACAAGCGCCTGAAGAACCAGAACAAGCGCGCGAAGGACGGCGTCGAGGACGGCAAGCTGACCAAGGACCAGGCTCAGCAGATCCACAAGGAAGACCACGCGATCCGCAAGGAAGAGCGCCGCGACGCGGCCCAGCACGGCGGCCACATCACGAAGGCGGAGCAGAAGAAGATCAACCGCCAGGAGAACCGCGTGAGCCATCAGATCAACAAGGACGAGGCGGGCAGCGCCGCGCCCGCCGCTCCGGCTCCCGCCGCCCAGTAAAGGACCGGACGACGCATGAGCGCCCCCGCGATAAACGGGGGCGCTCTTTTTTAGGTCAGCGGACGGGGACGGACGCGGCGGAGCCGTCGGAGCCCACCGCCTGCATGTCGGCCGGCGCGGCGGCGTTCATCTGCGCCGGATTCGAGAAGCGCAGAACGCCGCCCGCGTTCGCGCCGGCTTCGGGCGCCATCCCGGCGTCGATCTTGACCAGACGCCGTCCGTCCAGCGCGCCGATCCGGTTCGGGAAGCCGTAGGCCTTCGGCTGATGTCCCTGGACGAGGCCGTACATCCCGTCGGCGGTGAGCCGGGACTCAAGCGCCGTGCGCGCCGCGGGATCCTTCCACCAATCCTTGGCCTCCAGGATGGAGTCGTCGGCCTGGAGAAGATCGTCGCCGTAGCTTCCCCCGCCCAAAACGGAGGCCGCCGACGCCTTGAACGCGGCCCAATTCGGGCCCGGATAAAGCCCGGCGTGGCAGAACAGCCAGCGGCCGACGCGGGCCGCCGCCGCCTCGGACAATAGAAAGCGGCCGTAAGGCTTCGACGCGTCCGTCAGATCGGTCACGGGCACGCCCTTCGCCTGAAGCTCCGCGTAAAGCTCGGCCGCCTTGTGCGAGTCGCTGGGCGAGGCCAGGAACTCCGCCTCGTGATTTCCCAGCACGTGGACGATTCGCCCGCCCGCCGCCGCGGCCTGCGGCGTCAGCGCGATCCAAGCGTCCAGGACCTCCAGGCTTTGAGGTCCCTTGTCGATGGAGTCGCCGACCACGACCAGCAAGGTGTTCCCCGCGGCCCACTTCCCGTCGGCGCCCGTCACGCCGGCCCCCTTCAGCAGCGCGTCCAGCGCCGGGCGCATGCCATGGACGTCGCTGATCGCCAGCACCTGGGAATAGATCGAGGCATCGGGAATTTCCACGACGCCGGGGTTCGACGCGAAGGCGCGCGCAGCGGACAGGATGAGCGCGACCGAAACCAGGAATATCTTCATGGAGACTAGGATACCAGGATTTGCGCCCGGGTCAACCCCATCCTTGGTACAATGTCCCACCGTGGAAGAGCCCCAGAAGCCCGCCGCCGACGAGGACGAGTCCGTCTACGTCCCGCCGCCCAAGCCGAAAGGGCGGCCCGCGTCCCACGATCTCCCGATCCCGTGGGTGCGCGTGCGCTCCGCGGCCTCCGGCCACCAGCTCTACAAGCGCATGCTCGGGGAAGTGGATCCCAAGGCGCGGCCCGGCGACATGGTCGCCGTGTACGACCGCAACGACGCGCCGTACGGCGTGGCGCTGTACAACCCGCGCAGCCTGATCGCGCTGCGCCTGCTGACGCGCGGCATCGGCAAGTTCGACGCGGACGCGTTCTTCGCGGAACGCATCGGCTCCGCGGTGGACTTCCGCCGCAAGACGTTGGGGCTC